>NZ_LPJG01000019.1:0-27894 GCF_001532755.1 Burkholderia sp. MSMB2157WGS | reverse complement strand
AGCCCCGATATTTCCGCATAAGTCGCGCTTTGAATCAGGCCCATCGTGATCGCGGCGATCCAGATCGCCCACGCGGGATGACCGATCGTCGCGGACACGCCGCCGATCGTGAACAGCACGCCTGCCGGCACGCCGCTCGTGACCCAGAAACCGTCTTTCCAGGTCAGGCTGCGCTGCAGTGTCCGGCTTTCGGCGGCCGACGACGCCGGCAGACCGGCGGCGTCGGCGCGACGGGGGGGCAATCCTGTATCGCTCATCGAGAATGTCCTTGTTGATTCGGTCCGTCGGCGGAAGCGGGGCGGCAGCACGAGCGCATGGCTGGATGAAGTCGGGCTTGCCGGCGTCGCGCCGGTTCCGCCGCAAGGCGATGCCGGTGCCGACGGGTGAAATGCGTCGCGGATCGATTGGTGGCAGTGTTGCGGCCGACGCGTCGTACAGACGCGGCGGCAGCGGAAAGTGCGCGATGCGCGCCGCTGGCGCCGTGCGTCGGCGCGCATGCACGGTGCGTGCCGCCACGGGTATACGAACGTATTCCCGCGCCGAACGGCCATGGTCCCAACAATCGCCGGGCGCGACAATCGGACTGGTCGGATTCTGGCGGAGGCGTCGGACGTCGCGCGATGGCGCCGATCGGACCGGTCCGATTGCCGGCGTGCGTCGGATAGGCGATGCTGTCCGGCTTTCCGGGATTCGATGCATGGGTCTACTGATCATTTCCATATTCGTCGCTATCGCCATATTTTTTGTGCTGTGAGCGATCCGATTCGGCAGGGTGTCGAGGCGGTACGGTACGCGATACGCCGTCGGCTGCACCGTGCGGCGGTCGATCGGTACGCAGGATTTCAACCGAGGAAGAGGGAGCGTGTGCTCGATGTCGAACTGGATTCGCAAGCTGTCGGTTTTGGCCGCCGGTTGCACGTTGACCGTCGCGGCTTGCGCGGCTGACCGCCATCGTTGGCCGGATGCGGCGAGCGGTATGCCGCGCGTCGGCGTGCAGGTCAAGATCCAGTCGTTTACGCGCGACGACGCACGCATGATTCGGGACACCGGCTTCGCGTTCGTCAGGCTGGGTGCGTGGACCGATCGCCTCGACGAGGCCGCTTACCGGGCGCAGCTCGACGGCGCATTCGCTGCCGCCCGCTCCGCCGGCCTGCCGGTGCTGCTGACCGTTCGCACGCTCGGCCGCTTCGCGGGAACCGACGGCGCGGACGCGAAAGCGACGGCAGCCTTGCTCGCGGATGCGGGCGACCGGATGGCCGACGCCGTTACGGCATTGGCGGCGCGACATGCGCGCGACCTGATCGCCATCGAACTCTGGAACGAACCGGACCTCGGTCGCTATTGGCCGACGGGCGACGTCGCGCGAGCGTTCCCGCCGTTCGCCGTCGCGCTGTGTCGACGGCTGGCGGAGCGACCACCAGCGGTGCCGATCGTCGGCTTCGGGTTCGCACACCCGCCGCTGCCCGGCAATGTCTCGGGCGATCTGCTCGCGCGCGTGCACGCGGCTGCACCGCATTGTCTCGATGCCGTGTCGTACCACGCGTACGGGATGACGCCCACGCAAGTCCGTACGGCGGCGGACGCCATCGACGCGCGCTACGGCTTGCCGGCGCTCGTCACCGAAGACGGTGCGGCGTCGGTGGGCGCCGACGGCGAGCGTCGTCAGGCGCAGCGCCTGCGCATGCTGCTCGACGCGCGCGGCGACCTTCGGACGCCGCTGATCTCGATCTATGAGTGGGCCGATACCGCGAATGCCGGCGATACCGCGCAGCGGAGCTATGGTCTCGTGCACGCGGACCGCTCGCGGAAACCCGCGCTCGATGCGGCCCGTGCGTCGCTGCGTGCGACACCTGCGGCGCGGTGATCAGGCGCGCGCCTGTCGCGTGCGAATCGACCAGAGGGCGACCGCGAACGGCGCGATGCTCGACAGATGCCGCAGATAGCTGCCGAGATCGGGTTCGAACAGCATCGACACGGCCACGTGGCCGAGGATCAGACAGGCGAGCAGCTCGCCGTTTCGAACCGGCACGGCACCGTCGTCGTGCACGGGCCGCTTCGGCATGCGGCGCCACGCGGCGCCGAGAAACAGCGCGATCAGCGCCTGCATCGCGAACCCCTTCGGATCGAGCGAAAACAGCACCGGCAGATTGAGCCGGACGAGCGAATACGCGTAGTTGCCCACGAAATGCGCGAACGAATCGGGCGTGAACGGGTTGTAGAAGCTCGTCCGGGCGCCGAATGGCGACGAATAGACGAGATAGTCCACGGCGAGGTCGCGCGGTTGCTGAAGCAGCATGTAGGCCGCGTCGGGCAGCGCGACCAGCGCCGCGACGGCCAGCAACGCACCGGCCAGCCTCGGCAGCGTCGATGCGCGCCGAAAGGCCCACGCGGCGAACGCGATCGCGAGGATCAGCGCGAAATAGCTGCGAATCGTCGCCGCGTAGCCGAGATACAGCACGGCGGCGATCATCATCGGCCACACGATGCCGCGCCGGCGCGCGGCGGCGAGTACGACGATCGACATCGCGACGACGATCGTGTCCTTGCTGGCGACGAACAGATTGAAGAACAGGCACGGCGCGATCAGCGCGAGATAGGCGACGAGCGCACCGAGCCGCCGCGCTTGCCGAACGGCGATCCAGATCGTGGCGACGCCGAGCGCGATGACGAACAGCGCGGTTCCGGCGTCGCCGAGCATCTGGTACAGCTTGCCGACCGCGTCGAACGACGAGCCGTCGTAGGTCGACCCGCCGCCGATCTGGGTCTGGATCTTGTCTGCGTCGCGGAAGATGAATTCCGGCAGCAGCGCGCGCGCGTTCGCGTAAACGCCGACGTACAACAGCGCGGCGAAGGCCGCGACCGCGTCGCGCAGGCCGCGGCTCAACAGCGGCCCGCTGCCGATGACGTTACGCAGCATCGCCGGCTCCGATGCGCCCGCCGCGCGCGGCGGGCAGGCGCGACATCACGAGCCACGTCATCCACGCGCTGACGGCAATGCTGGCGACGAGATGCGCGCCCGCCGCGCCGAGCGCACGCTGGTCGTGAACGAGTGCGATCGACATCGGCAGGCAGACGACCGTCAGCGCGGCGATCACGCACGCGACCGTGCGTCCCGCCCGCAAGGCGACCGCCGCCGCCCACAGAACGTCGGTGGCCGCACGCAGGACGAACGACAGGAGCAGCACCACGAGAATCGCGATCGACGGGGCGTCGTCGCCGGCGTGTGCGAGCCGGAAGATCCATGGGTGCGCCAGCACGATCGCGAGTGCGGCGGCGCCGGTCAGCAGGAGCGACGCGCGCAGCGCCCGGGCGAGCTCGCGGCGGAACGCCGGTGCGGCGGCGCGTGTGCTGTCGAGTGCGCTCACGAGGCGCGGTGCGGCTACCGCGACGACGGTAGCCGATGCGATCGTCTGGATCGCGTTGGCGATCGACCAGACGAATACGTAGCGACCCAGTTCGTCCGCATCGAGCTGCGCGGACGCGACGAAGCGTTCGAGATACTGCAGCACCGACAGCAGCAGCAACGCGACAAAGAAAGGCGCGCCGTCGCGCCAGACCGTCGCGAGCCGCACGCGCGTGGCCGACAGGGCCGGCATCGCCGGCAACCGGTGCGCGGCGGCGGCGATCAACCCCCAGCCGGCCACCACGACGACCATATCGCCCGCGATCCAGATCGCGAACAGCCCGTCGATCGATCCGATCGTGCCCGTCGTCAGCGCCACGATCGCGACCGCGGCCCATGCACCCGTCCGGACGAACAGCAGCCACGACGCGGCGCGCGCGCGATGGAGCGAGAAGAGCCAGGTGTTGACTTCGAGCGCGGCATGCTCGGCACAGGCGACGAGCGCGACGAGCGCGAGCGACATGTCGGGCAGCGCGCCGAGGTGCAGCGGCCCGAACGCATGGCCCGGCAGCACGGCGAGGCCGCACAGCAGCGCGTAGACACCGGCATACAGCACGGACAGGCGTACGCAGGTTCGGACCGCGTCATGCGGATTGGGGCCGGCCAGCCGGCGATTGATCTCGGTGCTGAAGCCGAGGCCGAGCACTTTCGACGCGACGACCGACACGGCGAGCGCGAAACCGTAGACGGCCACCGCGTCGAACCCGAGCGCGCGCGCGACGACGATCGTCAGCATGAACTTCAGGCCGAGTGCGCCGACGCGCAACACCAGGCGGAACCACGCGGCGCTCATCGCGCCGCTCCATGGTCGAGCGCGTCGCGCAGCGCGGCGACGATCCGCTCGCGTTCGTGCCCGAGACGCTCGAGCCCGACTTCGGCCTGGAGCCAGAACCGGCTCAGCGCGTCGGGCGCGAACAGCGTGTCGCAGACCGCACCCGCATCGAAGTCGGCCGCATTCGCGACCCAGCGGCCGACGCCGAGATCGGCATAGGCGCCGAATCCCTTGCGCTCGTAACTGAGGTGATACGCAGGCACGCCGTGCAGGATCGCTTCGAGCGCGCCGTGCAGGCGCACGGACACGACCGCGTCGGGCGTGTCGCCGGCGAGCACGTCCTTCAGCGTGCGAGCGGCGTCGAAGCCGCGTTCGCGGTAGTACGCGACGTCGTCGTTGCCGCGCCCGGTGCTCTGGACGGCGAACGTGACGCGGCAGGACGTGCGCAGCCGCTCGATCAGCGCGTCGGTCGATGCGTGGTAACGCGCGCATTGTGCGTCGCTCCATGCCGGCGGGCGGCGCAGCACGAGCGCGACGTGCGCGGGCGTCGCCGCGGCCGAGCGGGCCAGGTCGCGCACGCCGGACGCCCGATGGGCGAACTCGAGCACCGCGAGATCCGGCGCGCGCCGGGTGTTGGCATGCTCGGCGAGCAACGCGGCCGAGCGGTCGTCGCGCACGAACACGGTATCGAATCCGCCGAGCAGCGACCTCAGGTGTTCCGTGAGCAACGGGTTTTCCGCGGCGGGCCCGATGCTTTGCGGAAGATAGACGGTCGGCTTGCGTGCCGCGCGCGCTGCGCGCATTTGCACGAGATGCCCGGCTTCGAGCTTGAGCGCCTCGACGCGATTGCGCGCGCGCAGGTAGCCGCCGCCGACGCCGACGATCAGGTCGGCGCGCCGCAGCAGCGTGCGCAGGCCGGCGAGCGCGGGATTGATGCCGACCGGCAGCGCCGCCATCGCGGCGCCGACGAGGCGCTGCACGCCACTCGCGGCGAGCACCGGCGCCGGCTGTACGTCGGCATGACCGGGAAACGACGCGGGATCGGCCGCGACGACCGACACGTGCGTGTCGGGGCCGAACGCGTCGCGCAGCAGCGCGACCGACAGGTCGACGAGCAGACCGTCGCCGGAGTTGCGCGCGCTGTACGCATGCAGCAGCGCGACGTGAACGGGGCGATTCATCATGCTTGCTCCTGGAGAAGATCGCGATAGACGGCGAGTGTGCGATCGACCATCGCGTCGGCCGAGAAATGCGGGTACGCGCGCGCGCATTGGTCGCGCATCAGTCGAAAGGCGGCCGGATGGTCGATGAGCCGGCAAACCGCTGCCGCGAAGGCGGCCGGATCGTCGTCGTTCGGTACCGTCAGGCCGACTCGATGCGCGGCGATCAGTTCGGCTGCGCCCGCGACCTGCGTCGCGACCATCGGCACGTGCGCGGCGACGGCTTCGAGGCATACGTAAGGAAAGCCTTCGTAGCGGCTCGGCAGCGCCAGCAGGTCGAATGCCGAGAAATAGCGGCGCGCGTCATCGACGCGGCCCACGACGTGCAGGTTCGTCGGCGGATCGCGCGCTTCGTCGCCGGCCGCGCGGTCGAAATCGCCGGATCCGATCGCGACGACCCGCAGGCGCGCTTCATGGCGTCGCTCCAGCAGGCGTGCAATGCGCACGAGGCGATCGACGCCCTTCTGGTGATCGAAGCGCCCGACGAAGCCGACGACGAACGCGTCGTCGGGCAGACCGAGCGCGGCGCGTGCCGCATGGCGCTCGAGCAACCGCGGTGGCGACACGCCGTTCTCGACGACGCGAATCCGGTGGCGCGCGATACCGAGGTCGAGCAGATGATCGGCTTCGTCCTGCGAGACCGCGATCACCGCGTCCGAGCAGGTGTTGCCGAGCACGCGCTCGATGCCGCCGTAGAAAGCGCGCCTGGCGGGCGACAGCGTCGGGTTGAGCGTGTAGACCGCATGCGGCGTGTACGCCTGCTTCCACGGTCCGCGGCACAGCCGCGCGAGCGCGCCGGCCTTCGAGCTGTGGCTGTGCACGATGTCCGGCCGGAGCCGGCGCAGCAGGCGGTGCAGCGCCAGCACACCGCGCAGGTCGTGCAGCCCGACCGCGCGCCGCAGCGGCAGCCGATGGAACGAATCGCACTGGGCGGCCGCGCCGTGCAGCATCGCCTCGTCGAAGCGCTCGCCGAGCGGCGCGATCAGATGGATTTCCGCATCCGACCGCGCGCGCAGCCCGGCGATCAGATCGGTCAGATGCACGGCGACGCCGCCGCCGGCGGCTTCGACGACGAGCGCAATGCGCATCGGCCGCGCGCGGGAGGCCGGCGGGGCCTGCCGGCCGGTGTGACGGACGTTCGCCGCGCGATCGTCCAGCTTCGGGGCGAGAACGGTATCGCTCATGCGGACCTCCGCAGCAGACGTTGCAGGGCCGCGCGCAGGCGCGCGAGATGCGTGCAGCGCGTGTCGCACGTGTAGCGATACGCTTCGTAGCGATAGCCGCCGTATTTCGAGCCGAACGCGGAGGCGCCCGAACGCGGATCGAGGCCGTTCAGCACCACAGCCGGCACGCGGCCGGGCCGCTGCGGCAGCCGTTTCGCGGATTCGGTCAGTTCGCCGGCGCGCGTCGTGCCCGCACGGGCGACGAGCAGCGTCGCGTCGGCGTGCGTATCGAGCCAGGTCGCGTCGGTGGCCGCGAGCAGCGGCGCGGAATCGACGATCACGAGGTCGTAGCGGGCGCGCAGCGACGCGAGCAGCTCACCGGTGTGCGCGTGCTGCAGCAGGGCGGTCGGAGCGGACGGCAGCTCGCCGGTCGGCAGGAAGTCGAGGTTCGGCGCGACGCCGCGCCGCACGACGTCGTCGGCGCTGGCGTGGCCGCCGAGCAGTTCGGCGAAGCCGGGGCCGCGCTCGAGGCCGAAGTACTGATGCAGATAGCCTTTGCGCAGGTCGCCGTCGATCAGCAACACGCGCCGGCCGCTCGATGCCTGTACCGCGGCGAGGTTGACCGACACGAACGATTTGCCGGTGCCGGGCGTCGGGCCCGTGATCAGCACGAGCGGGTGCTCGATGTCCGCGAGCGAGAAATGGAGCGCCGTTTGCAGGCTGCGCAGACCTTCGATCGCGGGTTCGTACGGATCGTCGTAGGCGAGCACGTGCAGGCCCGCGTCGCGTCGCTCGACCGCGCGCATCAACCTGCGCTGGTGCGCGGCGGCCGGCAGCACCGCGCGCACCGGCAGCGACGTGTGGCGCTCGATTTCGTCGACGGCCGTGAGGCCGCCGTACAGGAACTCGCGCGCGAACGCGGCGATCACGCCGAGTGCGAGACCGACCAGCGCGGCGGCCGCGATCACGACCGGCCGGTTCGGTCGGACCGGATCGGCGGGCGCGACGGCCGAATCGACCACGCGCACGCTGGCCGTCCTGCCGGCCTGCACGAGTTCGAGCTGCTGGATGTTGTTCAGCAGCGCGGTATACAGATCGGTGTTGACCTTCACGTCGAGTTGCGCGCGCACCTCCTCGCCCTGTTGCGCGGGCAGCCGCGCGATGCGCGTGTCGAGCGCGCCCTGCTGGCGCTTCAGCGTCGCGAGCTGCGCGTCGAGCGCCGCCATGTCGGGGTGGGTCGGCAGGAAGCGCTTCGACAGCTCGTCGCGCTTTTGCTGCAGTTCGAGCATGCGCGTCTGCAGATCGGCGCCTTGCTGGAGAACGAGCTTGCCTTCCTCGGCCAGATCGACCGAGCCGGTGCGGCTGCGCAGCGACGCATATCGCGTTTCGGCGCGTTCGAGTTGCTGTTTGACGAGCGGCAGTTGCGTGTTCAGGAACGTCAGCGACTGGGCCGCTTCGGCGGAACGGCGGGCGATGTTCTGCTCGACGTAGCGGTTCGCGACGGCGTTCAGCGTCGCGCTGATCTCGGCCGGATCGTTGCCGCGCAGCGACGCGACGAGCACGCCCGATTGCTTGACCTTCTCTTGCACGTCGAGCGCCGTACGCAACGTGTCGATCGTTTCGGCGCGCGATTGCCGGATCAGCTTGAAGCGCGTGCCGGGCAGGGCGTCGAAGCCCGTGATTTCGACGTGCAGCGGGCCGTAGCGCGTCGCGAAGGTCTCAGCGGCGCCCACGGTGCCGACGGCGTCCGCCGTCATGTCCGGGCCGGTCAGCCGGTAGCGCGTGGCGTCGAGCCGCACGACGTGGAACGTGTCGCCCTCGGCGCGCGTCGGCACGTCGAACCGCGCGACGTCGATGCGTTCCTGCCCCCACGCGTAGCCGCCGAAGCCCAGCAGGCCGGGCGATACCGCGCCGTCGTTGAAGCGCGCGACGAACGCGCCGAGCACGGGCACTCGCGACGGCTTCGCGACGATGTAGCTGCGCAGGTCTTCGACGGCGCGCGTGACGACGAGCCGCGACGACAGGATCTGCGCTTCGGCCGACGCGGGCGAGCCGACGTTGAAGAACGATGCGGCATCGCCCAGCAGGTTCTTCGATGCGGTGTCGGTCGCATCGTCGGTCTGGATCATCAGGTCGGCCTGGTAGGTCGGCGGCGCGACGAATGCGTAGAGCGCGCCGGCGGCGATGCAGGCCGTCGCGATCGCAGCGATCGTGCCCCGCGCGCTGCGCAGGGTGTCGAGCACGCGGATCAAGTCGATCTCGCGTTCGGGGATAGCGGGCGTGTTCATGACTGGAGTGTGGAAACGGGTGGGGCCGGCCAGCGCGCGGCGACGCGCGGCAGCCAGCTGGCGACGGCGAGATCGATCAGCGCCGCGCAGCGGATGAAATCCGCGCGCGTGCCGCGATAAGGGTCGGGAATGTCGAGGCCGGGGCGCACGTCTTCCGATGCGCGCGCGTATTCGCCGAGCCGGAACACGCGGCCGCGCAGGAACGGGTGGCGTGCTTCGAGCACGCGACGCTGGCCGTCGTCCATCGCGAGGATCAGGTCGGCGTGCGTGCACAGGTCGGTCGTCACGGCGCGGGCGATGTGGCCGGCGAGCGAGACGCCGCGCGCATGCGCCATGTCGCAGGCGAGCGGATCGGCCGGGCGGCCCGGCGGCGGCGCGAGGCCGGCCGAGCGCACGTCGGCCTGCGGCAGGCGCGCGGCGAGCAGCGCGGCCGCGAGCGGGCTGCGGCAGATGTTGCCTTCGCACACGACGAGGAGGAACGGGCGCGCGCTCATTTCGTTGCAATCCCGGCGGCGACGCCCGTGTTGACGCTCGGCAGCAGCAGGCTCAGCACGCGGCTGAAGCGGACGAGCCCGTTGCCGTCGACATAGACGATGTCCTTCGGCTCCAGCTCGAACTGGTTGGCGAGCACCATCGCGACCGGCGAGCGCGCGTCGAGGTGGAATACCGTCGGCGCGCCGCTGTGCGTGCCGCGGATCACGAACATCTGCGCCGCGTCCGCCGTATTCGAATTGATGCTGCCGGCCTGCAGCAGTGCGTCGCTGAGCGTGAGGCGGCCGCTGCGCTTCGGCAGTGCGAGCATCGGACGGTTCACTTCGCCCATCACGTACACGCCGTTGTCGTCGCGCGCGCCGATGCGCAGCAGATCGCCGCCGCGCAGCGCAATGGCGGACGGATCGCGGTGCCGCTCGATCAGGCGCGCCAGATCGATGCGCACGGGCACGCCGTTGCGCACGACGGTCACGTCGCTCTGATCGGCGGCGGCCGTGAAGCCGCCCGCGCGCGCGATCGCGTCGGCCAGCGTCATCGGCACGTCGTTCACGGGCAGCGCACCCGGTGTGTGGACTTCGCCGTCGACGTAGACCTGCTGCGAGCGGAACGACGCGACGCGCAACGTGACTTGCGGATCGCGATAGATCGTGCCAAGCGCCTGCTTCACGCGTGCTTGCGCATCGGCCGCGGTCAGCCCCGCGACTTTCAGCCTGCCCGCATAGGGAAACGTGAGGTTGCCGTCGTCGTCGACGACGAAGCCGGCGATCGGGTCCGCCGCGCGCGGCGGCGTCTGCTGCGCGCCGGCTTGCGCGGCGGCAAGCTCGGGGTGATCCCAGACGGTGATCTGCAGCACGTCGCCGGGGCCGATCCGGTAGGCCGGCGCACGCGCCGGGGCCGGTGCGTCGAACGACGCCATCGTCGCATCGCGCGCTGCGCGCTGACGCGCGATCAGCGCCGGATCGATCGCGACGATCTCGACGGCCGTGCGGGCCGACGGAGAGGCGGCATCGGGCGTCGCGGCCGCACGCGCGTCGCCGACCGGCGCCGCGACGGGGTTCGGATTGCCCGCCGGCGTGCCGGGCTGCGTCGTGCTCATCTTCATGCCGGGCGCCAGCACGCATCCGGACAGCGCTATGCAGGCCGTCAGAACGAGCGCGAGCGCGCGACGGCGGCTCTTGGCCGTCGATGCGATCGAGGTGTTCATGGATTCCTTCCTGTTGCGCGGCGCGTGTCGACGTATCGCCGACGCGGCAGCGCGCGCGGGCCCGCTTGCGCGGACCCGCATGGGGTCAATCGACAATGCGTCGGCCGCGTCGCCAGGCAGGCGAACGGCCGCGCCACTCAGTACGCGTTCGGGTGCACGATCCCTTTCAGCACGGTTGCGCCGATGATTCGCAGATCGAGCGCGAACGACCAGTTGCGCAGGTAATACAGGTCGTACTCCACGCGCGATTGCATGCTTTCGAGTTGCTCGGTCGCGCCGCGCAGCCCGTTGACCTGCGCCCAGCCGGTGATGCCCGGCTTGATCCGGTAGCGATGGATATAGCCGTCGACGAGCGTCCGGTACTGCGCGTCGTGTTCCACCGCATGCGGGCGCGGGCCGACCACCGACATGTCGCCGAGCAGCACGTTGATGAACTGCGGCAGCTCGTCGAGGCTCGTGCGGCGCAGCAGCGCGCCGATCCGCGTGACGCGCGGGTCGCCGCGCGTCGCCTGCACGACCGTGCCCGCCTGTTCGACGTGCATGCGCATCGTGCGGAACTTGTAGATGTCGAACGTGCGGCCGTCGGCGCCGCGGCGCTTCTGCGTAAACAGCACCGGCCCCGGCGACGACAGCTTGACCGCGACGGCGATCGCGAGCAGCACCGGCATCAGCAGGATCAGCGCGACGGCGGCGAATACGCGGTCGAACACGGCCTTCAGCGCCAGCGCGCCGCGCGACAGCGGCGGCGCGGCCAGCGAGATCGCCGGCTCGCCGAGAATCTCGCCGACGCGGCTGCCGAACAGCGCATGCTTGCTGACGTCGGGCATCAGGCGCAGCTCGACGAAGTCGCTGCGGAACGCGTCGACCGTGCGGGCCGTCTCGTCGTCGTCGAGCGGCAGCGCGATCCACACTTCGTCTGCATGCTCGCGGCGTACGCCGGCTGCAAACGACGCAAGATCGTTCATTACCGGTACGTCGTCGTCGAGCGTGGCGGCCTCGCCGGTCGTGCGATACACGCAGACGACCCGGTAGCGGGCCGCCGCGCTCGCACGGAGCTCGGCGCGGATCTGCGCGATGCGCTCGCCGCTGCCAACGATGGCGACCGTGGCGGGCGTAACCGGCGCGCGAAGGCTGCGGCGTCGAACGATGCAGAGCACGATCCGGAATACGACGAGCACGATCGCGACGCCGATCGTCCAGTCGAGGAACCACTTCGTCAGCACCAGCGTGACGGTTGTCAGCGCAACCATCTTGACGAAGACGAAGCCTTGCACGACGAACCACAGCGCCACCGTGCGCATTGCATGGCGCGTGGCGGGCAGCTTGCGACCGTCAAGGCCGATGCCGGCCAGCCGCAGCAGGAAGGCGGCCAACAGCACACTGACGCCGGTCAGGATCGCTTCGATCCTGAGCGTGGCGAAATCGCCGATCGATCCCTGGTGGGCCAGCGCCGCGACCGCGACGATCACGACGACGTCGATCGCACATACGACGATCTCGTTGCCCGGAGCTTGCTTCTTCTTCATTTCATCTACCCATCCAAGCCTGTCACGCACATGCTCGTGTCACGGGTTGCACGCCTCGGTTCCCGCGACCGCATGCGCGGCGTATCACCCAGACGATCGCTGCGTGCATCCAGGTATGAAACGAGTCTATGAGCGATGTCGTTTTCAGACCATCGGACAGCGAGCAGTCAAGACTGCGTTCGGATCGGACTGGACCTATTGGCCGTGCGGGTTGACCAAATCTGACTTTTTCGACCGAACGGCGTGCGCGGAAAACGGCTGTTCGCGGTGTCGACGCGCGCATAAAAAAACGCCGCCCGGATGGGGGGCGGCGCAGAACGGAGGCATCGCGGATAGATCGCGATAGCTGGGGTGACGGGGTTCAGCCATCCAGCGACGTCATTCTGACGAACATGGATTGCCGGTGGAATCAGCCTGGTCCGATTTGCCGCGTCGATGCAAGACGTGCCCGCCCGGCGGCCGAGCACCGCGGCTATCGGGTCGACATTCTTCTTTCCCTCCTCGCTCCCCAGGTTGCCGGTTGCCTGCCGTCCCTGTCTTGCAGCCGTACGTTGTGACTCAGAAATCGGACCCGTCCGATAGAGACCGGCGTCGAGTCCGTCTTTAATACGAAGCATCCCGGCCGACATCGATCGGCGCGAATCTGACAACGTGGAGTACTGGCGATGAGTCAAGCGGATTTTCTGGTGAAAGGTGCGATAACCGGCATGATTGCGAGTTCGGCGACCGTCGCGCTCGTTCATTTCGTGATCGACGTCGGCACGAGATGGCCCGCCGACGGTCCCGTCGTGACGATCGTGGCGGTTCTGCTGATGGCCGCTGCATTGCTCGTGCCGCCGGTCGTCAGCGCATGGCGAAATCGCGAGTCGGCGATCGATCCGTTCTTCGAGCCCGATGCACTGAAGCCGATGCTGCAGGGGCGCACGATCGGCATCGTGCTCGGCATCGTGTTCGGCATTTCCGTCGTGGCGGGCTGGTGATGAATACCGCTCGGATGCCCGCGCGGAACGCGAGCCGCTCCATCGTCGCAGCGCCTGGAATGGGTGCGCCGACGCTGCGGCGCGCGGTAAGCGTCATTTCGCTGACCGACGGCCGCTCGCGCCGCGCTTCATTCCGCGCCGACAACCCCGAACTCGATGTCGAGTTCGTCGATGCGGTCGACGGCGCTGCGCTGTCGGACGACGACATCGCGAACAGCGGCCTGTTCGCGCCCGGGCTTCCGTATTCCCGCGGCGCATACGGCATTGCGATGACGACGCATCGTCTGTGGACCGAGATCGCGGCAGGCGACGAGCTGGTGACGATCGCCGAGGACGACGCGATTTTCAGGCCGGATTTTCACGAGGTCACCGAGCAGTTCCTGCAGGCGAACGCCGGGTGCTACGACTTCATCGCGTGGGGCTACAACTTCGATTCGATCCTGCGCGGCTCGATCTTCAACTCGCGGACGCCCGTGACGATGCGTTTCGACGAAACCGCGCTGGCGCGCTCCGTCGACGCGTTTCGAAGCGACCGAAGTGCGGTGCTCGTGATGAACCTGCTGGAGTTCTACGGGATTTGCGCGTATACCGTCTCGCCGGCGGGTGCACGTTTTCTGCTCGATCGCTGTTTTCCGCTGAAGCCGGAGGTCCTGTTTTCGTACGGGCTCGACCGCCCCATATCGAACTTCGGCATCGACGTCGCGATGAACAAGTGCTATGGCGACATGCGGAGCGTGGCGTCGTTCCCGCCGCTCGCGATCACGATGAACGACCGTCGCACGTCGACGATTCAGACGTGATGCAGTGCCGCGCGGCGCAAGGGCCGGATGACCGCACTGTCCGGCGCGGCGGAACATCGGGCGAAATAGGACCAGGCCGATTGTGCGAGCGATGCGGCCATCGGAGAATGTCCGGGTCGAGCGGCTGCATGGTTTACCGCTCGATACCTCGTATCCGAAGCTTTGTCTTCGTTCCATACGCCGCTCCGCGCGAGCGGCGTCTTTTTCCGGACACACGTCGCGCGTCGGCGCGCAACGAACCGGAACCGGGTTCAGATTCGACACGAACGAATGCCCTGCGGCGGCCGGTGGGCTCGGCCGCTTATCGACTGACCTATTCCAGTTGATTGACGGAACCACGCTGCCATATGCGAGCGTAGGGCATTCCTTCCTGTCTGCGGACGCATCGTGCCGTTTTCGTTCGGTGCTCCGGATTTCTCATCATCAAGGAGTTCATCATGAAAACCCGACTTCGCGCCATGAGCGCCCTGATCGTGCTGGCCTGCGCGGCCGGCGCAACCCATGCCATCGCTGCCGAAACGCCGCTGCCGGCCGGCGTCGTGGCGGTCGTCAACGGCGTGCCGATTCCGCAAAGCCAGTTCGACGCCGTGCTCAAGGCGACCGGCCAGCCGGACACGCCGGCGCTGCGCGCGCAGGTGAAGCGCGACCTGATCGTCAAGCAACTGCTTGCTCAGGCCGCCGACAAGGCGAACTACGGCAGCCGCCCCGAGGTGCTCGGCGCCGTCAAGCGCGTGCGCGATGACGCCGCGACCGATCTCTATGTACGCGATGCGCTGCGTCCGCAGCCGGTGACCGACGCGCAGGTGAAGGCCCGTTACGACGCGATCGTCGCGGCCGCGGGCCAGTTCGAATATCGCACGGAAGTCATCGCCGTCGGCGATGCGGCGAAGGCGAACGCCGCGCAGGCGCAACTCAAGCAGGGCGTGGCATTCGCGGACGTCGCGAAGGCGTTCAATACGACGCCCAACGGCGGCGTGGCGCAATGGGTGTCGCTGAAGACGCCGCTCGCGCAAGGCAACACCGGCGGCCTGCCGCTGCCGCTCGCGCAGACGATCGCGTCGATGCAGGCCGGCGCGACGACCGGCCCGATCCAGGTCGGCAACGCGTACGTGATCGTGAAGCTCGACGAGAAGCGCAAGACGGTCGTACCGACGTTCGAGCAGGCGAAGGGCGTGTTGCGTCAGCAGCTCGACGCACAGGCGACCGAGCGCGCGCTCGGCACGCTGGTCGACAAGCTGGCTTCGCAAGCGAAGATCGAGCAGTAACGCGGCAAGGGCGCGGCGGCGAACGCCGCTGCGCGCGAACGCGTGCGCGGCGCGTTGCCGGCTTCCGCGCGCGGCGGCACCTGCCGAATCAGTCCAGTCCGATTGGTTCGGGGCGCGATCGCCGCTATGCTGGTCATGCGTGGCATCGAAGCCACATCGACGGCGGCCGGTGGGCGCGGCCGCATCCATCGCTACTTCCCCGTAGCACTACTCCTCACGCTGCCTCATGCGAGCGTCGATGGCCGGTACTTCGCGTGCCACGCACCTTTCCTCTCGCGGTTTCCGCGATTTTTCCGCGATCCTCACGAACGATTGCAGTCGTATCGGCACGGCCTGCCGTTGCCGATGCACGAGCGTCATGGCCCCGGCCATCGCTGCACGAGCCGAACAGGGGAGCGTCGCATCTGTGCGCCGAGTGCACAGGAGTTGTCGTCCTGATGTGGTCGTGATGCGGCGAGAACGACGTTAAATTCGTTGCGCCATTTGCTCACATTCGGAGAAACGTCTCATGTTCGCATTTTCGCTTCGCACGTTCACGCGCTTCGTCGTCCTCGCTTCCGCCGCCACCGTCGTACCGGTGAGCGAAGCCGCGCCGGCATTCCCGGCCACGCCGACGATTCGCGCCATGGCAGGCGTGCAACCGATCGACCGCATCGATCCGAAGTCGACCGCGCTCGTCGTCATCGATTTCCAGAACGAATATCTGAACGGCAAGATGCCGATTCCCGACGTGCAGCGCGCGATGGTCAATACGCGCCGCCTGATCGAATTCGCGGACAAGAATGGCATTCGCGTGTTCCAGGTCCAGCACGTGACGCCGGCCGGTTCGGCGGTGTTCGCGCGCGACGGCGAGACGGTGAAGTTCATTCCGGAGATGGCGCCGCGCGCCACCGACACCGTGTTGCAGAAGGATACGGTCAGCGTGTTCGCCAGCACGGATCTCGACCGCCGCCTGAAGGACGACGGCATCAAGACGATCGTGATCGCCGGCCTGATGACGCATGCGTGCGTCGCCGGCGCCGCGCGCGACGCGGTGCCGCTCGGCTACCAGGTCGTGGTAGCATCGGACGCCTCCGCCACCCGGAGCATCGCCCGGGCAAACGGCGAGACGGTCGACAAGGACACGCTGCATCGCGCGGCGCTCGCGGAAATCGAAGACACCTTCGGCGACGTGAAGTCCACGTCGGAGATCGTCGCGCTGCCGGTTCGCTAAGCGTACGCGGTCGTGCCCGCATGAAGGCACGGCCGGACCTGCGCCGGTTCCGCCATCACGCTGCGCTTCGCCATGGATCAATTGTTCGCAATGCGCGTTTACCGGTGTCTCGTGGAAGCCGGCGGCTTTTCCGCGGCGGCTGCGCGCCTCGATACGACCCATTCGACGGTATCGCGTCAACTGAAGCTGCTCGAAGCGTCGCTCGGCGTGCAACTGGTCAATCGCAACACGCGGAACGTCGCGTTGACGGCGGCCGGCGAACGTTATTACGCGTCGTGCGTGGAGATTCTCGATCGGGTCGAAGCGGCGGCGGAAGCCGTCGCCGACAGCCCGCGCAAGCCGTCGGGCACGTTGCGCGTGAGCATGCCGCTGTCGATCGGCACGCTGGAGATGCCCGACTGGCTGCCGGCTTTCCATCGCCGTTTCCCGGACGTTCGTCTGGACGTGTCGTGCAGCGATCGGTTCTCGAATCTGGTCGGCGAAGGCTTCGACGTCGCGCTGCGCATCAGCAGCGATCTTCCCGATTCCGATCTGGTGGCGAGAACGCTCGCCGTCTCCGACGAGATTCTCGTCGCCTCTCCCGCCTATATCGCGCGGCATGGATTGCCGAGAACGCCCACACAACTCGACGCCCATGAACTGTTGCCCTACAGCGGACGCGAGGACGGCGGCGCATGGCAGCTCACGTCGTCACGCGGCGCGGCCGTGTCCGTCGAGCTCGACGGCTACCTGAGGCTCGACGCGATCACCGCGATTCACGCATCGGCGGTCGCCGGCCTGGGGATCGGCGCGTTCACGCAGCTCACCGTGCGCGGCGACCTCGAGCGCGGCCGTCTCGTGCACGTGCTACCCGATTACACGCTGGCGAAGCGCAAGTACTACGCGCTCTATCCGAAAGCACGCCATGTCGCGCCGAAGCTGCGCGCGTTCGTCGACTTCGTGGCGGACCTTTACGGTCAAGCCAAGTCGTAACGACGCGCGGCCGGCGCAACCGCCGGCCATCCCACATCACATTGCTTCGATTCTCGTTGCGGCCCGCCGCGCCAGCGCATCCCCGGCTTCCCGTCGATAACGCTCGAACTCCCGGGCAAACGCCGCGGCGTCGCCGGCGATCGCGAACCGCTCCAGCGTCGCGCAACTGTCCGCGATATCGCGTTCGCCGATCATCGCGAACGCTCCGCGCATGCTGTGAATCTCGGTGCGGGCGAGCTTCAGGTCACGGTGTTCGAGTGCGCGCACGATCGCGGCATTCGCGCGCAGCATCGCGTCGGACAGCACCGCGTGCAGTTCGCCCGGCAGTGGTCCGTCCGCCGACGACAGCGCGTTCGCCGCCGGTCGCATGTCGCGCCGCACACCCGTGTATCGGGCAATCGCCTGTTCGAGCGATTTCAGCGAGGTCGGCTTCGTGACGATCCCGTCGATGCCGGCGTCCAGCGCCAGGTGCTGCTCGTCCGGCTCGACGTGGGCCGTCACCGCGAGAATTGGCGCGCGGTGGCCGCGCTCGCGCAGCACCCGTGCGAACGTATAGCCGTCGAGGCCCGGCATGTTCAGGTCCGTCATCACGACCGCGTAGTCGTTGCGCCCGATCAGTTCCAGCGCATCCGCGACGTTCGCGGCGAGATCCGCGCGGTAGCCGAGCACGTCGAGCTGATCGTGCACCAGTGCGCGATTTACCGGGTTGTCGTCCACGAACAGCACGCGCAGGTTCGGCGCGTCGGCTTCCGCGCCCGCGTGCGGGGCGCCCGGCGCGTCGTCGCACGGCAGCGGCAGCTTCACGACGAACGTCGAGCCGATGTTCGGCACGCTGTCGGCCGCGATGCTGCCGCCCATCGACTCGGCGAGCTTGCAGCTCAGCGCGAGGCCGATGCCGGTGCCGCCGAAGCGGCGCGCGGTCGACGCGTCGGCCTGCGCGAACGGCTCGAAGACGTGTTCGAGTTGCGCGGCCGTCATGCCGATTCCGGAATCGCTGACGCGGATCGTCACGGGCGTCGCGTCGGCGCCCGACGCGGAAACGGACAACGCAATCGAGCCACGGTCGGTGAATTTGATCGCATTGCTGACGAGATTGACGACGATCTGCCGCACCCGCATCGGGTCGCCCATGTACGGGCGAGCGATGCGCGGGTCGATTTCCGTGCACAGCACGACGCCCTTCGCGGCGGCGATCGGCTCGAACAGGTCGACGATGTCGCGCATCAGCTCGTCGATGCGGAAGCTCGTCGCTTCGAGCGTCATCCGGTTCGCCTCGATCTTGGTCATGTCGAGCACGTTGTTCAGCATGTCGAGCAGCATCCGCGCGGCCGACGTGACCGCGTGCAGCCGCAGTTTCTGTCGGCTCGGATCGGGTGCCTTGTCGAGCAGCTCGAGATTGCCGAGCATCGCGTTGAGCGGCGTGCGGATCTCGTGGCTGATCGTCGCGAGGAAGGTCGATTTCGCGCGATTCGCGCTGTCGAGTGCGCGCTCGGCGTCGGCGCGCGTCGTGATGTCGGAGAAGCTGCACAGCAGCGTGTCCTTGCCCCGGTAGCGCCCGCGCACGAAGTTGACGACGAGATCGCGCGTGCGGCCGTCGCTCAGCGTCAACGGCAGCTCGACGTCGAGGAGCACCGGTGCGCCGCCGGCGCGCGCCTGGTAGCACGCGAGCAGGCGCTCGTGCAGCGGCGGCGAGCCGGCCTCGCGCTCGTACAGTTCGAGCATGCGGTTGCGCAACAGCACGTCGCGCGTGCCGAGCGACACGAGCGCGATGCCGAACGGCGAAGTCGCGATGATCGCGCGGCTCATCTGCTCGCTGTCGAACACGCGTCGCGAGCGGCGGAACAGCGGCGCGAGCACCTTCAAGTCGAACATGATCACGAGCGTCCACAACACGGCGAGGATCAGAACGGCCACGCCGAACTCGCGCACGATCGTCGGCCAGATCGCGATCGCGATCGTTCGCCACGAATACGCGTAGACGATCGCGAGGCCGGAATTCGAAAGCCGGTCGCTGATCGTGAAGATGCCATGCAGGTAGCTCTCGTCGAAGCGGTCGAAGCCGCGCCGCCACGCATTTTCGGCGAGCGCGTGGCGCATCAGCGCGCCGCCGTCGATCGATTCGCGCGTGCGGTCCTCGTTCAACAGCATGTTGCCCGCATGATCGACCAGCATCACGACGGCGTCCTCGGGCGCCTGCTTCAACCGGTCGTCGATCACGTCGACGTCGAGGTCGCTGACGAAGGTCATGAAATGCCGCTGGCCTTCGAAGGCCGGCTCGACGAGGCGGAACACGCTCTTGCCCGTGAGCGGATCGATCGATGGCGCCTGCCATGCGATGCGGCGCGTGTCGCGCCAGTAGCGGGCGACGGACGGATTCGACCAGTCGGCGGCGTCGACGGCCAGGCGATCGATCAGCGCGCCCGTATCGGGCACGCCGATGCGCGCCAGCACGTCGCGATAGGGCACGGACGGCGGCGGCGTGATCGCGATCACGCCGCGATCGGGGCTGTACGCATAACCGGACATCGGCATGCCGGATTGCCGCTCGGCGGCGGCCACCGAAATCGTCAGGCGCTCCATCAACTGCACGTAAGCGTCGATTTCGCCGCTGGCCGCGGCGGCGGGCGTCGCGGCCGCGAAGATCTCGCTGACGTTGCTCAGCGGCGCCAGCACGACGTGTCCGTCGCGCACGATCGCGTCCACCGCGCTGCGCGCGTGGCGCGGGTGGCTGTTCCACAGCAGTTCCGCATTGATCACAGCGCGCCGCATCGACGCCTGCTTCGCGTCGATCTCGAGCTGCACGAGCGCCTTGTGTGTCTCGAACAACTCGCGGCGCTTCGAGATGTAGTCGCGCACCGATCCGGCGACGAGGATGCTCGTCGCGAACAGGATCACGAGCGACAGCACCGCGGCCCCGCCGTACAGCGTGAAGCGCTGGTAGCGGTTCAGCAGGCTCAGGTCGCGCGCTTCGCCGTCGATCGTCGCGAACGGCGCGCCGGCGTCGGTGGCGGACGCAAAGAGTTTTCGGATGGGCATGGGACGAATACCGTGAAATCAATGCACAAATCGGGTGGCGCGCAAGGGTCGTCCGATGAAGGCCGGGTGCGATCCGCGACGCGCGGCGATATCCGTAAGCCGTGTGGGAAGGCAGGCGATTGCGCTGCCGGCTCGGGGAACGAGCCAATTATCGAGATGGCGGAGCCATCGGTATGTAGGGCAGTCCGAAACAATTGACGCGAATAGCTAGGACTAGTCCTATTTTTTTGAAGTTGCCGAGAGCTGCGTTTATACGGCCCCGGATGGGCGCGTGTCAAACGAAACGACGACGCGGCGGAGCGTGCATGTCGCGTTTTCCTCGCAGAATTGTCAGGCATCGTCATATTCAGACGGGTCCTACAAAAATAGTCGGGGTGTATCCCGGCGTCTGATTATCGAAATTGCCCGCGAAAAATATATTGCCCCATGTAACAAAGGCTTCGTCTCACTCTCTTTTGCACATGAGGCAATCAACATGAACAAGACTTACCGGACCGTCTGGAATGCATCGACGGGTACCTGGGCGGCCGCCGAAGAAACGGCGCGCTCGAAAACGAAGGGATCGTCGCGCGTGGCGCGCAAGGCGCTTGCCGCCGTTGCGCTGGGCGGGATGGCGATCGGCGGTGCATCGGCGGCGGATGTCGTCGGTGCGTCGGACGGCGCGGAAAGCAAGGTCGATGATGAAAGCGTGATCCAGACGCCGATCACGAGCACGAAGTCGCTGATGCCGATGGGCACGACGAGCACGGAATCGGTCGGGACGACGGCGGCGCTCGATAATGTCAATAGCCGGATCGCTACGCTCGGTAACGGAGTCGCGGGAACGACGACCGACATCGGTCTGATGGGCGGGCTGGATGGCGGTACTGCGTCGGGTACCAATATTGCCGTTGGGTCGGGCTCGACGGTGAGACAGGCCGGCAGGTTCGTTCCGACATACGGCATTGCGATCGGTATCGATGCACTCGTGACGGACGGTGACATCCAAGGTGCAACGGGCTCGATTGCGATTGGCCATTCCGCAGGGACGGGGGGGGCGGGCTCGATTGCCGTCGGCGAAAGTGCGTCCACTAACGGATCTGGTTCGGTTGCGGTCGGCAGATCTGCCTACACGCAACGAGGCGTAGCGGTGGGCAACGCGGCGCGCGGAAACGCGAACGGCTCGACTGCATTGGGGAATAGTGCAACTTCGAACGGCACTAACAGCGTGGCCTTGGGTGACGGTAGTTTGGCGGATCGCAGCAGTTCCGTGTCGGTAGGGTCGGCCACGCTGCAACGCCAGATCACCAACGTGGCTGCGGGCACGCAGGCGAACGACGCTGTCGTTCTTTCACAGCTCACGCCGGTCGTAAATGCCCTTGGCGGCGGTGCGTCGATCGACGCGACGACCGGTGCCGTGACGGGCCCGACGTACGACCTCACGAACGGCGGTCGCCAGACGACGGTTGGCGGTGCGTTGACGGCGCTTGACGGCGCGGTGACGGCTTCGAACCAGAGCATCGGCGATTTGCGCGACTCGCTGAAGAACGGCGGCGTGATCGATCCGACGACGGGCGAGTCGCTGGCGGTGACGTACGACGATGCGACGAAGGCGGGTATCACGCTGGGCAACGCCGGTAC
The DNA here is from genome assembly GCF_001532755.1 of Burkholderia sp. MSMB2157WGS. Taxonomy (NCBI): domain Bacteria; kingdom Pseudomonadati; phylum Pseudomonadota; class Betaproteobacteria; order Burkholderiales; family Burkholderiaceae; genus Burkholderia; species Burkholderia sp. MSMB2157WGS. The sequence goes on along the minus strand of NZ_LPJG01000019.1, from coordinate 5,940 downwards.
GCCGGTGGCGATCCGCAACGTGGCGGCGGGCGACGTGTCGGCGACGAGCACGGATGCGGTGAACGGCTCGCAGCTGTTCGCGACGAACACGCGCGTCGGTTCGCTGGAGGATTCGCTTAAGAACGGCGGCGTGATCGACCCGACGACCGGCGAATCGCTGTCGGTGGTGTACGACAGCGCGGCAAAGAACCACGTGACGCTGGGCGGTGCAGGCGCGTCGAGCCCGGTGGTGCTGTCGAACGTCGCGCAAGGCGTCGCAGGCACCGACGCGGTGAACGTCGACCAGTTGAATGCGGCGGTTGCAGCCGGCGGCGGCGCCAACCCGTACATCGGCGGGCGCGGCACGGGCGTTGCCGCGCAGGCGACGGGCATCAACGCGGTGGCGCTGGGCCTGGGCTCGCTGGCGAACGAAATCAACACGATCTCGGTGGGTAACAGCACGACGGGTCTGCAACGTCGCATCACGAACGTGGCGGACGGTCAGGGCGACCACGATGCGGCGACGATCGGTCAGGTGAACAACCTGGTCGGTGGCGCGACGTCGACCATGACGGCGGCGATCGACGATGTCAATAACCGGATTTCGACGCTCAGCGACGGCATCGGCACGATGGCGGCGCTCGATGATGCGTATATCAAGGTTCGAACCGGATCGTATGCACCTGCCACGGAGGCAGTGGCGGGAACCGGTGCGATTGCGATCGGCGGCGGAGCCACTGCCAGCGGGCTGTCGAATATGGCCCTTGGTGGCGCCGCATTGGCGAACGCGCAGAACGCAATCGCGCTCGGCACGCTTTCAAGGGCAACGGGCAGCGAGACCGTGGCCCTTGGTGTAGGCGCCAACGCAGCAGTTGACTATACGACTGCGGTAGGCCGTGCAGCGAGCGCAACAGGAGGGGGAGCGATTGCGCTGGGATATGCCGCTTCTGCTTCGGGAGGCGGGGCGATGGCGTTGGGCAATTCCACGAATGCTTCCGCTAATGGTGCGATTGCACTGGGGTCGAGTTCCGTTGCCGATCGCGCCAATACGGTTTCCGTCGGCACGACGACCTCGCGACGCCAGATCGTCAACGTGGCTGCCGGCACGCAGGCGAACGACGCCGTTGTCCTGTCGCAACTCACGCCGGTCGTAACCGCGCTCGGCGGCGGTGCGTCGATCAACGCGACGACCGGCGCCGTCACGGGCCCGACGTACAACCTCACGAACGGCGGTCGCCAGACGACGGTTGGCGGTGCGTTGACTGCGCTCGACGGCGCGTTGACGACTGCAAACGGCAACATCACGACGATCAATAACCGACTTGCGACGGCCGTCGATAACAGGTTCATCAAGGTCAACGGGTCGGCTGACGCAGCGGCGAACACGATCAACTCGATCGCTATCGGGAGCGGTGCCGTCGCTGGAGTCAGCGGGGACAGTACTTTCACGCATCAGGTTGCAATTGGCCCTGGCGCGACCGCGCAGGGATTGTCGTCGGTATCGGTAGGGTCCGGCGCCAACTCGAATGGCACCGGTGCCGTGGGCATCGGCCGTGGCAGTGCTGCGATCGGTAACGCCGCGATGGCACTGGGCAATCTGGCGTCTGCACAAGCTCGAAACTCCATTGCATTGGGCGATCGCGCCAACGTGAATGCTGGCGCAACCGACTCCGTCGCTATTGGTTCGCAAGCTGGTATCGACGAGAACGTGACCAATTCCGTCGCTTTGGGCGCGGGCGCTACCGCGACTCGGAACAATACGGTCTCGGTTGGGTCGGCCACGCAGCAACGCCAGATCACGAACGTGGCAGCGGGCACGCAAGATACGGACGCAGTGAACGTGGGCCAGTTGAAGGGCTCGGGTCTCATTGGTGACGACGGTCAAGGCAACCTGACGTCGCTGGCGGTGACGTACGACGATGCGACGAAGGCGGGTATCACGCTGGGCAACGCCGGTACGCCGGTGGCGATCCACAACGTGGCGGCAGGCAACCTGTCGGCGACGAGCACGGATGCAGTGAACGGCTCGCAGCTGTTCGCGACGAACCAGAGCATCGGCGATCTGAGCGATTCGCTGAAGAACGGTGGCGTGATCGACCCGACGACGGGCCAGTCGCTGGCAGTCGTGTACGACAGCGTGGCAAAGAACCACGTGACGCTGGGCGGCGTAGGCGCGTCTAACCCGGTGGTGCTGTCGAACGTCGCGCAAGGCGTCGCGGGCACCGACGCGGTGAACGTCGACCAGCTGAATGCGGCGATTGCAGCCGGCGGCGGTAGCGGCGCCAACCCATACATCGGCGGACGCGGCACGGGTGTTGCCGCGCAGGCGACGGGCATCAACGCGGTGGCGCTGGGCCTGGGCTCGCTGGCGAACGAAATCAACACGATTTCGGTGGGTAACAGCACGACGGGCCTGCAACGTCGCATCACGAACGTGGCGGACGGTCAGGGCGACCACGATGCGGCGACGATCGGTCAGGTGAACAACCTGGTCGGTGGCGCGACGTCGACCATGACGGCGGCGATCGATGATGTCAATAACCGGATTTCCACGCTCAGCGACGGCATCGGCACGATGGCGGCGCTCGATGATGCGTACGTGAAGGTTGACGGCCAGCGCGACGGCAGCGATAACGCGAGCGTCGCAGCCAACTCGTTTGGGGTGGCGATCGGTGCGGAGGCGAACGCCAGCGGTACGACTGCGGTTGCGGTGGGTCCGCAGGCGACGTCGTCCGGTACGGCGTCCGTCGCATTGGGCGCAGGCGCGTCCGCGACGAGGGATAACGCCGTTGCGCTGGGTGGCAGCAGCAGCGTTTCCGGTGCCAATGCCATCGGCGTCGGCGCGGGTACCGTTGCATCGCAGAATAGTGCCGTCGCGATGGGCTTCAATGCCCGTGCGCTGGCAGCGAATGCGGTCGCGCTCGGTTCCACGGCATCGGCGGCTGCAGCCGACTCGCTGGCATTCGGTACGCTGTCGCGCGTCAATGCAGGCGCAACCGACAGCGTGGCGATCGGCCGCGGAGCAACCGTGGCTGGTGCGGCACAAAACTCGGTCGCCCTGGGCGCGGGCTCGGCCGCGGATCGTCTGAATTCGATCGCGGTCGGCTCGTCGGGCCAGCAGCGCCAGATCATTTACGTCGCGCGTGGTACGGCCGCAACCGATGCGGTGAACGTGAGCCAGCTCAGGGACGCGGTGGCTGCGTTCGGCGGCAACGCGGCGGTCGGGGCGGACGGCTCCATCGTGAATCCGACCTACACCGTCGGCGGCACGACCTATCACAACGTGGGCGATGCGCTCAATGCGCTGGCCCAGCAGGGGCCTGGCGGCTCGGATCCGCTTGCCGTGACGTACGCGCAAAACACGGACGGCACGCCGAACTTCGACCTGGTCACGCTGAAGGGCGGTGCGAACGGCACGAAGATCACGAACGTGGCGGCGGGCGCGGTGAACGCGACGAGCACGGACGCGATCAACGGTTCGCAACTGTACGGCACGGCGCAGAGCGTGGCCGATGCGCTGGGCGGCGGCTCGACCGTCGGCGCGGACGGCACCGTGACGAACCCGACGTACTCGCTGGCCGATCCGGCCGATGCATCGCAGAAGCAGGACTACCACAACGTGGGCGACGCGCTGGCGAACCTCGATGACCGTACGTCGCAAAACACGGGCGATATCGGCGACCTGAAGGACAAACTGTCGGATACCGGTCTCGTCGACGGCAATGGCGACACGCGCGCCGTGGTGACGTACGACAAGAACGCGGACGGCACGCCGAACTACGGTTCGGTGACGCTGGGCGACGGCAGCGGTCCGGTGAAGGTGACGAACGTGGCTGACGCAACGGGCGACAGCGACGCGGTGAACCTTGGCCAGCTGAAGGGCTCGGGCCTGGTCGGCGAAGACGGTCAGGGCAACCTGACGTCGCTGGCGGTGACGTACGACGACGCGACGAAGGCCGGTATCACGCTGGGCAACGCCGGTACGCCGGTGGCGATCCACAACGTGGCGGCAGGCGACGTGTCGGCGACGAGCACGGATGCGGTCAACGGCTCGCAGCTGTTCGCGACGAACCAGAGCATCGGCGACCTGAGCGACTCGCTGAAGAACGGCGGCGTGATCGACCCGACGACGGGCGAATCGCTGGCGGTGGTGTATGACGGCGCGTCGAAGGACAAGGTGACCCTGGCAGGCGCGAACGGTACGACGCTGTCGAACGTGAAGGCCGGTGTGGCCGACATGGACGCAGTGAACGTGGGCCAGTTGAAGGACTCGGGCCTGGTCGGCGACGACGGTCAGGGCAACCTGACGTCGCTGGCGGTGACGTACGACGATGCGACGAAGGCGGGCGTCACGCTGGGCAATGCCGGTACGCCGGTGGCGATCCACAACGTGGCGGCGGGCGACCTGTCGGCGACGAGTACGGACGCGGTGAACGGTTCGCAGCTGTTTATGACGAACACGCGTGTCGGTTCGATGGAGGATTGGCTGAACAACAGCGGTCTGGTCGATCCGGTCACGGGTCAATCGCTGGCAGTGGTGTACGACAGCGGAGCCAAGGACACGGTGACGCTGGGCGACGGCAACGGTCCGGTGAAGGTGACGAACGTGGCTGACGCAACGGGCGACAGCGACGCGGTGAACCTTGGTCAGCTGAAGGACTCGGGCCTGGTCGGCGAAGACGGTCAGGGCAACCTGACGTCGCTGGCGGTGACGTACGACGATGCGACGAAGGCGGGCATCACGCTGGGCAATGCCGGTACGCCGGTGGCGATCCACAACGTGGCGGCAGGCGACGTGTCGGCGACGAGCACGGATGCGGTGAACGGTTCGCAGCTGTTCGCGACGAACCAGAGCATCGGCGATCTGAGCGATTCGCTGAAGAACGGCGGCGTGATCGATCCGATCACGGGCCAATCGCTGGCGGTGACGTATGACAGCGCAGCGAAGGACACCGTGACGCTGGGCGGCGCGGGCGCAACGACGCCGGTTCAACTGAAGAACGTGGCGGCCGGTACGGACGACACGGATGCGGTGAACGTGGCGCAGTTGAAGGACACGGGTCTGGTCGGTGAAGACGGTCAGGGCAACCTGACGTCGCTGGCGGTGACGTACGACGATGCGACGAAGGCCGGTATCACGCTGGGCAACGCCGGTACGCCGGTGGCGATCCACAACGTGGCGGCGGGCGACCTGTCGGCGACGAGCACGGATGCGGTCAACGGTTCGCAGCTGTTCGCGACGAACCAGAGCATCGGCGACCTGAGCGACTCGCTGAAGGATGGCGGCGTGATCGATCCGACGACGGGTCAATCGCTGGCGGTCGTGTACGACAGCGCGGCGAAGGACACGGTGACGCTGGGCGGCGCGGGCGCAACGACGCCGGTTCAACTGAAGAACGTGGCGGCCGGTACGGACGACACGGACGCCGTGAACGTGGCGCAGTTGAAGGACGCGGGCCTGGTTGCGCCGATCGATCCGACGAACCCGGGTTCCGGCCTGGCTTCGCTGGCGGTGACGTACGACAAGAACGCTGACGGCTCGGCGAACTTCGACCAGATCGCGCTCAAGGGTGGCGCGAACGGCACGAAGATCACGAACGTGGCGGCGGGCGACCTGTCGGCGACGAGCACGGACGCGGTGAACGGTTCGCAGCTGTTCGCAACGAACACGCGTGTCGGCTCGCTGGAAGACTCGCTGAACAACAGCGGTCTGATCGATCCGGTCACGGGTCAATCGCTGGCGGTGACGTACGACAGCGCAGCGAAAGACACGGTGACGCTGGGCGACGGCAACGGTCCGGTGAAGGTGACGAACGTGGCTGACGCAACGGGCGACAGCGACGCGGTGAACCTTGGCCAGCTGAAGGGCTCGGGCCTGGTCGGCGAAGACGGTCAGGGCAACCTGACGTCGCTGGCGGTGACGTACGACGACGCGACGAAGGCCGGTATCACGCTGGGCAA
>NZ_LPJG01000018.1:0-40521 GCF_001532755.1 Burkholderia sp. MSMB2157WGS | reverse complement strand
CGGAAGTAGCGCAGGCCGAGATCGTAGGCGGCCTTCGGCTGGGTTTTCGCGGTTTGCTTGAGCGCGGCGATGCGCGGGTCCTCGCGGTCTTCCGCGTCGTCCTTTTTATAGGACACCTGATCTTTAGGGCGATCGGAACACCCGGTGTCGTCGCAGATCCGTACCGTGCCGGCGGTGACCGACGGATCCTGCGCGCACGCGGCCAACAGCAACAGCAGCCCCGGTGCGAGTAAACGGCGATACATGGGTATTTTCCTCACGTTTCATTGGCGCCGTATTGCTTCGCGCGCTCGCCCGCGAGCATGCCCCGGCCGGTGCGGGGTGCGGCGAACATCGTCCGCGGGCCCGCGTACCAAGGTTCTCTCAGGTTCTCTTTTCGTCTTGAAACATCGTTGCAGCGGCTGATACGGCGGAAAACTGCTCGCGGGAACCTGCCCCCGTTCTGTCTCTTTAATCCACTCAATATCGATCGCTGCTTTCTGGGCTCAAATGATACATATCGGTCTATCCAATAGTCAAGACGACTCGATAACCGCCTCGTCAGCGAAGACTGGCGGGGCAGAACTGCCGTCAAACAGATCCGGGAAGCCGATTTCATCGACCGGCATGATGCTAGAATAATCGGTCTATGCCGTTGAAATATCGAGGAGGAAGCCGTTCGTGCGAGCCAACAAACGCCAACTGGTGGTAGACAAAGCGACCGAACTGTTCTCCAGGCACGGATTCCACCCGGTGGGCGTCGACTGGATCATCGACGATTCCGGTGTCGCCCGAATGACGCTGTACCGGCATTTCGCGAGCAAGGACGAGCTGATCCGCGAAGTGCTGGTGCAGCGCTACGACCTGATCGTCGGCAGCATCGCCGCGCAATTGCAGCACGTCGTCGATCCGGTCGAGCGCGTCAAGACCATCTTCGACTGGTACGCAGCCTGGTTCAGGACACCTGAATTTGCCGGCTGCCTGTTCGAGCGTGCGCTGGCCGAATTCGGCACCGCTTATACACCGATCTCGGATGTCGCGATCCGCTATCGTCGCAAAATGGTCAAATGGATCGCCGAACTGATCGGAGCGCTCGTGCCGGCCGAAACCGCAAACCGGCTGGCGACCGTCTTCATGATGCTGCTGGACGGCGCCACGGTCGAAGCGCGGGCGTTCAACGACTCCGCGGCGGCCGCGCGCGCGTGGCAAGCCGCGCACGCCCTTCTCGACCAGGCGATGCACGCAACGGTCTCGGCCGCCGACGGTGCAGGTAGCCGGACGTAACGCCACGTCGCGCACCATCGTATTGCAGGCGAACCGAAACCGCGAGGCGCGGGAGGACGACATGCATGACCGGATGCGTTTGATCAGTTTCGCGCTGGGTGCGGCAATCGCGTGTGCCGGCTGCAAGTCGATAGATGTCAGCCGATACGAAATCCAGCACCGGGACCGGAACGGCCTCACGATCGTTGCGTACACCGCCGAAGATCTGGCGTCGTTCGACAATACGCTGTGGGCCCACCACGTCTACCTCCGCTACACCGTCACGCCGCTCACCATCCAAAAGCGATTCGATGTGAGCGCAACCGATATCGACGACTATCCGTTCTCTGCCCGGCGGCTCGACATCCACACCCGGTGCCCGATTCCCACGTCGGCGTTCTGCTCTTCCTGGTTCATCCCGTTCCATGATCGCGCGGGATTGTACGGTCTGGATTATCTGTCGGGACTCGATGCAAACGAACCGGCGCTCCTGAAGTTGCGCCTCGGCGGCGGAAGCATGGTCGGCGGCCGGCTGGTATCGAAGGAACAGACAATCAAGGTCGACGCGGGCAACACGGCGACGCCGAACGGACCGTAACGCCCGCCTGCGCCGCCCGCGCGCGCGTGGCAAGCCGCGCACGCCCTTCTCGACCAGGCGATGCACGCAACGGTCTCGGCCGCCGACGGTGCAGGTAGCCGGACGTAACGCCACGTCGCGCACCATCGTATTGCAGGCGAACCGAAACCGCGAGGCGCGGGAGGACGACATGCATGACCGGATGCGTTTGATCAGTTTCGCGCTGGGTGCGGCAATCGCGTGTGCCGGCTGCAAGTCGATAGATGTCAGCCGATACGAAATCCAGCACCGGGACCGGAACGGCCTCACGATCGTTGCGTACACCGCCGAAGATCTGGCGTCGTTCGACAATACGCTGTGGGCCCACCACGTCTACCTCCGCTACACCGTCACGCCGCTCACCATCCAAAAGCGATTCGATGTGAGCGCAACCGATATCGACGACTATCCGTTCTCTGCCCGGCGGCTCGACATCCACACCCGGTGCCCGATTCCCACGTCGGCGTTCTGCTCTTCCTGGTTCATCCCGTTCCATGATCGCGCGGGATTGTACGGTCTGGATTATCTGTCGGGACTCGATGCAAACGAACCGGCGCTCCTGAAGTTGCGCCTCGGCGGCGGAAGCATGGTCGGCGGCCGGCTGGTATCGAAGGAACAGACAATCAAGGTCGACGCGGGCAACACGGCGACGCCGAACGGACCGTAACGCCCGCCTGCGCCGCCCGCGCGAGACACCTGTGAAGCGGGCACGGCGATTGCGCCTGCTGCACTCCTCGGGAGGCGCGCCATCATGAACGACAACGATTTGCTTCAGCCCGAGCCGACGGAGCCGGACCCGAACGCCGTCACGTGGGTCCGCCGCCTCGGCCCCGGCCTGATCACCGGCGCCGCCGACGACGATCCTTCCGGCATCGGCACGTACTCGCAGGCGGGCGCGCAGTTCGCCTTCGAACTGCTGTGGGCGTTGTTGTTGACGTACCCGCTGATGACGGCCATCCAGTTGGTCAGCGCACGCATCGGCCGCGTGACGGGCAAGGGTCTCGCATCCAACATGCGCACGCACTACCCGCAATGGCTGCTGTACGCGACGGTCGTGCTGCTGATCACGGCCAACGTGATCAACATCGCGGCCGACTTGTCGGCCATGGGCGCGGCAGTCAATTTGTTGCTGCCCGGCCCGCAACAGCTCTACATCGTGTGCCTCGGCGGCGTGTCGGTCGTGCTGCAGGTTTTCGTCCCGTACGACCGCTACGCGCGATTGCTCAAATGGACGGCGCTGACGCTGCTGGCCTATGTCGCGGTCGCCCTCATCGTGCCCGTCGACTGGGCCGAGGTCGGTCGCGCGATCGTGATGCCGCATGCGCAACTGAGCGCCGCCTATCTGACCACGGTCGTCGCCGTGCTCGGCACGACCATCAGCCCGTATCTGTTTTTCTGGCAGGCGTCCCAGGAGGTCGAGGAATTGCGCGCCGCGCCGAACCAGCGGCCGCTGCGACGCATGCCGGGCCAGGCGCCCGCGCAGTTGCGCCGGATCAGCTTCGATACGTGGTTCGGCATGGGCGTGTCGAACGTGATCGCATTCTTCATCGTGCTGACGGCAGCGGCCACGCTCAACGCGCATCACATCGACGTCAAGACGTCGGCGGACGCCGCGCGGGCGCTCGAGCCGCTTGCCGGTCACTTCGCGTACGTGCTGTTCGCGCTCGGCATCGTCGGCACCGGCCTGCTCGCGCTGCCGGTGCTCGCGGGATCGGCCGCCTATGCGGCGGCCGGCACGTTTCGCTGGCGCAACAGTCTCGCGCTGCAGTTGGGCGTCGCGCCCGAATTCTATGCGGTGATCGTGTTGGCGATCGTCGGCGGAATCGCGTTCACGTTCATGCATTTCGACCCGATCCGCGCGCTTTACTGGAGCGCTGTCATCAATGGGGTGAGCGCCGTTCCGATCATGGTCGTGATGATGCTGATGGCGGGAAGCAAGCGAGTCATGGGCGAGTTTGCCGTCAGAGGCCCGCTTGCGTGGGGAGGATGGATCGCGACGCTCGCGATGGCGATCGCGGCGCTGGGCGTGTTCGTGCCCGGATAAAAGCCGCGGCGCGGAGGCCGCGAGCCGCTGCTCAGTCCGGCTCGCCCCCGCCCAGCGCGGCGCCGACCGCATCGCGCAGCACGTCCGCGAGCCGCTGGTTCTCGTCGATGCGGATCTGTTCGATCGCGACGTCCTCGGCGTTGCCGGTTCGGCGCGCCCATTCCTGGCGCTCGCGCGCAAAGATCATGCGCTCGTGAACCGCACGGATCGCCCCCCAGATCGCATCCTCCGCTTTCTGGGCTTCCGCGTCGTCGAGAGAAAGCGCGGAGAACGCATGCCCGGTGTGGCATCGGTATCGCAACGGACGATCGTCGCGCATGCGCCAGAGCACGCCGTGACAAGTAGGGCACGTGAGCGCCGAACGCGTGCCGATTTCGTCAAGCCGCCCGGGCTCGACGAGGCCCTCCTCAGCAATCCGGCTCTCGTGGTCCAGGTGGTCCAAGTCGCGCAAGTCTGCCATCTTTCGCCGCTCCTTCACACGTGCGCCGTAGACCGCTGCATGAATGGCCTGCGTCAGTTCTCCGGCCCTTGCGACCATATCGGCGCCCGCCGCGGCCAGTGCGCTGCGCGGCATCGACGGCGCTTCACATTCGTCGGGATCCTGAACGATACCGTACCCGCCCCGGGCGCGAATCGCCGCCAGGCCGGCCGCGCCATCATCGAGGTCGCCGCTGAGCACCACGCCGATCGCACCGGGCCCGTATTCGCGGGCGGCAGACCGGAACAGCGGATCGGCAGCCGGCCGGGTGAAGTTCTCGGCGGCCGTATCGAGCAGCCAAAGATTGCCGCCGCGCACGATCATGTGTCTGTCGGGCGGGGCCACGTAAATTCTGCCGGCCTGTGGCGGTTGCCCGTGTCGCGCCTCGCGTGCATCCAGCGCGCTCCATCGCGACAACAGCTCGGGCAGAATCGTCCGATGTCGACCAATGTGCTGCACGATGCAAATCGGCACCGGAAAGTCCGCGGCGATGCCCGCCACGAGGGTCCGGAGAACCGGGAGCCCGCCCCTGGACGATGCGACTACGACGATATCTCGACGATCCATAGACCCCCCTTTGCGGACACAGCCGCAAATCGGGTGCCTGAACCGCGATTCCGTCACTGGCGAACGCAGCCGGCGCAATGCGGGTCGAATGGCGATTGCCGCACATGCCGCGGCGGCGAGCCACGCCCGAACGACCCGCGACGCACGCTCGGGCCGTCGGCCGTCATCGGGTATCGCGACGCGTGTCGCCGAGTACCGCGAGCAACATCCCGAAATCGAGCGGTTTCGACAGATGGCTGTCGAAACCGGCCTCCGTCGCGGCCCGGACATCGTCCAGGCGATTGCGGCCGGTCAGCGCAACGGTCCGGAGCGTGGCCCACCGGGGATCGGCCTTGATCCGCCGAAGCAACTCGTAGCCATCCATGTCGGGAAGCCCGATGTCGGACACGATCGCGTCGACGGGCGCCTCCTGCAGCATCGTCAACGCCGCGGCTCCGCTTTTCGCGGCCTGGACCTCCGCCCCCGCCAGCTCCAGCAGCGCGGTGAGCGACATCGCCGTCTCCTGATCGTCCTCGACCAGCAGCACGCGCAGGCCGGCGATATTCCCGTCCGGCACGCCGCTGCCCGCAGACGCCGCGCGCTCGGTCGATGCGGCTGGCAGCCATACCGTCATCGTGGTGCCGGCCCCCGGGCCATCGGACATCGCGGCGATCCGGCCGCCGTGCATTTCGACGAGTTGCCGAACCAGCGCCAGCCCGATGCCGAGACCGCCCCGCGTCCTGTCCCGCGGCGCCTGCCGGAACATGTCGAAGACATGCGGAAGCGTATCTCCGTCGATCCCCTGCCCGTCGTCGATCACGTCGACGCGCAGCATCTTGCCCTCATGCACGAGACGCACGATGATCTGGCCGTGCGGTTGCGTGTACTTGAGCGCGTTGGACATCAGGTTCCAGAAAATCTGCTCGCATCGCACCGGATCGGCCAGCGCGATGGCCGGCTCCGTCGGCAGCTCCGTTTGCAAGACCAGGCCGCGTGCGTGCACGTCGACCTCGCAGGTATCCGTGATGCTGCGCAACATCGCCGTCAGGTCGACCCGGCCCAGCTCGAGCGCGAGCTTGCCGGTCTGGATGCGCGACAGATCGAGCAGGTCGTCGATGATCTGCGCCTGTGCGCGCACGGCCTGCCGAATCGAATCCGCGGCTTCGCGCACGGCGGGAATGTCGCGCGTCTCCGGCAGGCGCGGCAGCATTTCCGACTTGACGCCGATCAGGTTGAGCGGATGCCTCAGCTCGTGGGACAGCACCGCAATGAACTCGTCCTTCAGCTGATTCGAACTGAGCGCCTGCTCGCGGGCCGCCTGTTCCCGCGCGAGCGCTTCGCGGTTCGCGTCGTCGCTCTGCTTGCGCAGCGTCATGTCGCGCACGATCTTCGCGAAGCCGTTGAACGACGTATCCGAAATCGGCGTGACGACGCCGCTACAGAAAATCCGTCGCCCGTCCTTGGTCCGGTGCCAGCGTTCGTCGTCCGCGCGCCCTTCGCGGGTCGCGATGTCGCGCTCGCGCATCGGCACGAGCGCCTGCCGGTCGCTCGGCTCGTAGATCAGCTCGACGTCCTGGCCGATCATCTCTTCTTCCGTATAGCCGAATATGCGCTCCGCACCGGCGTTCCAGCTCACGATGGACCCGTTGCCGTCCTGGATGATGATCGCGTAGTCCTTGGTCGATTGCGCGACCAGACGCAGGCGCTGCTCGCCCGCCCGCGCCGCCTCTTCCGCGTGATGCCGGTCGGTGATGTCGATCAGCGTGATCACCGCGCCGTCGATGTGATCGTCCGCCGTCCGGTAGGGCAGCAACCGCATCAGATACCACCGGCCGGCCTCGCTCTCGATCTCGCGCTCGATCAACCGCAGCGACTGAAACGACTGCCGGACATCGTCGGCCAGCGTCGGATACCGCAGTGCGTGAGTAATGTGAAATAGCGATCTGCCCAGGTCCGTATCGATCAGGTTGAAAATCGCGGTGGCGTTGGGCGTAAACCGCTTGACCCGGATTTCCTTGTCGACGAACACGGTCGCGATCTCGCTCGACGCGATGATGTTGTGGAGGTCGTCGTTCGCTTTCGCGGTGTCTTCGATCCTTGCCTGCATTTCGGCGTTGGCCGTCGTCAACTCCTCGTTGACCGACTGCAGTTCCTCCTTGCTGCTTTCCAGTTCCTCGCTCGTGGAGCGCAGCTCTTCGTTGATCGCCTGCAGCTCCTCGTTCGACGCCTTCAATTCCTCGACGGACGTTTCGTACTGCTCGATGATCGTCGCAAGTTGCTCGCGGCTGTGCTGCAGTTCCTGTTCGAGCTGGGCCAGAACCGGATCCTGCCCGCTCGTCTCGACCTGATCCTCCTCGGTCATGCGGCCGGCCACCTCGTCGAACACGATGAGCAGGAATTCCGCATTCGCGACCTTGTCGTGAAACGGCCTGACCGTCATGTTGATCCACGACACGCGGGCGTCGTGCGCCCACTTCACCCGGCGCGCCTCCACGCTCGTGCCCGTTTGCAGCGCACGGAAAATCGCGGTGCGCAGATCGAGCCGCAGATCCGGCAGCACCAGCGTCATGATGTTGCTCGACAGTTCGCCGCCGACGTGCCGCAGGAACCGGCCGGCGTTATCCGACAGATGAACGACGTTCGATTCCTTGTCGATGATGACGCTCGGCGGCGAATACGTTTCGAGCGCGCGCTGATGGAGCTCCGAATAGGAGAAGTTGCGCTGTGCCGGGCTGGCCGGCACCCGCAACGGCGGCTGCGGCGCGGCCCGCTCGTCGGATGCGCCGGATTCGACCTGGAACAGCGGCGGAAAGCCCGTGGCCGGCTTCGCGCGATGCGTGACGACGCGTGCGCGGTAGATCCGGCGTTTCTTGTCCACGACGGCAAACAGATCGTCCGCCGCATCGGCCGATTCCGCGGTGCCGAGAAACAGGTAGCCGTTGGGGCGCAACGCGAAATGGAACAGCTCCAGGATTTGCCGCTGCACCGCCCGCTCGAGATAGATCAGCACGTTGCGGCACGAGATCAGGTCGAGATGCGAGAACGGTGGATCGCGCAGCAGGCTGTGCGCCGCGAACAGGATGCGTTCGCGCACCGCCTTCGCGATCACGTAGTGCGCGCCTTCCCGCGTGAAATACCGCTGCAGCAGCGGGGCGGGCACATCGCTCGCGATCGACAGCGGGTAGGAACCGGTCCGCGCGCGGACGATCGCCGCTTCGTCGATATCGGTCGCGAAGACCTGGATGGCCTGGCTCGACATCGCGGCCTCGCGCGCCCGCGCCAGCAGCAGCGAGATCGAGTACGCCTCCTCGCCCGTCGCGCATCCGGCCACCCACACGCGTACCTGCTCCTCGCCGGACTCCGACGCGAACAACGAGCCGATCACTTCCCGTTCGAGGAAATCGAAGGCTTCTCGATCGCGGAAGAACTGGGTCACGCCGATCAGCATGTCAGCCAGCAGCGCGTTCGCTTCTTCCGGCGTGGCCCGCAGGAAATCCCGGTACGCGAGGAGATCGCGCTGGCCGTTGACCTGCATACGCCGCTCGATACGCCGCAGCACGGTCGCCCGCTTGTACAGCCTGAAATCGTGGCCCGTGCGTACCCTCAGGTGCATCAGAATGTCGGAGAGCGCGCGTTCGGGATCGTTGATCGTCGGCCGATCGACGTGGTGCAGCGATTGCGCGAATTCGAGGCTCTGCTGTTCGATGCGGCGCGCATTCGACCAGAGTTCGAGCAACCGTTGCGGCATCTCGGCCGCCGGCAGCACGATATCGACGCGGGCCATCGCAATCGCGTGCTGCGGCATCTCCGCGTGCTCGGCGTCGTCCGGCGTCTGCGCGAGCGTAATGCCGCCCGCCTCCTTGATGCGGCTCAAGCCCGCTGCGCCGTCGGAGCCGGTGCCGGACATCACGATGCCGATCGCGCGCCAGTCGTGCGCGTCCGCCAGCGTCCGAAAGAAGTGATCGATCGTGAACGGAATCTCGTCGGACGGGTCCCGGCTGCGGCAACGAAGGCAACCGTCCGACATCTCGAGCTGCATGCCCGGTGCGATCACATAGATGTGGTTTTTCTCGATCGGTACCGTGGACGTCACCTGATGCACCGACATGCCCGTCGTGCGCTGCAGGACCGTGTCCATATGACTGACCTGTTCCGGCGCGAGATGGACGACGACGACGAACGCCATGTCCATGCCCGTCGGCGCGCTCTCGAAAAAGGTCTGCAAGGCCATCGTACCGCCTGCCGACGCACCGATGCCCACGACCGGAAACGACAGATCGCTCTTCAACGTCGCGGGCGACAGAGGCCGCTCCTTGTGCGCAGGCGCTTGCCGTGCCATTGAATTCTCCTGATGGTGTTGCGGAACATCGTGTGCCTGGCGCCGATCGGTGCCGGGTCGCGTCGCGCTCGTCCGGTCGCGCCACGATCCCGCGCGTGATACTTCCCCCTGAGCTTTCATCTGCAATTGTACGGCACCGGCAAGCGCGACCGAGCGCCTGACGGAAGGCTTGCAATCCTCGTGCAGGGAGCGTCACGCCCGCACACGGGTGTGTCACCGGGGCGTCATTCGTGCCGACATACCATCCACATCGGTTGGCGAAACGCGATGCTTCCCATCGATCGCCAGCGGGAACGAATCATGCTCGTGCGTCGGCCCGTCGAATTCAATTTATTTCCTTTGACGGATGCCGTATTACCGGCGAATATTCGCGTCGATCAAGCGGTTAGTACCGCTCAGGAACTACACGAAACGATGCTCGCCTGCGCAATCGGGGACGTTACGCTGCTTCGCCAACAGATACTTGATCGAAGGGGAAGAAATGACGCCGTTTTCCCAGGATGTGAGCATCAAGCAAACCGCCGCCGTCTCCAAGGCAGCCACGCCGTCGCCCGTTTTCTGGCAAGCGGGGCCGATCGTCGAAGCCGCTCCGCCCGAGCCGAAATCCGCGACGCCGGACCTGCGCGATTTCTTCGCCGCCGCCGCGCTGCAGGGCCTGCTGTCGCGTGACGCCGGGCGCAACGTGTCGACGATCGCCGACTACGAATTGAAGCGCGCGGTCAGCGCCTATCGGCTCGCCGACGAAATGCTGAAAGCAAGATGACCGGCATGCCGGCCGGCGCGCGCCTGGCGTCATCCGGTTCGCGCGTCATCGCGGAGAACATGGCCTGCCACGATCGTCCGGACGCTGACGCTCCGGCCATTCAGGTGCAGCCCAACCGCAACGCCATCGCGCCGATCGGCCCGGCCAGCAACACGGCATGTCCGTCGCCGCGCGTCGCCATTCACGAAACGCACGTCACGCGCCGGCGTGACACGGCCTATGCAGCCGAAATGACAACCGCTTGAAAATCCGGCGACGCCGACCGCGGGTCACGCGACGCGCGCCCGGGTCGCCGCCATCACTGCCGTGTTCGCATGCGGCGCCTTGCATCGGGGGCAGGCAGCGTCGCCCGCGAGACGCTGCCCGTCGCGAGCCGATCGCACGATCGCTGCTTCGTCGCCCGGCGCGGGTCCATGTCCGCGCCGACTCTCGCCAGTCGGCACGATGCACGCGTGCCGCACGACGAACCGCACCAGCACCCACGAAAAGCCACACCTGTCGCGGCCCCCATCGGCCGGCATCGCGCATGCCCGGTATCGTCGGCCGACCATGGGATCGATTCATGCTGTTTCCACCGGGCGAATGTCGCGCAACCCTTTCAACGGAGATGCCATGTTCATCCACAACACACGGCTTCAGTACACGGTGCGCGTGGGCGCGCCGAATCCCGGACTCGCCAACCTGCTGCTCGAGCAGTTCGGCGGCCCGCAGGGCGAGCTCGCCGCCGCGATGCGCTATTTCACGCAGGCGATCACCGAAGAGGATCCCGGCCGCAAGGACATGCTGCTCGACATCGCCACCGAGGAGCTGAGCCACCTCGAAGTGATCGGCTCGATGGCCGCGATGCTGAATCGCGGCGCCAAGGGCGAGCTGGCGGAAGCGGTCGACGAACAGGCCGAGCTGTACCGCAAGCTGCACGGCGCGGGCAACGACAGCCACGTGACGCAGGTGCTGTACGGCGCGGGCGCACCGTTGACCAATTCGGGCGGCGTGCCGTGGTCGGCCGCGTACATCGACACGATCGGCGAACCGACGGCGGACCTGCGCTCGAACATCGCGGCCGAAGCACGCGCGAAGATCATCTACGAGCGGCTCATCAACGTGACCGACGATCCGGATATCCGCGACGCGCTCGGCTTCCTGATGACGCGCGAGGTGTCGCACCAGATGTCGTTCGAGAAAGCGCTGTACGCGATCACCGCGAACTTCCCGCCGGGCAAGCTGCCGCCGAAGGCGCCGTACGATCACGTGTACTTCCGGATGCAGCCGGACGCGGCGCCGCTGGTCGGACCATGGAACCACGGCGGCGAACTCGAAATCCGCCCCGCCGAACCCGCGGTCGACGGCGGCAGCGGCATTGCGGAAGGCATGCTCGACGCGCAGCAAGCGGACGCCATCGAGGCGATGGCGCAGCGACTCGCATCCGATCCGGACAGCGACCCGGTGACGGGTGCCGAGCTCGGCGCGGGTCCGCCGGCTCCCCAGGGCCGCAAGCCGGGCAAGCCGGACGGCGCCTGAGTCGCGGCTTCCCGGCGCGAGACGGCGATGCCGACGCGCCGGCGCAGCGACAGGAGGCGCGCCGGATGCGTCGTCGGACGGGCGGACGGGCGAACGCGCGTTCGGCGTACGTCACTCGCCTGCTTCGCCGGGCCCGGTCTGGTCCGTCTGATCGGCCATCAGGTACTGGATGACCAGCGTCGGATCGGCGATGTCGAGGATCAGGCGGCGCATCACGCGCTTGCGCATATGATCGTCATCCAGCGTCCACGGCCCGGCCGCGTCGCCCAGATAGCGGCCGATCGCGACGCGATGATCGCCTTCCGGCGGCAGGCCGAGCCGCGCGGCGAGCAGGCCGGCGATGACGTCGTCGAGTTCGACGTGCAGCGGCCTGGAATCGATCGAAAGTTCGAGCTTCATGGTCGGTTTCGCAAACATGAAAAGGCGGCGCGGCGCCCCCCGTTGTCGCGCGCGCCGGGAAAAGCCGCTCCGGCCAGCGGCTGTGCGACGATCGCAGGCAAGCCTGCGATGCGGGTCAGTAGCCGAGTTCGGGCGCGGGAGCCGGCTCGGCGCCGTCTTCTTTCGGCGCTTGCGCGACGGTCGCATCGGTCGTCAGCACGAGGCTCGCGATCGACGCGGCGTTCTGCAGCGCGGTACGCGTGACCTTGGTCGGGTCGACCACGCCCGCGTCCACCAGATCGCCGTACTCGCCGGTCGCCGCGTTGTAGCCGAAGTTCCCGGTGCCTTCGAGCACCTTCGAGACCACGACCGACGGTTCGTCGCCCGCATTGGCCGCGATGATGCGCAGCGGCGCCTCCAGCGCGCGCAGCACGATCCGGATGCCGGCGTCCTGATCCGCATTCGCGCCCCGGATGTCCGACAGCGCCGCGCGCGCACGCAGCAGCGCGACGCCGCCGCCCGGCACGATGCCCTCCTCGACCGCGGCGCGCGTCGCATGCAGCGCATCGTCGACGCGATCCTTCTTCTCCTTCATTTCGACCTCGGTGACCGCGCCGACCTTGATCACCGCCACGCCGCCCGCGAGTTTCGCGACACGCTCCTGCAGCTTCTCGCGATCGTAGTCGCTCGTCGCTTCGTCGATCTGCACGCGAATCGACTTCACGCGCGCGTCGATGCGCGCTGCGTCGCCCGCGCCGTCGATGATGATCGTATCGTCCTTGCGCACCTCCACACGCTTCGCACTGCCAAGATCCTCGAGCGTGGCCTTGTCGAGCTGCTTGCCGGTTTCCTCCGAGATGACAGTCGCACCGGTCAGGATCGCGAGATCCTCCAGCATGGCCTTGCGCCGGTCGCCGAAACCCGGCGCCTTGACGGCGGCGACCTTCAGGATGCCGCGCATCGAATTCACGACGAGCGTCGCGAGCGCTTCGGCCTCGACATCCTCGGCGACGATCAGCAGCGGCTTGCCGGCCTTGGACGCCGCTTCGAGAATCGGCAGCAGGTCGCGGACACTGGAAATCTTCTTGTCGTGCAGCAGAATCAGCGCATCGTCGAGATAGGCCGCCTGCTTCGCCGGATCGTTGATGAAATACGGGCTCACGTAACCGCGATCGAACTGCATGCCTTCGACCACGTCGAGTTCGTTCTCCAGCGACTTGCCGTCCTCGACGGTGATCACGCCGTCCTTGCCCACTTTCTCCATCGCGTCGGCGATGATCTTGCCGATCGCATCGTCCGAGTTCGCGGAAATCGCGCCGACCTGCGCGATTTCCTTGTGCGTCGAAATCGGCCGGGACAGCTTGCGCAGCTCGTCGAGCACCGCGCCGACGGCCTTGTCGATGCCGCGCTTCAGATCCATCGGGTTCATGCCGGCCGCGACGTGCTTCATGCCTTCCTGTACGATCGCCTGCGCGAGCACGGTGGCGGTGGTCGTCCCGTCGCCGGCCACGTCGGCCGTCTTGGACGCGACCTGCTTGACGATCTGCGCGCCCATGTTCTCGAAGCGGTCCTTCAGCTCGATTTCCTTCGCGACCGACACGCCGTCCTTCGTGATCACGGGCGCGCCGAAGCTGCGTTCGATCACGACGTTGCGGCCCTTCGGGCCGAGCGTCACCTTCACCGCGTCGGCCAGCACGTTCACGCCCTTGACGATCTGCTGGCGGGCGCCATCGCGGAATTTCACGTCTTTTACGGTCATTTTCTTGCTCCGGATACAGTCGTTGAACGAGATGCCGCGCGCATCGGGCACCTACCCGTGCGACGCGGTCGAATCGGTATTCAGGCCGCTTTCCTGGCAGCCTGAGATTCGGGTTCGAGTACGCCCATGACGTCCTCTTCGCGCATCACGAGCAGTTCCTCGCCGTTCACCTTCACGGTCTGGCCTGCATATTTGCCGAAGAGAACCTGGTCGCCGACCTGGAGCTGCAGCGGGCGCTGCGAGCCGTCCTGGAGCAGCCGGCCGCTGCCGACCGCAATCACTTCACCCTGCTCGGGCCGTTCGGCCGCCGAATCGGGAATCACGATGCCGGAGGCTGTCGTCCGTTGCTGTTCGATTCGCTTGACGATAACCCGGTCGTAGAGGGGACGAATCTGCATTTTCATCTCCTGAGCGATGAGATCACCTGGAAAAGGGAATCCGCCAGCACCTGCACGCGCGAAGGCTGCGGCGCGCCGGCGTGCCATCGATTGGCGAAAAGCGAAATAGTGGCGCGGCAAGCGCGCTTCAAGAGGGCGACGAAAGCGCATATGTAACAAAATGTTTCAAGCCGAAAACCGCGCTCGTCCGGCCGCCGCGCGTCTCGCGATGCCGCGCGACGAGCGCCTGTGCGGCCTCGACGGTCGCCGCGCCGGGCCGCGCGAATCGTCGCAAAACGGCGCTTGAAATCCGCGCTTGCCATCCTATTTTGGTATCGCTCAAGCAGCCGCGGCTTACGCGCTGCGTGTTTCGATTTGTTTGTCAGCGAGGCCTCTCGCGGATCGACGAACTGGAGCGCGTGGTCCGGTTCGTCCTCCGTGCGAGGTCCAACCGGGAGCGAATCATGAACGATCCTTTCCTCACCTCCGATCGACTGACGGAAGGCGGCCGCCGGCCACGACGCGTCGTCCGCGTCGTCGCGGGTCTGTCGGCCGGCCTGCGGGTCGCGCGCAACGGCAACGGTCGCTTCGCGCCGATCGGTGCCCGAGTACGCGCCGCGCGCAAGCCGCTCGCGTTACGTCGCATCGACCCACCCGCCGCGATCGGTCGACCGAAGCTGCCGCGCCGTCGAGTCGCCACCCGTGGACGCGCGCTGCACCATATTTCGTTTTTCTTCGCGACGCCTGCCAGCGGCGGTGCCGTGCGCGACGGGAGGCGGCCATGCTGAGCCCGCACGAATTCGCGACGCTGATGCTGGTGTACGAGGCGCCGGATCAGCTCGACATGAATCGCGCCGAACTCGATGCGTTGCTCGAACGACAACTCGTCATGCTCGAACATGCCGCTCCCGGCCGTCGGCGCGCATATCTGACGAAGAAGGGCCGATCGATCCTCCACGCGCTCGGAGCCGATACCGGTTTCCGCCGCAGCCAGGAGGCGGCGGCAGAGCGCGACGGTCGGCATGCTGCGCCCGTGTCGCTCTCGGACGAGGCCGGATGACGCGAGGGCCGGGGCAGCAGCGCGGTGCCGTCGCCAGGCCAGCGGTGGACCATTCCCTCCGCTTCGTGGAAGCGGATCGACGGCTCGGCCTCGCCGGCCAATCACGCGAGGCCGACCGGAGGACGTTCTGGTTTATCATCGACGCGTTCCTACGCGTAGCCAGCACTGCCCGCAATCGGCGAGCACGTCGATATCGTCGATAGCCGGAAGGACGGATCGGCGTGTCTGACTTGCCGATCGCCCGCGGCAAATTCGCGATACTTCCATCTCGACGAACTCGCTACTCCGCCGCCGCTTGGTCTCCGGGAATGATCGCGAACCGCGACCAACATCCGGCACATAATCAACAAAATGAGCGATTTGAAAAGCGAAGTCTCTCGTGAGGCACTGCATGTCCCCGATCCGTCCCGTCGTCGCTCGCTGATCGCCGCCTGCGGCGCGCACGCCGTACACGACGGGCTGACCGACGTCATTTACGTACTGCTTCCGATCTGGCAGGCCCAGTTCGCGCTCAATTACGCTCAAATCGGCTTGTTACGCGGGCTCTATTCCGGCGTGATGGCGAGTTTTCAGTTGCTTGCGAGCCAGGCAGCGCGACGATGGGGGCGCGAGCGCATGCTGGTGGCCGGGACCGCCCTCGCGGGCATTGCCTACCTGATCGCCGGTCAGGCCGGTGGGCTGACGGTACTGCTGATCGCGCTGGCGCTGGGCGGCCTGGGCGCCAGCACGCAGCATCCCCTGGCATCGTCGATGGTCACCGATTCCTACGAGGCAGGCGGAGGCGTGAAGGAGGCGCTGGCCCAATACAACTTCTCCGGAGACATCGGCAAGACGCTGATACCAGGCCTGATCGGCCTTCTGTTGACGGTCGTGACGTGGCGCACCGGCGCCACGCTGATCGGCCTGCTGGGCGTGGTTTCGGCGGGCCTGATGTGGTGGCTGATTCCGTCGCGCGACTCGTCACGCACGGCACGCGACAAGACGCCGAAAGCGGCCTCCGGTAGCGGTTCGTCCGGCGGCTTGCGTGCGCTGCTCGCGACCGGCACCCTCGACAGTGCCGTGCGGATGGGCTTTCTGACGTTTCTGCCGTTCCTGCTCAAAAGCAAGGGGGCCGGCACGGCCGGTATCGGTCTAGCGCTCACGTTGCTGTTCGTGGGCGGTGCGTTCGGCAAGCTGTTCTGCGGCTATCTGGGCGCACGCATCGGGATGATGAAGACGGTGTGGCTCACGGAGTCCGCCACGTCGCTGCTGATCGTGCTCGCCGTGTTCTCGCCGCTCTTCGCGATGATGGCGATGCTGCCGCTGCTTGGACTGGCGCTGAACGGAACATCGTCCGTGCTCTATGGCGTCGTGCCGGAACTGGCCGGTGTCGGCAAGCGCGAGCAGGCGTTCGCGTTGTTCTATACGGGTACGATCGGCGGCGGCGCGCTGTCGCCGATGCTTTTCGGCCGTCTCGGCGACATCGCGGGCGTCCCGACCGCGCTGCTCGCGCTGGCCTCGATCCTGCTGTTGACACTGCCGTTGTCGTGGTACGTGCAGAAGGGCCTGGAAGCCTAGCCGGCCGCACCTAGCCGGCCGCGGCCGACCTGACGAACTCGATGAACTGCCCGACGCAGGTCGACGAGAACGGCTCGGACCATGTGACGACCAACTCGAGAACATGCGGCGTCGCCAGCGGCACGTAGGCGACGCCCGAGCGTCGTAGCGTCGACGTGAAGCCGGGCACGATGGCGACGCCGCGTTCCGCTGCCACCAGCGACACCAGCGTCGTCATCTGCGATGCGGTAGGCCCTATCTGCGGCGCAACGCCCTCCTGGGCGCACAGATCCTCGAGCGCCGCATTCAGCGCGGAACCGTAACCCGCCGGGAACGTGACGAAATTCTCCTTGACGAGTTTGCTTGCCGGACATCGAGATCTTGTCGCCCAGGCCCGCGTATCCCAAGCAGGGGCCGACCCACACCGCGAACATTGAAAAGACACTAAAAAGTTGCGGTTCGCTCAGGATTTCCGTGGAAGTTGCCGGACCGTCGATTCCCCGCAAACCCTTCCCGGACATGGCTCGAACGGATTTCAGCCGCCCTGACCGGAACGCCGGCCAATCATCACGATTCATTTAACTTTCCGTGAGGACTTCGACACCGGCCGCCACCTACGATGGGCGCATGTTTTCAGGACCCGCTTCCAGGAGCCCATCATGCCCACCCGCAGACACCTGCTGTTCGCCGGCGCCACCGGCCTCGCCGCGCTCGCGGCGCTGTCGTCCGCCGGCCGCCGCGCGCTGGTCGGCCGCGCGTTCGCCGCGCCGCCGGCCGGCTCGCCCAAAGCCGCTCCTTTCGAGATCACGCACAGCGACGCCGAATGGCATCGCCGGCTCACGCCCGCCCAATACACGGTCCTGCGCGAAGCCGGCACCGAACGGCCGTTCAGCAGCCCGCTGAACGACGAGCACCGGCACGGCACGTTCGCGTGCGCCGGCTGCGACCTCGCGCTGTTCTCGTCGGCCACCAAGTTCGACAGTCATACGGGCTGGCCGAGCTTCTGGAAACCGCTCGACCACGCAGTCGGCACCGACACCGACGCGTCGTTCGGGATGGTCCGCACCGAGGTGCACTGCCGCCGCTGCGGCGGCCATCTCGGCCACGTGTTCGACGACGGCCCGGCGCCGACCGGCCTGCGCTACTGCATGAACGGCGTCGCGCTCGCCTTCCACCCGGCCGCCGCCTGACCAGGCCCCACTCCCGTCCGACTGGAGAACGCACCATGCTGCTCATCGTCCTTGCCTATCTCGGCGGCGTGCTCACGATCCTGAGCCCGTGCATCCTGCCCGTGCTGCCGTTCGTGTTCGCGCGCGCCGACCAGCCGTTCGTGCGCACCGGCCTGCCGCTGCTCGCCGGCATGGCGCTCACGTTCGCCGTCGTCGCGACGCTCGCCGCCGTCGGCGGCGGCTGGGTCGCGCAGGCCAACCAGGCCGGCCGCTGGATCGCGATCGTGCTGCTCGCGGTGTTCGGCCTGACGTTGCTGATGCCGCGCTTCGCGGAACACCTGACGCGCCCGCTCGTCGCCGCCGGCAACCGGCTCACCGGGTTCGCGCAACGCGACGGCCGCCCGGCCGGCCCGGCGTCGTCGCTGCTGCTCGGCGTCGCGACGGGCCTGCTGTGGGCGCCGTGCGCCGGCCCGATCCTCGGCCTCGTGCTGACCGGCGCCGCGCTGCGCGGCGCGAGCGTCGGCACGACGCTGTTGCTCGTCGCGTATGCGGCCGGCGCGGCGACGTCGCTCGGCGTTGCGCTCGTGATCGGCGGCAAGGTGTTCGCCGCGATGAAGCGCTCGCTCGGCGCCGGCGAATGGATCCGGCGCGGGATCGGCGCGGCGCTCCTGGCCGGTGTCGGCGCGATCGCGCTCGGTCTCGACACGGGCGCCCTCGCGCAACTGTCGACCGTCACCACCGGCGGGCTCGAAACGAAACTCGTCGACCGCCTCGGCGGACGCTCGAACGGCGCGCCGGCGGCACCGGCCGCGGCCGGTGCAGACGACAACGCGACGGGCAGTGCAATGATGGCCGCCGCAACAACCGATGGCGCGCAGGCCGGCGGCGCGATGATGCGTGCGGCCGGCGCCCCCGCGGCCGCGCTGCCGGTCGAAGGCACGCTGCCGTCGCTCGACGGCGCCGTGCAATGGCTGAACTCGCCGCCGCTGACGGCGGCCGGGCTGCGCGGCAAGGTCGTGCTGGTCGACTTCTGGACGTATTCGTGCATCAACTGCCTGCGCACGCTGCCGTACACGACCGCGTGGGCGCGCAAGTATGCGCCGTACGGGCTCGTCGTGATCGGCGTGCAAGCGCCGGAGTTCGCGTTCGAGCGCGACATCGGCAACGTGAAGAAGGCCGTGCACGACCTCGGCATCGACTACCCGGTCGCGATCGACAACGGCTATTCGATCTGGCGCGCGTTCAACAACGAATACTGGCCCGCGCACTACTTCATCGACGCGCAAGGACGGATCCGTCATCACCACTTCGGCGAAGGCGAATACGCGCAATCGGAACGCGCGATCCAGTCGCTGCTCGCCGAAGCCGGTCATCCGGACGCGCTGAACGTGCCGCTCGGGCTCGCCGGCGCGCCCGCGAAGGGTGCGCTCGCGGCCGCCGACAGCGTGGACGTCCGCTCGCCCGAAACCTATGTCGGCTATGCGCGCGCGGAAAGCTTCGCGTCGCCGGGCGGCGTCGTGCGCGACGCGGCGCACCGCTACGACGTGCCGGCCCGGCCGGATCTCAACGGCTGGGGCCTCGCGGGTACGTGGAACGTCGGCGCCGAACGCGCGTCGCTCGCCGCGCCGGATGGCCGGATCGTCTACCGCTTCCATGCGCGCGATCTGCATCTCGTGCTCGGCCCCGGCACGAACGGCCGGCCCGTCCGCTTTCGCGTGACGCTCGACGGCGCGGCGCCCGGCGCCGCACATGGCGCCGACGTCGACGCGCAGGGCTACGGCACCGTCACCGGCCAGCGCCTGTACCAGCTCGTCCGACAGCCCGGCGCGATCGCCGATCGCACGTTCTCGATCGAGTTCCTCGATCCGGGGGTCGATGCGTATGCATTCACTTTCGGTTGATCGCGGCTGCCGCATTTCTGGACACATTTCTCGACGCATGTCGAAGGAGCAAAAGATGAACCCGATCCCTATTCGCGATGCCGCCGCACGACGGCGTGCGGCCATGCTGCGCCGCATCGGCGCCATCGCCGTCGCGGCAGCCGCCGTGTTCGGCTACCAGCGCATCGTCAATTCCGCCGAGCCGATGCGCACCGTGCCCGCGCCGGCGCTCGACGAAACGCCCGGCGCGTCGCACGACGAGACGGCCGTGCTCGCCGGCGGCTGCTTCTGGGGTGTCCAGGGCGTGTTCGAGCACGTGAAGGGCGTGAAGCAGGTCACCGCAGGCTATGCGGGCGGCGCGTCCGAAACCGCGCACTACGCGCTGGTCGGCTCGGGGCTGACGGGGCACGCGGAATCGGTGCGCATCGTCTACGACCCGACCCAGATCACGTACGGCCGGCTGCTGCAGGTATTCTTCTCGGTCGCGCACGATCCGACCGAACTGAACCGGCAAGGCCCCGACGAAGGCTCGCAGTACCGGTCCGCGATCTTCCCGACCACCGCGCAGCAACGCGCGGTCGCGACCGCGTACATCGCGCAGCTCGGCGCCGCGCACGTGTTTCCGGCGCCCGTGGTCACGCGCGTCGAGGCGTACAAGGGGTTCTATCCAGCCGAGGCCTATCACCAGAACTACCTCGAACTGCATCCGGATGCGCCGTATATCGCGTTCAACGACCTGCCGAAGGTCGCCGGGCTGAAGCAGCGCTTCCCGGCGCTGTACCGTGCCGACGCGGTACTGTGGCGCGAAGCGCGCTCGTGAGCCGCTTGCGAGCCGCTCGCGACCACCGCCCGGCTGCGTGACGGGATGCCGCCCGCCGCACGGCCGCGGCGGCCCGCCCCGCCACGCACCGGCGGCTGCCCTCTTTGCGCCGCATCAACGAATCGGTGCGCGCGATGGCGGGGCAAACCCGCATCGCGTCCGCCGCGGCCGGCAACTTCGCGTAGACTTCTCCTGATCCTCGCCGCATGACGCGGCGTCCGGACCACCCGCCAAGCCAGGAGGCGTCACGCATGCGCGCAGTGCCCTTGCCTGACAGCAATACCCTCGAAGAACCGTCCACCGGCGCGGTCGTGCGCGACCTGCGCCGCGTGCCCATTCATCCGGATCACTGGTACCCGCTCGCGTGGTCGCGCGAGCTCAAGCGCGGCAAGACGCTCGGCGTGCGCTTCGCCGGCGACCCGATCGTGCTCGTGCGCACCGAATCGGGCGCCGTGTATGCGCTCGAAGATCGTTGCGCGCACCGCCAGGTGCCGCTGCACGCGGGCGTGGTGAGCGGCGAGACGCTGCGCTGCTGCTACCACGGCTGGACCTACGCGTGCGACAGCGGCCGCTGCGTCGACGTACCCTACCTCGGTCGCGAGCGCTTGCCCAACGGCGTGCGCGCGTATCCGTGTCGCGAAGCGCACGGGCTGATCTTCGTGTTCCCGGGCGATGCCACGCTCGCCGAAGCACGACCGTTCCCCACGCTCGAATCCGCGGACAACCGCGCGTACAAGACGCGCCGCTTCGGCCGCGAGGTCAAGTGCCACTACTCGTTCATGCACGAGAACCTGATGGACATGAACCATCAGTTCCTGCATCGCAAGCAGATGGGGCAGATGCGCGCGCGCTCGGTGGGCCGCCGCCGCGGCGACGACTGGGTCGAGGTCGACTACACGTTCGCGCGGATGGAAGGCAAGCAGCCGGTCGGCGAGGCGCTCGTGTTCGGTTCGAGCAAGAAGCCCGGCGACCAGGCCAACAAGAGCGTGATGACGGTGCGCACCGGCTATCCGTACCAGACGCTGCAGATTCGCTCGAGCGAAGGCACGCTCGTGATGGATCTGTGGATCGTCTACGTGCCGCTCGACGCCGAGCAGCGCACCAACCGCACGTTCGGGCTGCTGTCGATCCACAAGCCCGGCATCCCGTTCGCACTCGATCTCGCATGGCCGCTGCTCGTGTGGTTCACCGAGCGCATCTTCCGCGAGGATCGCTGGATCGTCGAACGCGAACAGGAAGCGCACGATCGCCAGGGCGCCGACTGGAACCACGAAGTGTTTCCGGTCATCAACGAGTTGCGCGACCTGCTGCGCCAGTGCGGCGCACGCACCGTGATCCCGATCCGCGACGCCCGCGACAGCGCGTAAGGCGCCGCCTGCGGCGCGCCGTTACAGCGTGAACGCGCCCGGCAGCAACGCGCGGGCCGTCGTGATCTCGACGGCCCCTTTCAGGTTGGCGAGAATCACTTCGATGTCGGGCTTGCCGATCTCGATGATCACCTGACGACATGCGCCGCACGGCGCGATCGGTCCGTCCGTGTCGCCGACGACCGCGAGCCGCGCGAAATCGCCCGGCCGATAACCGGCAGCGATCGCCGCGAACAACGCCGTGCGTTCCGCGCAATTGCACAGTCCGTACGACGCGTTCTCGACGTTGCAGCCGTGGAAAACCGTCCCGTCGCGCGCCTGCAGCGCCGCGCCGACCTTGAAGCGCGAATACGGCGCATACGCGCGGTCGCGCGCCGCCTTCGCCTGTTCGATCAGTTCGTCTCGTTCCATCGAGGTCTCCGGGGCAGGGTCAGCCAATCTGCCGGTAAAGGGTCGGCGGCGCTTCGCCGGTCTCGCCGAGCACGTAGCTGCGGCGAATCGCATCCGCCGCATGGGCCGCGGCCGCTTCGTCGCGGGCATGCACGAAGCCGAGCGGCTCGCCGGCCCCGATACGCTGCCCGATCTCCGCGAGCGCCGACAGGCCGACGCTGACGTCGATCGCGTCCTCCGCACGCGTGCGGCCGCCGCCGAGCGCGACCACCGCCAGCCCGAGCGCACGGCAATCGACGCGCTGCACCACGCCGCCCGCGGGCGCCGGAACCGGCACGATCACCGCGGCCCGCGCCAGATGCCGCGCCGGTGCGTCGATCAGGTCGGCGGGGCCGCCGAGCGCGACGACCATGCGCGCGAAACGCTCGGCCGCCGCGCCTGAATCGAGCGCGTGCTGGAGCTGCTCGCGCGCGTGGGCGACATCTCGCGCCAGCCCGCCGGTGACGAGCAGTTCGGCCGACAGCGCCATCGTCACGTCGTGCAAGCGCGCGGGGCGCGACTTGCCCGTCAGGTAGTCGATCGCGCACGCCACCTCGAGCGCGTTGCCTGCGCACGGCGCGAGCGACTGGTTCATGTCGGTGAGGATCGCGGTCGTCTTCATGCCGGCGCCGTTGCCGACGTCGACGATGCTGCGCGCCAGTTCCGCCGATTTCTCCGGAGTCGGCATGAACGCGCCGGAGCCGACCTTGACGTCCATCACGAGCCCGTCGAGCCCTGCCGCGAGTTTCTTCGACAGGATCGACGCGGTGATCATCGCGACCGATTCGACGGTCGCCGTCACGTCGCGGATCGCATAGATGCGCTTGTCGGCCGGCGCGAGCCGCGCGGTCTGCCCGATGATCGCGACGCCGACCTCGCGCACCGTGCGGCGAAACGCGTCCGTATCGGGCATCACGTCGTAACCGGGAATCGCGCTGAGCTTGTCGAGCGTACCGCCGGTATGGCCGAGCCCGCGCCCCGAGATCATCGGCACGTAGCCGCCGCACGCGGCTACCATCGGCCCGAGCATCAGCGACACGACGTCGCCGACGCCGCCCGTCGAATGCTTGTCGATCACCGGCCCGCCGAGATCGAGCGCACGCCAGTCGAGCACGTCGCCCGAATCGCGCTGCGCGAGCGTCAGCGCGACGCGTTCGTCCGTGCTGAGGTCGTTGAAATACACGGCCATCGCGAACGCGGCCACCTGGCCCTCGGTCACGCTGCCGTCGGTCACGCCGCGCACGAACGCGGCCATGCCGTCGCGATCGAGCGGCTGCCCGTCGCGCTTCCTGCGAATGAATTCCTGCGGTAGAAACATCGTTGCCTCGCTTCGATCGATCGGAGTCCACTGCATGGCTTGGAGCCTGTTATCAGCGTGAACAGGCGCTAATGCAGCGAGAAAAACAGGCCGGCAATCGCCGCGCTCATCAGGTTCGACAGCGTCGCCGCCGTCAGCGCGCGCAAGCCGAGCCGCGCGACGTCCGAGCGGCGCTCGGGCGCGACCGCGCTGAAGCCGCCCGCGAGAATCGCGATCGACGAGAAGTTCGCGAAGCCGCACAGCGCGAACGACACGATCGCGAGCGTCTTCGCGTCGAGCACCTGGAGGCCGGCCGCCGCCACGTGAGCACTGCCCTTCAGGTACGGCGACAGGTCGCCGTACGCGACGAATTCGTTGAAGATCAGCTTCTCGCCGATGAAGTTGCCGGCCAGCGCCGCATCGTGCCACGGCACGCCGATGATCCACGCGAGCGGCGCGAACAGGTGGCCGATGATGCCGACCAGCGTGACCTGCGGAAAGCCCGCGAACGCGGCCGCGCCGCCGACGATCAGGTTCATCAGTGCGATGAGCCCGACGAACGCGATCAGCATCGCGCCGACGTTGATCGCGATCCGCAGGCCGACCGATGCGCCGGATGCGGCCGCCTCGATCACGTTGGCGGCCCGCTTGTCGTCGAAATCGAGGCCGTCGACCACCACGCGGCTCGGCTCGACGGTCGGAAACAGCAGCTTGCCGAACAGCAGCCCGCCCGGCACCGCCATGAACGATGCGGCGAGCAGATACTCCATCTTCACGCCGAGGCCGGCGTAGCCGACCAGCACCGAGCCCGCGACCGACGCCATGCCGCTCGCCATCACCGTGAAGATCTCGGCGCTCGTCATGTTGCGCACGAACGGCTTCACGAGCGCGGGCATCTCGCTCTGCCCGAGGAAGATCGTCGCGACGGCCGAGCACGCCTCGATGCGGCTCACGCCGAGCACTTTCGCGAGCCCCGCGCCGAGGATCGCGACGATCCACTTCATCACGCCGATGTAATACAGCACCGAGATCAGCGCGGTGACGAAGATGATCATCGGCAGCACGCGCAGGCCGAACACGAATCCGCCATCGCCGAACAACTGGAACATCCGCGCGTCGACCAGCCCGCCGAACACGAACGCGATGCCGTGATTGCCCATGTCGAGCACGCGATTGACGCCGTTCGCGGCCGCGGCCAGCGCCGCGCGCCCCGACGGCACGAACAGCACCAGCGCACCGATCGCGAACTGCGTGAGCAGCGCGGCGATCATGGTTCGCACGCTGACCGCGCGGCGGTTGTTCGACAGCAGATACGCGACCAGCAACAGAAACAGCATACCGAGGAGACTGCGCAGAATATCCACCTTGTGCTCCTTTCTCACTATTTGAACTGTTCGGCGGGCGACCCGTGCCCGCGACCCGCGTGATCGGGTGGGTGGATGTTACTCGCACGATACGTGCGCCGGCAACGTCGCCAAAATCGTCGACATCAATGGCATCGATCGTTTCTATTTTCGTGCTTCGACTGCTTGATCAGTTATGCTATTTACCTGCCTAAAATGCGCGCGGGACGTGCCGTTCGAACGGACACGTCCCGCACGACACGCGTCGTTCAACCCGCGCGTTCGACCGGATGCGGCTCGCGCAGACGGTTCGCGATCCGTGCCGCCTCGTAGTAGCCTGCCCCCGGCGGGCGCTTCAGGTAACGGCCCGCGCCGCGCACCGCGCGCAATTCGCCGTCGGCCCACGCGAGTGCGCCGCGCGTGAGCGTGTGCGTCGCGACACCCTGCACGGTCATCCCCTCGAACACGTTGAAGTCGACCTGCTGGTGATGCGTCTTCACCGAAATCGTCTTCGTCGCGGTCGGGTCCCACACGACGAGGTCGGCATCGGCGCCGACCTGCACGGCGCCCTTGCGCGGATACAGGTTGAAGATCTGCGCGGCGTTCGTCGATGTGATCCGCACGAATTCGTTCGGCGTGATTCGGCCATGATTCACGCCGTGATGCCACAGCACCGACATGCGATCCTCGACACCGCCGCAGCCGTTCGGAATCTTCGTGAAATCGTTGCGGCCCATCGCCTTCTGCGACGCGCAGAACACGCAGTGGTCGGTCGCCGTCGTATGCAGCTGCCCCGACTGCAGCCCGCGCCACAGCGCCTCGCGATGCTCGGCCGAGCGAAACGGCGGGCTCATCACGTGGGCCGCCGCGCGCGTCCAGTCCGGATCGCGATAGACGGCCTCGTCGATCACGAGATGGCCCGGCAACACTTCGCCGAACACGCGCAGCCCTTCGCTGCGCGCGCGCGTGATCACATCCACCGCATCCTTCGCCGACACGTGCACGATATACACGGGCACGCCGAGCACCTGCGCGATACGGATCGCGCGGTTCGCGGCTTCGCCCTCCACCTCCGGCGGCCGCGACAACGGATGCGCCTCCGGGCCCGTCATGCCGCGCGCGAGCAGCGCCTTTTGCAGTTGGAACACGAGTTCGCCGTTCTCCGCATGCACGGTCGGCAGCGCACCGAGTTCGAGCGAACGCGTGAAGCTGTTCACGAGAATCTCGTCGTCGGCCATGATCGCGTTCTTGTACGCCATGAAATGCTTGAAGCTCGACACGCCGTGCTCGCGCACGAGCGTGCCCATGTCGCGGTGCACGCTGTCGTCCCACCACGTCACGGCGACGTGAAACCCGTAGTCGGACGCCGATTTCTCGGCCCAGCCGCGCCATTCGCGGAATGCATCCATCAGCGGCTGCTTCGGGCTCGGAATCACGAAGTCGATGATGCTCGTCGTGCCGCCCGACAGCCCGGCAGCGGTGCCCGAATAGAAATCGTCGCTCGCGGTCGTGCCCATGAACGGCAGTTCCATGTGCGTATGCGGATCGATGCCGCCCGGCATCACGTACTGGTCGTGCGCGTCGACGACGGTCGCGCCGGCCGGTGCGTCGATCCGCTCCGCAATCTGCAGGATCGTGCCGCCGTCCTGCGGGTCCGCGCAGAGTACGTCCGCACGATAGGAACGGTCCGCATCGACCACGGTGCCGCCACGAATCAGGATTGCCATTTCGTTGCCTCCTAGTTGACTGTCGGGTGCCGCATGCCGCGCGCGAGTCGCCTCCGGCTCGCGCGTCATGCGCTCGCGATCTGCGCGCGCTGTCCGGCGCGCCGCTTCATCCAGGTGCCGTACACGCCGGACGCCAGCACGAGGCCGACGAACCACGCGTACGTGTAAAGCGTGTTGAGGAACGCCGGCACGTTCGGGAACGACGCCGGAAACGCCGTATGCAGGAAGCCCGGCAGGTTCGGCAGCACGCCGACCGCGAGCGCGACCAGCGCGGCCGGGTTCCAGCCGCGCGCGTAGCTGAAGTCGCCGCCCTCGTCGAACAATGCGCGCGTATCGAGCTGCGTGCCGCGAATCAGGAAATAGTCGACCATCAGGATGCCCGCGACCGGCCCGAGCAACGCCGAATAGCCGACGAGCCAGGTGAAGATATAGCCGTCCGTCGTCGCGAGGATCTTCCACGGCATCATCACGATCGCGATCGTCGCGGTGATCATCCCGCCCGCGCGATACGAGATCGCCTTCGGCCACAGACTCGAAAAATCGTAAGCAGGACCAACGAGATTCGCGGCGAGGTTGCAGCACATCGTGTCGAGCGTGAGGATCACGAGCGCGATGCCGACACCGATGCCGGTCATCCGGCTCGTCAGGTCGATCGGATCCCAGATCGCGTTGCCGTAGATCACGACGGTCGCCGACGTCACGACGACCGACACCACCGACAGCAGCGCCATCGGCAGCGGCAGCCCGATCGACTGCCCGATCACCTGGTCGCGCTGCGAATGCGCGAAGCGCGTGAAATCGGGGATGTTCAGCGCGAGCGTCGCCCAGAAGCCGACCATTGCGGTCAGGCCCGGCCAGAACGTCGCCCAGAAGAGCCCGGCCTTCTTGCCGC
The DNA here is from genome assembly GCF_001532755.1 of Burkholderia sp. MSMB2157WGS. Taxonomy (NCBI): domain Bacteria; kingdom Pseudomonadati; phylum Pseudomonadota; class Betaproteobacteria; order Burkholderiales; family Burkholderiaceae; genus Burkholderia; species Burkholderia sp. MSMB2157WGS. Next base: position 12,941 of record NZ_LPJG01000018.1, on the reverse strand, counting down.
CAGCGACGAACTGCGACGGCGCCGACAGCATCGAGCCGAACCCGCCCGCCTTCGACGTCGCCCACCACACGAGCGCCACGCACATCACGACCTTGATCGGCGCGGACCAGCTTTCGAGCCAGCGGATAGAATCGGTGCCGTGCAGGATGAAGTACAGCTGCAGCGCCCAGAACACGAGGAAGCACGCGAGCTGCCCGAACGAGATGCCGACGAGCGGCAGCGCCGCGCCGTGCAGCGCATTGCCGGTCAGGATGTTCAGCAGCGTGTAGATCGCGCTGCCGCCGAGCCAGGTCTGGATGCCGTACCAGCCGCAGGCGACGATCGCGCGCAACAGCGCCGGCAGCTTCGCGCCCTGCGTGCCGAACGACGCGCGCACGAGGACCGCGTACGGAATTCCGTGCTTCGCGCCCGCATGACCGATCAGCAGCATCGGCACGAGCACGATCAGGTTGCCGAGCAGCACCGTCGTCACCGCCTGCCACGGCGACATGCCTTCCTGGATCAGCCCGGCCGCGAGCATGTACGACGCGATGTTCATCACCATCCCGACCCACAGCGCCGCGAAGTGGTACCACTTCCACGTGCGCTGCGCCGGCGTCGTCGGCGCGAGGTCGTCGTTGTACAGGCTGCCGCCGTGCGCCGCGGCGCTGTCGGGATCGGCGGGATTCGCTGCGTATTTCATCGATCGCACTCCACGAAAACGTCGGCGCCGGCATCGTGCGATGCCGGCCCGATGAAACGAAAAGCGGCGGCGCGGCACCTCCCGCGCCACCGGCCACCGGTCAGGCCGCCTTCGCGTGCTTCTCGGGCGCGGCCGCCGGGCCGCCGCTCGCACCGGCGTCCGCGCTCGCCGGATTGTTCGGATGCGTGGTCCAGTTCGCGTAGTCGCCCGAATCGACGCGCTCCATCGTGATGCATTGCTCGACCGGACACACATGCATGCAAAGATTGCACCCGACGCACTCCGAATCGATCACTTCGAAATGCCGCACGCCGTCCTTCGTCGCCGTGATCGCCTGGTGCGACGTGTCCTCGCATGCGATATGGCACAGCCCGCACTGGATGCAGCGGTCCTGGTCGATGCGCGCCTTGATGTCGTACTTCAGGTTCAGGTATTTCCAGTCGGTCACGTTCGGCACCGCGCGGCCGCGGATGTCGTCGAGCGTCGCGTAGCCCTTCTCGTCCATCCAGTTCGACAGCCCGTCGGCGAGATCCGACACGATCCGGAAGCCGTAATGCATCGCGGCGGTGCACACCTGCACGCTGCCGGCGCCGAGCACCATGAACTCGGCCGCGTCGCGCCATGACGAGATGCCGCCGATGCCCGAGATCGGCAGGTTCGGCGTTTCCGGATCGCGTGCGATCTCCGCGACCATGTTCAGCGCGATCGGCTTGACCGCCGGGCCGCAATAGCCGCCGTGCGTGCCCTTGCCGTCGACGGTCGGCACCGGCGCCATCTGGTCGAGATCGACCGCGACGATCGAGTTGATCGTGTTGATCAGCGACACCCCGTCCGCGCCGCCCTTGTACGCGGCGCGCGATCCCATCCGGATGTCGCTGATGTTCGGCGTGAGTTTCACGAGGCATGGCAGCTTCGTGCCTTCCTTCACCCAGCGCGTGACCATCTCGACGTATTCGGGCACCTGCCCGACCGCCGCGCCCATCCCGCGCTCGCTCATCCCGTGCGGGCAGCCGAAGTTCAGCTCGACCGCATCGGCGCCGGTATCCTCGACGAGCGGCAGGATCCATTTCCAGTCGCGCTCGTTGCACGGCACCATCAGCGACACGATCAGCGCGCGGTCCGGCCAGTCGCGCTTCACCTGCGCGATTTCTCCCAGGTTCACGCCGAGCGGACGGTCGGTGATCAGCTCGATGTTGTTCAGCCCCGCGATGCGCTGGCCGTTCCACTGCACCGCGCCATAGCGCGAACTGACGTTGACGACGTGCGGATCGAGCCCGAGCGTCTTCCAGACGACGCCGCCCCAGCCGGCCTCGAACGCGCGATTGACGTTGTAGGCCTTGTCGGTCGGTGGCGCGGACGCCAGCCAGAAGGGGTTCGGCGAAGTGATGCCTGCGAGGGTGCAGCGAAGATCGGCCATGTTCGGCTCCGTGAGAAGGGGGTCGTGTTCGGTGTGCCGGCGGTGCGCCGCGCGTTCAGGCCGCCTTCGCGGCACGCGCGGCGAGCGTCGCGTCGATCGACGCAGCCGCGCGCTTGCCGTCCTGCACGGCCTGTACCGTGAGGTCGACGCCGTCGGTCGCCGCGCAGTCGCCGCCGGCCCATACGTCCGGCAGCGCCGTGCGCCCGTCCGCATCCACCGCGATACGCGCGCCGTCCGCGGTCAGCAACATGGCCGCGATACCGTCCGGCACGAGCGTCTGGCCGATCGCCTTCAGCACCATGTCCGCGTCGACGGTGAAGCGCTCGCCCGATGCGGCCTCGAATTCGACGCCCGTCACCTGCCCGTTCGCGCCCGCCATGCGCACCGGCTTCGCGTGCGTGACGAGCGCGACGCCGCTCTTCTGCGCGAACTCGCGCTCGGCCCACGTCGCGCTCATCGCGTCCACGCCGCGCCGGTACACCATCGTCACGCGCTCGGCGCCGAGCTTGCGGCTCTGCACCGCCGCATCGATCGCCGTATTGCCGCCGCCGATCACGACCACGCGCCGCCCGACCGGCACGTTCGCGAGCTCGTCGGCCTGCCGCACCTGCTCGATGAAATCGACCGCATTCATCACGCCGCCCAGTTGCTCGCCGTCGATCGCGAGCGCACGCACGCCGCCGAGCCCCATCGCGAGGAATACCGCGTCGTGCTGCTCGCGCAGCGCGTCGAGCGTCACGTCGCGTCCGAGCGCCACGCCCGTCTCCAGCGTGATGCCGCCCACCGACAGCAGCCACTCGACCTCGCGCTGCGCGAAATCGTCCACGGTCTTGTATGCGGCGATTCCGTATTCGTTGAGGCCCCCGGCCTTCGGGCGCGCGTCGAACAGCGTGACGCGGTGCCCGGCGAGTGCGAGCCGGTGCGCGCACGCGAGCCCGGCCGGCCCCGCGCCGACCACCGCCACTTGACGGCCCGTCTCGGGCGCGCGCCGGAACTGCACGGCGCCGGTCTGCATCGCCCAGTCGGTCGCGTGCCGCTGCAGCGCGCCGATCGCGACCGGCTGCGCATCCTGATGGTTGCGCACGCATGCACCTTCGCACAGGATTTCAGTCGGGCACACGCGCGCGCACATCCCGCCGAGTGGATTCGCGGACAGGATGTCCATCGCCGCGCCTTTCAGGTTGCCGTTGCCGATCTTGCGGATGAAGCTGGGGATGTCGATCTGCGTCGGGCACGCGTGCACGCACGGCGCGTCGTAACAGTAATGGCAGCGGCTCGCGGCGGCCGCCGCGGCAGTCGGATCGAGCAGCGGCGCGATATCGGCGAACTCGCACGAGAGTTGCGTGGACGACAGGCGATGCGCGGCGATATCGCCGGTTGGCTTGGTGGTCATACGCGTTCCTTCGACTGGGTGGAGACAAAGCCGTCCCCGCCGGCTGCGAATGCACAGTCGGGGCGGTCATGCTTAGGCCGAATTTCAAACGACAGGCAGCCTCGCGGCTGCTACGGTCGGTCCGTCATGAAGCCGGCTCGCATGCGCGCGACAGCATCGCGTGCAGCAACACGTTCGCGCCGGCCTCGATCCATGCGGGCGTCGCGTCCTCGATCTCGTTGTGGCTGATGCCGTCGACGCAGGGCACGAACACCATCGACGTCGGCGCGACCTGCGCCAGATAGCACGCATCGTGGCCCGCGCCCGACACGATGTCGCGATGCGAGTAGCCGAAGCGATCGGCCGCGTCGCGCACGGCCGCCACGCATGCCGGATCGAACGCGACCGGCTTGTAATAGAAAATCTGCTCGAGTTCGGTGTCGAGCCCGATGTCGGCCGCGATGCGCGCGACGCCGTCGCGCAGCGCCGCATCCATCTTCGCGAGCACGGCGTCGTCCGGATGACGGAAATCGACGGTGAAGAACACGCGGCCGGGGATCACGTTGCGCGAGTTCGGGTGGACCTGCATCATGCCGACCGTCGCGCAACCGAACGGCGCATGATCGAGGCCGATCCGGTTGACGAGATCGACCACGCGCGACGCGCCGAGCAACGCGTCGCGGCGGCGCGGCATCGGCGTCGGTCCCGCGTGCGCTTCCTGGCCGGTGAACGTGATCTCGTACCACCGCTGCCCCTGCGCGTCGGTCACGACGCCGATCGTCTTGCATTCCGCTTCGAGAATCGGCCCCTGCTCGATATGCAGCTCGAATGCCGCATGCAGCTTGCGCCCGCCGCACGGCACGTCGCCCGCGTAGCCGATGCGCGCCAGTTCCTCGCCGATCGTCTTGCCGTCGACGTCCTTGCGAGACAGCCCGTATTCGAGCGGGAACACGCCCGCGAACACGCCCGACGCGACCATCGCGGGCGCGAAGCGCGAGCCCTCCTCGTTGGTCCAGATCACGACCTCGACCGGATGCTCGGTTTCGATGCCGTGATCGTTGAGACTGCGAATCACCTCGAGGCCGCCGAGCACGCCGTAGATGCCGTCGAAGCGCCCGCCGGTCGGCTGCGAATCCGCGTGCGAGCCCGTGACGACCGGCGCCGCGTCGGCCACGCGGCCCGCGCGGCGCATGAACACGTTGCCCATCGTATCGACCGTCACCGTGCAGCCGGCGGCCTTCGCCCAGCCGACGATCAGGTCGCGGCCGGCCTTGTCGAGATCGGTCAGCGCGAGTCGGCACACGCCGCCTTTCGGTGTCGCGCCGATTTTCGCGACCTCCATCAGGCTTTCCCACAACCGCTTGCCGTCGACCTTGATCGACGTGTCGAAAGCTGCCCGCTTCACTGTTTCCGATACTGCGTTCATTCGTATCGCTCCTGTGGGGTCGGTGATGTCGTCGGCCCGGTCCGTGCCGGTGCACGCGAGGCCTGTTTCGGGGCACGCCGCCCGGACGCGGTGCATGCTCCGCCGGTTCGCGAAACGCGTTAAATCCTGTCCGATTGGACAGGTTTTAGACGATCAAAATGACCAGCGCAACGTCTTTCTTGCGCGACGCACCTGAGCGAGAAACGTGCCATCGCAACGCAGCATCGTCGTGGAGCGGCGGCATCTCCGCGCGTGTGCGCGACGCGAATCAGCGGCTAGAATGAAGCCCAACGCGGCATGCCCGCCGCGCGAGGGTAACGATGAGACATGACGAGGCGACAATCGCAGCCACCGACCGGGACGAAACGCCGGCACCTTTGCGGCGACGCAAGGCGCACATTCGCGAGTCCAACGAAGCGCATCTGCTCGCGTGCGCGGAAGCCGTATTCGCGGAACGCGGGCTCGCCGGCGCCAGCACCGCGATGATCGCGGAGCGCGCCGGCCTGCCGAAGGCGAACGTGCACTACTACTTCCCGACCAAGCTCGCGCTGTACCGCCGCGTGCTCGACGACCTGTTCGAGGACTGGCATCGCGCGGCCGGCTCGTTCGAGGCCGGCGACGATCCGGTGGAGGCGATCGGCGGCTACGTGCGCGCGAAGATGGCGCTGTCGCAGCGGCGCCCGCTCGGCTCGAAGGTCTGGGCCAACGAGATCATCCACGGCGCGGAGCACATGCAGGACATCCTGTCGCAACGCGTGAAGCCGTGGTTCGACACGCGCATCAAGGTGATCGAAGGCTGGATCGCGCGCGGCCTGCTCGCGCCGATCGACCCGCATGCGCTGATGTACCTGATCTGGGCGACCACGCAGCACTATGCGGATTTCGATGCGCAGATTCGCGCGCTGAGCGGCAAGCGCGCGTTCACGAAGAAGGCGTTCGACGAAAAGACCGAGCAGGTCGTGCAGCTCGTGATTCGCGCGTGCGGCGCGGTGTCGCCGAATGTGAAGTCGTAACGCGACGCGACGATCCGTCGAATAAAAACGGGCGGCGCGCACCACACGGGGGATGTCCCGTGCAATACGCGCCGCTCCCGTGTCGGCGGTGGGTGCGAACGATGCGCTGCGTTACGCGATGCGCTCGATCGCGACGGCCGTCGCTTCGCCGCCGCCGATGCACAGCGATGCGATACCGCGCGTCAGGCCGTACGTTTCGAGCGCGGCCAGCAGCGTCACCATCACGCGCGCACCCGATGCACCGATCGGATGCCCGAGCGCGCACGCGCCGCCGTGTACGTTGACCTTCTCGTGCGGCAGGTCGAGATCGCGCATCGCGGCCATCGGCACCACCGCGAACGCTTCGTTGATCTCGAACAGGTCGACGTCGCGCAGGTTCCAGCCGGTTTTCTCCGACAGCTTGCGCAGCGCGCCGATCGGCGCGGTCGCGAACAGGCCGGGCTTGTCCGCATAAGTCGAATGCCCGACGATCACGGCCTTCGGCGTGAGGCCGAGGCGCTCGGCTTCCGAGCGGCGCATCATCACGAGCGCGGCCGCGCCGTCCGAGATCGACGACGCGTTCGCGGCCGTCACCGTGCCGCCGTCGCGAAACGCCGGCTTCAGCGTCGGAATCTTGTCGAGTTTCGCCTTGCCCGGCTGCTCGTCGATCGACACGATGCTTTCCGTCTTGCCGGCCTTGACGGTCACCGGCGCGATTTCCGACGCGAAATGCCCTTCGGCGATCGCGCGCTGCGCCCGCGTGAGCGATGCAATCGCAAACGCGTCCTGCGCGTCGCGCGTGAACTGGTAGGCCTGCGCGCAATCCTCGGCGAACGTGCCCATCAGGCGGCCCTTTTCATAGGCGTCCTCGAGCCCGTCGAGGAACATGTGGTCGAGCACTTGCCCATGCCCCATACGCATGCCCGCGCGCGCCTTCGGCAGCAGGTACGGCGCATTCGTCATGCTCTCCATCCCGCCCGCCACGGCGACGCTCGCCGACCCCGCCAGCAGCAGGTCGTGCGCGAACATCGCCGCCTTCATCCCCGAACCGCACATCTTGTTGACCGTGGTCGCGCCCGCCGCGAGCGGCAGGCCGGCCTTCAGCGCGGCCTGTCGCGCGGGCGCCTGCCCCTGCCCGGCCGGCAACACGCAGCCGAACACGATTTCGTCGATGCGTTCGGCCGGCACGTTCGCGCGCTCGAGCGCGGCACGAATCGCCACCGCGCCGAGGTCGCTCGCGCTGGCTACCGCCAGGTCGCCCTGAAAACCACCCATCGGCGTGCGCGCCGCGCCCACGATTACGATCGGATCCTGAGTCGTCATGATTCGCTTCCTCCAGTGTCAGCGCGGTGCCATGCGCAACGCGCCATCGAGACGGATGACTTCGCCGTTCAGCATCGTGTTCTCGACGATGTGGCGCACCAGCGCCGCAAATTCTTCCGGGCGGCCGAGCCGCGGCGGGAACGGCACGCTCTTGCCGAGCGCGTCCTGCACGTCCTGCGGCATGCCGGCCATCATCGGCGTCGCGAAGATGCCGGGCGCGACCGTCACGACGCGAATGCCGAAGCGCGCGAGCTCGCGTGCGATCGGCAGCGTCATGCCCACCACGCCGCTCTTCGACGCCGCATACGCGGCCTGTCCGATCTGCCCGTCGAACGCCGCGACCGACGCCGTATTGACGATCACGCCGCGCTCGCCTTCCACGTCGGCGTCCTGCTTCGACATCGCTTCGGCTGCCAGCCGGATCATGTTGAACGTGCCGACCAGGTTGATCGACACCGCGCGCGCGAAGCGGTCGAGCGAATGCGGGCCGTCGCGGCCCACGACCTTCTCGCCCGGTGCGACGCCCGCGCAATTGACGAGCACGTCGACACGGCCGAACGCGTCGCGCGCGGCGGCGACGGCCGCCTGACCGTCGGCTTCGCTCGTCACGTCGGTCTTCACGAACCGCGCGGCCGCGCCGAGTTCGTTCGCGAGGCTCGCGCCCGCCTCTTCGTTGACATCCAGCAGCACGGCCTTGCCGCCTTGCGCGACGACCATGCGCGCCACCGCGGCGCCGAGGCCGGAACCTGCGCCCGTAATCAGAAAAACGCGATCGTTGATATTCATTCGCAGTCCATAATCAGGGTTGAGCGGCCTTCTCGGCTTCCATCTTGCGCAACACGAAGCGCTGGATCTTGCCGCTCGGGGTTTTCGGCAGCGCGTCGACGAAGTCGATCGCGCGCGGATAAGCGTGAGCGGACAGCCGCCGCTTCACGTGCAGACTCAATTCCTCGGCCAGTTCCGGCGTGCCGTCGAACCCTTTCGACAGGACGACGAACGCCTTCACGATTTCAGTGCGCTCGGGGTCGGGCACGCCGATCACGGCGGCCTCGCTGACGGCCGGATGCTCGATCAGTGCGCTTTCCACGTCGAACGGACCGATCCGGTAGCCCGACGACGTGATCACGTCGTCCGCGCGGCCGATGAAGCTCACGGTGCCGTCCGGCTCCAGCTCGACGTTGTCGCCGGTCCGGTAGTAGCCGCCCGCGATCGCCGGCGTGTCCTGCTGCCAGTAGCCGGAGAACCACAGCAGCGGCGAGCGCGCGATGTCGATCGCGAGGGTGCCGGGCTCGCCGGGGCCGAGTTCGCGGCCGGCTTCGTCGAGCACCGCGACACGGTAGCCGGGCAGCGCGAGGCCGGCCGAACCGACGTGCACGACATGCGTGAGGCCGTGATGGTTGTTCACGACCATGCCGAGCTCAGTCTGGCCGTAGTGATCGTGGATCGGCGCGCCGAGCGCCGCGTGGAACCAGCGCACGACTTCCGGATTCAGCGGTTCGCCGGCACTGCTGACCACGCGCAGCTGGCCTTTCAGCCGCGCGGCCGCTTCGTTGCCGGCCGCCATCAGCATCCGGTACGCGGTCGGCGAACCCGCGAGGCTCGTGATGCCGAGCCGTTCGATCACGTCGTACGTGCTGTCGACCGTGAAGCCGCCCTCGTAGAGCGTCGTTGCATGACCGAGCAGCAACGGGCCCGTGATCGCGTAATAAAGCCCGTACGCCCAGCCCGGGTCGGCGATATTCCAGAACCGGTCGGTGCTGCGCAGATCCACCGCTTCGCGCATGTACGCGCCGAACGCGAGCAACGCATACAGCGGCACCGGCACGCCCTTCGGCAGACCCGTCGTGCCCGACGTCGACATCATCATGAACAGGTCGGACCCCTTGCGCAGCACAGGCTCGAACCTGTCGGACTGCATCTCGAGCGCCGCCCGGAAATCGATGTCGCCGTCCGGCAGCGTGTCGCTCGCTTCGCGCACCGTCGCGACCGGCGGGCAATCGGCGATTTCGTCGAGCTTCGCGCGATTCGCGACGTTGGTCACGACGAGCCGCGCACCGCTCATGCGCAGCCGATGCTCGATCGCCTTCGGGCCGAACGCGGTGAACAGCGGCTGGTACACGGCGCCCGCGCGCCACGTGCCGAGGATCGTCGCGACGAGCTCCGGTGTGCGCGGCAGCAGGCCGGCCACCACGTCGCCGGGCTTCACGCCCTGTGCGACCAGCAGGTTAGCGACCCGGGCCGACAACGCCTGCATCTGCGCGAACGTGAAGCGGCGGTGCTGCCCGGCGGCGTCGATCCAGTCGAGCGCGATCGCGTCCGCCTTCGCGTGGCGGTCGCAGCATTCGACACACGCGTTCAGGCCGCGCTCCAGATCGCCGTTCAGTTGCGCGGCGGCGGTCTCGATACTGAACCGGGCCACGGCGTCGGCATAGGCCGGCACCGGCCGGGCGGTAGCTCCTTCGGGCATGCGCGTCTCCTGTTCGTTATGGCCGCCGTCGAGCCAGGGCGCGACGGGGATACATCGATAGTAGACAGCCGCTACATTGCAATCAATGACAAACGGAATCTAGAATCGTGATCGTTTTTGCCATGCCGGGAGGGTGCTGGGAAATGGGGCCGCAGATGATTTCGCCGGATTTCGTCGACGATGCGCTCGCGTGCCTGCGCCGGCATGGTCTGCCGACCGCGCCCGTGCTGCGCACCGCCGGGCTGCCGGCGGCCGTGCACGCGCCCGTCACGCCGCAACAGTACGGCCGGCTATGGCTCGCGATCGCCGGCGCGCTCGACGACGAATTCTTCGGGCTCGCCGCGCGCCCGATGCGGCGCGGCAGCTTTACGCTGCTGTGCCATGCGGTGCTACATGCCGGCACGCTCGACAAGGCACTGCGGCGCGCGCTGCAGTTTCTGCGGGTCGTGCTCGACGAGCCGCACGGCGAGCTTGTCGTGGCTGACGGGCAGGCGCAGATCGTGCTGGCGCAATCGGGCGCGCCGTACCCGGCGTTTGCGTACCGGACGTTCTGGCTGATCCTGCTCGGCGTCGCGTGCTGGCTGATCGGCCGGCGCATCCCGCTGCAGCGCATCGATTTCGCGTGCCCGAGCCCCGGCCAGCGCAGCGACTATCACCAGTTCTTCGGCGTCCCCGTGCATTTCGAGCGGCCCGACAGCCGGCTCGCGTTCAATGCCGCATACCTCGCGCTGCCGACGATCCGTTCGGAGCAGGCGCTGAAGACCTTCCTGCGCGGCGCGCCCGGCAATCTGCTCGTGCGCTACCGGCACGACACGGGCTGGGTCGCGAAGACGCGCGCGCACCTGAAGGCGCGGCCGGCCGCCGAGTGGCCCGACTTCGACACGCTGGCCGTGTACCTCGACACGACGCCGGCGACGCTGCGACGGCGTTTGCGCAGCGAAGGGCAAAGCTTCGCGGCGATCAAGGACGAGTTGCGCGGCGCGCTCGCGCAGTCGCTGCTGCGCGGGCACGCGCTGAGCGTCGCGGAGATCGCGGCCGAGCTCGGCTTCACCGAGCCGAGCGCGTTTCATCGCGCGTTCCGGAAATGGACCGGCACGAGCCCCGGCGCCTATCGGCGCGACGTGCATGCGGCGGAAGCGGAGTCGTGAATGCCGGTGGGCGCGAGCGTCTCGTCGTGTGCCGTCGATACGCCCGGCTCTGCCTTTTTCCAGCCCCTTGCGCAAGGTCTGCTCGCCGAGATAGCTCTCGAGCGTCTTCGGCACGTGGCCGCCCTTGCGTTCCGGTGAGATTATGCGTAGCGCTCACCGCACCACGGCGCGTGGCATGACGTTGCACCCCGTTCCGTCTGACCACATACTGGTCGGCCCGTCCGAACGAGGTTGCGTCGATGGTGAATACCGCTGAGAGCGCCGCTTCAATCTTCGGCGTGATCGGAACGGCCGTGTCGTTGCTGGCAGCGATTCCTTACGCGCTCGCGATCTACCGGCGGACCGTTCGCCCGCATCTGTTCACGTGGCTCGTGTGGTCGGTCGTCACGGCGATCGCGGCCGCCGGCCAGTTCGTCGCGGGCGCGGGACCGTCCGCATGGTGCACGGCGGCGATTGCCGTCACATGCTTTCTGACGCTGATCGCCAGCCTGTTTCGCGGCGAGCGCGGCTGGACGGGTCTCGACTGGTTGTTCCTGTGCGCGGCGCTATCGGCCATTCCGCTGTGGATGCTGACCGACGATCCGACTGTGTCGATCTGCCTGGTTACGCTGATCGAGCTTGCCGGCCTCGGCCCGACCGTGCGCAAGACGATCCGCGATCCGTGGAGCGAGAGCCTCGCCTATTTCGCGCTGTGCGTGCTCAAGTACGCGCTGGCGTTGCTGGCGCTGAGCACATGGAGTGTCGCGGTCGCGTTCTATCCGGCCGTCAACCTCATCGCGTCGATCGGCATCTGCCTGGTGATGCTCGTCCGGCGTCAGTCGTTGTCGAATGCGCGGTAGGCTGCGTTCGTCGCCGCCGTACCGCTTCCCTTCCGAAAATGATGCGAGGCCTGACATGGATGCAATCCGTACCGTCATCGAACCCAGCGAAACTGCGCTGCGCGCCGCGATGCTGGCCAACGACGTCGATGTGCTCGACACGCTGCTGGACGACGATCTGGTGTTCACGGTCCCGACCGGCCAGGTCATCTCGAAAGAGGACGACCTGGCCGCGCATCGCGCGAAGCTACTGCGTCTCGACACACTCGACGTCCACGAAATGCGCGCATGCGCGATCGACGGGATGATCCTGACCACGACGCGAGCGACCCTCGCCGGTCGTTTCGATGGCACGGCATTCGCCGGCACGTTTGCCTATACGCGCCTGTGGCGTCGATCGGGCGCCAACTGGCGCGTCATCGCCGGGCATGCATCGCAGGTCATGTAGCTGCGGCGAGCGTGTGCGGATGAGCCGCGTCAGGCAATGCTGCTGCGAGCGGGCCGGTTGTCGATCGAGCGGTGAGACGCCGCGATCCGGATGCTGCACTGATGAAATCGCCGACCATGGTGGTATCGGCCATGACGAGAGTCGAAATGAACGAGCTATTTACCGTGCGTCCTGCGCGTGCCGCGGACGCGGACGAACTCACGCAATTGGCGCGCCTTTCGAAGGCACATTGGGGCTATCCGAAGGAATGGCTCGACTTGTGGCAAAACGATCTTGCGATTTCGCCGGAGACGATCGAAGGAGCGATCGGTTACGTCGCGGAATCGGGCGGGTCGATCATCGGGTTCTGGGTCCGGGCGTCATTGGATTCGGATAGACCGACGCCCGGATGGTTGTTCGTTCATCCCGATCACATGGGCCAGGGCATCGCCCGTGCGCTGTGGGAATCAGTTCGGGCCGAAGCCGCTGCGAGAGGAATCAAAAGCTTCGTGATCGAAGCGGATCCCAATGCTGCGCCGTTCTATCTGGCGCTGGGAGCTGAAAAGATTGGCGAACAGGAATCGAGCGCCATTCCGGGCAGATTTTTTCCGATCTTGCGGATCACGGTCTGACGAGGGCGTTGCGACGGAGAAATATCGGAATTCGGTCGGTCGGACCAGGGGCATGAAGACGTTTTCCACGCCCCAGGCTCGTGCCGGATAGCGCGTCGCTGGACAAGTGCACTTCCGCCGCGCCAATGCAAAAACCCCCGCCTGATCGGGCGGGGGTTCTTGGCTTAGGGAGCCTGACGATTACCTACTTTCACACGGGAATCCGCACTATCATCGGCGTAGAGTCGTTTCACGGTC
>NZ_LPJG01000017.1:0-397867 GCF_001532755.1 Burkholderia sp. MSMB2157WGS | reverse complement strand
TTTTAAAGAGCATTCTGCGAGGGAACCTGAAGTTTCCCGGCAGCGCTGCGTTTTCAGCAGCAGAGAAGCGAGATTATGAACCGCGTTTCGCAGCTCGTCAACAACTTTCTGCACTACATCGTTGCGACTGCGGGGCCATCTTCCTGCGCCGTCGGGCTCGTGACTTCCGAACTCCAACAGCACCGCTTCCCTTCCTCCCGCGCCGCGTTTCCGTTAGCGCGAAAGAGGCGTGATTCTATGCATCCGCCGGCAATCGCGCAAGGGGTTTCGCAAAAAATATAAGGCGCCGCACGCTATCGCGTGCGGCGCCTTATATAGAAGCAGCCGAACCGTCAGGAAGCCGCGCGCACCTGGCGCGCGACGATCTCCATATAGTGGTCGAGATCCGGTGTCACCCTGCCTTCTTCCTTCGCCGCGTCGTCCCAGCGGCGCAGGCGCAGCGCGTCCTCCGCGAACGGACGCTGCAGGAACGCTGCCGCCTCCTCTTCACTGAAGATGCCACCCTGTAACGTCAGGCTGCGCACCGAGTCCGGCGACAAGCTCTCGAAGTAGCCGGCATCCGTGCGGCACAGGCACCGCTTCGCGTCGACGTGCAGCCGGATCGGCTCGAGCACCGCATCGTTGAACAGCGGCCGCAGGAACGGCAGCACATAATACTGATGCAGATCGTCGATCCCGCGCGCGCTCGGCGTCTCGCCCTGGCGATTCAGCAAATGGCCGAGGTCGTGCAGGAACGCCGCCGCGACCAGCGCTTCGTCCGCCCCGGACGCCTCCGCCAGCCATCCGCTCTGCAATGCATGCTCGAGCTGCGTGACCGGTTCGCCGCTATAGGCCACATGGCCATGCTCGCGATACAGCCCGTGGATCTCTTCCACCGTCAGCGCCATCCGTTTACTCCCAAGGCAGCGAAAACGTCTTCAGGTTCGTGAAACTCTTCATCGCCTCCTGGACGCCTTCCTTGTAGCCGAGCCCCGAATCCTTGACGCCGCCGAACGGCGACAGTTCGATCCGGTATCCCGGCACTTCCCACACGTTCACCGTGCCGACGTTCAGTTCGTTCACGAACCGCACGACGGCCGCCGTGCTGTCCGTACAGACACCCGACGACAGCCCGAACGCCGTCCCGTTGCTGATCCGGATCGCGTCGTCGATCGTGTCGAACGCGATGACGGGCGAGACGGGGCCGAAGGTCTCCTCGCGCACGATCGTCATCGACGGATCGACGTTGTCGAGCACGGTCGGCGCATACAGCGCGCCGCGCCGAACATTTCCGGTCAGCAGGCGCGCGCCCTGCGCGACCGCCTCGTTCACGCGCGCCTCGAACAGCCGTGCCGCCGCTTCGTCGATCACCGTGCCCATTTCGTTCTCGGGATCGAATGGATCGCCGTATTTCCATGCGCGCGTCTTCTCGACGAGCAATTCGGTGAACGCGGGCGCGATCGAGCGCTGCACCAGCATCCGCTTGACGGCCGTACAGCGCTGGCCCGAATTCCGGTACGAGCCGAGCACCGCGAGCGACGCCGCGCGGTCGAGATCGGCATCGGCGAGGACGATCAGCGGATCGTTGCCGCCCAGTTCCAGCACGATGCGCCGGTAACCGGCCCGTGCGGCAATCGCCTTGCCGATCGCGACGCCACCGGTGAACGTGATCAGCGACGCATGCGGATGCGTGACGAGTTCGTCCGCGAGCTCGGCCGGATTGCCGGTCAGCACCTGCAGCATCGGCTCCGGCAGCCCCGCTTCATATAACAGGTCGGCCAGATAGAACGCCGACAGCGGCACCTTCTCCGACGGCTTCACGATCACGCGATTGTTGGTCGCGATCGCCGGCGCGATCTTGTGCGCCACCTGGTTCATCGGATGATTGAACGGCGTGATCGCGACGATCACGCCGTCGAGCGGCTGCCGCTGCGAGAACACGCGCCGCGCCTTGCCGTGGGGCGTCAGGTCGCACGAGAAACTCTGCGCATCGTCGCGCAGCGCCTCGACCGCCGCGAACTTCAGCACATCGGCCACACGGCCGATCTCGTAGCGCGAATCCCGTTTCGACAGCCCCGACTCGAGCGTGATCAGGTCGGACGCTTCCTCGGTGCGCTCGCGCAGCAGCGCGCCCGCACGTTCGAGAATCTGCGAACGCTCGTAGCGCGTGAGCGTCGGCCGGTAGGCCATCGCGTAATCGAACGCCGCGCGCACGTCGTCGACACTGGCGAGCGGCGCGGTGCCGACGCGTGTTCCGGTGTACGGATCCGTGACGTCGAGCGTGCGCTCGCGCATCGCACGCGTGCCGCGCCAGCGCAATGCTTCCGCACGAAACGACGGATGATCCTGCCGCGGATGAGCCATCATGTCGCGATCCGGTTCAACACGAAATCGAACACGTCGAAGTTGCGCGGGCGACGTGCGGGATCGTCCCGCTCGATACGGCGATTGAACAGCAGCGGCACTTCCTGCTCGGACACGCCGCCATGCGAACGCAGCGGCACCGTGAGGCCCGACAGGTCGTGTTCGCGCTCGCG
Organism: Burkholderia sp. MSMB2157WGS; assembly: GCF_001532755.1. Classification (NCBI taxonomy): domain Bacteria; kingdom Pseudomonadati; phylum Pseudomonadota; class Betaproteobacteria; order Burkholderiales; family Burkholderiaceae; genus Burkholderia; species Burkholderia sp. MSMB2157WGS. Next base: position 395,351 of record NZ_LPJG01000017.1, on the reverse strand, counting down.
CGTGCCGAGCGTCATGTCACGGCGGCCGATCACGACGAGATCGCCGATCCGGTCGGCCGGCAGTTCGAAGCGCGCGGCGGCTTCCGCGTTGTCGAGCACGAGCTCGACGCCGTCGAGGCCGCCGACGCGCCACATCGCCTCGGCCCGGTCGACACCCGGCGCCAGGTAGATCGTCGCGAACGAACCGAGCGCACCGTGGTGCACGACGTACGGATCGGTGATCGGCAGGATCACGCGCGCAGCCTGCGCGCCGTACCAGCCGTCGAAGGCATCCTGCAGATAGATCACGTTCGGCCGGCCCGTCGCCGGATCGTGCTTCGCGTTCATCCCGTGGTCGGCCGTAAGGCCGATCGCCCAGCCGAGCGCGTCGAGCTGGGCGAGGTAGCCGTCCATCATCGCGTAGAACGCGTTCGCGCCGGCACTGCCCGGCGCGCACTTGTGCTGCACGTAGTCGGTGGTCGACAGATACATCAGGTCGACCTGGCGCGTCTGCGCGAGCCGTACGCCGGCCGCGAACACGAATTCGGACAATGCCGCGCTGTACACGTCCGGCGACGGCAGGCCGACCCAGTCGAGCACGTCGACGATCCCGTTTTCCGCGAGATTGGCCTGTGCGGCCTTCTCGGCCGAAAAGCAGATGCCGTTCAGCCGCCAGCCGAGCAGCCTGCGCAGCTTGTCCTTCGCGGTCACGACGGCCACCCGCGCGCCGACGTCGGCCGCCGCCGCGAGCAGCGTACCGGCCCGCAGATAGGCCGGGTCGTTCATCATGACTTCGGCGCCGCGCCCGCCGTCGGCGGCCGGGTCCCAGAAATAGTTGCCGCAGATGCCGTGGACCGACGGCGGCACGCCGCAGACGATCGACAGGTTGTTCGGGTTGGTGAAGGTCGGCACGACGCAATCGGCGCGCCAGGCCGTGCCCTCCGCGATCATCCGGCCGATGAACGGCGCGACGCCCGCTTCCACCGCGCGTTCGAGATAGTCGTACTCGCAGCCGTCGACACAGACGACGACGGTCGGCTCGATCGGCAACCGGTAGCACCGACCATTGACGTCGATCGTGCGTCCGGCGAGACCGGTCGACGCGCCGGCGGGCGACGCATCGCCGGGATGGCGCAACGCGAACGCGGCGTTCATGATGCCGCCCGCGAGCCGCGCGGCACGCGCGCGGCGATCAGCAGCAGCGCCGCGAGCGACGCGCCGAGCATCAGCAGCGACAGCGCCGACGCCGGCAGGTAATAGCCGCGCTCCACCTGGCCGATCACGACGATCGGCACGGTCGCGAAGCCGGGCGGATAAACCGTGAGCGTCGCGCCGAGCTCGCCGAGCGACAGCGCAAAACCGAGCGCGAGGCTCGCGCGCAGCGCCGGCACGAGTTGCGGCAGCAGCACGCGGCGCAGCACCATCGCGGGCGGCGCACCGAGGCTCGCGGCGGCTTCGCGCAACACGGTCAGCTCCGGACGCAACGCGGCGGCGGCGCAGCGATAGCAGAACGGCAGAATCAGCGCCAGTTGCACCAGCACGACGATCGCCGCCGAGCTCGACAGGTCGAGCGGCTTCTGGTGATACGCGATCAGCACCGCGAGCCCGAGCACGACGCTCGGTACGCCGTTCGGCACCATCACGAGCGCGTCGACGACCGCGCCGAGGCCGCGCCGGTCGCGCCCTTCGAGCGCGAGCGCCAGCCACAGCCCGAGGATCGTGCCGAGCGCCGATACGCCGAAGCCGATTTCGAGGCTCGTCAGCAGCGCGTCGTATTCCTGCGAGCCGAGCCGCTCGAACCAGCGCAGACTGTAGCCGGCCGGCAGGATCGTGCCCGACCACTGCGTCGACACGCTCGACAGCGCGACGACGATTACCGGCAGCACGAACAGCCAGAAGCATGCGAAGGCGGCCAGCGCGAGCGCGACGCGCGACGCATGCTTGAGCAGCGCGTCGGTCCAGCCGATCGGGTGGCGCGGCACGGCTTGCTCGATACGGAATTCAGCGGACATCGTTTCCTCCCGTCGCACGCCGGTTCACCCGGCGATAAACCGTATACAGCGCCAGCGACAGCGACAACATCACGACCGCGCCGGCCGATGCGGTCGGCAGATCGAGATCGACGGTCGCGCTGCTGTAGATGGCAACCGGCAACGTAACGAGCCGCGCACTGCCGAGCACGAGCAGAATCCCGAATTCGTTCAGCGTCAGCAGGAAGCACAACACGGTGCCGGCGGCGATACCCGGCCACGCGATCGGCAGCACGACGCGGCGCGCGAGCATCCAGCCGGGCGCGCCGAGGCTGCGCGCGGCTTCGATCAACCGCAGGTCGAGCGTCGCGAACGACGCGAGCGTCGGCCGCACGACGAACGGCGTGTAGAACACGGTCTGAGCAAGGATCACGCCGCCGATCCCGAACAGGAAGTCGAGCGGCGGGTTCTCGAGATGGAACAGGTGCTGCAGCGCGATGCTGATCGAGCCTTGCGAGCCGTACAGGAAGATCAGCGTGAACGCGACGAGGAACGACGGAAACGCGACGTACAGCTCCAGGAAGCGCGTGACGAGCGACGCGCCCGGGAACGGCCTGAAGAACAGCAGCGCAGCCAGCAGCACGCCGAGCACCGACGCGGTGCCAGCGCTCGCGAACAGGACGCCGAGTGTCGTCAGCAGCACGTTGCGCGTGTCGGGATTGCCGAAGAAGGTCCGGTACGCGGCGAAACTCAACCCGTGATCGCCCGAGACGCTCAGCAGCACGAGCTTCACCAGCGGATAGACGACGAGCGGGCCGAGCACGACGATCGCGAGCGCGGCCAGGTGCAGGTCGCCCATGCGCCTGCGACGCCGCGCGGCGGCGGCATGGGCGGCGGCCGACGCGAGCACGTGCGGCGGCAGGCCGGTTTCAGGGCTCGATAAGGACGACATCGTCTGCCTCGCAATGCAGGGACACGCGCGCACCGCGCTCGGGGGCTGCGCCGCGGCCGCGTTGCATCGTGACGCGCACGGGCTCGTCGGGCGCCGCGTCGATCACGACCGCGATCGACAGGTCCGCGCCCTGCCATTCGACCGACGACACGGTGCCGTGCAGGCCGCCCGCCGCGGGCGGCATCACCGTCAGCCGCTCGGGGCGCACGCATGCGACCTTGCCGCGCACCTCGTGGCGCGGATCGCCGAGCGGGAAGATCACGTGCGGCGGCAGCAGGTTCGCCGGGCCGAGATAGCGCGCGACGTAACCGTCGCGCGGCGCGTCGTACAACTGCTGCGGCGTGCCGAGCTGCGCGATGTGGCCGTCGCGCATCAGCAGCGCGCGGTCGGACAGCACGAGCGCGTCGTCGCGGTCGTGCGTCACGCAGACGACGGTCAGGTTCGGCAGGCGCTCGTGCAACGCCTTCAGTTCGCTGCGCACCGACGCACGCAGGTTGGCGTCGAGCGCCGACAGCGGCTCGTCGAGCAGCAGCACGTCGGGCTCGATCACGAGCGCGCGCGCCAGCGCGACGCGCTGCTGCATCCCGCCCGACAGTTGCGCGGGCAGATGGTGGCCGGCATCGCCGAGTTGCACGAGCTTGAGCGCATCGGCGACGCGGCGCGTCACTTCCGACGACGCCATGCCGCGTGCGCGCAGCCCGAATGCGACGTTCTCGAACACCGACAGGTGCGGGAACAGCGCGTAATTCTGGAACAGCAGACCGAGATTGCGCTTGTGCGGCGGCGCATAGGTCAGGTCGCGCCCGGCCACGGTCAGCGTGCCGGTCAGGCCGTCGGCCTTCACGAACCCGGCGATGAAGCGCAGCAGCGTCGTCTTGCCGCAGCCGCTCTTGCCGAGCACGGTCAGAAATTCACCGGCGCCGATCGACAGCGACAGATCGTCGAGCACCGTGCGTGCGCCGTAGCGCACGCTCAGGTGTTCGATCTGCACGCCGCCCGGCGCGCCGGACCGCAACGTCGCGTGCGGTTCGGCGGCGCCGAATGCGCCGGGATGGGTCAGGGTGGTTTCCACCGGGTTCATCCTCTTGCTTGCTGATACAGGCGGCGGGCGCCGATCACTTCGGCTTGACGACGTCGAGCTGCTTGCCCGAGCTGCCGATCACGTCCTTCTTCCAGCGCTCGATCCACACCGGCTTCTTCGCCATCACCTGGGTCCAGTCGACCGGAATCAGCTTCACGCCCGCGATCGCCTTCTTGACCGCTTCGCCGTTCTTGCCGGCCAGCGGCACGTCGGTGCGGCCCGGGATGCCGTACATGTCCGGTACCTTCGATTGCACTTCCGTCGACATCAGGTAGTCGATCAGCTTCCGGCCGGCGTCCTGGTTCGGGCCGCTCTTGATCAGGCCGATGCCGTACGGGAGCTGGAACGTGGTCGGCTGGTCGCCGTCCTTCGCGGCCAGGAAGATCGGCTTGACGGACAGCGCGCCGTGTTCGGCGTCGTCGAGGTCCATCTGCAGGTCGCCGTTCGCGACGCTGATCTCGTTACGCGACAGCAGCACGTTCAGGTAGCCCGTGCCCTTCGTGTGGAACTTCACGCTCTGCGACAGCTTCGCGAGGTAGTCGAAGGCCTTGTCCTCGCCCATCAGCGACGTCGTCAGGATCAGCACGGCCATCCCGTCGCCGGCCGTGGCCGGGTTCGAGTACGCGACCTTGCCGGCGTAGGCCGGCGCGAGCAGGTCGGCGAACGTCTTCGGCTGGTTCTTCACGACGTCCGGGTTGATCGCGAACGAGAAGTAGTTGTTCACGAAGGTCGCCCACGTGCCGTCCTCGGCCTTCGCGATGGCCGGCACGTTCTTGTAGTTCACGCTCTGGTACGGCTGCAGCAGGCCCATCTGGCCGGCTTGCTGGATGAACGGCGGCAGCGTGACGATCACGTCGGCCTTCGGGGAATTCTTCTCGATGTTCGCGCGGTTCACTACCTCGCCGCTGCCCGCCGTCACGATGTTGACCTTCACGCCTTCCTTCTTCTCGAAGGCCGGCAGCACATCGCGATAGAGGTTCTCGAGGCCGTCCGCCGTGTACAGCACGACCGCGTTCGCCGCATGCGCCGGCATCGCGGCGCCTTGCAGCAGACCGGCGGCGCAGGCGGCCAGCGCGAGCTTGCGGAACGCGCCGGCAGCGGCGCGCGAGGGTTTCTGCAGTGTCATCTCACTTCTCCGTAGGCGGAACACCAAACGGCCGGGGCACGATCCGGCTCTCCTGTCGTCTCCGGGCAGGCCGCCTGGCGGCCCGCCTCGCTACCGCGCTCAGGCTGGGTGCGGCGCGGCAACCGAAGGATCACAGCGTTCGATGACAAACCCGTGACGAATGCCACAATTTCCAAAAAATGACACATTTTGCCACTATCATGCAAGTCATTCAGAAATGCCGTCCCGCGTTTCATTCGCCCTTTGCCGGAGATAAAAACCATGCCCGACCCGATCCTGCTCACGCCCGGCCCGCTCACCACGTCCGCCACAACACGCCACGCAATGCAACATGACTGGGGGTCGTGGGACGCCGCTTTCAATCGACTGACGGCCAGCGTCTGTGCCGACCTCGTCGCCATCGCGGGCGGCGGCGATGCGTACGTGTGCGTGCCGATGCAGGGCAGCGGCACGTTCTCGGTCGAAGCCGCGCTCGGCACGCTGGTGCCGCGCGACGGCGTCGTGCTGGTCCCCGACAACGGCGCGTATTGCGCGCGCATCCTGAAGATTCTCGGCCGGCTCGGTATCGACGCGATCGCGTTGCCGTTCGGCGAAGACGCGGCCGTCGACGCAGCGGCCGTCGAAGCCGCGTTCGCCCGCGAGCCGCGCATCACGCACGTCGCGCTCGTGCACCTGGAAACGAGCGCCGGGATCCTGAATCCGCTCGATGCGATCGCGGCCGCGTGCCGGCGGCACGGCAAGCGACTGATCGTCGATGCGATGAGTTCGTTCGGCGCGCTGCCGATCGCGCTGGCGGACAGCGGCATCGACGCGCTGATCTCGGCCAGCGGCAAATGCCTCGAAGGCGTGCCGGGAATGGGGTTCGCGATCGTGCGGCGCGATGCGCTCGACGCGAGCGAAGGCAATTCGCCGTCGCTCGCGCTCGATCTGCACGATCAATACGCGTATCTGCGCAAGACGGGGCAATGGCGCTTCACGCCGCCGACGCACGTGATCGCCGCGTTGCGCGCCGCGCTCGACCAGTACCTCGCCGAAGGCGGCCAGCCGGCGCGCGGCGCACGCTATGCGGACAACTGCCGGACGCTGGTCGAATCGATGCGCGCGCTCGGCTTCGTGCCGTTCCTCGACGCCAGCGTGCAGGCGCCGGTGATCGTCACGTTCCACGCGCCCGACCATCCGGCCTACGATTTCCGCCGCTTCTACGACGCGGTGCGCGACGCGGGCTTCATCCTGTATCCGGGCAAGCTCACGCGCGTCGAGACGTTCCGCGTCGGCTGCATCGGCGCGATCGACGCGAACGATATCCGGCGTGCGGTCGCCGCCATCGCGGCCGCGGTCGAATCGCTCGGCATCGCGATGCAGCACGCATGAAAGTGCGTACGTGCCGGCCGCCCGCCGGCACGCGCAAATAAAAACGCCCGACGGCCGATCGGCCGCCGGGCGAACGCACCGAATGTGCGGGGAACCGGTCCTTACAACTCGATCCGCTTGATGTCGCCGACGACGAAGATGTACGACAGCGCGCCGACCAGCGCGATCACGCCGATGAACACGAGCGCGCCGACGAACGAGCCGGTCGACGCGACGATGAAGCCGACGACGAGCGGGGTGATGATGCCGGCGAGGTTCGCCGCGAAGTTGAAGATGCCGCCCGTCACGCCGAGCAGGCCGTCCGGCGCGATGTCCGACACGAGCGTCCAGCCGAGTGCGGCCATCCCCTGCGCGAAGAACGCGACCGACATGATCGCGATCACCGCTTCGTTGCTCTGCACGTAGTTCGCGAGAATGATCGTCGACGCGAGCAGCAGGCCCGCGATGATCGGCAGCTTGCGCGCGAGGTTCGCGGACTTGCCGCGGCGCAGCAGCCAGTCGGAGAAGACGCCGCCGAACATCACGCCGACCGACGCGGCGATGAACGGCATCACCGCGAAGAAGCCGATCTTCAGCCAGCCCATGTGACGCTCGGTTGCCAGATAGGTCGGGAACCAGGTCAGGAAGAACACGAGCGTCGAGTTGCCGGCGAACTGGCCGAGGCAGATGCCCGCGAGCTGGCGCTTCTTCAGCAGTTTGCCGGCCATTGCCCAGCTGAACTTCGGCTGTGCGGCCTTGCCGCTCTTGTCGTCGGTCTTGCGCGCGCCGTGCACGAGGCCGCCGCCCGCCTCGATATAGGCCAGCTCCGCCGCGTTCGCGCCCGGATGGTTGCGCGGCTCGTGGTAGAGCTTCCACCAGACGAGGCCAAACGCAATGCCGACCGCGCCCACGACCCAGAACAGCGAGCGCCAGCCGAACGCGCCCATCAGCGCGAACAGCACGGGGCTGAAGAACGCGAGGCCGATGTATTCGCCGACGGTATAGGTGCCCGTCGCCATCGCGCGCTCGTTCTGCGGGAACCACGTCGCGACGACGCGGCTGTTGGTCGGGAAGCACGGCGCCTCGGTGATGCCGAGGCCGAGGCGACACGCGAGCAGCGTCGCGACGCCCGGCACGAAGCCTTGCAGGAACGTGCACAACGACCACAGCGTCATCGACCAGTAGTAGGTGATCTTGCTGCCGAAGCGGTCGAGGAACAGGCCGCCGGGAACCTGCATCGCCACGTACGTCCACGAAAACGCGGAGAACATGATGCCCATCACGGCCGCGTTGATGCCGAGTTCCTTGGTGAGCTGCGGCGCAGCCACGCCCAGCACGGTGCGGTCGAGATAGTTGATCATCGTGCCGATCGCGAGCAGCGCGAGGATCTTGTAGCGCGCCGACGTGCGCCGGACCGTGCCGGCCGCCTGCGCCGGCGCGGCGCTCGTGTGGGTGGTGTGCTGCATGGTCGTCTCCTGGTCTCTTTCTGTGTCTGTAAGGGGTCAGCGCGCGACGAGCGACTGAAAGTGATCGAACATCCGCTCGGCGTCGGGCGTGCGCCCGGTGAAGATCTCGAATGCGTCGACGGCCTGGTACACGGCCATCCCGCCGCCCGGCAGCGTCGCGCAGCCGGCCGCGCGCGCGGCATGGATCAGCTCGGTTTCGAGCGGGAAATACACGATGTCGGCCACCCACATGCCCGCGTGGAGCAGTTCGGCCGGCAGCGGCAGGCCCGGATGCTTGACCATGCCGGTCGGCGTTGCGTGGATCAGGCCGGTCGCGGCGCGCATCGCGGCCGCGAGATCGCTACCCGGCGCGACCCGGGCCGCGGGGAAGCGCTGCTGCAATTCGCCCGCCAGCGCGGTGGCCCGCGTGCCGTCGACGTCGAAAATCGTCAGTTCGGCCGCGCCCATCTGCAGCGCCGCGTGCGCGACAGCCGCGCCCGCGCCGCCCGCGCCGAGCTGGACGACGCGTTCGAGCGACGCGCCGGGCAGCCCGCGGCGAAACGATTTCGCGAAGCCCGACCAGTCGGTGTTGTGGCCGATCCGCTTGCCGTCCTTGAACAGCACGGTGTTCACCGCGCCGAGCGCACGCGCGTCGTCCGACAGCGCGTCGAGATGCTCGATCACGCGCTGCTTGCACGGGTGCGTGATGTTCAGCCCGTTGTAGCCCATCCGCTGCGCGGCCTCGAGCAGCTGCGGCAGCGCGTCGACGTTCACGCCGAGCACGTCGAGATCGATGCGCCGGTACACGTAGCCAAAGCCCTGGCGGAATCCCTCTTCCTCGTGCATCGCGGGCGACAGCGAACCGCCGATGCCCTGGCCGATCAGGCCGATCAGAAACGACGGGCGGCTCATCGGGCGGCTCCCTGCGCGAACAGCGTCGCCAGGCGCTGCAGCGCGAACACGTAGCCTTCGGTGCCGCAGCCGCAGATCACGGCTTCGGCGATCGCCGACACATACGAGTGGTGGCGAAACGCCTCGCGGCGATGGACGTTCGAGATATGCACCTCGATCACCGGCTTCGCGATCGCGGACAGCGCGTCGGCCAGCGCCACCGACGTATGCGTATAGGCGGCCGGGTTGATCACGATGCCGTGCGTGTCGTGCCGCGCGGCATGCAGCCAGTCGATCAGTTGATGCTCGGCGTTCGACTGGCGGAACTCGATTTCCAATCCGAGCCCTTCCGCCGCCGTGCGGCAGCGCTGCTCGAGATCGGCGAGCGTTTCCGCGCCGTAGATGTGGGGCTCGCGCGTGCCCAGCAGATTCAGATTCGGGCCGTTCAGCACCAGCACCTTGTGCTTGCTCATGTGATTTTGCTCCAGAAACGGGGGCGAATCGTGAGCCGACTCCGCCCCCTGACGTCGAGATTTGGCGCTAGTGTGCGCTTGCGCAAGCGCAATGTCTTTTCGGGTTTTCGCCAATTTGTACCATCTAGTTAGTTTGTACAATATGCATCACTAGCCCAGTAAATTCGGGATATGGCGCCCGCGCCGAACTCAACGACTGGTTCATTCAGGGTCGGTTCGACCGGCGTCATGCCCCGCTCATCCGCAGGAATCGCCCATGCAGCGCTCGATCGCCACCGTGTCCCTGTCCGGCACGCTCGCCGAGAAGCTCGCCGCCATCCAGGCTGCGGGCTTCGATGGCGTCGAAATCTTCGAAAACGACCTCGTCTACTTCGACGGATCGCCGGCCGACGTCCGGCGCATGGCCGCCGACCTCGGCCTCGACATCGTGCTGTTCCAGCCGTTTCGCGACTTCGAGGGCGTGAGCGCGGCCCAGCTCGCGCGCAATCTCGACCGGATCAAACGCAAGTTCGACGTGATGCATGCGCTCGGCACCGACCGCATCCTCGTCTGCAGCAGCGTGTCGGCCGATACGATCGCCGACGACGGATTGCTCGTCGACCAGCTCGGCGCGCTCGCCGAGGCCGCGCGGCAGGCCGGCGTGGTGGCCGCGTACGAAGCGCTCGCGTGGGGCCGCGTCGTGAAACGGTACGGCCACGCGTGGCAACTGGTGAATGCGGTGAACAGCCCGCACCTCGGCCTCGCGCTCGACAGCTTCCACACGCTGTCGCTCGACGATTCGCCGGACGCGATCGCCGACATCCCCGGCGACCGGATCGCGTTCGTGCAGATCGCCGACGCGCCGAAGCTCGCGATGGACGTACTCGAATGGAGCCGCCACTACCGCTCGTTCCCGGGCCAGGGCGACTTCGACCTGGCGCGCTTCACCGCGCGCGTGATCGAGTCGGGCTATACGGGGCCGCTGTCGCTCGAGATCTTCAACGACGGTTTCCGCGCGGCGCCGACCGCGCTCACGGCCGCGGACGGCCATCGCTCGCTGCTCTACCTGGAAGACCTGACGCGCGCGCGGCTCGCACGGGAGGGTCGCGCGCCGGCCGCCGGCCAGCCGCTGTTCGCACCGCCCGCGCCGCCGGCACACGTCGGGTTCCAGTTCATCGAATTCGCGGTCGACGCGCAGGCGGCGGCGACCGTCGGCGAATGGCTCGGCCGGATGCGCTTCCGGCTCGCCGGCCGGCATCGCTCGAAGGACGTGACGCTGTTCCAGCACGGCGCCGCATCGATCGTGCTGAACGCCGAGCGCGACTCGTTCGCCGATGCGTTCTTCCAGCAGCACGGGCTGTCGCTGTGCGCGTCCGCGTTCCGCGTCGACGACGCCAAAGTGGCGTTCGAACGCGCGGCCGGCTTCGGCTACGCGCCGTTCTCGGGCCGGGTCGGGCCGAACGAACGCGTGCTGCCGAGCGTGAAGGCGCCGGACGGCAGCCTCGAATATTTCGTCGACGAAGCGCCGGATGCGCCGACGCTGTATGAATCGGACTTCGTGCTGACCGACATCGACGGTCCGAGCGAAGTCGGCCCGCTGACGGGCATCGACCACGTGTGCCTCGCGCTGCCGGCCGACGCACTCGACACGTGGATCCTGTTCTTCAAGACGGCGTTCGGCTTCGAAGCCGAGCGCAGCTGGCTCGTGCCCGACCCGTACGGGCTGATGCGCAGCCGCGCGGTGCGCAGCGCCGACGGCTCGGTACGGATCGCGCTGAACGCGTCGGTCGACCGTCACACGGCCGTCGCCGAATCGCTCGACCGCTACCACGGCACCGGGCTGAACCACGTCGCGTTCCGCACCGACGACATCGTGAAGACGGTCGCCGCGTTCGCGGCCGACGGCGTGCCGTTCCTGCGCATTCCGGCCAACTACTACGACGATCTCGCCGCGCGTTACGCGCTGCCGGACGAACTGATCGACACGCTGAGCTCGCACCACCTGCTCTACGACCGCGACGAGCACGGCGGCGAATTCCTGCATGCGTATACGGAACTGGTCGACAACCGCTTCTCGCTCGAGATCGTCGAGCGGCGCGGCGGGTACGACGGCTACGGCGCCGCGAACGCGGCCGTGCGGCTCGCCGCGCAGGCGCAGCGCAGGAAATAAGGAACGGACGCGAACCGGCATTTGGGGGCCGGACCGCGTTCGCACGTCGGCAGTCGAGCGGACGGGCGCCGCTCGCCCGCGCCATCGCGGCAAAGCGCGGCCAAGGGCCGGCCGGCGCGGCCGGCCCGCGCTCATGCCGGAAGCCGCGCGTCGTCCGACGTTACATCCAGTAACCCACGCCGCAGTGCAGCATTGCGTCGCCCGCCACGGTTTTAAGAATCGCTTAAGTCTTCGACGGCACCATCCGCAACCAGTACCCGATGGTTATCTTGAAAAGGAGGAAAGCGATGAGCGCCGTAGAAGCACCCGCGGGCCGCCCGGCCGCGCCCCCTGCAAAGAAGACGATGCTGCGCCGCCTGCTCAGTCATCATGAAATCGCGACGTTGCTCGTGCTGCTGCATGCACCGATCGGCGCGAACGCCAAACCCGAATTGCCCGCGCTGCAGGAAGCCGGCCTCGTCGAAATGGTCAAGCTCGACCCCGATACGGCCCCGAGCTTCCGGCTGACCGAAGACGGCACGGCCGTCCTGAAAGGGCTCGGCTACCGCTGAGCCGCCGCTTTCCCCCTTCCCTTCGTTTCCCGCCCGCCCCCGAGCCCCGCGACCCGCCGGCCACGCCGGCGAGTGGCGTCACCCCGCACGTTCCTGCAGCATCAGCCGGTATTCCGTCGGCGTCACGCCGACCGTCGCCTTGAACTGGCGCGTGAACGCGCTGTGATCCGTGTAGCCGCATAGCGCGGCCACGTCGGTCACCTTGTCGTGGGTGACCAGCAGCGCGGTGGCCGCGTCGAGCCGCGTCTTCAGCAGCACCTGGCGCGGCGTCAGGTGGAACACCTTGTGGAAGTAGCGTTCGAGCTGCGCGACCGACATCCCGGCCATCTGCGCGAGCTGCTTCAGGTTCAGCGGCTGCACGTAGTGATCCTGGATGTGCTGGACCACATCGGCGAGCCGGCTGTACGCCGGGTGCGATCCCTCGTGCGCCTTCAGGTCGCGCGAGATGCCCGCGAGGCCGACCACCCGGCCCGCGGCGTCGCGCAGCGGCTCCTTGCAGGTCAGGCACCAGCCCGGCTGGCGGCCCGGATACAGGTGCAGCTCGAGCTGGTCCATCAACTGCTGGCCGGCATTGATCGTCGCCATGTCCTGTTCGAAGTAACTCCGGCCGAAGCGGCGCGGAAACACCTCGTCGGCCGTCTTGCCGAGCAGGTCGCGCTTGTCCTTGTAACCGCAGCGCATCGCCAGCGTGCGATTGACGAGCGCGTAGCGGCCGCTCGCATCCTTCACGAAGAACGCGACATCCGGCAGCGCATCGAATACCGGTTCGAGCAGGCGGAAATGCGCGAGCATCGCACTGAGATCGGCGTTGTCGGGCTGGTGGCGCAACGTATCGGACAGGCTCATGGGCGGTACGGCAAGCAAGGTCGTCATCCCGGCAACCGCGAAGCGAGTGGCAGATGGCGTCGATTATAGGAGCGCCCCTTCGATCGCGTCGCGCCGAACGCGGGGCAGGCAAGACGGCGGCCGGTTGCGTCGTGTGTCCCGGCCGGTTGCATCGGTCAGCGGGACAGGTTGCGCGCGCAACCACTACTACGCCATTACGCGGCAGGTGTGCGGCCGGCAGCCGTTCCCGCCGCTACCGCCGCCGCAGCGCATCGACACGCCGGCGCCACGCTCCCGAATCCGTCATCCTAAAAATGCCGACGACCCGCGTCTTGGCGGGTTTGCGCATTCGTCATGACGATTTCGGCATATATCAGCGTTATCGACGATATGCCGATATCGTCGCCAGCCACGCATCGAACGCGCAAGACGCACGCATTTTCGTTACCTAGACTTCGCTTCACGGTCACGAGACGACATCCCGCCGCTGCCGCAATCGGCACGCGCGGCCCACCGCATCCGCCGCCGCGCACGCCGATTCCGGCACAGCGCGCGCAGCACGCGACAAGCACGCACGGCCTGCACGTCGGCCTGCGGACCGATACGTCTCGCCCGGTTTACCGGCGCCGGCCCGCATGCCGGCGGCGGCCCAACCACGCCATCAAGGGGAAGTGAAAGTGAAGCTGAAGGTATCGCACGTCGCGCTGGCCGCCGCCTGCGCACTGTCGGGCGCGCACGCCGTCGCCGCCGACGTCGTCAAGATCGGTTTCGCCGCACCGCTGACCGGCCCGCAGTCGAATTACGGCACGGACATGCAGAAGGGCGTGCAGCTCGCGATCGCCGATTTCAACGCGACGCATCCGACGATCGGCGGCAAGCCGGTCACGTTTCAGCTCGACTCGCAGGACGACCAGGCCGACCCGCGCACCGGCACGACCGTCGCGCAGCGGCTGATCGACGACAACGTCCGCGGGATCATCGGCCACTTCAACTCGGGCACCAGCATCCCCGCGTCCGACCTGTACGATCGCGCGGGGCTGCCGCAGATCTCGATGGCGACGTCGCCGCAATACACGGCGCGCGGCTACAAGACCACCTACCGGCTGCTGACGAGCGACGCGCAGGCCGGCCGCATCGTCGGCACGTATGCGGTGAAGACGCTGCGCTTCAAGCGCATCGCGATCATCGACGACCGCACGGCCTACGGCCAGGGCATCGCCGACGAATTCGCGAAGGCCGTGGAAGCGGCCGGCGGCACGATCGTCAAGCGCGACTTCACGAACGACAAGGCGCTCGATTTCTCGGCGATCCTGACCAACCTGAAGGGCGTGAATCCGGACGCGGTCTTCTACGGCGGCGGCGACGCGCAATCGTCGCCGATGATCCGCAAGATGCGCCAGCTCGGGATGAAGTCGGCGTTCGTGACGGGCGAGATGTCGCGCTCGCCGACGTTCCTGAAGGTCGGCGGCGACGCGGCCGAAGGCGCGATCGTCTACATGGGCGGGCTGCCGAAGGAAAAGATGCCGGGCTTCTCCGGCTACGCGGCACGCTACAAGGCGCGCTTCAACGAAGACGTGATCACGTATTCGCCGTACTCGTACGACGGCACGATCGCGCTGCTCACCGCGATGAAGGAAGCGAATTCGACCGATCCGAAGGTGTATACGCCGTACCTCGGCAAGGTGTCGATCAAGGGCGTGTCGGCCGCGAGCATCGCGTACGACTCGAAGGGCGACCTGAAGGATGCGCCGGTGACGATCTACAAGGTCGAGCGCGGCGCGTTCAAGCCGGTCGATACGATCGCCGGCAACTGATTACGCGGGCCCTGCCTCGCGCGGCGCACTGGCGGCTCGCCGGCCGCACGCGCCGCCCGCGCCGCGCGCGCTTCGGCTGCATGGTCCGAAGCCGTTCTCGGCGCGCGCCCGCGTGCAGGCATTTCGCGCTCCTGTAGAATCCCCCCACCCGCTTTGACGCCTCGTCTCCGCCGTGCCCCATCCCGGTGCGGCGGCGCGTGTCGCGTGCCTCACCCGGCACGCGGCATGCTTCGACGACGCAAGCCGCGCCTTGTCAGTCCATGCCGATAGCGGGCCCTGGAGACGCAGCACCGACAACAACATTCGAAAACCGATCGTCCTGACCATGCAAGCTTCCGAATTGAGCGGCGTGCCTCGCGCCGCCGAACGCGCGCTCACGCGCAGCGACTACAAGACCCTTGGCCTTGCCGCACTCGGCGGCGCCCTCGAGTTCTACGACTTCATCATCTTCGTGTTCTTCGCGCCGGCGATAGGACAACTCTTCTTCCCGCACGACATTCCCGACTGGCTGCGCCAGTTGCAGACGTTCGGCATCTTCGCGGCCGGCTATCTCGCGCGCCCGCTCGGCGGCGTGATCATGGCGCACTTCGGCGACCTGTTCGGCCGCAAGCGGATGTTCACACTGAGCGTGCTGATGATGTCGGTGCCGACGCTGCTGATGGGCATGCTGCCCACCTACGACACGATCGGCATCCTCGCGCCGGTGTTGCTGCTGCTGTTCCGCGTGCTGCAGGGCGCGGCGGTCGGCGGCGAAGTGCCGGGCGCGTGGGTGTTCGTGTCCGAGCACGTGCCGTCGCGCCATATCGGCTACGCATGCGGCACGCTGACCGCGGGCCTGACGGCCGGCATCCTGCTCGGCTCGCTCGTCGCGGCCGGCATCAACAGCCGCTACTCGACGGCCGAAGTCGGCGCGTTCGCGTGGCGCATCCCGTTCCTGCTCGGCGGCGTGTTCGGGCTGTTCTCCGTGTACCTGCGCCGCTGGCTGCACGAAACGCCGGTGTTCGCCGAGATGAAGGCGAAGAAGGCGCTCGCGGCCGAGATTCCGCTGAAGGCCGTATTGCGCGATCACGGCCGCGCGGTGATCGTGTCGATGCTGCTCACGTGGATGCTGTCGGCCGCGATCGTCGTCGTGATCCTGATGACGCCCGCGCTGCTGCAGAAGCAGTTCCACCTGACGCCGGCGACGACGCTGTTCGCGAACAGCGTCGCGACGCTGTGCCTGACGGCCGGCTGCATCGCCGCGGGTTCGCTCGCGGGCTGGATCGGCGCGAAGCGCGTGCTCGGCATCGGCGGCATCGGGCTGGCCGCGTGCTACTACCTGCTGTTCGCGCAGGTCGCGGCCGATGCGTCGACGCTGCCGCTCTACTACGGGATCGCGGGCTTCATGGTCGGCACGATCGGCGCGGTGCCGTTCGTGATGGTGAAGAGCTTCCCGGCCGTTGTGCGCTTCTCGGGCATCTCGTTCTCGTACAACGTCGCGTATGCGATCTTCGGCGGCCTCACGCCGGTGATCGTGTCGCTGATGATGAAGTCGAATCCGCTCGCACCGGTCGTGTACGTCGCGGCGATCTGCGTGCTCGGCGCGATCGCCGTGCAGTTCTCGAAGGATGCGAAGGACGTGAAGGACGTGAAGGGCACGCACTGAGCGCCGGCGCCCGCGCCCGCTGGATGAACGAAGGGCCGAATCCCGCGGCGTGCGGGATTCGGCCCTTTTGACTTGCCTGCGCGTAGCGGCGCGCATCCGGTCAGTTCAACGCAGCACGCCGTACGACGAACTCGGCCGACGCAACGCGTCGATGCTCGCGCCGCCGGCGCCGGTGACGAACAGCAGCAGGAAGCCGCCGGAAATCGCGACGTTCTTCCAGAAGTGAATCACCATGTCGTGCTGGACGGCCGCGTTGGTCGCGTCCCAGAAATTGTGCCCGACCATCGCGGTCGCGATCGTGTAGACCGCCATCAGCAACGCGAGCGGCCGGACCTTGTAGCCGACGATCAACAGCAGGCCGCCCAGCCCCTCGATCGCGACGACGATCGGCGCGACGACCTGTTGATAGGGCACGTTCATCGTGTGCAGATACGCGACGAAATCGCCGTAGCCGAGCAGCTTCATGATGCCGCCCCACAAGAACAACGCCGCCAGCGCCAGGCGTGCGAAAAAAATGACGCCGGAATCGACGGTACGCGTCATGCCTCTCTCCTCGTATGCAATTCGGCCGCCCACGCCGGGCGCGCCCGTGCGGTTCGGCGCCGCGCGGCCCCGGAAGGGCGCGCGGCAAATGGGCCAGCATAGAGGGTCTTTTCGCGGTGTCCAAGAAAAAGGTTGTAGCAAATCTTTACACCGCGGCGGCGGCGCCGGCAGCCCCGGCGCGCCGAAAAACGCGTTTAGCCCGCGTCGCTCAACAGCACGCCCTTCTTGAAGATGAAGCAGCCGTAGCCGCGCTGTTCGCCGGTCACGATCACCGCATATGCCTGCTGCGCGCGCTCGTAGAACGCGAAACGCTCGACGCCGGTGAGCGGCACTGAACGCCCCTCCGCGCGGTCGATCTCGGCCTGCACTTCGCGCTGCACGGGCGGCACCGCGGCAGCATCGCCGACGACTTCCATCCGCCACGCGGGCGTGTCGACGAACGTGTCGAGCGGCAGCACGGACAGCACCGCGCGCACGACGCGCGCCGAATCGGCGCCGTCGATCCGCAGCGCACGGCCGACCACCGTGTGCTCCGCGACGGATTCCGCGGGGAAATTCGCATCGCAGATCGCGATTTCGTCGCCGTGGCCCATCGCGCGCAGCGTGTGCAGGATGTCGGCGTGCAGCAGCGGATCGAGATTCTTCAACATGTGGGCTAGTCTCCGGGTTCAGGAACGAATCGCATAACGTTACCCGATCCCGGCGACCGCGGTGCGTACATCGTTCAGGTCACGAAGCCGCGGCCGGCATTTCGTCGATGAAACCCGTGACCGATGCGAGGCGGCCCGACGCGTCGACGGTGCCGAAGTCCGAGCCCTTCACGATCGCCGCGCCGTCGGGCGACACGAGCGCCCACGAGAATCGCAGGTGCTGGCCGAACGCGTCGACGTCGGTCGTACGCCGGAAGCGGTATGCGGGGAAACGTTGCTGCACGGTGGCGATCATCGTGTCGATGCCCGCGTGGCCGTCGCCGGCCATCAGCGGATCGCGATAGGCCGCGTCGCTCGCGTACGTCGCATCGATCAACGCGCGGCGGCGCACGACGTCGGGTTCGTTCCAGGCGGCGAAGTAGCGGTCGATCAGATCGGCGTGAACGGACGATGCGGATTGAGCGGTGTTCATGGCGAGACTCCTTGTGTCGGTGACTGACGTTGTCGCGGACGTTTCGTGTCCGCGTGCCGCTATCGTCGCCCGGCCGGCGGGGGCGGTCGATTACGCGGGAGGTAAGGAAATCGCGCCGGCCACGTGCCGCATGCCCGCGCCCGATCGCCACGTGCATCGCAACGAAAACGGGCGCCCGAAGGCGCCCGCATCGTCTTGCCGCCACCCACGCGCGCGTCAAGTCACCGGCGCCGGATTGAACAGCGTCAGCGCATTCGCGAGCTTCCATTGCTCGGCCCACGTGCGGCGCTTGCCGCTGGCGACGTCGAGCATCAGCCGGAACAGCGCCCAGCCCGTGTCCTCGATCGTCGCCGCACCGGTCGCGATCTGCCCCGCGTCGAGATCCATCAGGTCGTGCCAGCGGCGTGCGAGATCGCTGCGCGTCGCGACCTTGATCACCGGCACCTGCGCGAGGCCGTACGGCGTGCCGCGGCCGGTCGTGAAAATGTGCAGGTTCATCCCTGCCGCGAGCTGCAGCGTGCCGCAGATGAAATCGCTCGCGGGAGTCGCCGCGTACAGCAGCCCCTTTTGCCGCGCGCGATCGCCGGGGCGCACGACGCCGGCGATCGGCGCGCTGCCCGACTTCACGATCGACCCCATCGCCTTCTCGACGATGTTCGACAGGCCGCCCTTCTTGTTGCCCGGCGTCGTGTTCGCGCTGCGGTCGACGCGGCCGCGCTGCAGGTAACGGTCGTACCAGTCCATCTCGCGGATGATCTCGCGCGCGACGTCCTCGTTCGCCGCGCGCGACGTGAGCTGCGCGACGCCGTCGCGCACTTCGGTCACCTCCGAGAACATGATCGTCGCGCCCGCGCGCACGAGCAGGTCGGCCGCGAAGCCGACCGCCGGATTCGCGGTGAGCCCCGAGAACGCGTCGCTGCCGCCGCATTGCACGCCGACGACGAGATCCGACGCCGGGCAGGTTTCGCGACGGCGGCGGTTCAGCCGCTCGAGATGCGATTCGGCCATCTTCATGATCGAATCGATCATCGAGTTGAAGCCGACGTGCGCGGCGTCCTGCAGGCACACCACGCCGCCGTTGTCGGTCGCGCCGTCGGCCGCCACCGGAATCGCGCCCGGCGGCAGCAGGCGCTCGGGCTGCAGCTTCTCGCAGCCGAGGCTCACGGTCATCACTTCGCCGCCGAAGTTCGGATTCAGGCTGATGTTGCGCAGCGTGCGGATCGGGATGTCGGCGTCGGGCGCGTCGATCGCGACGCCGCAGCCGTACGTGTGTTCGAGCCCGACCACGTCGTCGACGTTCGGGTAGCGCGGCAGCAGTTCGTCCTTGATCCGCTTCACCGCATGCTCGACGACGCCCGACACGCACTGCACGGTCGTCGTGATCGCGAGGATGTTGCGCGTGCCGACCGAGCCGTCGGCATTGCGAAAGCCCTCGAACGTATAGCCTTCGAGCGGCTCGAGCGGCGGTGCGGCACGCGTGGCGAGCGGCAGGTCGTCGAGGCCCGGCGGCTCGGGCATGCGCATCGTGCGCTCGTTGACCCAGCTGCCGCGCCGCAGGTCGGTCAGCGCGTAGCCGATCACCACGTTGTAGCGCACGACCGGATCGCCGGCCGCGAGGTCGACGAGCGCGACCTTGTGCCCCTGCGGCACGCCTTCGCACAGCGTCAGCCCGTCGGCGAACGTCGCGCCTGCGGGCAAACCGCCGTCGTTGACGACGATCGCGACGTTGTCGTCCGGATGCACGCGGATGTAGAGAGGGGAAGCAGTCATGGAATTCCTGGCGCTATCTGCGATATCGTTAGTCATCATACGACATTCAACCTCATTCGACGATGCTGCGTAAACCCCTATCCGGAAAGACCCTACCCTTGACCAGCCAGCAAACCGCTTGCGCCGCTCATTCTTGCGTTGTACGATGACATACAACGACATCGCCAATATGGCCCGGATGCCGTACCGACGAACCCCGCACTCGCGCTAGACGGACGACCCAACCATGACTTCACCGCAAGAACTCAAACAGATCATCTCCCACGGCCTGCTGTCGTTTCCGCTGACGGATTTCGACGCCGACGGGAGCTTCCGCCCGTCCACCTATGCCGAGCGCCTGGAATGGCTGGCGCCGTATGGCGCGAGCGCACTGTTCGCGGCCGGCGGCACCGGCGAATTCTTCTCGCTCACGCAGCGCGAGTATTCGGACGTGATCCGCGTCGCGACGGAAACCTGCAAGGGCAAGGTGCCGATCCTCGCCGGCGCGGGCGGCGCGACGCGCGTCGCGATCGAATATGCGCAGGAAGCCGAGCGCCTCGGCGCGAGCGGCGTGCTGCTGATGCCGCACTACCTGACCGAAGCGAGCCAGGAAGGGATCGCCGAGCACGTCGAGCAGGTCTGCCGCGCGCTGAAGATCGGCGTCGTGGTGTACAACCGCGCGAATTCGAAGCTGAATGCGGACATGCTCGAGCGCCTCGCCGACCGTTGCCCGAACCTGATCGGCTTCAAGGACGGCGTTGGCGAAATCGAAAGCATGGTCACGATCCGCCGCCGCCTCGGCGACCGTTTCGCGTACCTCGGCGGCCTGCCGACGGCCGAAGTCTATGCGGCCGCGTACAAGGCGCTCGGCGTGCCGGTGTACTCGTCGGCGGTGTTCAACTTCATCCCGAAGACGGCGATGCAATTCTACGAAGCGATCGCGAAGGACGACCACGCGACGGTCGGCCGCCTGATCGACGAATTCTTCCTGCCGTACCTGAAGATCCGCAATCGCCGCGCGGGCTACGCGGTCAGCATCGTGAAGGCGGGCGCGAAGCTCGTCGGCCACGACGCGGGCCCGGTGCGCGCACCGCTCGTCGACCTGACCGACGAAGAAGCGGCCGAGCTCGACGTGCTGATCAAGAAGATGGGCCCGCAGTAAGCGGGATTCGCCGGCGGCGCGGGGCCTTGATCGGCACGGCGCGCCGGCTCCCGCACGCGTCCGTATCCGTATCACGCGATGGCCGCGCGGCTCGACGAGCCGGCGCGGCCACTTCATTACATCTGCGCGATCGCGCCGATGATCCGCTGCCGCACGCTCGCGAGCGTACGCTGCGTCTCGTCGATCCCTTTGCGCGCCGCAAGCGGCCGGCCGCGCGCCGGCGACTCGGCGCTCATGATCTGTTCCAGCACGTCGCGGTCGACGACCGCATCGAAGAACCGCCCGACGGTAAACATCGCATACTGCTTCGCGGTCGCCAGATGCGTGTTGGCCTGCGTGAGCGCGTCGGCACGCTGCGCGCCGTTCGGCCCGTCGATGCTGCGGCGATGCTTCAGCGCGAACACCACCGCCTGCATGTCGTACCTGAAGCGCTCGACGGCTCTGCCGAAGATCAACGAATGCGGATCGGCACCCGCGACGGGCCGCCCCTGGTTGATCGTCACGTCGAATTCGCTGCCGCCCAGCTCGCGCTGCAGCGCGAACAGCGCGTCGGCCAGCACGCGCCCTTCGCTGTATTCGCCGATCTGGGTACGGACCGATTTCGCGACGTCGCCGATCGCTTTCCACAACCCGGCTGCGAACAGGTGGTCGCCACGCTTGCTGATATTCATCGGATGGTTCCTTGTTGGTCTTGTGATCTCTCAGGCTCGCCTGCGGGCCGAACGGCCCGCGGCTTCGCTACTGTAAGAGAAGGTCGGGGTAGCAGGGAAGATGGGAGCGATAACATGCGTCGCGGTTGATATGGGTGTGGATATCTGTGTCGACTGACGGAAAAATCAATGCATTCGAGTCTCCGGGGCACATCAGTGTGCCAACCCTATCCATCAACAACGCATTGCTTGCCAAAGCGCAGCAATTGACCGGTATTGCCGAAACGTCAGCTCGAGTCAGAGAGGGCTGCTCCCCGCTCATTGCGCGCGAAAGTACACGGCGACTCGCCGGCTCGGCGGCACTGAACCGTGCATCGGAGCCCTTCTGCGTAACCAATTGGATGCCCGGACGATTCTTACCGGCACTTCCGTTTGGATCGACTACCTACGAACCTGGAATGCGGCGCCCGACTGTGTGCGCTACGCGACTTCACACTTGGAAACGAGTTCCTCGCGTACTTCCGTCGACTTCGCTTATCGACTGCAGAAACAACCGTCGAGCCTCACTACGCTATGTTTCTCCGAAGCGAAGCGGTCGCCTAACCTTGCGCTGAACTGTAGATTTATCTATGTTTCATGTACCCTAATAGGGTTACGGGGATTATTCACTGCACACAGGTATAAGTAGATGTCATGGATTGACGAATTTGTTGAGATGCTTTTCCCGCTTGATGCATCCTCTCTGAGAATCGAACAGGCGTTCACGCTGAAGCATCAGAATCTACCGAAGACGGTTTTCAAATATCGAGGCGTTAACAAGCACTCGCTAAAAAATCTGCGAGACAACACCATATGGCTGGCAGACCCGCGATCATTTAATGATCCATACGATTGCTCCGTCTTTGTGGATTTCGACAGGATGGCGAAGGATCTTTACAAAAATCCGCCTCGGGAACTCATCGAACGACTCACGAAACACCTCCCAGCACAACGAGTGATTGATATTCAGGCCGCCATGCGAAATGCGGATAACACGCAAGATGCATTACTTGATGAAGTACTAAGAGACATGCCCACAGAAAAGATCGAGGTAGCAAAGGCGGCTCTGAAGGCCATAAACACCATGACCTATCATGACATGGCATCGAAGAGTTCTGAGGCCTTCAAGAATGGATTTAAGGTATGCTCATTCTCCGCACGAAAAGATTCAACATTAATGTGGTCACACTATGCAGACTATCACAAAGGTTTCTGCATTGAGTACTCTTTAGAGAATACAACGCCGAAAGATTTCCTCTCCAGATTCATGTATCCAGTAGTATATTCCGAGCGTCCATTTGACGCAACCGACAATATAAGTAACTTCGCAGAAAAATCACCCAACAGCCTTTACTTAAACAAAGCCGGCCTAATTAAATCCACAGATTGGGAGTATGAGCGCGAGTGGAGATTAATATTTTCAAATGGAGTAATGAAATCCGAGCAAGCCTACGATATGCCGACCCCGACGGCAGTCTATCTCGGATCGCATATAAGCCAGAAAGATCAGGATGATATCTTGAATATCTGCAAAGAAAAGGGTATTCCGGTCAAGAAAATGAAGCACTCGCCGTCCGTTTTCCGTATGGAGGCCCTGGACATCAATAAGGCGTCCACGGGTTGAATCCGTAGCCAACCTCCGACAGCACATATCCCCCTTCCCGGCAACCTGTGACACGACGAACGAAAAAACGGAAGCGACCGCCGGTCGCTTCCTCTTCTTCGTTCCCCCCCATCCACTCCGGTGTCAGCGTCAGTCATCGAAACGATGCTTTCAGTCGTCCCGCCACGTCACTCCGCCTTCCCGTCGCGCAGCCGCGGAATCGCCAGCGGATTGCCTTCCCGCAGCCCTTCGGGCAACAGGTCGTCCGGGAAGTCCTGATAGCACACCGGCCGCAGGAAACGCTCGATCGCGGTCGCCCCGACCGACGTGACGGACGGGTTCGACGTCGCGGGGAACGGGCCGCCGTGCACCATCGCATCGCACACTTCGACGCCGGTCGGGTAGCCGTTGACGAGCAGGCGCCCAGCCTTGCGTTCGAGGATCGGCAGCAGCCGGCGCGCGAGCGGCTTGTCGTCGGCGTCGATCTGCAGCGTGGCCGTCAACTGGCCTTCGAGCGCGTCGAGCACGCGCGCGACTTCGTCGAGATCGCGGCAGCGCACGATCAGCGACGCCGGCCCGAACACCTCGTGGCTGAACGCCGGCTCGGCCAGGAACGCCTGCGCGCCGACTTCGTACAGCGCGCCGCCCGCCTGGCAGTCGGTCTGCGCAGCCTCGCCCGCGCCGATTTCGCGCACGCCGGGCAGCTCGGCGAGCTTGCCGCGACCGTTGCGGTACGCATCGGCGATGCCGCGCGTGAGCATCACGCCGGCCGGCTTCTTCGCGAGCGCCAGCGCGGCGACCGTCTCGAAGCGGTCGAGATCGGGGCCGTCGATCGCGAGCACGAGGCCCGGATTGGTACAGAACTGGCCGACGCCGAGCGTCAGCGAATCGACGAAGCCCGTCGCGATCGCATCGCCGCGCGCGGCCAGCGCGGCCGGAAACAGCACGACGGGGTTGATGCTGCTCATTTCCGCATAGACGGGAATCGGTTGCGGGCGCGCGTTCGCGAGCTGCACGAGCGCCATCCCGCCCTGCCGGGAACCGGTGAAACCGACGGCCTGGATCGCCGGATGGCTGACCAGCGCCGCGCCGGTCACGCGGCCGGGGCCGACCAGCAGCGAGAACACGCCGGCCGGCATGCCGGTTTTCACGACCGCGGCGCGAATCGCACGGCCGACCAGCTCGGACGTGCCGAGGTGCGCTTCGTGCGCCTTCACGATCACCGGGCAGCCGGCCGCGAGCGCCGACGCGGTATCGCCGCCGGCCACCGAGAACGCGAGCGGGAAATTGCTCGCGCCGAACACGGCGACGGGCCCGAGCGCGATTTTCTGCAGCCGCAGGTCCGCACGCGGCAGCGGCGTGCGGGCCGGCTGCGCGGGATCGATCGACGCGGCGAGGAAGCGCCCGTCGCGCACGACGCGCGCGAACAGCCGAAGCTGGCCGACGGTGCGGCCGCGCTCGCCCTGCAGCCGCGCGACCGGCAGGCCCGTTTCGGCATGCGCGCGCTCGATCAGCGCGTCGCCGAGCGCGACGATTTCATCGGCGATCGCGTCGAGAAACGCCGCACGGGCCGCGAGCGGCTGCGTGCGGTACGCGTCGAACGCGTCGCGTGCGAGTTCGCACGCGCGGTCGACGTCGGCCTGCGTCGCGACGCCGAACGCCGGGACGTCGATCGGCACGCCCTTCGTCGGGTCGAACGCGTGCAAGGTTCCGGCCGAGCCGGCCACCGCTTCGGCGCCGATCAGCATCTCTCCTGTCAGTTGCATGGGGTGTGCTCCGTGGTTCGGGAATGGATTGCTCATTGTAGCTCAACAGATACGATGTCTGCCGACGGTATCGCGCCGCCCGCGAAGGCGCCGACGATACACCCGCCCGCCTCGCGGGGCCAGAGAATCCCGGTCTTCCCATATTGTGACGACGATCCTCGAGGGAAAACCCGAGGTTTCTGGATTCGCACATTCTCAATAAACTTTCGCTCATGTCATACGACGACGTACGTTTAAAGTGAGCAATCAGACCTCCCCTCGCGATCTCCCGCTCGACCTCGCGCGCACCGCGCGTCGAACCGCCGTGCGCTACTGGATCCTGGCGATGCTGTTCGTCGTCACGACGCTCAACTACGCGGACCGCGCGACGCTGTCGATCACCGGCACGCCGATCCGCAAGGCGTTCGGCATCGATCCGGTGACGATGGGCTACATCTTCTCGGCATTCAGCTGGGCGTACGTGCTCGCGCAACTGCCGAGCGGCTGGCTGCTCGATCGCTTCGGCGCGCGGCGCGTGTATGCGGCGAGCATCTTCCTGTGGTCGGCGTTCACGCTGCTGCAGAGCACGATCGGCCTCGGCGGCAGCGCCGCGTTCGCGGTCGCCGCGCTGTTCGCGATGCGCTTCGCGGTCGGCATCGCGGAAGCGCCCGCGTTTCCGGCGAACGCGAAGGTCGTCGCGAGCTGGTTCCCGACCGCCGAGCGCGGCACGGCATCGGCGATCTTCAACGCCGCGCAGTATTTCGCGGCCGTCGTGTTCTCGCCGCTGATGGCGTGGCTCACGCATGCGTACGGCTGGCACCACGTGTACCTGTGGCTCGGTCTCGCCGGCATCGCACTGGCACTCCTGTGGCTGCGCGTGATGAAGGATCCGGTCGACCATCCGGGCGTAAACCGCGCGGAACTCGAGCATATCGAACAGGGCGGCGGGCTGGTGCGCTCGACGGGCCGGCCGGCCGGTGCGCGCGGCAGCGGCGGCGCGTCCGAAGGCAGCCGCGTGGCGGGTTGGTACTACGTGCGTCAGCTGCTGTCGAACCGGATGCTGCTCGGCGTCTATCTCGGCCAGTACTGCGTGAACGTGCTGACGTACTTCTTCCTCACGTGGTTCCCGATCTACCTCGTGCAGGCGCGCGGGATGTCGCTGCTGAAGGCCGGCTTCATGACGTCGCTGCCGGCGATCTGCGGGTTCCTCGGCGGCGTGCTCGGCGGGATGCTGTCGGACGCGCTGATCCGCCGCGGCGTGTCGCTGACGCTCGCACGCAAGATTCCGATCGTCGGCGGGATGGCGCTGTCGATGGCGATCATCGGCTGCAACTACGTCGACAGCGAAGCGCTGGTCATCACGCTGATGGCCCTGTCGTTCTTCGGCAAGGGGATCGGCTCGCTCGGCTGGGCCGTCGTCGCGGATACCGCGCCGAAAGAGGCGATCGGCCTGTCGGGCAGCCTGTTCAACATGTTCGGCAATACGGCGGGCATCGTCGCGCCGATCGCGATCGGCTACCTCGTCGGCGCGAGCGGCTCGTTCAACGGCGCGCTCGTGTTCGTCGGGTTGAACGCGCTCGTCACCGTGTTCAGCTATCTCGTGATCGTGAAGGACATCAAGCGCGTCGAACTGCGGCATCGCGACGCGTGAGGTTCGATCTTCGAGCAACGGCGGCCGCGTAGCAGCGGCCGCCGTTTTTTTGCATCGAATCGACGTCAGGTCGACGCATGCACGACGCGCAGCATGTCGTGCACGCCGGACGTCATCAGCGCGAGGAACGCGAGCAGGCCGACGTAGCAGAGTGCGTAGGTCGTCTTCGTCTCGATCGACGTCGCGTAGTACACCCGATTCTCCGGCGCGTCGGGATCGTAGCGCCACGCGCGCTTCAGTTGCGGCAGCGCGAGGATCGCCATCACGATCAGCAGCGGGCTCGGCCGATACACGAACAGCGCGATCAGCACCGGCACGCCCGCGAACCAGATGCGCGGCGACAGCACCGCGGTGATCCGGCCGCCGTCGAACGGCGACAGCGGAATCATGTTGAAGAGATTCAGGAAGAAACCCGTGTACGACAGCGCGAGCAGCAGGTTGCTGTCGTAGTGGCGCGCGGCCGCATAGCAGGCCAGTGCGCCGAGCGTGCCGACGAACGGCCCGGCGAGCCCGACGTATGCCTCCGTTTCCGCGTCGTGCGGCATTTCCTTCAACTGGATCCACGCGCCGACGAACGGGATGAAGGTCGGCAGCCCGACGTCGAGCCCGCGCCGCTGCGCGGCGACGTAATGGCCGGCTTCGTGCACCAGCAGCAATGCGACGAAACCGGCCGCGAAGCGCCAGCCATAGAACAGCGCATAGACCGCGATCGACGCGAGCATCGTGCCGGCCGATACGAGCACCTTGCCGAGCTTCAGGCCGCCGAAGATCAGCAGCAACAGCTTGGTCATTCCTTGCGCTCCGTGGCGGCTGCGTCGGATGCGTCGGCGACGGCCGGCACCGCGACCGCCTTCGGCTTGCGCCCGAAGAAGCGCTTGAGCGCCGCGCCGCCTGCCAGCAGCGCGACCGCGCCGATCTTGAAGAACTTCGCCGCGAACGCGCCGATCAGCGCGAGCAGCCCGAGCTTTTTCGCGCCGACGCCGACGATCAGCGCCGCGAGCCCGTACTCGGCGACGTGGTCCGTCGACTGGTTGAAATCGGCATAGCGCTTGCCGTCGTTGAAGCTGATGTTCGCCAGCAGCGCGTCGGCCGATGCCTTGTACTTCGGCAGGTCGGCGAGCGTCGACGCCATCGTCAGCGACAGGTAGCCGTCGCGGCCGAGCACGAGCGTCCGATAGTTCACGCCGTCGTTGCCGGCATTCGGCGCCGCGCCCTTGTCGCGGATGATCGCCGACCACACGAGCCGGTGCGTGGCCGCGTCGTATGCGGGTGCCTTCGCCCAGCCGACCACCTCGGTTTCGGGCAGGCCACGCTCCTTGCGCGCCGGGTTGTTCGCCTCGGTGCCGGCCCGCAGGCTTTTCAGCAGCTCGTCGGGCTTCCAGTCCTTCGCGTCGTCGTCGCGGATGTAGCCGCTCGGCTCGAACGACACGACCGAGATCCAGTCGGCGTCGGGATCGTCGGGCAGCACGAGGCCGACCAGCTTCGATTCGTCGATCGCGTTGCCCATCGAACGCAGGTAGCGGCCGGCCTCGGCGGCCGGCACGAACGATTCGCCGGCCTTCAGCTTCAGCACGGCTTCGTGTTTCACGTCGATGTCGGTCGGCCCCTTCACGACCGCTTCGTTGGCGGCCGCGGCGGCGGCCCTCATTTCCACCTGCGCAGCTTCGGTCTGCGCGTGGCCGCTGGTCGCGGCGAGTGCGAGCGTCGCCACGCAGGCGAGCCGGACGGCGAGTTTTTTCATTGTTGGATTCCCCTGGAATGCCTTGTTGTCGATGTGCGCGGCGGCCGGCCCATGCGTTGTCGTCGCGGGTCCGGCGCCGCCTCTCAGGTGGCACGGCGGCTATGGTAACGCAGCGGCCGTGCGCGCCGGGGTGGGCGTGGCGCGGCGCTTACCTCGCAGGTAATGCCAAAGCGGCGCGGGATTGCCTATCATCTGCGCCATGAACCCGACCGCCGCCCTCCATTCGCCCTCCCCGTCCGCCGGCCGCGCGTCCGGCATCGGTCCGCTGCTGCGCACGTGGCGGCAACGCCGTCGCCTGAGCCAGATGGCGCTCGCGCTCGACGCGGACGTATCCGCGCGCCACCTGAGCTTCGTCGAATCGGGCCGCGCGCAGCCGAGCCGCGAGATGGTGCTGCATCTCGCCGAACGCCTCGACGTGCCGCTGCGCGAGCGCAATGCGCTGCTCGTCGCGGCCGGCTTTGCGCCGCTGTTTCGCGAACGGCCGTTTTCGGACCCGGAACTGGATGCGGCGCGTCATGCGGTCGAAGCCGTGCTGCGTGGGCACGAGCCGTACCCGGCGCTTGCGGTGGACCGCCACTGGACGCTGCTCGCGGCGAACCGGATGCTCGGCGCGCTGGTCGCGCAGGCCGATCCGGCGCTGCTGCAGCCGCCCGTCAACGTGCTGCGGTTGAGCCTGCATCCGGACGGTCTCGCGTCGCAGATCGTCAACTGGCACGAATGGCGCGCGCACATCCTGCATCGGCTGCAGCGGCAGATCGATGCGAGCGGCGACCGCACGCTGCATACGCTGCGCGACGAACTCGCCGCGTATCCGGCGCCGGCCGGCCAGGCCGACACCCCGCACGCGCGCACCGATTTCGCGGAGATCGCCGTGCCGCTGCGGCTGCGCACGGCAAGCGGCGAGCTGACGTTCTTCAGTACGACGACGGTGTTCGGCACGCCGGTCGACGTGACGCTGTCGGAACTGGCGATCGAGGCGTTCTTTCCGGCGAATCCGGACACGGTGGATGCGATGCGGGCGTTGGCGGACGCGTTGCCGGCGGCGTAACGCCGGCCGGCGCGCCGGCATCGTGCCCCGATCAGCGACGCTCGAGCGCCAGCTTCACGCCCAGCGCCAGCAAGACGACGCCGCTGACGCGATGCATGCGCGTCAGGATGCGCGGGTTGCGGCGGATCGACGCCGACAGCAGGCCGGCGAACAACGCGACCGGCCCCTTGACGAGAAACGTCAGCCCGGCGAACGTCGCGCCGAGCACGAACAGCGACAGCATCGGATGCGGGGCGCCCGCCGGAACGAATTGCGGCAGGAACGCCAGATAGAAAAGCGCGACCTTCGGATTCGACACGTTGGACAGCGCGCCTTGCGCGAACGTCCGGAGCCGCGATGCCGGCGCATTGCCGTTGCCCGCAAGCGTCAATTCGCCCGACGAACGCAGCAGCGTGATGCCGAGGTACAACAGGTACAGCGCGCCGATCACCTTCAGCGCGGTGAACAGCCATTCGGATGCCTGAAGCAGCGCACCCAGCCCGAGCGTCGCGAGCATCGTATGCACGAGCAGCCCGACGCTGACGCCCGCGGCGGTCACGAGGCCCGCGCGCGTGCCGCCGGACAGCGTGCGCGACATCACGAGCACCATGTCCTGGCCCGGCGTCAGAATGATCAGAAGGGAGGTGGCCATGAACGGCAACCAGGCGACGTGCGGCATCGGGAAGCTCCTGAAAGTGGCGCCGCGGCGGGCGGGGATCGCGCGCGCGGGTTCGGGCAGTCGTCGGATTATCGGCAACTTCCGTTGGAGATTGGATGCAAAGTCGGCTATTTTCGGCCATGAATTTGGAGTTATTCTCCAATACTCATATTGTGGGTAGCCAAAAATGCCAATCAAACTGGACGCGATCGATCGACGCATTTTGCGTGCATTGCAGCAGAATTCGAACCAGACGAACGCCGACATCGCGCAGCAGGCCGGCCTGTCGCCCACGCCGTGCCTGCGCCGTGTTCACCTGCTCGAGGAACAGGGCGTGATCGACGCCTACGTCGCGCTGCTGAACCCGGCGGCCGTCGAGCTGCGCTTCACGGCATTCGTGCGCGTGACGCTGGAGCGCCAGGACAAGACGACGGTCGAACGCTTCGCGCGCGAGATGGAACGGGCGCCCGAGGTGCTCGAATGCCATCTGATGGCCGGCAGCTACGACTATCTGCTGCGCGTGATCGCGAAGGATCTCGACGACTATCAGCGCTTTCAGATGGAAACGCTCACGCAGATCGAAGGCGTACGCAACGTCGAAACCGAGATCCCGCTGAAGCGCATCAAGCAGACGGTGCGGCTGCCGATCTAGGCGTCGAGGAACGTCACGGCCTTCCCGGCCGGCCGGCCGTTCAACTCGCCGTCACGCACGACGACCCGCCCGCGCACGACCGTATGCACGGGCCAGCCCGTGACCGCGCATCCGTCGTACGGCGTCCAGCCGCTCACGCTCGCGATCCATTCGTCGCGGACGGTCTGCCACAGCGCGTCCCGACGATGCCGCTCGCGCACCGGCAATCAGAACTCGTTCTGGATGTGCTTGTAGCCGCGCACCAGCGCATTGTTCGTCCGCGCGACGTCCTCGGAGAAATCGCTCGCGTCGGGCGTCACTTGCGGCAACGCGGCGAGGTCGGTTTCCGGCCCGATGCGTTCGGTCGAGCGCACGTAGAAGCCCGGCGGCAGGCGGCAGCCGTCGACGACCGCGTTGTAGCGCACCACGCAGCCGTCGTCGATCGTGCAATTGAACAGCACGCTGTTGAATCCGACGAACACGCCGTCGCCGACCGTGCACGGCCCGTGGACGATCGCGCGATGCGCGATCGACGTGTGCCGGCCGATCGTCACGCTCGCGCCCGATTTCGAATGGATCACGACGCCGTCCTGGATGTTCGAATGCGCACCGATCACGATCGGCGCGATCTGGCCGTCCGCATCCGTCTCGTCGGCGCGGATCACCGCGTACGGGCCGATGAACACGTTCTCCTCGACGATCACGCGCCCGCACAGGATGGCGGTCGGGTCGACGAACGCGTTCGGATGAATCTGCGGCAGGTCGCCGCGCGGGTTTTTTCGGATCATGAGGATTCCTGCCGGGAAAGAACCTGACCGCGCTTGAGCCGCTCGAACAGACCCGGATCGCGCCACTGCGCGACGATCGCGGGCGCGAACACGATCGCGTCGAGGTCGATGCGGCCCATGCGCGGGTTGAATGCATCGTCGCGGAAGCACTGTGCGTAGCCGGTCTCGGTTTCGTGAACGATCACCGAATGCAGTCGCACGTCGGCTTCGCCGTTCGACATCGGCGTGCCCGACAACGCGGCATCGACGAGCCGGAACAGCACGCGCGAGAACTGCTCGGCGCTCGGCGACACCGGCAGCCGCACCCAGCGCTCCGAATGCAGTTGCATGCTTTCGACGTAGCGCGGATCGTCGTCCGACCACAGCGTCACCGCATGGTCGAACGCGTCGATCAGTTCGCGCACGTCGCCCTTGAGCAGCCCGAAGTCGTAGATCATCTGCCCGTGATCCAGCGCATGCGCTTCGAGCAGCAACTCGACACGGTACGAGTGGCCATGGATCGAATGCGAGCAGCGTCGCGTGCTGCAGCCGCGTACGACGTGTGCGTTCTCGAACCGGAACAGCTTGCGGATCAGCATGCGTCGCTCCCTTCGCGTACCGGTGCGGCCCACGCCACTGCATCGTGCGGATGCAGGCTTTCGAGATGGCGCACGTGCACGCGCGGGCTCGCATGGCGATCCGCCAGCGCGGCCTGCACGCGGCGCGCGGCATCCTCGACGAACATCAGGTTCTCGCCGTTCAGCACCGCGAACGCCTGCTCGTCCGCACGCTTGACGGCCGTCTGCACCGGTGTGCCCAGCGCACGCTCGACGCGATCGACGAGGTCGATCAGCCCCAGTGTCGCGCCATCGGCCGGCAGCGCCACGCCGACGACGGCTTCGCTGCGCTGGCTGTGCGGCGTGGCGGCCGTCGCATGCCGTTTCAGCCACGCGGCGACCGCCGCCGGCTCCACGCGATCGTCGCGGCCGAACGCCGTCAGAAACGCCTGTTCGACCCAGTGCCGCGACAACGCGGCCGAGCACGGGCACGTCGACGAATAGACGATCGTCGCCTGCGCACGCAGCGCGAACGCCTCCCCGGCCAGCGTCGCGTCGATCTGCACCGGATAAGCCTTCCAGCCGGCCAGCCCGTCGGTCACGAGCGCGGCGCGACGGGCCAGCAGGTCGAAGCGCAGCCGCACGCGCGCGCTGCGCGTATCGCAGTCGCGGTGGCTGTCGATCATCGCGCGCAGCATGCGCTGCAAGCCCGCCGGCGACAGCGCTTCGCCGTCGGCCAGCCCGTCGAGCAGCCCGTACAGCCGCGACATGTGGATGCCTTTCACCCGCGGCGCAGGCAGATCGACCTGGACGTCGGCACGCGCATGCACGTCGCGCCGGCAGCCGGGTTCCGCCACGACGACGGGCAGATCGATGCCCTGCATGCCGACCCATTCGAGCGGGCCAGGGCCCGGCGCGGCATCGGTCAGGGAAATATCGGGAAGCGCTGCATTCATGTCTGGAATCCGGTGGAGCGCCTTCTCCATCCGGATCGATGCAGGCAGCGCGCGTTCAGGTCAGGGCCAGTCGCGAAACGGGTTGTCCCACGTGGTCCAGTGTTCGGGGCCGGTCGCCATCTCGGCGTCGGTCAGCAGACACGCGTCGAAGCGCGCGCGCAGCGCCGGCTCGTCCATGTCCATGCCGATCAGCACGAGTTCCTGCCGTGCGTCGCCGACGTGCTCGTCCCAGCGCGCGCGGATCTGCGCGACGGCTTCCGGATCCTGCGGCCAGCGCTCGGGCGGCACCGCCGCCCACCAGTGGCCGGCGGGCCCGTGCCGCGCGACCGCGCCCGCCTGCGACCACGAACCGGCGACGGTCGGATGCGTGGCCAGCCAGAAGAACCCCTTCGAGCGGACGACGCCCGGCCATTCGCTTTCGACGAGATCGAGGAAGCGCTGCGGATGGAACGGCCGCCGCGCGCGATAGACGAAGCTGCGAATGCCGTATTCGTCGGTCTCCGGCGTGTGCGTACCACGCAGCTCCTGCAGCCAGCCCGGCGCGCGCGACGCCGCGTCGAAGTCGAACAGGCCCGTGTCGAGCACACGTTCGAGCGGCACCTTCCCGAATTCGGCGATCTCGATCCGCGCTCGCGGGTTCAGCCCGCGCAGCAGTGCGACGAGCCGCTCTCGCGCGCTGTCGTCGATCAGGTCGATCTTGTTGATCACGAGTACGTCGCAGAACTCGATCTGGTCGATCAGCAGATCGACGACCGTGCGCGCGTCCTCGTCGCCCATCGACTCGCCGCGCGATTGCAGGCTGTCGCGCGACGCGTAGTCGCGCAGGAAATTGAACGCGTCGACCACCGTCACCATCGTGTCGAGCCGCGCGACTTCGCCGAGACTGCGGCCGTCCTCGCCTTCGAACGTGAACGTCTCGGCCACCGGTAGCGGCTCCGAGATGCCGGTCGATTCGATCACGAGCTGATCGAAGCGCCCTTCGCGCGCGAGCCGGTCGACCTCGATCAGCAGATCCTCGCGCAGCGTGCAGCAGATGCAGCCGTTGCTCATCTCGACCAGCTTCTCGTCGGTGCGCGACAGCCCCGCGCCGCCGTCGCGCACGAGCGCGGCGTCGATGTTGACCTCGGACATGTCGTTGACGATCACCGCGACGCGACGGCCCTCGCGATTGTTGAGGATGTGGTTGAGCAGCGTCGTCTTGCCGGCGCCGAGAAAGCCGGACAGGACGGTCACGGGAAGCCGCGTGGACGGGTGAAGGGCGGGACTCATCGGGCAATTCCGGAACGGGACGTTGGGGATGAAATGATATATTGTATCGCTACGATATAACATATCATTTCGGACGTCCAGCAGGCCGGCTCGTCGATGCGGCAACAGCGAAAGCAGCAGCACGCGGCGCCGTGCCGGTGCCGCCGCGCTGCGTATCACGTATAGAGCGACGCGGGCGGCAATTCCGCGGTGAGCGCGAACCGGCCCACGTCGCGCAGCCGGTAGTCGAGCGGATCGTGCAGCGTATGCGTGCGCGCATTCCGCCAGAAGCGGTCGAGGCCGAGCGATGCGGCCGTCGCGCGCGCGCCGCACGCATCGAACAGCGCCTCGCCGTTGTCGAGCGCCGCGCGCTGCGCGACGATCTTCGCTTCCGATACCGCGAGCGCGACTTCGGCGCGTTCGTCGGCCGTCAGCGCATCCTGCCGCGCCCACGCGTGCTGCAACGCGTCGGCCGCGCGATCGGCCAGCGCGGCCGCGGCAATCGCGCGCACGCGCATGTCGCCGAAGCGCTGGAGCGTGTACGGATCGTCTTCGGCCCGCTCGACGTTCGAGTGAATCCACGGGCGGCCATGCTGCCGCACGTAGTCGCGCGCCTCGTCCAGCGCGCCTTCCGCCAGGCCGACGAACAGGTTCGTCAGCACGAGCTGCGACACGAGCGTGCGCAGCGTCGCGCGCGGCGTTGGCGGCGTCTCGGAACGATGCAGCACCTCGTCCGCCGCGAGCGCCACGCCGGCGAAGCGCACGCTGCCGCTGTCGGTCTGGCGCTGGCCGATCGGGTCCCAATCCTCGTCGACCGCGATCCCCACCCGATCGGTCGGCACCACGCCGAACACGGTCCGGCCGGTGCTCGGATCGTGCGCGGACACCGTCATCCGCTGCGAGCCGCGCGTGCCGGAGCAGAAGCCCTTCACGCCGTCGAGCCGGTAGCCGCCGTCGGGCGTCGCCGTGGCCACGAGCCGCGTGTCGAGCGGATTGACCGCGTTGCCCCACCACCAGCGCTCGTCGACCGTGCCGCGCAGGTAGCGCTCGCGCTGCGCGGCGCTGCCCCACACGTCGACGCTCACCACTTGCAGGCACTGGAACCCGACGAGATGCGCGAGCGCGCTGTCGACCCGCGCGACCTGCCGAATGACGTCGTAGATCGCGGGCCACGCCGCTTCCTGACCGCCGAATGCGCGCGGCACCGCGAGCGTCAGCAGGCCCGCATCGGCGAGCCACTGCTTCTCCTGCGCCGCATGACCGCCCGCGCGGTCGCGCTCGGCGGCGCTCGCGCGCAGTGCGTCGATCGCGCGCGCGAGCGCGGCGCGGTCGACGGCCGGCGTATCGGTATCCGGCGCGAGGGTCGCCGGACGGCGTGGATCGTTCATGCGACGGCTTCCTGTTCAGCGGTTTCGCCCGACAGCGGTACGAGCGCGCCGAGCCGGCGGCCGGTCAGCCGCGACAGGATCTCGCGCCGCCAGTCGTCGTAGATCGCACGATATTCCGCGATATCCGCGCCGAACACCAGCGCGGTGTGCGCGTACTCGTCGTGCAGGTAGCCGTCGAGTCGCGCCTGGGTTTCCTCGTCGGCCGCGATCACGCGATCGATCAGCGCGTCGCGCTCGGCGGCCGGCAGCGCCTGTAACGTGTCGAACCACCACTGGACGATCTGCACGCGATGCCACTCCTCGTCCGGGCGAATCCGGTTCTCGCCGTGCTCGCGCATCGCGCTGTCGCCGATGCGGCCGGTCTTGCGCTGAATCCACAGCTTCGCGAGGATGTGCAGCTCGTAATGCCATTCGAACGCGAGAAACCCCGCGACGTCGCGCACCGCGATGTCGCCGATGCGCGCCCAGTGCGCGGCGACGAGCCGGTCGACTTCCGGCAGCGGGTCGCGCCCGGTGAGTGCGGTCACGCGCTCGCGGCCGATCGCCGCATGCGCGCCGTCGTCGCCGAGCTGGCGCGACAGGATCAGCTGGAAATGCGGATCGTCGCGGAACAGCGTGTCGATCGCCTTCGCGACGACCTGCACGATGAACAG
The DNA here is from genome assembly GCF_001532755.1 of Burkholderia sp. MSMB2157WGS. Lineage (NCBI taxonomy): Bacteria > Pseudomonadati > Pseudomonadota > Betaproteobacteria > Burkholderiales > Burkholderiaceae > Burkholderia > Burkholderia sp. MSMB2157WGS. The sequence continues at coordinate 359,210 of NZ_LPJG01000017.1, read as the reverse complement.
GTCGTGCGACGCCATCTTCGTGTAGTAGTCGGCGACGGCGGCCAGCTCGTCGTCGTTGCGCGGCTCGCGCGGCGGTGTCGCCAATTTGTCGGGGAAGTCCGGACGATGGCGTCGCGCCACGTCGAGAAACAGCGCTTCCTCGAATTGTCCGTTCCATTCGCGCGGCGCGCCGAGGGGCAAGGTCATCGTTTTTCTCTCTCAGGATCATGAAGGAAGCGAGCGGACGCTCGTGGCGTCGCTCAGGTACGCCGGGTCACGCGTCGGACCAGGCGGTCGCCCGTGATTTGCACGGCCGAGACGAGCGCGATCAGGATCACGATCACGGTCGCCATGACGGTGGTGTCGAAACGTTGATAGCCGTAGCGGATCGCGAGATCGCCGAGGCCGCCCGCGCCGACGGCGCCCGCCATCGCGGTCGAGCCGATCAGCGCGACGACGGTGATCGTGAAGCCGCCGAGCATGCCGGGCAGCGCTTCGGGCAGCAGCACGTGCCACACGATGTGGCGACGCTTCGCGCCCATCGCGAGCGCGGCCTCGATCAGCCCGCGATCGACTTCGCGCAGGCTCACTTCGGCGATCCGCGCGAAGAACGGGATCGCGGCGATCGACAGCGGCACGACGGCCGCCCAGACACCGATCGTCGTGCCGATCAGCACGCGCGTGAACGGCAGCAGCGCGACCAGCAGGATGATGAACGGCGTCGAGCGGAACACGTTGACGAGCGCGCCGAGCACCGCGTTCACGCCGCGCCGCGCGTAGATGCCGCCGGGCGCGGTGGTCACGAGAATCACCGCGAGCGGGATGCCGACCAGCGCGGCGATCGCGGCCGACGCGGCGACCATCGACAGCGTGTCGCGGATCGCGTCGAGCAGTTCGGGCCACCAGAGCTCAAACATAGCCGAGCACCTCCGCGCGATTCGCATGGCGGCGCGCGCGTTCGAGCAGCGCGGCGACCGCACCGCCGCGCGCCGCCGACGGGCCGGCGTCGTCCGCACGCGGCGTCGCGGCGATCACGAGCCGCCCCTGCGCATGCCCGCGGATGCTTTCGATGCCGCCGTGCAGGAACCGCACGGAGCCGCCGAGCGCCGCCGCGAGCGCGCCGACGTCCGGCTCGCCGCCGCTCTCGCCCGTATAGCGGACGTCGAGCACGATCTGCGCGCCGTCGGGCAGCGCGGCCGGTTCCGGCAGCGGCCGCACGCGCGCGGCCAGCTCGGCCGGCAGGTCGTACCCGAGCGTGCTCAGCAGCGCGCGCGTCGCACCGTGGCGCGGATCGCCGAACACGCGCCACACCGGCCCCGTTTCGACGACCTCGCCCTGTTCGATCACCGCCACGGTGTCGCACACCGCGCGGATCACCTCCATCTCGTGCGTGATCAGCACGATCGTCAGCCCGAGGCGGCGATTGATGTCCGCGAGCAGCGCGAGGATCGATTGCGTGGTCTCCGGATCGAGCGCCGACGTCGCCTCGTCGCACAGCAGCACCTCGGGATCGTGCACGAGCGCCCGCGCAATGCCGACACGCTGCTTCTGTCCGCCCGACAGGCTCGCCGGATACGCATCGCGCTTCGCGGCGAGCCCGACGAGATCGAGCAGCGCCTCGACCTTGCGCACGCGCTCCGCCTTCGGTACGCCGGCAATCTTCAGCGGCAGCGCGACGTTCTCGAACACCGTCTTCGCGGACAGCAGGTTGAAATGCTGGAACACCATGCCGGTGCGGCGCCGCAACGCGACGAGGCCATCCTCGTCGAGCGCGCCGACGTCGACGCCCTGCACGCGCACGCGGCCCGAGCTCGGCCGTTCGAGGCCGTTCACGAGCCGCAGCAGCGTCGACTTGCCGGCCCCGCTGCGGCCGATGATCCCGAACACCTCGCCGCGCCGCACGTCGAGCGTCACGTCGCGCAGCGCGGCGGCGTGGCCGCGCGGCGTCGCGAACACCTTGCCGACCTGCTCCAGCGACACGGCCACATCATCGGCCGGCGCGGCCGTTTCCTCATGCGCCGTCGGACCGGCGCCGGCGCGCACGGCCGATGCCTCGATGAAACCCAGCGTATCGAACAATTGCGTCATCGCTTCGCTCCGTCACGTTCAGGCATGCGCGGGATGCGCGGATTCGGATACGGCCGTCGGCCGGTGCTGCGCGCCGGTGTGCCACGCGGGCAGCCGCGGGCCTGCGCCGAACAGCTTCTCGCGCAGCGTCGGCGCGGGATCGTAGTCTTCCTTGTAGACGCCGCGGTTCTGCAACTCGGGCACGACCCAATCGACGAAATCCTCGAACGATTCCGGCATCACGGTGCGCGTCAGGTTGAAGCCGTCGATGCCCGTCTCGTCGATCCACGACTGCAGCTCGTCCGCGACCTGCGACGGCGAACCGACGATCGGCGCATAACGGCCGCCGAGCGACATCTGCTCGAGCATCCGGCGCACCGTCCACGTGCCGGTCGTGCTCTTGCGCGAGATCGCGTCGACCGCCGACTGGATCGAATCGGTCTTCACGTACGAGATCGGCTCGTCGAGGCCGTATTTCGCGAAGTCGATGCCGGTCGAGCTCGCGAAGTGCGCGAGGCCGGCTTCCGGGCTCGCGTAGCGCCGGTACTCGTCGAATTTCTCGCGCGCGAGCCGCTCGGTCTCGGCGGTCACGACGCTCACCCCGGCGAAAATCCTGATCGACGCCGGGTCGCGCCCCTGCCGCGCGGCGGCCGCGCGGATGTCGAGCGCCGCCGCGCGCGCCGCGGCCTTGCTCTGTCCGTTCACGAACACGCATTCCGCGTGGCGGCCCGCGAACTCGACGCCGCGCGCGGACGAGCCGGCCTGGTACAGCACCGGCGTGCGCTGCAGCGACGGTTCGCTCAGATGAATCGCATCGATCGAATAGAACGGGCCGTCGTGCTTCACGCGCCGCACCTTGCCCGGCTGCGCGAACACACGCGCCTGCGCGTCGCGGATCACCGCGTCGTCGTCCCAGCTCCGTTCCCACAACTTGTAGACGACGTCCATGTAGTCGTCCGCGCGTTCGTAGCGATCGTCGTGGCCGATCTGCTGCGCGAGGCCCATCCCGCGCGCGGCGCTGTCGAGGTAGCCGGTGACGATGTTCCAGCCCACGCGCCCTTTCGTCAGATGATCGAGCGTCGACATGCGGCGCGCGAACAGGTACGGCGGCTCGTAGGTCAGGTTCGCGGTCACGCCGAAGCCGAGATGCCGCGTGACCTGCGCCATCGCCGGCACGAGCAGCAGCGGATCGTTGACGGGCACCTGCACCGATTCGCGCAGTGCGACGTCCGGGCTGCCGCCGAACACGTCGTACACGCCGACGATGTCCGCGAGAAAGATCCCGTCGAACTTGCCTCGTTCGAGCGTCTTCGCGAGATCGGCCCAGTACTCGAGATCGGTGTAGTGCGCGGAGCGGTCGCGCGGATGCGTCCACAGCCCGTGGTTGATGTGCCCGACGCAGTTCATGTTGAACGCGTTGAGCAGAATCTTCTTGCGGTTCGCCGTCGTCATGTCGCCCCCGTCACCATGCGATCGCGTACAACGAGCCGAACGCGTTGTCGAGCGCTTTACGCACGGCCGGCGAGTGCTGGTAGATCGCGATGAACTTGCGGATGCGCGGATCGTTCGCGCTCTCGGGCCGCACGACCCACTGGATCGCGAAGTTCTTGTTCTCGGTGCCGTCGAACAGCAGCGCGCCGTTCGGGTCGGTCGTGCCCGCGAGCTTGATGAAGCTCGGGTAGCCCTGCGCGAGGTCGACGTCGTCGAGCGAGCGCGCGAGCTGCGACGCTTCGAGCGGAATGATCTTCAGGTGCTTCGGATTGGCGACGATGTCGTGCGTCGTCGCACGATAGTCGGCGCCCGGCTTCAGCGTGATCAGCCCCGCGCGCTGCAGCAGCAACAGCCCGCGCCCGCCGTTGACCGGGTCGTTCGCGATCGCGACGCGCGCGCCGTCCTTCAGCTCGGCGAAGCTTTTCACCTTCTTCGAATAGAGGCCGATCTTCATGATCGTGCCGGGCGCGATCGCGATGAAATCGTAGCCGCCCTGCTTCTTCGCGTTCTCGAGAAACGGGATGTGCTGGAAGTAGTTGACGTCGATGTCCTTGTTCGCGAGCGCCGCGTTCGGCGTATTCCAGTCGGTGAATTCGACGATCTTCACGTCGAGGCCCTGCGCCTTCGCCTCCTTCGCGGCGATCTTCAGCGCCTCGATCTGCGGGCTGGTCGAGATGCCGACCTTCAGCGGCGCGGTGTCGGCGCGCGCGCCGTTCGGCAGCACGAGGCCGAGCCACGCCGCGAGCAGCGCGGCCGTCAGCAGGCGGGCCAGGCGGCCGGCGGAAAAGCGGGCGGAAAAAACGGGATGCAGCATGGAAACCACTCTCCTGTCCAAGGACGGTATCGACGGATGAGCGACGCCGCGGCGAACGCACGGGCGCTCTCCGGACAGTCGTCGTTGCATCGGAAAAGGATCAGCCGATGATAGAGAGCGGCGCGGGGGCGGTCTACGAAGCGATTGTGCGAAGAAAATCGCGCGCGGCGATATGGCGGCCGTCGGGCGCGCTGCGCCGCCCGGCAGACCGAATGCCGCCCATGCCGCGCCGATCGCCCGCGCGCGCCGCAGCGGAGCAACGGCCGGCTGCCCGGGCCGCCGCCAGGCCGAAATCTCGGCCTGCCCGCCGCGCCGATTCCGAAATCTCGGCCAGCCGGCGTGGAAACCCTTTCCGCAGACGAAACAAATCCCTTATGAATCAATGCATTGAAAATATTCCGGCAAGCCGCGATGCTGGCACGGGGGTTGCATAACAGACGGCACACGATGCCGCGAAGCGAATGCAGGCATTCCAAACATCAGGAGACACGTCTTGCAGACCTCTATCCAAACCCCGTCCCAGCCGGAGCCGATTGCCGCCACCGGTCCCGCCACGCGCGAACGTTTCTGGCCGGAAGGCTGGTGGAAGCTGATGGAAATCCGCATCGGCATCATCCCGCTGCCGGTCTACGTGATCCTGTTCGGGCTGATCGTCGGCTTCGCGGTGACGGGCAAGGTGCCCGGCGAAATCTCGATGGCGATCGCCGTCCTCGCGTTCTTCGGCTTCACCTGCGCGGAACTGGGCAAGCGCCTGCCGCTGCTGCGCAACATCGGCGCGGCCGCGATCTTCGCGACCTTCGTGCCGTCGGCGCTCACCTATTACCACGTGCTGCCGAAGCCGGTGCTGAACCTGACGGTCGAATTCACGAAGTCGACCAACTTCCTGTACCTGTTCATCGCGTCGATCATCGTCGGCAGCATCTTGAGCATGGACCGGCGCGTGCTGATCCAGGGCTTCGTGAAGATCTTCGTCCCGCTCGCGGTCGGCTCCATCGCGGCCGCGATCGTCGGCACGGCGGTCGGCACCGCGCTCGGCCTCGGCGCACGCCACACGCTACTGTACATCGTCGTGCCGATCATGGCGGGCGGCGTCGGCGAAGGCGCGATTCCGCTGTCGATCGGCTATTCGGAACTGATGCACCTGCCGCAAGGCGAGATGTTCGCGATGGTGCTGCCGTCGGTGATGCTCGGCAGCCTGACCGCGATCATCCTGTCGGGCGCGCTCGACATGGTCGGCAAGCGCCTGCCGCACCTGACCGGCAACGGTCGCCTGCAAGTCGGAGAAAGCGGCGACATGACGCCGGAAAGCGAGGAGATCCGCGGCCACGTCGACGTCACGCACATCGCCGGCGCCGGCATCACGGCGATCACGCTGTACCTGGTCGGCCTGATGGCGCACAAGCTGTTCGGCCTGCCCGCGCCGGTCGCGATGCTGTTCCTCGCGGTACTGGTGAAGCTCGCGCGTGCGGTGTCGCCGCCGCTGCAGGAAGGCGCGTTCGTCGTCTACAAGTTCTTCTCGACCGCCGTCACGTATCCGCTGCTGTTCGCGATCGGCGTCGCGATGACGCCGTGGGACAAGCTGACCGCCGCCTTCACGATCGTCAACGTGGTCACGATCGTGTCGACCGTCGCGACGCTGATGGGCACCGGTTTCGTGGTCGGCCGCCTGTTGAAGATGTACCCTATCGACACCGCAATCGTGAACGCCTGCCACAGCGGGCAAGGCGGCACCGGCGACGTCGCGATCCTGACCGCCGCGAACCGGATGCAGCTGATGCCGTTCGCGCAGATCGCCACCCGCATCGGCGGCGCGATCGTCGTCACGGTGACGCTGATCCTGGTCGCGCACTTCGGATAATGCGCGGCCGCGCGCATCGTCGCGCCGGCTGCCTCGCACGCGCCGCCGCCGGCCCTGCCGGCGCGCGGCGCGCGTCGTTCAGCGCGGCCAGGGCCGGTTCACGCCGATAGCGGGCTTCGATGAGGGCGAACGTGCAGAAGAGCTTCAAGGGAATCCCGTGGTGGGGCTGGGCATCGGCCGCGGTGCTGTATGTCGGCGTGGCCGGCGCGGCCGTCGATTTCGCGTGGGAACGTGCGATCGACGCGCTCGAGGAGGCCGGCGCGCACCGGCTCGACCTGTACGCGTCGAGCCTGAAAAGCGAGCTCGGCCGCTTCGAGATCCTGCCCGGCCTGGTCGCGCGGCAGGACGGCGTGCGGGCGATGCTGAAGGCCGCGCCGAACGATGCGCCCGAACTCATGCATGCGGTGAACACCTACCTCGAAGCCGTGAATCGCGACGCGGGCAGCGGCGCGGTCGACGTGATCGATCTGCAAGGCGACGTGATCGCCGCCAGCAACTGGAACGAGACGATCAGTTTCGTCGGCACCAACGTGTCGTACCGGCCGTACTTCAAGGACGCGCTCGCGCGCGGCAGCGGCCGCTTCTTCGGCATCGGCACCAACACCGGCGTGCCGGGCGTCTACTTCGCGAGCGCGGTGCGCAGCGACGGCGTGCCGATCGGCGTGGCCGCCGTGAAGATCAGCGTCGACCCGCTCGAATCGGCGTGGCGCGCGCCGGGCGTCGCCGCGCTGGTGGTCGACGGCAACGGCGTGGTCGTGATCTCGACCGAGCCCTCGTGGAAATTCACCGCGCTGCGTCCGATCACCGCGCAGCAGCAGCGCGACATCCAGGCGTCGCGCCAGTACGCGGGCCGCACCGTCGACGCGCTGCCCTATCGCCGCATCGGCGACCGCAGCTCGGCCGCCTGGTTCGGCACCTTCCCCGATCCGCACCACGCCGGCCGCACCGCGCGCTATCTCGTGATGTCGCGCCCCGCGCCGCAGGCCGGCGATTCGCTGATGGTGCTGCTCGACATCGCGGGCGCGCGACGCCAGCAGCAGACCGCGTTCGTGTTCGTCACCGGCGCGTTCCTGATCGTCGCGCTGCTGGTCGGCTATGCGATCCAGCGCCGCCGGGCGATCATCGCGCGGCTGAGCGCGCAGGACGCGCTGCGCCGCGCGAACGACCGGCTCGAACTGACGGTCGCGCAGCGCACGGCCGCGCTGACGGCCGCGAACGAGCGGATGCAGCGCGAGATCGACGAGCGCGAACGCACCGAACAGCGCCTGCGCGCATCGCAGCAGGAAGTCGTGCACGCGGGCAAGCTCGCGGTGCTCGGGCAGATGGCCGCCGGCCTCACGCACGAGCTGAACCAGCCGCTCGTCGCGATCCGCACGCTGTGCGACAACGCGCGCACGTTCTTCGAGCGCGGCCAGCCGGCGCCGGCGCTCGCGAATCTCGAACGGATCGGCAAGCTGGTCGACGGCATGGCCGTGCTCACCGGCGAGCTGAAGACCTTCGCGCGCAAGCCCGACGTCGAGCGCGTCGCGGTGTCGCTGAACGAGGCCGTCGCGCATGCGCGGCTCATCTACGAAGCGCGCATTCGCGACGAAGGCGTGCGGCTCGACGTGAACATCGCGCCCGGCACGGTGGTATCGGCCGAATCGAGCCAGTTGCAGCAGGTGATCGTGAACCTGCTCGGCAATGCGCTCGACGCGGTGCACGACGCGCCGGTGCGCCGCATCGTCATCGAGGCGGCCGAAGCGGGCGATGCCGGCCGCGTGCGCTTCACGGTAGCCGACAGCGGCGCCGGCATCGCGCCCGACGTGCTGCCGCACCTGTTCGAGCCGTTCGTCACGACCAAGCCGCGCGGCCAGGGCCTCGGGCTCGGCCTCGCGATCACGTCGCGCATCGTCGAGGCGTTCGGCGCGAGGATCGCCGCGACGAACCGCGACGAAGGCGGCGCGCAGTTCACCATCGAATTCGCGGCGGCGACGCCGCAACAAAGGACAGAGCATGGAAGATGAGATTCGGGTGCTGGTCGTCGAGGACGATGAAAACGTCCGGATCGGCGTCGAGCAGGCCGTCGCGCTCGCCGGGTTCCCGGTCGACGCGTTCCCGTCGGCCGCCGACGCGCTCGCGCACGTCGCGCCCGGCGCGCCGGTGGTGATCGTGTCGGACGTGCGGATGCCGGGCATCGACGGGCTGCAGTTGCTCGACCGCGTGATGGCCGTCGATGCGCAGATCCCTGTCGTGCTGATCAGCGGCCACGCGGACATCTCGACGGCCGTCGGCGCGATGCAGGTCGGCGCGTACGACTTCATCGAGAAGCCGTTTTCGTCGGACGTGATCGCCGGCCGCGTCGCGCGCGCGGTCGAGAAGCGCCGGCTCACGCTCGAGGTGCAGGGGCTGCGCGCGGCGCTGAACAACTGGCAGGGCATCGAGGCGTTCGTGCTCGGCAAGTCGCCCGCGATGGCCGACGTGCGCAAGAAGATCCTGCGCCTCGCGGATACGTCGGTGTCGGTGCTGATCACCGGCGAGACAGGCACCGGCAAGGAGCTGATCGCGCGCAGCCTGCACGACTTCGGCGGCCGGCGCGATGCGCATTTCGTCGCGCTGAACTGCGGCGGTCTGCCCGAGCAGGTGTTCGAGAGCGAGCTGTTCGGCCATGAGGCGGGCGCGTTCACCGGCGCGATCAAGAAACGCATCGGCAAGATCGAATGGGCGGATGGCGGCACGCTGTTCCTCGACGAGATCGAGACGATGCCGATTGCGCTGCAGATCAAGATGCTGCGCGTGCTGCAGGAGCGCGTGATCGAACGGCTCGGCGCGAACGAACTGATTCCGGTCGACTGCCGCGTCATCGCCGCGTCGAAGGCCGATCTGGCCGAACTCGCGGCCGACGGGCGCTTTCGTGCGGATCTGCTGTATCGCCTCAACGTCGCGCAGATCGAGCTGCCGCCGCTGCGCGAGCGGCGCGAGGACGTGCCGCTGCTGTTCGAGCATTTCGTGCTCGCGGCCGCGCGGCGCTTCGGGCAGCCGGCGCCGGTCGTCACCGCCGCGCAGGTGTCCGAACTGATGACGCATGCGTGGCCCGGCAACGTGCGCGAACTGCAGAACGTGGCCGACCGCTTCGTGCTCGGGCTGACCGGCGACAGCCTGCTGTCGTCCGGCGGCGCGCCGACGGCCGGCGGCACGCTCGCCGAGCAGCTCGCGTATTTCGAGCGGATGCTGATCGAGGACATGCTGCGGCGTCACGGCGGCAACGTCGCGGACGCGAGCGAGGCGCTCGGCATGCCGAAGAAAACGCTCTATCACAAGCTGCGCCACCTGCGGATTCCCGCGCGCGGCGACGCCGCGGCCGACGGCGGCGAATGACGCGAATCGAGGACACGCACGACAGCATGGATCGCATCGACATCAACGAACGCGGCCGTCTCCACGGTCATCTGATTCGCGGCGTCACGCGCGCGCGGAAAACCTTTCGCCCGAGCGACTGGCCTGAGCGGCTCGCGGGCGTCATCACGCTGTTCGTCGGCGAACGGCGGCCCGGCTATCCGTGCGCGCTGTCGCGGCTCGCGATGCCGGTCGTCGACGGCGGCGTCAAATGCCTGTTCGTGTCCGACGAGTTACGCGACGTGTGCGCCGATGCGTTCGAGTTCGCGATGCGGTTTGCGGCGGACAATGATCTGCCGGTCGAGGTTCGGACTGCGCCCGTGCTCGCAGTGCGGTGATACGCAGGCCGCATTTGGCGGCCTACCCTCTGCGGCGAAAAGCGCTTCGAACGCGTTTGAGTACAACTGAAGCATGCTTGAGCCAATCCTTTCGTCATAAATTTGCAGTGTCCGAGCCACCAAGTCACGAATGCGCGGGTTCGATACGCCCTAACGTGGCCATGTGAGATCACTCGGCCACGTTAGGGCTCCCTGCACATGCCCCACTCGCCCGACATCCCATGTCGCTTCACGGTGCCGTGACGTTAAGCAGTTCGCCGTCGATAGACGGCTGCTCCAGCCGTATGTATATAGGGACGGGCTAAAGATCAGCGCACCTGTGATCGCAGCACCCTATCCGACAAGGGTTTCCGGCCGAACCATCAAAAAAATTGATCGTCGCGATGAAAATTATGCGTTTTCCTTGCAGCTCGCCGTGATGCATAGTTGCGTCGTGTTGACGCACCTTTGAGTCTTTCAGTCATGAACATGCGAATCGAGCCGTCCGTGCTCGCGAACCCCGACCTGCAATTTGCGACGCTGTCGTCAGGCATCAGCCTGCCGTATGTCGAGCGGGGCAGCGGCGCGCCGATGGTGTTCGTGCACGGCTCGCTGTGCGACTACCGTTACTGGGATCCGCAGCTCGCATCGCTGTCGGCACACTACCGCTGCATCGCGCCGAGCCTGAGCCACTACTGGCCGGCCGTCGAAGCGGGCATCCAGGACGAGTTCAGCTGGCAGAACCACGTCGACGAGCTCGCCGAATTCATCGACGCGCTCGATCTCGGCCCCGTGCATCTGGTCGGTCATTCGCGCGGCGGCAGCGTCGCGTTCAACGTCGCGCGCCAGCATCCGCACCTCGTCGAGTCGCTGACGCTCGCCGATCCGGGCGGCCCGCTGCAACAGCCGGACGTGCGCGAAGCCGCATTGCCCGCCGCCGCGATCGCGCTGCGCACGAAAGCCGTGAACCTGATCGAGCAAGGCGACGTCGAAGCCGGCCTCGAGATGTTCGTCGATTCCGTGAGCCTGCCCGGCGCGTGGAAGAAGAGCACATCGCGCTTTCGCACGATGGCGATCGACAACGCAAGCACGCTGCCGAAGCAACTGCGCGATCCGCTGCCCGCGTATTCGGCCGAAACCGCAGGCGATATCGCCTGCCGCACGCTGCTGATCGACGGCCAGCGCAGCCCGACGATGTTCCGCCACAACGTCGACACGCTGTCGCAGTGGATCGGCAATGCACGACGGCAGACCGTCGCCGGCGCATCGCACGGAATGAACGCGGCAAGCCCCGCCGTGTTCAACCGTTACGTGCACGAGTTCGTCGCCGCGTAACGTCGCGGGCGGCCGGCGCGCCGCCCGTCTTTCCCGCTTTCGTCGCACTACCCGCGACCGAACCGAAACGACGTGCGCCGCCCGCATCGAATCGTTTCGCACCCCTCGGCGTCATGCCACCAATGCGGCCCCGGCGCACACACGCGGCCAGGTAAGAATCGAGTAAGCATCGCGGCCTACAGTGGGTTCGCTTGCGCGATGCCATCGCGGCATCGAATCGCATTTCGGGAACCGCTCGCCAGATCAGACGAAAGGAGAACGCGTGATCAGCCGGCCAGCCATGAGGGACGTCTGCGCGATTGGGCCGAACGGAAGCCGCGTCAGTTGGTATCCGCCGCACAAGTGGAGAAGGCAGCCCGTCGCGCCGTCGTTCGCCGCGGTCTCGATCGAGCACTACATCGCCAGCGCCACGGAAATCGTCGATCTGGAGACGACCGGCCCGATCCTGGGCATGTACCTGCAGGCGCCGACGACGCTCGAGCTGCGCACGAACACCGGCCGGTGGGCGCCCGCCCGCGTTCGCGGGCCGCTGGCCTATGTTCCGCCCGGCTTCTCGTTTTCCGGCCGATGGTCCGATGAAATCGAGTGGATCAGCGTCCACTTCGAACCGTCATGGCTGTCGCGGACGGGGCTGCAAAGCGACGGCTGGTTTGCGTCGGGCGCGCTCCGGATGGACGTGATCGACGACCTCCTCGCGCAGATCGTCCGCAGCCTCCATGAAGACGCCGTCGCGGGGATGCCGCAAGGTCCGACCTATGCGGAAGCGCTCGGGTCCGCCGCGCTGCATCGCATGTTGCACCTGGAGTCGCGGCCGCAGGCGAAGCAATATGCGCATGCGGGCATGATGCGCAAGGCCGGCGAGTACATCAGGGAGCATTTCCGCGGCCCGCTGACGCTGATGATGGTGGCCGAGGCCGTCGGCTACCCGGGCGATCTCTATTCGTTCATCCGGAGTTTCAGAAAAGCCCACGGACTGACGCCGCACCAGTACATCATCGAGAGCCGCCTTCAAGCCGCCCGCCGCCTGATCGAGCGCGGCGCATGCGACGTGACGGAAGCCGCGCTCGACTGCGGCTTCTCGTCGGCCAGCCACTTTTCGGCGACATTCCGCAAGCGGTGGGGTGTGTCGCCATCCGCGCTCAAGCCGCGTGCCGCGACCGCTATGCCAGCGGAAGCGAAAGAATCCACAGGCCGCTGATCGTCAATGCGATCGTCAGCACCAGCAGCGGCAACTGGCCGACGGTCGCCCTTCCGGCCGGATTGCCGCGCCGGACGGCAATCGCATGCGTGAGCATCACGCTCACGATGTGTCCGGCGAGAATCAGGAGCACCTGCGCATGCCAGACGTATCCGACGTCGATGAGCGCCTGGGCCGCCGACACCTGATCGGCCACGGCCGCCACCGGCAATAGATTCCACCCGAGTCCGAGCGGATCGGATGCGAGCCGGACGATCTGCCGCCCCTGATCCCAGAACAGCGTGAAGTAATGGCAGACGTTGTAGAAGAACGCGATCGGCAGCAGTAGCAGACAAAACTGCCGCGAGAACGACGCCCCGCCCGACGACGACCGCGAACCGATCGCGCCCAACGTGCAGCAGCCGCGGAATACCAGGTAGTACGCGATACCGACGATCGCGAACGCCAGCCATTGCCATGTCAGCAGGATTTCCGCTGAAAAAGCGTAGTCACGGCCCAGCGACGGAAACAGACCGACGACGTGCGGATAGATGCTGCGCCAGAAGAACGCGTGCCACGTAGCCGTATCGCGCAAGCCGTCGTAGGCCGTCGACGACAGCATGAACGACAGCAAGGCGACGACGCTGGTATCCGCCGGCCGGTCGCGCGACATGTCCGCAATCGGGTTTCTCGATTCCACGATCACGTGACGGCGCGCTGTCCAACGCCATTTCAGCGGCGACAACTTCGCGCATAGCCGGCACAGCACGCCGAACGTATCGCCGTGGGCGAGCCAGCGCTCGCGCCCGAAGCAGAACGCGCCGATCAGCGCATAGGCGACATACGCGACGAGGAACAGACCGACGTCTCGGGGGCGCCCCGCACCGAACAGTTCCAGCACGATGAGCGCGATGTAGCCGCCCAACGCGGACCACGAGGCAAGATGTTGCGGATAACGATAGCGCCCGCATTCCAGGATGGGGAAACAGCGCGCGGCGATTCGCAACAGCAGCGCAAACGGATTGGTGAACGCATAAACGTCGCCCAGTATTGCGCTGACATACAAAGCGCCGAGATAGAACCAGATCCAGAAGCCCGACATCGCCAGGTTCAGGAACGGATTCGCGGTTCCCGCGAGGCCGGCAACGATCAGGATCGCGACGAATGCCGCACTCGCGAGTTGCCCTGCGTTCACAAGGAAAATCGGAATTCTCACCGCCTTCGTCCACGTTCCGGATCGCCTTCCCGGCTCGGGCATGCACGTGCCCGACGCAAACGCCAGGATCATGAAGGACGCCATCAGCGTGCCCGTTGCGGCATAGGCATACAGCCACAACGGCACCGGGAGGTAGTACGGGATATTCCACGCGTGGGCGCTCGCGCCGGTTGGCATGCAGAGCACGATCCACGCGAGCCCCGTGGGCGGCCATCCTCTTTTGCGCAATGCCAAGCCTTCGAAGTGACCGCTCGCGCGCGCCGTTCGATGCACGATATCGTCACGCATCTCGACCTCTTCCCGATCAGTAGTCGGCGGACGAGACCCACCCCGTCACCTTCCAGCCGGCCCCATTGCGCTTCTCCGACACGATCCCCACGGTGTCGTACGGCGCGTCGAGCAATTTGACGAGTGCAACGGCGCGCGGGTTGCCGGCGCTCGAGCGCGGTAGCGCAAACACGAGGAAAGGCAGGACGGGGGACGGTTTCTCGCCTTCGACGATCAGCGGCAGTACGGCGTCGTTCAGTGACCTGAACACCTCGAACGAGGCGCGATCGTGCGCAGGCGTGGGCGAATGCGTCGTCGAATGCGGCAGCCCTTCGACGGCCAGATGAGCGCCGTGATCCCTCAGTCTCCATCCGACGAGCGCATCGACCAGTGCATCGTCGGGCTTCTGCCCGCGCTCGGCCGAAAGCGCGGGCAGCCAGCGCTTGTCGACCGGCGACGTCGTGACCCAGTCGACGAAAAAGCGCGTGTAGAAATCGACGACGTCCTTGTCGACGCCGGCCTGCGTCGCCGACGGCAGCGGCACGGGCAGGTCGCGCCGCCCGCGCCATCGGACGGCCTTCCACGCAGGCCCGTCGGGCAGGCTGATACCGTCGAGAAACGACGTATCCGCGATGCCGTTCGCGACGAACCAGTCCGACTTCGCGCGCTTCGTTCGCGCGGCGACGAAGCCGGGAAACCGTTGCCGGACCTGATCCCACGGTGTCGCCTTCCGCGCCGCTCCCTCTATGTTCGGATACCTGATCATCTGGAGATAGGTCGCCTGCGCCATCGCCTCCGCATCGGCGGGCCGACGCCAGGTCAGATCCGCCGCGTGGCTCGACGGCGTGCGTCGATCGAGCGGCGCCATCATCGCCAGGCCGGCATCGCACGCGATGCCTTCGCGGCTCCAGTCCGGAACGGACGGCACCCCGCGATGCGCCCACGAATCCTGCCAGCCATGGAGCGCGCGGCCGAATTCGCCGAGCATGAACGCGGCCTTGCCGCCGCCCCCGGCCTTGCCGAGCGCCGCGTCGACAGGCGCCAGCGCAGCCGGCCCGCCGGGCACGACTACGCTTGCCCGCGCATCGGCCGGCACGCTGCGCGCGCCCGGATAGTGCCGAGCCTGCGCATCGACGGCATCGGGGACAAAGCGCGACAAGCACGCGTACTGCAACGGCGACGTCATGTACTCGATCGATCCTGCATCGATGCGTTGATCCGCGAGCGCAATGGCCTCGGCGTCGCGCGGCGCGAAGCCGGCCTGCCGGGCGAGCCACAGCGTGAGGCCGAAGTGCACGTCGGCCTCGAAACCGGCGCACGTCAGCGGCATCGCGAGCGCAATCGCGCAAACCAGCAAGCCGCGGCGAAAGCGCATCAATTGCCGATCTCCGTTGCCTTCGTGCTTTCAGGGAACGGCCAACTGCCGTTCTCGAACGACAGCACGAGCATGCCGTTGTCCTGGCACGCGGTAGTCAGGAGATGACGATCGAAATCGAAATCCAGACGCGACGCGCACCAGTCCGGCCCGCCCGCACGGTACTGGCCGAACATCAGATGCGCCGAGCCCGCGCCGGGCGACTTCACGGAAGCCGGGTTGTAGTACGCGATCTCCTTCGGCTTCGACGGATCGCGAATGTCGAAAACGCGAATGCCGGAGTTGAAGTAACTGCATGCGAGCGCGGTCGCATTCTGCCGATTGTCGACGCTGCAGTAGTGCGCGCCGTACGTGAACGTGGTCAGGCCGGCGATATCGGGCATGACCTTGCTGCAGTTCGCGATCGCGTGCGTTTCGAGCCGGAGCTCCGACACCAGTCGCGGCACGGCTTCGTTGGACATGTCGTAGATGTGCCCCATCGGGAACGGCGCCACGCCGGCATTGCACGCGGCCTTGACGGCCGTTGCGCCCGGATCCTGGATCCCGCCGCCCCCGCCCTCGTCGACTTCGATCAGATACGGCTTGCCCGCCACGGCGAACGAGATCGTATGTTGCGCGATGCTGCCGTTCCGCACCGGCACGGTCGCGATCCGGTGCATCTGCGCATTGGGACGCCGGCTCTGCACTTCGCTGGTATCGACGACGAAAAAGCCGTTGTCGCCGGTCGCGTTCGCGTCGTTCAGCGGCGGCGCACTCATGCCGACGGCCGCGCCGCCGTTCCCCGACGCGACGAAGTACGCCCGCGTTCCGTCCTGGCTCACCGACAGGCCGTGCGAGAAGCTGCCCATGCCCAGATCCGACAGGCTGATCGCGGCAATCATCTTCGGCCGGGTCGGCACGGTCAGGTCGACCGCGTAGTAGCTTTTCGTGAAGGCGCCGCCGACGTAATAGGTCAGCCCGTCGGGTGAAAATCCGCCTTCGTGACCGAGCGACCGGGTAGCCGGTACGATGCCGCCGTCCTCGCCCGTGCCGACAGGCACGCTCGCCAGCAACTGCGGCCGTGTGCAATCCGAAGCAATGTCGTACAGGTCGATCTCAGGGCCGCCACCGCCGCCCAGGCCGTTGTCGGCGGCGAGGATCCCGCGCGCGACGTTCACGCGCAGCGACTCCCACGGATCGATCATCGACGTGGACGTCAGCGAGCTCACCCGCACCGGCTGCGCCGGGTTGGTGATGTCGATCACCGGCACGCCCGGGTTCACGCGCGGCGGCGCATCGGGATTGTTGAACAGCGCGCTCGCGCCCATCGTCGCGTGATAGAAGCAGGTCTGGCCTTTCCTGTCGGTATACGTGGCGGCCGACCACGACGCGCCTTCGCCCTGAACCTGGCTGACGCGTTTCAGGTTGCAGTTGAAGCCGCCGAATCCGGCCTGTCGAAGCGCGGCCGGCACCTGCCCCTGCAGCGCGGTCTCGGGCGTATCGCCCGGGCTGCAACTCGGCACGCGCGGCACGACATAGTCGGCCACGGACACGCCGGGCGTGGCCGCCGGCGTGTCGTCGGCCTCTCCGCCACATCCGGCCAGCACGAACATGCAGAGCGACAGCGCGAACGCTGCGCGAATCGGTGATTGCATCGTTGTCTCCTTCCGTCTCGTTTGTCGTGGTGAAAATGCGCTGCGGTCACGGCCCCGGATAGATTTCGATCACGGCGACCTCGATCGTGTCGCCTGTCCGGCTGTGGAAATGCAGCGAGAAACGCCCGGTGATGCCGACCGGGAGAATGTCCAGCGACTGCACGCTGCCGGACGCGCATGCCGCCAACGCGCCCGGTATTTCGTGCGCCATCAGGACGCCGGTTTCCCGCGCATGCACGTCGATGTGCACCGGCACGCCTTCGCGCATCGCGATCACGGGTCGCGCCCACGGCGCCCTGTCGCGGTCAACGTCGACGGAGAAATGCCGTTGCTCCGGCGGCACCGGCGATGCCCGCGACGCATGCCTCGCGACGCCGTATGCCAGCAGCAGCGTCGCCGCGAAGGCGATCCATGCCGGCCACCGGCCGCGTGACGGCCGGTGGCCGGCCTCGATGCTCGTGCTTCGTTCCATCGGTACTCACGCCACGCGAGGTGGCTCCGTCAAACCGCCCGCCCATCGGGTGGATTCGATATCGATGGATGGTAGTGAGCGGTGCCGCGACGAGATATCGGCTTATTGCGGACTGTCGAAAAATTGCGTACCGAGTAACCCGAGTCGTTGCGACGAATGAAGCGCGGCGCCGATGTCGCTTCGGCCGGTGCAGGGACAGGGAGCGGCACCCCGGCACGACGGCCGGCCGGGAAATCGCATCGCGGCAGGCGGCCCGTCAGCGGCACACGGGGCGCGCCCGCGCGGCAGACGAACGTGACGGCACGACGCAGGCGACGGACTGAATACGACGACAATCGACCGGTGTGGCGGCGACCGCCGCCACACCATCGGCCAACGTCGAACGGCTTGGCCGCCAGTCGCGCTTAGTGTGCCGCCGCCGCCCCCTGAATCGAGTCGACGAGCGACGCGTTGTCATAGCGCCGTCCGGCTATTCCCCATCCACCGTCGACTGCGTGCACGACATTCACCCACACCTGCGCCGGCGTCAGCCGCCCGCGAGCGCGGTGCAGCACGATCCCGGTCGCCCGTTCGACGAACAGTCGCTGCTTGTCGGGCGCCGCGAGCGCCACCGCAGGCAGCTTCAATTCGACGAACGCAGCGGGCTGCGCGCGCCCCTGCACGAAGATGCGCTCGCGCGGCAGCACGTTCAGCGTGCCGATCACGTTCGGCGCCAGGAACGCGTTCCCGGTCAACCCCTCGACGTCCAGCAGCGCATCGGTCAACTCGGCAAACACCAGTCCTTCGTCTTCTTGCGTGAAAACCCCTTCTGATACGGTCAGCGTAATCGGCATCGCAGTTTCTCCAGGTCAGGTCATCAGGATCGTGACGTGATATAAATATCAGTCACTCTCTATACATTAGACACTGATCGCTCTCTATGCAAGCAATAAAGAGCGATCGCTCTGAAGCGAGCCCGTCATGCGTTATTCCGCCGAGCATAAGCACGAAACCCGCACCCGCATCCTCGAAGCCGCGAGTCGCCTGTTCCGCCAGGAAGGGTATGGCGGCTCCGGCATCGGTCCGTTGACGAAGGCGGCCGGCGTCACCAACGGCGCGTTCTACGGGCATTTCAAGTCCAAGGGTGAAGCCTTCCGCCAGATCGTGCTCGACGGCCTCGACCAGCTCCGGCAAGGTGTCGCAACCTTCAAGGCCGAGCATGGCGCCCGTTGGCGGCGCCCGTTCGTAGCGTTCTACCTGGGGCCGCGACGCACCTGCGCACTCGGCGAAAGCTGTGCGCTGCCGAGCCTGTCTCCCGAAGTGATGCGCGCCGACGACGACACGCGCGACGCGTATGAACACGCGCTGCGGCAAATCGTCGACGAAGTGTCGTCCGGGCTCGGCGACACGCCCGACGACGACCGCGCGATCGCGTTTCTCGCGCTGCTGTCCGGTGGCGTCACGCTCGCGCGCGCGGTGCGCGATCCCGAACTCGCGCAGCGCATCGCCGATGCGGTCGGCCGTTACGCGGTCGTGATCGCCGAGCGTACCGACGTGCAACCCGAACCACGGTCATCGCGCGCCGACGCCTGAGCATCGCCGCTGCCGACTGCGCCCTTCAACGCGTGCGCTTCGCCGCGCGCGGCCGTTTCCCGGTCGCCGATCAACGTAATCCCGTCGTGGCGCTTCACGAAATGGCGCAATACCGCGAGCGAGTTGATCGTCAGCGTCGGATGAAGGCGCTGGGCGGAACTGACCGCTGGTTGCCAAACGCGGTGCAATAAAAAAGGTAAGGTTCTTCGTGGATTTCCGTGGACGCCGCCTTCCGGCCCGGAACGGTCACTTATCGATACGTTGCTCGAAAAGTCAGCGGATAAGCTGTCCGGACACGCGCGCCCATACCGCCCGAACGCGTCGCGCGCGATCCTCGAAGAGATAGGAGGCCGCAAGGGCCAGGAGACCTGAAATTGCCCCCGTCACGATGTGCTCGACATAGGGGATACGGTAACGACTCGTGTGCGAGTACGCGTCGCCCAACGTCGTCAGGACGCCAACGACCAGCGCGTTGCCGTATCGATGCGCATAGAGCTTCCCCACCGGCGTGAAAGTCAGAAGCACAGCCAGGAGTCCGGTCAGCAGCCCCGTATGAAATGCGATGGTCCAGTGGGGAAGGCTCGTGACATTTCCCCAGCTCCCCGGCATGCAGGTCATGCACGCACTGGTCGGCTGCCAGAAACGCTGGACAAACAGTCTGACGCGGTGCTTCCAGTCGGTTGACATGATGCGTTCCCATCGATGCCGTCGCCGCGGTCGGCGCCGCCGCACGTGTCGTTGAAGCGGCTTCCGAACGCGCTTCAACGAGCTTGCCGTCGTCGTCACAGAGGGGGCGGCTGTGCGCCGTGACGGCCGGGCATGATCCCGGCATGGGGAAATACTACTCCACGATTAGACTCGTAAAAAAACCCGACACGCAGACCTGAGCCTGCATGCCGGGGTTTTTCGCTTCTCGGCCGGCGAGCGACGAATCGCCCGCCGCTCGCGCTCACCGCGCAGCCATATCCTCCTTACCGGTCGCCGCGCCGCCGACCGCCGTCGGCGCCGCGCCCCACCCGCCGCCGAGCGCGCGGATGAGGTTGACGGTCGACACGGCCTGCGCACCGGTAAGCTGATTCGCCTGCAACTGCGACTGCAACACCGACCGCTCGCTGTCGATCACGTCGAGATACGCGACTTCGCCCTCCTGATACTGCGTCCGCGACAGCTTCGCCGCCCGGCGCGACGCGTTGACGGCCGCATCCTGCGCGCGGATCTGGTCGTCGAGCAGGCGCAGATCGGCGAGATTGTCCTCGACCTCGCGGAACGCGACGAGCACCTGCTGCCGGTAGTTCGCGACCTGTTCGTCGTACTGCGCGCGCGCCTGCTGCACGCCGGCCGCCCGCCGCCCGCCGTCGAACAGCGGCAACGTCAGCGCGGTGCCGGCGAACGGCCCGAGCAGGAACGTGCGGCTCGACCACAGGAACAGGTTGCCGAGCGTCGACGCCTCATAGCCGAACGACCCGGTGATATCGAGCTTCGGGAAGTACGCAGACTTCGCGAGCCCGATCCGTGCGTTCGCGGCCGCCATCGCGCGCTCGGCCGCCGCCACGTCCGGGCGGCGTTCCAGCAGCGCGGACGGCAGGCCCGGCGGAATCTTCACCGCGACCGGCACGATCGGCGTTTCCTTGAACGCGAAATCCGCGGGCGCCTTGCCGAGCAGGATCGCGAGCGCATGCTCGGACGCCGCGCGCCGGCGCGCGACGCCGACCGCATCGGCCTGCGCGCTGGCCAGTTCGTTCTTCGCGCGCGACACGTCGAGCTCGCTGATGTCGCCTTCGTTGAAGCGGCGCTGCACGAGCTTCAATGCCTGTTCGCGCAACTCGACGGTGCGGCGGTACAGATCCTGGTCCGAGTCGAGCTGACGCAGCTCGAAGTAGTTCTGCGCGACATCGGCCTGCAGCGCGAGCTGTACCGAGCGGAACAGCGCCTCGCTCTGCGCCTGGTCGGCACGCGACGCCTCGACGTTGCGGCCGACGCGGCCGAACAGGTCGGCTTCATACGACACCGTGCCCTGCGCGCGCCACAGCGTCGCGTTGGTCGGGCCCGTGCCCTGCGGCTGGAACTGCGATGCCGACGACAGCCCCTCGCGCGTCGGCCCGAACCCGGCGCCGATCTGCGGGAACCATTGCGAGCGCGCCGAACGCGTCGCCGCACGCGCTTCCTCGACCCGCGCGGCCGCGGCCTTGAGATTCTGGTTCGCGGCGAGCGCCTGCGTCTCGAGCGAATCGAGCACCGGGTCGCCGAACACCTTCCACCATTCGCCGCGATGTTCGCCGTCCGACGGCTCGGCCGTCTTCCACGTGCCGGCCTGCTCGCCGGCGGCGAGGGTCGGCGCTTCCTTGAACGCGGCGGGCGCCGCCGCGTCCGGACGCTTGTAGTCTGGGCCGACCGCGCACGCGGCGAGCAGCGTCGCGAGCAGAGTGCTCGCGGCCGCCACCTTCGCGAAGCGCATCAGGCCGTTCGTATCGTGCATGTCGTTCATTTTCTGGTCCTCAAGCATCGGGCGCCGGTACACCGTACCCCGTCGAATCCTTGCCGGCGACGTGGATCTTGCCGCCCGCGAGCGTACGCAGCACGACATAGAACACCGGCGTCAGCATCAGCCCGAACAGCGTCACGCCGAGCATCCCGAAGAACACCGCGACACCCATCGCATGGCGCATTTCCGAACCGGCGCCCGTCGACGTGACGAGCGGCACCACGCCCATGATGAAGGCGATCGACGTCATCAGGATCGGGCGCAGCCGCAGCCGGCTCGCCTCGATCGCGGCCTCGAGCGGCGTCCTGCCGTCGTGCTCGAGCTCGCGCGCGAATTCGACGATCAGGATCGCGTTCTTCGCCGAGAGCCCCACCAGCACCATCAGGCCGATCTGCGTGAAGATGTTGTTGTCGCCCTGCGTGAGCCACACGCCCGTCAGCGCCGACAGGATGCTCATCGGCACGATCAGGATCACCGCGAGCGGCAGCGTCAGGCTTTCGTACAGCGCGGCGAGCACGAGGAACACGAGCAGCACGCTGATCGGGAACACGTACATCGCCGAATCGCCTGCGAGGATCTGCTGGTACGTGAGGTCGGTCCACTCGAAGCGCACGCCGCGCGGCAGCGTTTCGTGCGCGATGCGCTCGACCGCGGCCTGCGCCTGCCCCGACGAGAAGCCGGGCGCCGGGCCGCCGTTGATGTCGGCCGCCGTGTAGCCGTTGTAGCGCACGACCATTTCCGGGCCGAACGTCGGCGTCACCGTGACGAGCGACGACAGCGGCACCATCTCGCCCTTATCGTTGCGCGTCTTCAGCTGCAGGATGTCGTCCGCGCGCTGACGGAACGGCGCATCGGCCTGCACGCGCACCTGGTACACGCGCCCGAAGCGGTTGAAGTCGTTCACGTACAGCGAACCGAGATACACCTGCATCGTGTTGAACACGTCGGTCACCGGCACGCCGAGCTGCTTCGCCTTCACGCGATCGAGATCGACGTTGAGCTGCGGCACGTTGATCTGGTAGCTCGTAAACAACGGACCGAGTTCCGGCGCCTGCTGCGCGCGCTTGATGAAATCGTTGGTCGCATCCGACAGCTTCGCGTACCCGACCGCGCCGCGATCCTCGATCTGCATCTTGAACCCGCCGAGCGTGCCGAGCCCGAGCACCGGCGGCGGCGGGAACACCGCGACGAACGAATCCTTGATCGCGCCGTATTTCTGGTTCAGCGCACCGGCGATCGCGCCGGCCGACAGCGCCTTGCCGTGCCGTTCCGAGAACGGCTTCAGCGTGACGAACACGATGCCCGCGCTCGAGCTGTTCGTGAAGCCGTTCACCGACAGCCCCGGGAACGCGACCGCGCTCTCGACGCCCGGCTGCTTCAGCGCGATCGAACCCATGTCGCGGATCACCTTCTCGGTACGATCGAGCGACGCACCGTTCGGCAGTTGCGCGAACGCGATCAGGTATTCCTTGTCCTGCGCGGGCACGAAGCCGCCCGGCACGACCTTCGACACCAGCACCGTCGCCCCCACCAGCACGAGGTACACGCCGAGCATCAGCGTCTTGCGCGACAGCACGCCGCGCACGCCGCGGCCGTAGTTCTCCGCGCCGCGATGGAACACCTTGTTGAAGCGGCGGAAGAAGCCGCCGAGCACACGGTTCATCACGCGCGTGAGCCAGTCTTCCTTGTCGCCATGGCCCTTGAGCAGGATCGCGGACAGCGCCGGCGACAGCGTCAGCGAGTTGAACGCCGAGATCACCGTCGAGATCGCGATCGTCATCGCGAACTGCTTGTAGAACTGGCCGGTCAGGCCCGACATGAACGCGAGCGGCACGAACACGGCGACGAGCGTCAGCGCGATCGCGATGATCGGCCCGCTCACTTCCTGCATCGCCTTGTAGGTCGCCTGCCGCGCGGTCATCCCGTTTTCGATGTTGCGCTCGACGTTCTCGACGACGACGATCGCATCGTCGACCACGATCCCGATCGCGAGCACCATCCCGAACAGCGACAACGCGTTGATCGAATAGCCGAACGCCAGCAGCAGCGAGAACGTGCCGACGATCGACACCGGCACCGCGATCAGCGGAATGATCGACGCGCGCCACGTCTGCAGGAACACGATCACGACGATCACGACCAGCGCGATCGCCTCGAGCAGCGTGTGCACGACGGCCTTGATCGACGAACGCACGAACTGCGTCGGGTCGTAGACGATCTTGTAGTCGACGCCCGCCGGCATGTCCTGCTTCAGCTCGGCCATCGTCTTGCGCACTTCGTCGGAGATCTGCAGCGAGTTCGCGCCCGGCGACTGGTTGATCGCCATCGCGACGGCCGGCTTGTTGTCGAGCAGCGAGCGCAGCCCGTACTCGGACGCGTCGAGCTCGATGCGCGCGATGTCGCGCAGGTGCGTGACGCCGCCGTCCGGCGTCGTCTTCACGACGATGTCGCCGAATTCCTCTTCCGTCTGCAGACGGCCGCGCGCATTCACCGACAGCTGCAGCGGCGTGCCGGGCAGCGACGGCGATGCGCCGATCACGCCGGCCGCGACCTGCACGTTCTGCTCGCGGATCGCCTGCACGACGTCCTCGGCCGACAGCCCGCGCTGCGCGACCTTCTGCGGATCGAGCCACACGCGCATCGCGTAGTCGCCCGAACCCCACAGCTGCACCTGGCCGACGCCCTGGATCCGCGACAGGCGATCCTTCACGTTGATCAGCGCGTAGTTGCGCAGGTAGGTCATGTCGTAGCGGTTGTCCGGCGAGATCAGGTGAACCACCATCGTCAGCGTCGGCGAGCTCTTCACCGTGGTGATGCCGAGCCGCTGCACGTCTTCCGGCAGGCGCGGCAGCGCCTGGTTCACGCGGTTCTGCACGAGCTGCGTGGCCTTGTCCGGATCGGTGCCGAGCTTGAACGTGACGGTGATCGTCATGTTGCCGTCGCTGTTCGCCTGCGACTGCATGTAGAGCATGTCCTCGACGCCGTTGATCTGTTCTTCCAGCGGCGACGCGACCGTCTCGGCGATCACTTTCGGGTTCGCGCCCGGGTACTGCGCCTTCACGATCACGGAAGGCGGCACGACTTCCGGATATTCCGAAATCGGCAGCAGGAACATCGCGATCACCCCGCCCAGCAGGATGACCACCGATAGGACTCCTGCAAAGATCGGCCGGTCGATAAAGAATTTGGAAATGTTCATGTGTGGCTCTGTCTGGTTGAACGCGGATGCGAAGCGGGCGCGCCGCTTACGAATCCGCCTTCGCCGGTGCGGCCGGCTTCGCGGTGCTCGCGAGCGGCGCGGCCGGATCGTCGCCGCCCGTCATCGGCACCATGTGCGGCTTCACCTGCTCGCCGGGGCGCACGCGCTGCGTGCCGTTCACGATCACGCGATCGCCGGCGGCGAGGCCGCTGACGATCACGCGCCGGTTGCCGTGCTGCATCCCCGGCTGCACTTCGCGATACGACACGCGGCCCTGCTGGTCGACGACGAACACGAACTTCTTGTCCTGGTCGGTGTTGATCGCCGCGTCGTCGACGAGCAGCGCTTCGTGCGGCGCGCTGCCGCCCACCTTCACGCGCGCGTAGAGGCCCGGGACGAGCGTGCCGTCCGCGTTGTCGAAGCGTGCGCGCACGCGGATCGTGCCGGACGACGTGTCGAGCCGGTTGTCGACCGAATCGATCTCGCCGCTGCGCGAGTAGCCGGTTTCGTTCGCGAGGCCGAGCTCGACCGGCACCTTGCGGCCGCTGCGCGCGCCGTTGATGTATTGCAGGTAGGTCTGTTCGTCCGCGTCGAACGATGCGTAGATCGGCGACACCGACACCAGCGTCGTCAGCGGCGCGGCCGACGCGCCGGCCGACACGACGTTGCCGAGCGTGATTTCCGCGCGCGACACGCGGCCCGATACCGGCGCGGTGATGCGCGTATAGCCGAGATTGATGCGTGCCGTTTCCAGCGCGGCTTCGGCGGCCTTCAGGTTCGCGCTCGCCTCGCGTGCCGCGTTCTGCTTTTCGTCGTAGTCGCGCTTCGCGATCGCGTTGTCGCCGATCAGCCGCTGCGCGCGCTGCCAGTCCGTCTGCGCGTAGCCGTTGCGCGCCTGCGCGGCCGCGAGCTGCGCGGCCGCGCGGTCGACTTCCGCCTGATACGGGCGCGGGTCGATCACGAACAGTACGTCGCCCTTCTTCACGAGCGCGCCGTCCTTGAAGTTCACCGCGACGATCGTGCCCGACACCTGCGGGCGCACGTCGACTTTCTCGACCGCTTCGAGACGGCCCGAGTAGCTTTGCCAGTCGGTCACGGTCTGCGGCACGACGGTCGCGACGTCGACTTCGGGCAGCGGCGCCGCCGCTTTTTCGGGTGCGTTCGCGTTGACGCGCATCGCGCCGAACGTGCCGAGGCCGACGACGGCGAGCGTGACGATCGCCGCGGTCGCGATTCGGGAACGGGTGGTGCGTAGGATGGCCATGTGGATCTCCGGTAAGCGTGGATTGGTCTGGTTATTCGGAACGGTTCGGCTGGCGCGCCTGGAAGCGGCACTGGAAGAAGCGCACGGCTTCCTCGAACGCGGCTTCGTGCGTGGCGAGCGCGGCGTGCGTGATGTCCGGATAGCGGATCACCTGCGTGAGCACGCCCGACGAAATCAGGCAGCCCGCATATTTCTCCGCTTCGACGTGCAGCACGTCGTTCTGCGCGGTGACGACGAGCGTCGGCGGCAGCCCCGCGAGGCGCACCGATTCGATCGGCGCCGCGTACGGGTGCATGCGTTGCGCCGCCTGCGGCAGGTATGCGCGATAGCAGGCCGCGCATTCGCGCGCGGTGATGTCGGACGCGAGCCGCTCGGCGTCGCCGATGCGCGTCATGCTCGGGTCGAGCATCGGCCCGAACAGCGCCTGCGCGACGATCGACACTTCGCCGCGGTCGCGTGCGATGAAGGCCAGGCAGTTCGCGAGCTGGCCGCCCGCGTCGTGCCCCGCGACCCCGATCTTCTTCGGGTTGCCGCCGAACGCGCGGGCGCGCGTCGCGGCCCAGACGGCGGCGCGATACGCATCCTCCGGCGCGGCCGGAAAAGGAAAGGCCGGCGCGAGCGAATAATCGACCGACACTACGAGAGCTGGTAAGCGTTCTGCTAAAAAACGCGCGGCGAAGTCCGCATCTTCGAGCGAACCGCGGACGAAGCCGCCGCCGTGGAAATAAAGCACTACTGGCAACCCGGTCTTGTCCGGGCGGCGGTAGAGGCGCAGCACGATGTCCTGTGCGTAGCCGGGAATTTCCACTTCGGCCACCGTCAGCGCCGCGCCCGCCATGGCTTGCGCGGGCAATGCGGCTTTCAGGAATTTGCTGAATTCAGAAGCGTCCATGACGATGCAGCATCCATTTCGAGATGGAACGAATTCTGGGTCCGGCAGACATTGGGATAAATGCCTATAATCCGGCAACACAATTCAACGCCCCCGAACAATCCGAGGCTGCGTTTACCCACGAGGTAGCGCAGCCTTGTCGTTCGCGGGCTCATTAGATTGCGGAGGTTGTGATGGACCGGCTTCAGGCCATGCAGGTGTTTACTCGCGTCGTCGATACAAGCAGCTTCACCAAGGCAGCAGAAACGCTCGGCTTGCCGCGGGCGTCCGTCACGACGATCATCCAGAATCTCGAAGCATTCCTCGGCGTGCGGCTGATGCACCGGACCACGCGCCGGCTCTCGCTCACGCCCGACGGCGCCGCCTACTACGAACGCTGCGTGCGGATCCTCGCGGACGTCGAGGAAACCGAAGCAAGCTTCCAGGCCAACAACCGGAAGCCGCACGGAAAGTTGCGTATCGACATGCCGGGCTCGATCGGGCGGCTGCTCGTGATTCCGTCGCTGTGCGAGTTTCATACGCGCTATCCGGACATCGACCTGCAACTCGGCCTGTCGGACCGGCCGGTCGACCTGCTGCAGGAAGGCGTCGACTGCGTGATCCGCGTCGGTGCGCTGCAGGATTCGTCGCTCGTCGCACGCCGCGTCGGCCTGTTCGAATGCGTGACGGTCGGTTCGCCCGACTATCTCGAGCGCCACGGCGAACCGCAGACGATCGACGACCTGAGCCAGCACAAGGCCGTCAACTACTTCTCGAGCCGCACCGGCCGCACGATCGACTGGACGTTCCTGATCGAAGGCAAGGAAGTCGAGATGAAGATGGAGGGCATCGTGTCGGTGAACGATGCCGATGCGTACGTGACGTGCGGCGTCGAGGGCTTCGGCCTGATCCAGCCGCCGCTGTTCATGGTGCTGCCGCACCTGCGCGAAGGCCGCCTCAAGGAAGTCCTGCCCGGCGTCAAGCCGCTGCCGATGCCGATCTCGGTCGTGTATCCGCACAGCCGTCATCTGTCGCCGAAGGTGCGCGTGTTCGTTGACTGGATCGCCGAAGTGTTCGACCGGTGCCCGCTGCTGAGCGGCAAGGGCAGCCTCGACGCGACGTGCAGCAAGCGCACGTTCGAGGAAGCCGAGCGCGCGCCGGCGCTCGATACGCCGGTCATCAACGAGTGGGTCGCGTAATCGTCCGACCTCCACGCGCGGGCCGCGGCGCCCGCGCGTCATCCTGCCCGAGCGCGGCCCGGGCACGCCTTTCAAGCGCGGCGCCGCGATCCTTCCCGAATCCGCAGTAAACCTTTGCACGGCGCGCGGCAATCGGCCGCGTGCATCGTTGCGTGTCGTTGCGCGTCGCCGCCGCACCTCCCTGCGAAGCCCGTGCCGCGCGGCTCTCGGCCATTTCCGCATAACCCTGCCGGCGATGCGGATGGCGATTGTTCCACTGACACGACAATTCAATTCGCGTCTGCTGCATTTATCGCGACGGAACGGCAACCTAGAGTAAACCCTGTCGCGC
Organism: Burkholderia sp. MSMB2157WGS; assembly: GCF_001532755.1. NCBI lineage: Bacteria > Pseudomonadati > Pseudomonadota > Betaproteobacteria > Burkholderiales > Burkholderiaceae > Burkholderia > Burkholderia sp. MSMB2157WGS. The sequence goes on along the minus strand of NZ_LPJG01000017.1, from coordinate 330,915 downwards.
ACCTCGTTGCGCATCGAACAGATCCCGCCCGCGGGACCGGAGTCAGCGCTCAGGCGCGCGCTCCGACATCTCCAGGAGTTACGCCATGAACCGCCGCCATCTTCTCTCGGCCCTTGCGCTCACGCTTGCCGTGTCCGCACCGGCCTTCGCCGATTCGGACACCTCGCACGCCGGCGACTCCGGCAACACGTCGTGGTCCGCGCAGCACAACGGCCCGCGTACGCGCGCCGAAGTGAACGCGGAAGTCGAGCAGGCACGCAAGGACGGCACGCTCGCGTACCTGCGCAAGGCGACGTCGTATCCGCAAGGGCTCGAACTCGCGCAAGGCCCGTATCGCCCGACACCGGAAGGCAACCAGCTCGCCGGCGCGGGCCGGTAAACGCGAGACGCCGCGCAGCGGATTGCCCGGTGCGCGGCGTCTCGAACGACGTTGTCGACGACTCGTCGAGTCAGTCAGTTAGTTGCAGGAGTACATGATGAACGACCCACTTCCTTCGCCGCTCGATCACTGGGACGACACCACGCCGGTGTGGACGCCGTTCCGTTCGGCCCCGCAATCGCATTGACCGCCGGCTGAATCATCGTCCGGCCGTCAACGGCGCGGCACCCCGTCGCGCCATTCGCCCCAGTGCGTGACGATGTCCTGCACCAGCGGATTGCCCGCGCGGTACAGGTTTTCGGTCGCCGGGGCGAAACCGCCCTGGTCCGCGTAGTTCAGCAGGTTGTCGGCGCTCGTCTGCCCCGCGTACGGCCGATCGAAATCGGACCCGGTGCGCAGCACGGCCACGCGCGACAGGTCGACCCGCTTCACGCTCGCCGCGCGCTTGAGCGCTTCGTACGTCGCGTTGTCTTCCTGCGCGGTCATGCAGTAGGTGCCCTTGCCGTCCGTCAGGATCTTGGTCCACTGGCGTGCGCGCTCGCCGATCAGCGTGCCCGAGAACCACGTGTTGCCCGATGACGTGTCGCACTGGATCACCGTCGGCGGCCGGTTCGCCGGCGCATACGTGAACTTCGCACGCGCGGCCTGCGCCTGCGCGCTGTCTGCCAGCACGACGTTGCGCGACAGCGCGTAGGCGGCGTCGGTCAGTTGCGGGTTGAGCTGGAACACTTCGGTGCGATAGTCGAGCGGCGGCTTGTCGTTCGGGCTCTTCGTATTGATGCCGAGATAACCGGTGTTCCAGCCGGCCGGGATCTCGCGCGCATCGAGCTCCCACTGCAGGCTGAAATCGACCAGGTATTTCGACCACGCGGCCGATCCGACCGTGCCTTGCGCGGGGTCGACGCCCGCGATGCCCGAGACCAGGAAATACGTGCGGCGCAGATCGAAGCGTTGCGAGAACGTGAGCGCCATGATCGTCGCCGACGCGTTCGCATAGCCCATGCCGGTCGTGACCACGCATACGTCCTGCTTGTTGCAGTGGACCGCCGGATAGTCGGGCGACAGGCCGGGCACGGCGATGTCGCGCCACGGGCCGAGCCGGTCGAGCCACGCCTGGCCCTCCGGCCCGAACATCGTGACGATCATGACCTTGACCGGGCGGCCATGCGAGCCGGTCTCGGCGAATGCCGCGTTGCCGGCATCGTTGCCCTGGTTGTCCTGCGCGATCGACGGCGCGGTCGCGCAGGCGGCAAGCGAGAATGCGGCGGCGGAAAGAATGGAGCGAGTCAGCATCGGCGTTCCTTGTTTCGGTGACGTTGGGTGAGAACGGCTGTCGGAGACTGCGCGACGAGTATAGAACGGGCGTACGCGATGCGGAACCCGACTACGAAACGGCCGGCGATGTTTCGTGCGAACGGATGCGTGTTGCGTGACGGAAAATCGCGCGTTCGTCACCGCGTCGAAAAACATCAGGAATGCTATCGGGTTCGTCGCCGAGTGCGACGTCGGCTGCTTCGCGCCGCGCTACACGCACATCAGCCCAGCCACGCCGTAACCGAGCACGACGAGTGCGGCGACCACATGGCTCGTGGCGAGCCACCCCGGCGATTTCACGAAGCGTCCGATCGCGCTGCCGCCGAACGCGAACACGAGCTGCCCGGCGAGGCTGCCCGCAAACACGCACGCGGCGCCGAACAACCAGTGGCGGTGCGCACCGGCGGCAGCCGTCGCATAGCCGTAGAACAACAGGATGGTCAGCGGGTTCGCGAGCGTGACGACGAACATCGACATGAACGGGCGAGCGCCCGGCGGCGGCGCTCCGTCGCCGTCGAGCGTGCGGCGTCGGGCGCGCAGCGCCTCCCACAGCATCCGCGCGCCCATCGCGAGCAACACGAGCGCACCGACCATACGGAACAGCGCCAGATGCGACGCAAGCGTGCCCGCGAGCATCGCACCGATCGTGAAGGCCACGACCGCATAGCAGCCATCGGCGGCGGCTACCCCGATCGCCGCGCGCACGCCGGTCGCCGTGCCGGCGCGCATGCCGTAGTTCGCGATCATCAGCGCGACGGGCCCGACCGACAGCGCGATCGTCAGCCCGAACAGGAAGTCGCTCATCGGTCGTCCAGGATATCGATTCAATCCCGTCGATGGAGGACATCGATTCCAGCGACGTCGAAACGATTCAGTGTGTGAATCCGAACTCAGGCGACATCGACGCGTGCAGGCCCGTCCACCATCTCGCCGATCACCGCCGCGCGGTCGAAACCGTCGGCACGGAAGCACGCGAGCACGTCGTCGACCGCGTCCGGCGCGCATGCGACCAGCAGCCCGCCCGACGTCTGCGGATCGGTCAGCAGCGCCTGCGCGACGGGCGGCAGCCCGTCGGCGAGCCGCACGTCGGCGCCGTATGCGGCCCAGTTGCGACCCGACGCGCCGGTAAACACCCCGTCGGCAACGAACGTCTCGACACCCGCGAGCCACGGCAGCGATGCATAGTGCACGCGCGCGGTGAGCTGCGCGCCGCGCGCCAGTTCGAGCGTATGGCCGAGCAGCCCGAAGCCCGTGACGTCGGTCAGCGCATGCACGCCCGGCAGCGCGGCAAGCTCGGCGCCCGGCCGGTTCAGCTTGGTGGTGGTCGCGACCATTTGCGCGTAACCGTCGGCATCGAGCTGGTTCTTCTTCAACGCGGCCGACAGCACGCCGACGCCGAGCGGCTTGCCGAGCACGAGCACGTCGCCCGCGCACGCGGCCGCGTTGCGCTTCACGCGCGACGGATGCACGACGCCGATCGCCGCGAGCCCGTAGATCGGCTCGACCGAATCGATCGAATGGCCGCCCGCGACCGGAATGCCGGCATCCGCGCACACCGATTCGCCGCCGCGCAGCACGGCGGCGATCGTCTCGTGCGGCAGCACGTTGATCGGCATGCCGACCAGCGCCAGGGCGAGGATCGGCTTGCCGCCCATCGCGTAGACGTCGGACAGCGCATTGGTCGCCGCGATGCGGCCGAAGTCGAACGGATCGTCGACGATCGGCATGAAGAAATCGGTGGTCGCGACGATCGCCTGCTCGTCGTTGAGCCGGTAGACGGCCGCGTCGTCGGAGGTTTCGGTGCCGACCAGCAGGTCAGGGAACAGCGCGGGCGGCGTCGCGCGCTTGAGCAGCTCGGACAGCACGCCCGGCGCGATCTTGCAGCCGCAGCCGCCCCCGTGCGACAGGCTCGTGAGGCGCGGAACGGCAGGCTGGGCTTGAGTGGCTTCGGTCATCGTCGGCATCCGGTGAATACGGTGAATAACAACGCTCCATTATCGACAATTCCGCGCGAGCGCGCCCGATACCCACATAATGGACGGCCCTTGCCGGCTCCCGCCCTTGCTCGCTTCCTCATTGATCGATGGATCACGTCTTCGTTGCCCTCGTGCTGTGCTCGGCTCTCCTGCACGCGATCTGGAACGCGTTCCTCCACGTCAGCGAAGATCGGCTGGCGCAACTCGGCACGATGTCGCTGCCGTATCTCGCGTTCGGCGTCGCCGGCGCCGTGCTGCTGCCCGCGCCGGCGCCCGCCGCATGGCCGTACGTCGCCGCGTCCGCGATGCTCGAGGTCGCGTACTGCTTCACGCTCGCGCGCGCATACCGCAGCGGCGAGTTCGGGCATATCTATCCGATCGCGCGCGGGATGTCGCCGCTGCTGGTGTCGGTGCTCGCGTTCGCCGTGCTGCACGAACGACCGACGCCGCTCGGCTTCGCGGGCATCGCGCTCGTATCGTTCGGGATCATGTCGCTCGCGCTGCGGCGCGGCTTCAGGTTCTCCGGGGAAGGCGTGCCGTACGCGCTGCTCACGGGCGTGTTCATCGCCGCGTATTCGCTCTGCGACGGTATCGGCTCGCGCGTATCCGGCAGCGCGCTCGGCTACATCGCATGGGTGTACCTGATGTGGAGCGTGCCGCAGCTCGTGCTCGTCTGCGCATGGCGCGGCGGCCCGCGCGCGGTGCTCGGCTCGCGCACCGCCGTCGCGCAGGGCGCGATCGCCGGCACGATCTCGCTCGCCGCGTACGGGATCGTGATCCTCGCGTACCGGCACCTGCCGGTCGCGACCGTGTCGGCGCTGCGCGAAACGAGCTCGATCTTCGCGGTCGCGATCGGCTGGTTGGTGATGCGCGAGCGCCCCGGCGCACAGCGGCTCGCCGCGTGTGCGCTGGTCGTGGCGGGCGCGGCGTTGATCCGGCTGTGAGCGGCACGCCCACGGGCCGGCGCGTCAGAACTTGTGGCGGATGCCCGTTACCGCAACGATCTGCGTGCGCGTGCTCGACGGATTCGAGATCCCTTCGATCGCGGCCACCGCGTTCGACGACGCCCGCTGGTAGAACGCATTCACGTAGATATCGGTGCGCTTCGACAGGAAATACTGCGCACCGGCGCTCGTCTGCAGGTAGTGCGAGCTCGGCTTCGGCCCCTGCGACGCGAGTACCTGCGTGTAGGTTTCGCCGAGTGCGAACTGCAGCGCCGGCGTCATCAGGTAGCGCACGCTGCCCTCGTAGTTGTTGAAGCGCATCGCGCCGCCCGTCTGCAGGTTGAACAGCGAACTCGTGTACAGCAGCCCGAACGTCGCGGCACCCCACGCATACGCGCCGCCCGCGCCCCAGATCTGCTGGCGCGTCACGCCCTTGATGAACGTGTAGTAATTGTCCGACGCCGCCGCACCGGTCGTGTCGAGCGCCGGACGGTCGACCCGTACATAGGCGGCACCCAGTTGCAGCGGCCCGTTCTCGTAGCTCGCGCCCAGGCTCCACACGCGGTTTTGCGCGAACGACGTCGAATTCGAGAAGCCGTACAGGCCGACCGCGCGCAGGCCGTACCACACGGGCGTCTGGTACTGGACAGAGTTGTTGGTGCGGAACGTGTTGTTCAGGTCGTCGGTGTCGAACGGATGCAGCGCATACTGCGTCAGCGCGGTGGTCGCGCCGATCTGCAGCGGCTCCAGGACTTCCTGTGCCGCGTTGTACTGGCGGCCCATCGTCAACGTGCCCCAGTGGTCGTTTTCCAGCCCCACGTACGCGCGGCGCCCGAACAGACGGCCGCCCTGGCTCGCGGTGCCGGTCTCGATGTTGAAGCCGTTTTCCAGCCGGAATACTGCGCGCGTGCCGCCGCCGAGTTCCTCCTTGCCCAGCAGCCCCCAGCGCGTGCCCTGTTCGTTGCCGCCGGTCGCCTGCCATGCCGCATGCCCGTTCTGGTTGCTCGTGTACGTGATTCCCGCATCGACGACGCCGTACAGCGTCACGCTCGACTGCGCATGCGCGAGCGTGGCATCCGCCGCCATTGCAACGCCCGCCAACGCAATCGCCATCTCTTTCCGTTTCATCTCCGACCCCTTTATCGATTGAATAATCGAGCGTGCTTTATCACGCTCGCGACTTGTTTTATTGAATAAAACATCGTCTTATTTATTTTCGAATTCGGGGATTTGAAGCGTCAAGTCGCATCAAAAATCGCGTACCGCCGTGGATATCGACTTGTTCACCCTGCGTTTCAATCAACGAAACAAACCCAATAAACACGGGAACTTGGGCGCGATTACGGTGCACAATCCCGACGCAGAAAAAAGCCCTTGACCGCAGTTTTCGGCCGTTGTGAAATATTGATACGCTGTTTTATTAAATAAAACATCCACACGAAATGCTCGTGAAAAGTAGGTAAAGAACCTGATCCCCATGCTGACGTTTAATTGCAACACCGCGGTTGCGGGCGAGTCGCCCGCCTATTGCGTCGCGCCGCCGACGGCGCCCGCGCTGCCGATCGTCGTCGATTCCCCGCACAGCGGCATCGCGTATCCGCCCGACTTCTCCACCGTCGCGCCGGACGACGCAATCCGCACGACGTGGGATGCGTACGTCGACGAACTGTGGGCCGGCGCTCCCGCGCGCGGCGCCACGCTGCTGCGCGCGACGTTTCCGCGCGCGTACATCGATCCGAACCGCGCCGAAGCCGACATCGACGCGACGCTGCTCGCCGAATCCTGGCCAGAGCCGCTTGCGCCGCAGCCGTACACGCAGCGCGGGATGGGGCTGATCCGGCGCGACGCGCTGCCCGGCGTACCGCTGTATGACCGCAAACTGTCGCTCGCGGAAGTGCGGCACCGGATCGATGCGTACTACCGGCCGTATCGCCGCGCGCTCGCCGGCATCGCCGAGCCGCTGCATGCCGCGCATCGCGCGCTGTGGCACATCGACTGCCACTCGATGAAATCGCGCGGCAACGCAATGAACGTCGACGCCGGCGCGTTACGGCCGGACGTCGTGATCAGCGACCGGCGCGGCACGACCGCCGACCCGGCCTTCACCGCGTGGACGGCACAGTGGTTCGCCGACGCCGGCTACCGCGTGCAGGTGAACGACCCGTACCAAGGCGGCGACCTGCTGACCGTGCTCGCCGATCCGGCGCGACAGCGCCACAGCATCCAGATCGAATTCAACCGCGCGCTGTACATGGACGAAGCGGCGTTCGCGAAACATGCGGGCTTCGCCGCGCTGAAGCGCTCGGTCGACGCGTACCTCGACGCGCTCGCCGCGTACGTGCGCGCGCGCATCGCATTGCCGGGAGACACCGCATGACGACCTACATCGTCGACGCCGTCGACAGCGCGTTGAAGCTGCTGACCTACGTGGCCGAGCATCCGAACCTCGGCGTGACGGAGCTGGCATCGCAACTCGGCATCAACAAGTCGCGCACATACCGGATGCTGTGCACGCTGGAACTTCACCGCTTCGTGGTGCAGGACCCGCGCACGTCCACCTATGCGCTCGGCCCGCAGGCATTCGTGATCGGCGTGGCCGCGTCGCAGCAGAACGCGCTCGTGCGCGCCGCGCACCGGCACATGCTCGCGCTCAACCAGGCGATCAACGAAACCGTCGTGCTGCGCGTGCGCGAAGGGCTCGAATCGGTGTGCGTCGCGCGTTGCGAGACGACGCATGCGGTACGCACCGTCGGCGCGGTCGGCAACCGCCGGCCGATCAATTTCGGCGCATCGGGCAAGGTGCTGCTCGCGTTCGCGCCCGACGCGGTGCGCGACGAATATCTCGCGCAACTGCGCAGGAACGGGCACGCCGACGATCTGCCGCAGCTCGCCGGGGAGCTCGATGCGGTCGCGCGCAAGGGCTACGCGGTGAGCAGCGGCGAGGTGACGCCCGGCGCGGTCGGGATCGCGGTACCGGTGCGCGACCTGACGGGCGCGACGGTCGCATCGGTCAGCGTGACGGGGCCCGAGGTGCGCGTGAGCCACGCCGACATTCCCGACTATCTCGAGCGTCTGCAGGCATGCAGCCACGCCATTTCCGCCGAACTCGGCTACGTCCCGGCGCGCGCCGCGCCCCAACCGGCCTGACGGCCTGCTCCTTCACCGACGAGAATCCGATGTCCGCCTCTTCCCCGAACCCGGCCGGCCCGCACGGCGCCGCCACCGACGCACTCGCGGCCGACGAACCGGCCGCGGCCGCCGCTCATGCGCCGCACCCGCACGGCAAGATGCTGCACCCCGTCGTGATGATGCTGTGGGTGCTGGCCGCCGCGATCGCGCTCACGTGGTTCGTCGACTCCGGCCACTTCGCGCGCAACGGCCGGCTCGTGGTGCCGGGCACCTATCAGGTGGTGCCGAAGGCGACCGCGCTCGCGACGCTCGTCGCGCCGGCCGTCAGCCACAGCACTTCCGCGCATGCACTGCCGGCAAGCCTCGTGTCCGCGTTCGTCGCGGTGCCGCAAGGGCTCCTGAAGAATGCGCCGCTGATCGTGATGGTGATGTTCGTCGGCGGGATGTTCGGCGTGATGCGCCGCACGGGCGTCGTCGATGCCGGCATCGACCGGCTGCTGCAGCTCACCGGCAACAATGCGTACCTGCTGACGCCGATGCTGATGATCCTGATCGGGCTCGGCAGCACGCTGCTCGGCTTCATCTCCGAATATCTCGTGATCATTCCGATGGTTGTCGTGATCGCGCGGCGCCTCGGCCTGTCCGACCTGTTCGCGGTCGCGCTCGTCGCAATCGCCGCGAAGATCGGCTACATCGCGTCGGTCACGAACCCGCTCGCGCTCGCCGTCGCGCAGCCGCTCGTCGGCGTGCCGCTATTCAGCGGCGTCGCGCTGCGCGCGGCTGTTTTCGTCGTATTCCTGACGATCGGCATCCTGTACCTGCTGCGCTACGTGCGAAACACCGGTTACCGGGCCGGACAGACCGCGTCGCGCGCTGCCGCGCATGCAACCGCGAAACTGTCGCTGCGTCACAAGGCCACGCTGGCCGTATTCGCCGCGGCCGTCGCGATGCTGATCTACGGCACGCGCGAACTGAAATGGGGCAACGTCGAACTGGCGGCGTTCTACGCGTTCGTGAGCATCGCGACGGCCGTCATCGGCCGGCTCGATTCGCGCAGCGCAGCCGACGCGTTCGTCGACGGGATGAAGAACATGATGCTGGCCGCGCTGCTGATGGGGCTCGCCGCTTCCGTCGAACTGCTGCTGCAGGACAGCCTCGTGCTCGACACGCTGATCCACTTCTTCACGCGGCTGGCGGACGGGCAGTCTCCGATATGGGTCGCCAACGGCCTGATGGGCGTGCAGATGGTGCTCGACGTGTTCATTCCGTCGGTATCGGGCAAGGCCGCGGTCAGCATGCCGATCATCGGGCCGATCGCGCAGCTCTCCGGCGTGAGCGGCCAGACCTCGGTGCTCGCATTCGTGCTCGGCGGCGGGCTGACGAACCTCGTCACGCCGACGTCCGGAATGCTGCTCGCGTATCTCGCGACCGCGCGCGTCGATTTCGGCGCGTGGATCCGCTTCGTGCTGCCGCTGTTCCTGACGCTGTTCGTGCTGTCGTGCGCCGTGCTGACGTTCGCGGTGTGGATCGGGTATTGAGCTTCGCGATACAGCCAGACGCGCGAGCCTGGCGACGGGCACCGCAACGCGATGCCGTCGCCGGATGCGCGGTTCAGGCCGCCGCAACCGCCCCGCCGAACGCCCGCTCGTCGATCGCCTCGGCCAGCGTCGCGAACGCCGTCGCGATCTCGTCCTCCGGCACGCACGCGTAGCCGAGCAGCAAGCCCGACGCCGCGCGCTCGCGGTGCGCGTAGTAGCCGGACAACGGCCGCACGACGATGTTGCGTTCGAGCGCGGCCTGCGCGACGGCTCGATCGTCGGCACCGTCCGGCAGCCGCGTGACGAGATGCAGCCCCGCGTCGCTGCCGAGCGCGTGCAGCGTATCGCCGTAGCGGCGCGCGACCGCATCGAGCAGCACCTCGCGGCGTTGCCCGTACAGCGTGCGCATCTTGCGGATATGCGACACGAAGTGCCCTTCCGCGATGAATTCGGCGAGCACGGCCTGCTGCAGCAACTGGCCCTCGCGATACAACTCGGCGCTCGCGGTCGCGAAACTCTCCGCGAGCGGCTCCGGCGCGACCAGATAGCCGACCCGCAGCCCCGGGAACAGCGTCTTGCCGAAACTCCCGACGTAGATCACCTGCCCGGTCGTGTCCAGCCCCTGCAGCGACGCGAGCGGCCGGCTGCCGTAGCGGAATTCGCTGTCGTAGTCGTCCTCGATGATCCAGCAGCCGTGCTGGCGCGCGTATTCGAGCAACATCCGGCGGCGCGCGAGGCTCATCACCATCCCGAGCGGATACTGATGCGACGGCGTGACGAGCATCAGCTTCGGCGGCGCGGCGAGATCGGCGGCCGACGGCGCGATGCCTTCGTCGTCGACCGGAATCGGCCGCGTGGTGAGCCCCGACACGTTCAGCACGCTGCGCACGCCCCAGTAGCACGGATCCTCGGTCCAGATCGCGTCGCCCGGGTCGGTCAGCAACCGCACCGCGAGGTCGATCGACTGATGGATGCCGGTCGTGATCACGATCTGCTCGGGCGTGCACCGCACCGAACGTGACGTGCGCAGGTAGTCGGCCAGCGCTTCGCGCAGCAGCGCGAGGCCGCCGCCGGGCGCATAGGTCAGCAGGTCCGGGCGCAAGCGCCGCCAGTACTTGTTGTGCAGCCGCGTCCACACGCGCGCCGGAAATCGCGACACATCGGGCACGCCCGGCATGAACGCGCCGCCCTGACGCTTCGACACGCCGGCGCCTTCGACGAGCCGCGTGCCGCGCGCGGACAGGCGCCGCACGGACGGCGTCGCGACGGCCGGCCCGGCCGCCGCGTCGGGCGGCGCGCCGACGATCTCGTCCGGCGCGCTGTCGGCGACGAACGTGCCGCGGCCGGTCGCCGAGTGCACATAGCCTTCGAGCGCAAGCTGTTCGTAGACCTGCGTGACCGTGTTGCGCGCGATCCCGAGCTCGGCGGCCAGCAGCCGCGACGACGGCACGCGCGTGCCGGCCGGCAGTTCGCGCGACAGGATCGCCTGTTGCAGCAGCCGGTGAAGCTGCCGGTAGATCGGCTGTTCGCCCCCGCGCACGAGGCGCTGCGCCAGCCAGTCCGACAACACGCTCGCGCGCATGATTGGCTCCTGAATATTTATTGAAATGGCTCTGATTGCCGGAGCCAAATGTGATTATAGTCGCGTCCATGGGCTGCCGAGGCGCCCGATTTTCTACCTATCGGACCGAACATCAAGGAGATGACCGTGAAGAATGCCGACCTGCAGGCCCGCAAGAACGCCGCCACCCCGCGCGGCGTCGGCGTGATGTGCGATTTCTACGCAGCCCGCGCCGAGAACGCGGAGCTGTGGGATGTCGAAGGCCGCCGCTTCATCGATTTCGCCGCTGGCATCGCGGTGCTGAACACGGGCCACCGCCACCCGAAGATCGTCAAGGCGATCGCGGATCAGTTGAACAACTTCACGCACACCGCTTACCAGATCGTCCCGTACGCGTCGTACGTCGAGCTGGCGGAAAAGATCAACGCACGCGCGCCGGGCGACTTCCCGAAGAAGACGGCGTTCTTCACGACCGGCGCCGAAGCCGTCGAAAACGCGATCAAGATCGCGCGCGCGGCGACCGGCCGCCCGGGCGTCATCGCATTCTCGGGCGGCTTCCACGGCCGCACGATGATGGGCATGGCGCTGACCGGCAAGGTCGCGCCGTACAAGCTGAACTTCGGCCCGTTCCCGGGCGACGTGTTCCACGCCCCGTACCCGAACGCGCTGCACGGCGTGACGACGGCCGACTCGATCAAGGCGATCGAGATGCTGTTCAAGGCCGACATCGATCCGAAGCGCGTCGCCGCGATCATCTTCGAACCGGTCCAGGGCGAAGGCGGCTTCAACCCGGCGCCGGCCGAGTTCGTGCGCGCGCTGCGCAAGATCTGTAACGAACACGGCATCCTGCTGATCGCCGACGAAGTACAGACCGGCTTCGCGCGCACCGGCAAGCTGTTCGCGATGCAGCACTACGACGTGCTGGCCGACCTGATCACGATGGCGAAGAGCCTTGCCGGCGGCATGCCGCTGTCGGGCGTCGTCGGCCGGGCCGACGTGATGGACGCGGCCGCGCCCGGCGGCCTCGGCGGCACCTACGCCGGCAACCCGCTGGCCGTCGCGTCGGCGCACGCGGTGCTCGAGATCATCGACGAAGAGAAGCTGTGCGAGCGCGCGACGCAGCTCGGCGACGTGCTGAAGGCGAAGCTGAACGCGCTGCAGGCGGACGTGCCGCAGATCGCCGACGTGCGCGGCCCGGGCGCGATGATCGCGGTCGAATTCCTGAAGCCGGGTTCGGGCGAGCCGGATGCCGAGTTCACGAAGCGCGTGCAGGCGCGTGCGCTCGAACGCGGGCTGCTGCTGCTCGTGTGCGGCGTGTACTCGAACGTCGTGCGCTTCCTGTTCCCGCTGACGATCCCACAAGCCGTGTTCGACGAAGCGCTCGCGATCCTCGAGGAAGTGCTGAAGGAAACGGTCGGCGTGCCGGCCTGAGTGCCCGTCCCCGACTGAATGCGCCGCCGCCGTCGTGAAGACGGCGGCGGCCGTTTGCATCCGTCCTTTTCGAAGCAGGTGATTCATATGAGCACTGTTCAGGAAACCCTGGCACTGAAAGATCCGTCGCTGTTCCGCCAGCAGGCGTACGTCAACGGCGAATGGCAACCCGCCACGAACGGCGAGACGTTCGAGGTCCGCAACCCGGCGACGGGCGGCCTGCTCGGCACCGTGCCGGCGATGGGCGCGGCGGAAACGCGTCACGCGATCGACGCCGCGAATGCCGCATGGCCGGCGTGGCGCAAGAAGACCGCGAAGGAACGCGCGGTCATCCTGCGCAAGTGGCACGACCTGATGATGGAGAACGCCGACGACCTCGCGCTGATCCTCACCACCGAGCAGGGCAAGTCGCTGGCCGAAGCGAAGGGCGAGATCGGCTACGCGGCGTCGTTCCTCGAGTGGTTCGCGGAAGAAGGCAAGCGCGTGTACGGCGACACGATCCCGACGCCGGCGAGCGACAAGCGCATCGTCGTGACGAAGGAAGCGATCGGCGTGTGCGCGGCGATCACGCCGTGGAACTTCCCGGCGGCGATGATCACCCGCAAGGTCGGCCCGGCGCTCGCGGCAGGCTGCCCGATCGTCGTGAAGCCGGCCGAGGCGACGCCGTTCTCCGCGCTTGCGATGGCCGTGCTGGCCGAGCGTGCGGGCGTGCCGGCCGGCGTGTTCAGCGTCGTCACGGGCGACCCGAAGGCGATCGGCGGCGAACTGACGTCGAACCCGATCGTGCGCAAGCTGTCGTTCACGGGCTCGACGCCGGTCGGCCGCCTGTTGATGGCGCAGTGCGCGGCGACGGTCAAGAAAGTGTCGCTGGAGCTCGGCGGCAACGCGCCGTTCATCGTGTTCGACGACGCCGATCTCGATGCGGCCGTGCAGGGCGCGATCGCGTCGAAGTACCGCAACAGCGGCCAGACGTGCGTGTGCACGAACCGCTTCTACGTGCATGAAGCCGTGTACGACCAGTTCGCGCAGAAGCTCGCGGCGGCCGTCGGCCTGTTGAAAGTCGGCCGCGGCACGGAGCCTGGCGTCACGCAAGGCCCGCTGATCAACGAAGCAGCCGTGCTGAAGGTCGAGGCGCATATCGAGGACGCGCTCGCGAAGGGCGCGACCGTCGTGACGGGCGGCAAGCGCCACGCGCTCGGCCACGGCTTCTTCGAGCCGACGGTGCTGACCGGCGTCACGCCGGCGATGAAGGTCGCGAAGGAAGAGACGTTCGGGCCGCTCGCGCCGCTGTTCAAGTTCGGCAGCGACGACGAAGTGATCCGCCTCGCGAACGACACCGAGTTCGGCCTCGCCGCGTACTTCTACAGCCGCGACATCGGCCGCGTGTGGAAGGTCGCCGAAGCGCTCGAATACGGGATGGTCGGCGTGAACACGGGCCTCATCTCGAACGAAGTCGCGCCGTTCGGCGGCGTGAAGCAGTCGGGCCTCGGTCGCGAAGGCTCGCACTACGGCATCGACGACTACGTCGTGATCAAGTACCTCTGCCTGGCCGTCTGACGGTTCGGGGCCTGGCGCGCGAGCGGCAGGCCCTGGCCGCCTGGCCGGAACCGGGCGGTCGCGACGCGGGCCGGTATCCCTCTCCGCCGTGCCCGCGTCACCTGCCTTCTCCGCGATCAGCGGAATACGTTCACCGCCTCCACCAGCCGCGTCGCCTGCTGCTTCAGGCTTTCCGACGCCGCCGTGCTCTGCTCGACGAGCGCCGCGTTCTGCTGCGTGATGTTGTCCAGATGCACGACCGCCTGGTCGACCTGTGCGACACCCGTGCTCTGCTCGGCCGTCGACGAGCTGATCTCCGCGATCAGATCGGACACGCGCTTCACCTGCGTGACGATGTCCTCCATCGTCTTGCCCGCGCCATCGACGATCCGCGCGCCCGACTCGACGCGCTCGACGCTCGCGCCGATCAGCGTCTTGATCTCCTTCGCCGCGTTCGCGCTGCGCTGCGCGAGCGCGCGTACCTCGCCGGCCACCACCGCGAAGCCGCGCCCCTGATCACCCGCACGCGCGGCCTCGACCGCCGCATTCAGCGCGAGGATGTTGGTCTGGAACGCGATGCCGTCGATCACGCCGATGATGTCGGCAATCTTGCGCGAGCTCTCGGTGATGTCGTTCATCGTCGCGACGACCTCGCTCACCGCCTGCCCGCCGCGCCCGGCTGCCTCGCTCGCGGAAACGGACAGCTGATTCGCCTGCAGCGCCGTTTCCGCATTGCTCGACACGGTCGCCGTCATCTCGGCCATCGATGCGGCCGTCTGCTGCACGCTCGTCGAAGCCTGCTCGGTGCGCGCGCTGAGGTCGTTGTTGCCTTGCGCGATCTCGTTGCTCGCGCGCTGCACGTTCAGCACCTGTTCGCTGACGTCGTCGACGAGCCAGCGGAACATCAGCCCGAGCTGGTTGATCGTGCGCAGCGTCATGCCGATCTCGTCGACGCGATTCATCCGCACGCCGTTGCGGCTCTCGCCGGTCGCCACGCGCAACGCCTCGTCGCGCAACTGCCGAAGCGGCCGCACGACCTGCGCGTCGAGCCACAGCCCGGCCGCCACCGTCACGCCGATCGCCGCACCGGCGAACGCCGCGAGCGCGCCGCCGGTCAACCCCGCTGCCCAGCCGGTGCCGACGACCGCAGGCGCCAGCACACACAGCGTCGACACCAGCCGCGCCCGCACCGACATCGTCTGGAACACCGACGCGACGCGCAGCGCGCCGGTGCGCAAGATCAACCCCTTGTGGAACCGGCGGCTGCCGGCCTTGCCTTCGCGGAAATCGCGATACAGCGCCTCGGCAGCCGCGATCTCGTCGCGCGTCGCCTTCGTGCGCACCGACATGTAGCCCTTCGGCTGGCCGTTGCGCATCACCGGAATCGCGTTCGCGCGCACCCAGTAATGGTCGCCGTTCTTGCGGCGGTTCTTCACGAGCGCGGTCCACGGCTCGCCGCCCTTGAGCGTCGCCCACATGTCGGCGAACGCCTCCTTCGGCATGTCCGGATGCCGCACCACGTTGTGCGGCTGGCCTTCGATCTCCTCGGGAGAAAAGCCGCTGACCTGGATGAATGCCGCGTTCGCGTAAGTGATGTGGCTGTCGACATCGGTCGTCGACATCAGCGTCGCATCATCGGCAAATTCGAATTCGCGTTGCGTGACGGGCTGGTTGTTGCGCATGGTGTGGAGCTCCGGGTGGCGGATCTTGCGTCCGCTCGTCGATTGATTCGAGACCCCGCGCATCGCGATCGATTCGCATGCGTGTGAGTCGGGCTCCTGCACTTTCGGCACATTCGGCGAAAACATTATGCCGTATTCGGGTAAATATGCATTAGATATGCATCATCTTGTTTTTACCGAATGATTTGTTTATGGATAAAACGAAGTGCGTTGCCGGGCAACGATCTGGACGCGATTCGCCCGGCCAATGGATGCCGCGATTTCGGCTCGATTCATTCGCCCCCTCCTGAAATCGGGGAGACGAATATTTCACGTTCGAAGTCATTCCATTGAATTCGCCAATCCGAATAAGCACGGTGCGCGACATCCGGCATCGTCGATCGATTCCGCACGCCGCACGCCCTTTCGCGCGATCATCTGAACACGTTCACCGCATCCACGAGGCGCGTCGCCTGCTGCTTCAGGCTTTCCGACGCCGCCGTGCTCTGTTCGACGAGCGCCGCGTTCTGCTGCGTGATGTTGTCCAGATGCACGACCGCCTGGTCGACCTGCGCGACACCGGTGCTTTGCTCGGCCGTCGACGAGCTGATCTCCGCGATCAGATCGGACACGCGCTTCACCTGCGTGACGATGTCCTCCATCGTCCGGCCTGCCTCGTCCACGCGCCGCGCGCCCGACTCGACGCGCTCGACGCTCGCGCCGATCAGCGTCTTGATCTCCTTCGCCGCGTTCGCGCTGCGCTGCGCGAGCGCGCGCACCTCGCCGGCCACCACCGCGAAACCACGACCCTGTTCCCCCGCGCGCGCGGCCTCGACCGCCGCATTCAGCGCGAGGATGTTGGTCTGGAACGCGATGCCGTCGATCACGCCGATGATGTCGGCAATCTTGCGCGAGCTCTCGGTGATCTCGCTCATCGTCGTGACGACCTCGCTCACCGCCTGCCCACCGCGCTCGGCCGCCTCGCTCGCGGAAACGGACAACTGGTTCGCCTGCAGCGCCGTTTCCGCATTGCGCGACACGGTGGCCGTCATTTCGGCCATCGATGCGGCGGTCTGCTGCACGCTGGACGCGGCCTGCTCGGTGCGCGCGCTGAGGTCGTTGTTGCCTTGTGCGATCTCGTTGCTCGCGCGTTGCACGTTGTGTACCTGCTCGCTGACGTCGTCGACGAGCCAGCGGAACATCAGCCCGAGCTGGTTGATCGTGCGCAGCGTCATGCCGATCTCGTCAACGCGATTCATCCGCACGCCGCGCCGGCTCTCACCGGTCGCGACGTTCAGCGCCTGCTCGTGCAGCCGCTTCAGCGGTTGCACGATCTGCGCATCGAGCCACCAGCCGGCGGCGGCCGCCACGCCGACCGTCACACCGGCAAACGCCGCGAGCCCATTGCCGCCCAGCCCGCAGGCCCAGCCCGCGCCGATGACTGCCGGCGCCAGCACGCACCATGTCGAATGAACGCGCGCACGCACCGACATCGTCTGCGGCAGCGATGCGATTCGCAGCAGCCCGGTGCGGATGACGAGCCCCTTGTGGAACCGGCGCTGGCCGGTCTTGCCTTCGCGAAACGCGCGATACAGCGCGTCCGCGGCCCGGGTCTCGTCGTGCGGCGCCTTCGTGCGCACCGACATGTAGCCTTGCGGCGCGCCGTTGCGCATCACCGGAATCGCGTTCGCACGCACCCAGTAATGGTCGCCGTTCTTGCGGCGGTTCTTCACGAGCGCGGTCCACGGTTCGCCGCGCCCGAGCGTCGCCCACATGTCGGCGAACGCCTCCTTCGGCATGTCCGGGTGCCGCACCACGTTGTGCGGCTGGCCGACGAGTTCCTCGTTCGAGAACCCGCTCACCTGCGCGAACGTCGTGTTCGCGTAGGTGATGACGCTGTCGGCATCGGTCGTCGACATCAGTGTGACGTCGTCGGGAAAATCGAATTCCTGTTGAGTAATGGGCAGGTTGTTGCGCATGCAAGGCTCCGAAAGGCGGCTCTGTCGTCCGCGCCGCGCTGAAATCGCGCTCAGTAGCCGAAAAACGGTTGATCGCTTTACGACACTCTCGTCCTTTGTCGGCAATGCACCGGGAAACCTTAATCCTGTCGCGCATCCTGCATGCAATTCGGCCATTACCATGATTTCGATCAAATATTCCGGCGATAATCGCGACACGTGATTATCGACTTGTCACCACACGCTGCCCGACGCGCCGATGTCAGCATCCGTTGCGCGCGGCGAAACGATTTGAATTATCCTGCTCCATTCCACCGGAATTCGAATTCGATGAAAAAGGCATTGCACGAACTGAATCGGTTGTCCTGGAATAAGGCGACGGTTGCGCATAACAGCCATAAAGGCGATCAGGCTGCATTTTTCCGCAATGGCGGCTCGACGCTGTTTCCGGAAGAACGCGAACTGCTCGGCGATCTGGCGGGTCTGCGGCTCTTGCACCTGCAATGCAACGCGGGGCAGGACACGCTGAGCCTCGTGCGCGAAGGCGCGGACGCAACCGGCGTCGACATCTCCGACGAGGCGATCGACTTCGCGCGGCGACTGTCGGCCGACGCGGGCCTGCCCGCGCGGTTCGAGCGCGCCGACGTACTCGACTGGATGCCCGAAGCCGCCGCGCGCGGCGAGCGCTTCGATCACGTGTTCACGTCGTACGGCGCGATCTACTGGCTGTCGGACCTGACCGCATGGGCGCACGGGATCGCCTCGCTGCTCGCACCGGGCGGCCGCTTCGCGATGGTCGAGTTCCATCCGTTCTCGCTGTATTTCGACGAACACTGGCAGCCGCACTACGACTACTTCAAGGACGACGCGACCGAGGAACCCGCAGGCGTCGGCGATTACGTCGCGGTGTCCGGCACGGGGCTCGGCGCGCAGCACGACCACCCGGGCATCGTCGATTTCGCGAACCCGCATCCGAGCTACGAGTTCATGTGGGGCATCGGCGCAGTCGTGAATGCACTGATATCGGCCGGGCTCGCGATCGATCGCCTGATCGAATATCCATACGCGAACGGCTGGAAGGGCTTCGACGGCATGCGCGAGTTGGACGGCCGCCGGATGGTGCCGCCCGAAGGCATGCCGCGCCTGCCGTTGATGTACGCGCTCGCCGCGCACCGGGTGGCCGCATGACCGGCCGCACCGCCGCCGCGCGCGACGCGCTGTCGGCCCGCCTGCTGGCCCGCGACGACGTGCCGCTCGTGTGGACCATCGACCGGCGTGAAATCATCGAACACCTGTACGTGCTGCGCGACGGCGCGCTGCATCTCGTGCCCGAGTTCTACGACGTGGCCGGCTGGCCCGACGGCGAAGCCGATCACTACACGCCGATCCTGCTCGACTGTCACGACCGCGGCGGCTGGTTTCTCGGCCGGTTCGACGGCACGCGGCTCGTCGCGGCCGTCGTCGTCGACAGCCGGCCGCTCGGCCCGCGGCGCGACATGCTGCAGTTGAAGTTCCTGCACGTGAGCCGCGATTGGCGCGGTTGCGGGCTCGGCGAACAGCTCTATCGCGCGGCGCGGGCGCAGGCACGCACGATGGGCGCCGAGCGTCTGTACGTGTCGGCCACGCCGTCGCAGCGCACGATCGACTTCTACCTGCGGCTCGGCTTCACGGTCAGCGCGGCGCCCGATCCCGAGCTTTACGCACTCGAGCCCGAAGACATTCACCTCGAAGGGCCGACGGCGTGACCGCGCGGCATGCGGATGAAGCGTGGAATTTTGCGCTCCGCCACTGCCGTCATCAGTTACCGTCAGCACGTCACGGAGCGCGACATTGAACGATGACCCGCCACCGCCCGCCACGCCGAAGATCCTCGTCAGCATGTGCGTGGTCGGCCATCCGGTCCGTTACAACGGCGCGGCGAAGACCGCCGCGCACGAGGCGCTCGAACGGTGGCAACGCGAAGGGCGTCTCGTGGCCGTCTGCCCGGAACTGGCGGGCGGCCTCGGCGTGCCGCGCCCCCCTGCCGAGATCGCCGGCGGCGCATCGGGGCAGCAGGTGCTGTCGGGTCGCGCACGCATCGTCGACGTGGGCGGCACCGACGTGACGGCCCCGTTCGTGGCCGGCGCGCAGACCGCGCTGGCCCTCGCGCAGGCACACGGCTGCCGCTTCGCGATCCTCGCCGACGGCAGTCCCTCGTGCGGCAGCACGTTCATTTACGACGGAAGTTTCGAGAGCCGGCGGCACGAGGGCGCCGGCGTCACGGCGGCGCTGCTGCGCGCGCATGCCATCGAGGTGTTCGCGGACACCGAGATCGATGCGCTCGACGCGCAGCTCAGGCAACTGTCGCCGGCCGGTTAACGACGATGGGCGGCACGAGACACCTCGTGCCGCCCATCGTGGCGGAAACGGCGCGGCGATCAAGCGGCGCGTATCCGGCCGCTTCCCCCCATCTCGCCGGTCAGACGCGTTCGATCGCGATCGCGATGCCCTGGCCGACGCCGATGCACATCGTGCACAGCGCAAAGCGGCCGTTCGTGCGATGCAACTGGTACATCGCGGTCGTCACGAGGCGCGCACCCGATGCGCCGAGCGGATGACCGAGCGCGATCGCACCGCCGTTCGGGTTCACGCGCGGATCGTCGTCGGCGACGCCGAGCATGCGCAGCACCGCGAGACCTTGCGACGCGAACGCTTCGTTCAGCTCGATCACGTCGAACTGGTCGATCGTCATCCCGAGCCGCGCGAGCAGCTTCTGCGTGGCCGGCGCGGGGCCGATACCCATCACGCGCGGCGCGACGCCGGCCGTCGCGATCCCCAGCACGCGGGCGCGCGGCGTCAAGCCGAAGCGCTTCGCGGTGGCCTCGTTCGCCAGCAGCAGCGCGGCGGCGCCGTCGTTCACGCCCGACGCGTTGCCGGCCGTGACCGAGCCGTCCGGGCGCACGACGCCCTTCAACTTCGCGAGCGCTTCGAGCGACGTTTCGCGCGGATGCTCGTCGCGCGACACGACGATGGCGTCGCCTTTCTTCTGCGCAATCGTGACCGGCACGATTTCCTCGGCGAGCGTGCCGTCCTGCTGCGCCCGCGCGGCCTTCTGCTGGCTGCGCAACGCGAACAGGTCCTGATCCGCGCGGCTGATGTTGTAGTCGACCGCGACGTTCTCGGCCGTCTCCGGCATCGAATCGACGCCATACAACTGCTTCATCAGCGGATTGACGAAGCGCCAGCCGATCGTCGTATCGTAGATGTCGGCCTGGCGCGCGAACGCGCTCGCGGCCTTGCCCATCACGAACGGCGCGCGCGTCATGCTCTCGACGCCGCCCGCCACCATCAGCGCGGCTTCGCCCGACTTGATCGCGCGCGCGGCCACGCCGACCGCATCCATTCCGGAGCCGCACAGGCGGTTGATCGTCGAACCGGGCACGCCCTCCGGCAGGCCCGCCAGCAGCGCCGACATGCGCGCGACGTTGCGGTTGTCCTCTCCGGCCTGGTTCGCGCAGCCGTAGATCACGTCGTCGATCGCCGTCCAGTCGACGTCGCGGTTGCGCTCGACGAGCGCCTTGAGCGGCACCGCGCCCAGATCGTCGGCGCGCACGCCGGACAGTGCACCGCCGTAACGCCCGATCGGCGTACGGATCGCATCACACAGAAAAGCTTCGGTCATCAGTGTCTCCGGTCCCGTGAAAGGCTGGGAAATGAACGGGGCGCCCCCTTGCATTGCCCGCCGGGATGCGCTTAAATGTTCTATATACGAACATAAGATCGTGTATCGAACGTTCAACGCATCATAGGGAGTGCAGGGACGACCTGTCAAGGGCGCGGTCCGCCGTGCGGTTGGCGTGTCGGGCCCCATGCGCTATCTTCTCGGCTGCACGACATTCCAGGCGCTCATGACAACCGACGATATTCAAACGAAACCCGGCGACTCCTATGTGCAGTCGTTCGCGCGCGGCCTCGCGGTGATCCGCGCATTCGACGCGGCGCGCCCGGAGCAGACGCTCACCGAGGTCGCGTCGGCCACCGGCCTCACGCGCGCGGGCGCGCGCCGGATCCTGCTCACGCTGCAGACGCTCGGCTACGTCGAGGCCGACGGCCGGCTGTTCCGGCTCACGCCGAAGATCCTCGAGCTCGGCTTCGCGTACCTGACGTCGATGCCGTTCTGGAATCTCGCCGATCCGGTGATGGAGCAGTTGTCCGCGCAAATCCACGAAAGCTGCTCGGCCGCGGTGCTCGACCGCACCGAGATCGTCTACGTGCTGCGCGTGCCGACCCGCAAGATCATGACGATCAACCTGTCGATCGGCAGCCGGCTGCCCGCGTACTGCACGTCGATGGGCCGCGTGCTGCTGTCCGCGCTCGACGACGCGGCGCTCGACGAAACGCTCGCGCAAAGCGGCATCCGTGCGCATACGCCGCGCACGATCACCGACATCGGCGAACTCAAGGCGACGATCGCGCAGGTGCGCCAGCAAGGCTGGGCCGTGGTCGACCAGGAACTCGAGGTGGGCTTGATGTCGATCTCCGCGCCGATCCGCAACCGGCGCGGGCAGGTGATCGCCGCGATGAACATCAGCGGCAACGCGCAGCGGCATACCGCGAAGCAGATGGTGAAGGAGTTTCTCGGGCCGCTGCAGCAGGCCGCGCAGACGGTATCGGAGCTGGTCGCACGGCGCGGGTGAGCGGTCACTTCGCGCGCCGGATCGGCAACATGGCCATTCGCGCATGGCGTGAAGCACGCGGATCGAGCCGATAGTGCGGATACCGCGGATAAAAAGACGGGCGGCATGCGCCGCCCGCTCAACTCTCTGACTCTGTTTGCAACGTCCTTCTCACGGAACACGGAGCGCGCTCCGCATTACCCAATTTAGGGGCGCGGCAACGCCCGGTCAATTTGACGAGAACGAAATTGCACGGCGCCTCTCGGACGCCGTGCACGCCCGGCACCGCTCACGCGCCCAGCAGCATCCCCGTTCGCACCGGTACCGTGCCGGTCACGCGGCCGAGCGGCGCGCCGGCCGTCACGAAACGGATCGCGCGCCGCATGTAGAACACGCCATCGGTCGCGCTCGAGATCGTCGTGACCGCATCCGTCAGCGGATCGACGATGTCGAACAGCGGATCGCCCGCACGGATCGTCGCGCCGATCGCCGCACGGTGCACGAGGATCCCGCTCACCGGCGCGTAAAACTGCTCGCTGCCCGCAAGCGGCGTGGCCGGTGCGGCCAGCGGCGGCAGCGGTGCGCGTTCGCCGCGCACCGCACCGCACCACACGAGATAGTCGACGAGCGCGTCGGCGTCGCGTTGCGCATAGTCGTACGTCACGTCGCGCTGGCCGCGGCACTCGACGGTCACGGCCACGGTGCCGGCCGCCATCGGCGTGCCGTCCGGCAAATGCGCGCGCAACCGCGACCACAGCAGGTGATGCGCATCGTCGAACGCATGGCCGCCCGAATCCTCGGCGAGCAGCGACACCTCCGCACCGAGATAACGCGCGAGCGGCTCGACGTCCGGCCACGCGGTCTCGCTCGTGTACACGTGCATCACCGCTTCGAGCGAGCAATGCAGGTCGATCACGACGTCGGCGTCGTGCGACAGCTTCAGCAGCGCAAGCTGCAGCGCATCGAATTCGGTGCGCGGCGCGATGTCGTCGAGCGCCGCGCCGACGCATTCGCGCACGATCGCGCGATTGCGCGCGCCGTCGTCGCCCAGCCGGTCGCGCGCCCGGGCCGCAATCTCGGCGAGCGGCAGGAAGCCGCGATTGAAGTTGCGGCCGCTCGCGAGGTCGAAACGGCCGATGAACTGCCCGAGCAGATGATGATTGAGGCCGACCGGGTTCGACACCGGCACGAGCACGATGTCGGCCGCGAGCCGGCCTGCGGCGTCGAGCTGCGCGAGACGCTGCTTCAGCACGACCGCCGCGAGCATCGCCGGCGTCTCGTCCGCGTGCAACGCGGCCTGCAGGTAGATCTTGCGGCCGCTGTCGGCCGGCCCGAAATGAAAGCTCGTCAGCGTGCGCTGCGTGCCGATCGACGGCGACAGGAGCGGCGTGGTGCGAATCTGCATCGATGGTCTCGAACGGATGAAAACGGGAAATCGGGACAACGGGCCTGCACGGCGCTCAGTCGCCGTACGGGTTGAAATCGAAGTACTGCTTCGCGATCCGGTCGTACGTACCGTCCTTCAGCATCGCTGCGATCGCGCCGTCGATCGACGCCTTGAGCGCGGTATCCGACTGCCGCATGCCGATGCCGACACCGCGATCGCCCATGTCGAGCGGCGCGCCGACGAACGCGAAGCCCTTGCCGCGCGGCTGGCGCAGGAACCCGTAGTCGGCTTCCACGGCGCCGAGCAGCGCCGCGTCGAGGCGGCCGTTCACGAGGTCGGCGAACACGTCGTCCTGGCTCTTGTACGGCACCACGCCGACGCCGGCCGGCGCCCAGTGCGCGAGCGCCCACGATTCGAACTGCGTGCCCGACTGCACGCCGACGCGCTTGCCGGCCAGCGACGCCACCGTGCCGTCGAGCCCGCTGCCGGGCCGCGCGACGAGCCGCGACTTGAAGCGGAACAGCTTCGACGAGAACAGGATCTGTTTCTCGCGCTTCGCGGTGATCGCCATCGACGACAGGATCGCGTCGATCTTGCGCGCCTGCAACGCGGGGATCATCCCGGAGAATTCGAGCTCGACCCACTGGCAGCGCAACTGCGCGCGGCGGCAGATCTCGTTGCCGAGATCGACGTCGAAGCCTTTCAGGCTGCCGTCGGGCGCTTTCGCATCCATCGGCGGATAGGTCGGGTCGATGCCGAGCCGCACCACGTGCGCGTCGAGCGCACACGCGGACGTGGCCGCCAGGCCAATGCACAGGGAAACGAGCGGGACGAGGAAACGTTTCATGTTCGACGATGGGCAGGTAGCGGGACGAACGGCATGCGCCGGACTGCCTGCGATCGTAGGGGCCGCCGGCTGCCGCCGGAACCATCGGCTGACTTATCATGATCGGTATTTCCGATCACCGGCCTCGCAGCTTCCCATGGCGTTCACGCTGTCCCAGCTCCGCATCTTCCAGGCCGTCGTCGAGCACGGCAGCCTGCGCGCGGCCGCACGTGCGCTCGATCTCGCGCAAAGCGGCGTCTCGCAGCAACTGCAGGGCCTCGAGGCGACGCTCGGCGCGACGCTGTTCACGCGCACCAATCGCGGGATCGTGCCGACGGCCGTCGGCCAGCGGCTGCTCGCGCGCTCCGGTTCGATCCTCGGCGAATGCGACCAGGTCGAGCGGGAAATCCGTCAGTTGAGCGGCGCCTACGAAGGCACCGTCACGCTCGGCCTCGTGACCGAGCCGCTGATCGACGCGTTCGCGCCCGTGCTGACCGCGTTCCGCGCGCGCTTCGACAAGGTGGACGTGCACCTGCGCACCGGCACGTCGCGGATGATGATCGGCTGGCTGCGCGAAAGCGCGGTCGATTTCGCGATCGCGCTGGTCGCGAAGCAGACCGACACGACCGATCTCGCGGTCACGCCGTTGCGCACGTCGGCGCCGGTGGTCGTCTGCCGCAACGGGCACCCGGCGATGCATGCGCGATCGCTCGCCGAGCTGGCCGACCATGCATGGGTGTCCACGCGCTCGCCGAACCTGAGCGCCGACCCGGTCGTCAACCGGCTGCTCGCGTACTTCGACGCGCACGGCCAGCCGCCGCCGAAGATTCTCGCGACCGTCGAAGGGATGTTCGAGACGCTGCAGATCGTCACGCAGACCGATTCCCTCGCGCTCGAAACCGAAGCGATCACACGGCACGGGCCGTTCGCCGGCGCGCTCGTGAAGGTGCCCGTGCGCGAACGGGCCGAAGCGCAGGACGTCTGCCTGCTGCAGCGCGCGGCCGTACCGCTGACGCCGGCCGCGCAGGAACTCGCGACGATGCTCGCGTCGTATCTGAGGGTGGTGCGCGGGCGGTAAGCGCGCACGGCCGCGCGCGCCGCCTGCCGTCTATCGTGTTTGGCAGGCCGAGGGCAAGGTCAGGCACTGATCGCGAGCAAGCTCGTCGACAGGACCGAGTTGCTCGGTGCACTGCCGACGACGTCACGGGAGTTTTGTTCACGACATCGTGCGAGTCCGATTGGACGCCTGTCCCACTCTGCTTGCAACATCATACGAATTGGTTAGATACTGGTAATGTTGATGAAGTCAAATTGCAAGAATTGCCGAGTTGCAACAATCTCGGTCACGCGTGTCATGTCTCCTGCCCTTCGAGGGCAAAGCGTGTTGACTTGGTCAACTTCGAAATCGGTTTGACTTTTTCGCAGAAAAACAAACGCTACTGGGACCATTAGATGAAAAGACGACACTTTCTTGGGGCTTCCACCGCTTTATTGGCAAGCAGTCCTATCCGAGCACTCGCGCAAGGGCACGGTCCGGCGGACGATCTTATGCCACCGATCAGCGTTACGGCACCGACCGGACTCTCGCTCCCCATAGCCACACCCAATGGGCCCGCCGGGGGTTATCATTGGGCAATAAATGGAGATAATATTCGTGGCGGCATATTTCAAATTGGCAAATTCAGATTAGTCAATGGGAAAAAAATTCTCGAAGCTGCCGCCGCCGGGCGCTCGCGAGACGTGCTTTATGAATTTGGATATGGGATGGAACTTGCAAGCAAACAAGTTGTGCAAGCGCAAATTTCAACTTATGCCCTCTTCACCTCGTGGATTGCAGACATGGGCTGGCAAGGCATTAGTGGTGCAACCCAGTATGGCCTTTCCGATACGACGTTTAGTGGCCTCACAACAGCATTTGGGTTGTTCAGCGACTATTATTTCAGTCACCTCCCGGCCCCACCCATTGAGAGCTTTAAATTCTACGCCACTCCATTTTTCACCCTTTCAGCTTACTACAATTGGATTAGAGGAAACGGAGACCCAAAATCAGTTGACCTAAAATCCTTGAGACTTGGAATCGGTGCTCAGCAGATATCTCCGATAAGAGACATTATCGTCAACGATGCCATGGGGCCTGGAACCTATCGGATCGACGCCCAGTTCAGCACGAATTTATTGAGCGATCAAGAATTAATTGTCGGATCGGCACTTGGACGAGTGAGCGGCCACATCCAAGGTGAGCTATTTTTAGGAAGTGATGACAGCTTCTATTTCAGAGGCGAATATACACTTTACCCAGACAAGTTCGACTTTGATGCTTCGCGGTCTCGTCCGTCGATACAAGAGGCTTTGACTACGTTCGTCCGAAAAATTGGAGAATTTACTGATCACAAAGATTTCATGATCTATTTTACGGGATCGCAACCGCTCAACATCAACGGAACCAGGGCCAGCATCAAAGCAACGAATCCAGATGGAACGCCAGCGGCGGTCCATACGGCGCGGCCGGGTGGCTTCGGACGCCGGCCATAAGTCATTTCACTGACCCACGAACCGGCATGAGGAAAGCTTAAAAACTTTCCTCACATCGACAAACCGGATTTTTTTGATTGCGGAGGGAGTTTTGACAAAAAAAATACTCAAATACACGGCGACCGCCAGTGGTGCATTACTAGTATGCGCATCGGTTTTATTTGCCATTCTAGTTTACGTTAGAAATTGGGACAACGGAGATGGCACGTGCCCCCAAATGAGCCGTCTCGAAATAACGGGATTCGTCGAAAAATACGCCAACCAAAATGGCTTGTCTAAAATCGTTTTTGACGAAAACTTCGAATACGTCACCGACCTCCACCAATGGAAGGTTCCGTATCGATCTGATGGCCATCGGTATATTGCAAAAATGACGTGCCTTGGAGTCATTCTTGATAATGTGGGTCCGTATAATTGATTTCCAATTTCACCCCTTATAACAGCTTGGCAGCGGCAACACGATAGGTCCCGCTTGGACAAGCCATGGTTTGCGGACACCCGATAAAGTGGACCGCTGCTGCCGCTCACAATGGCAGCCTGCACCCTGACGCTGTCGAGATCGCTAGCCGCTTTGCCCCCGCACCTCGCGCTCGGGACTGTAGCTGGCCGGTCCGAAACCTCGCGCACCGGCCAGTTCAAGCGGTATGCTCGGGCCCGCGGCTTCGTCGGGGCCATCCAGCCCGTTCCGACCACCCTGCTCGGTAACCTCAGGCCACATCACGCATCACGCGTCAGTCCAGCGATTCCCGCGCGGTCTCGCGCAGCATCGCGACCGCGATCAGCGACAGCACCACGCACGCGGCCACGTAGCCCGCCGGCGCGAGCTTGCTGCCGGTCGTCTTCACGAGCCAGGTCGCGATCAGCTGCGCGGTGCCGCCGAAGATCGTCACCGCGAGCGCATACGCGATCGAGATGCCCGTCGCCCGCACGTGGCGCGGCAGCGACTCGCACATCAGTGCCATTTCCGATGCGGAGCCGAGCGAATAGAACAGCAGCATCAGCGCGGTCAGCGGCAAGATCACCGACAGCGTCGGATGATGGTTCATCAGCCAGAATGCCGGAAACAGCAGCGCGACCAGCACGCCGCGGCCGACGAAGATCGGCAGGCGCCGGCTGCCGAGCTTGTCCGACAGCCAGCCGAACAGCGGGCACGTGACCAGCATCACGCAGCCCGACGCGACCCCGACGAACATCGACAGCTTCATCGGCAAGCCGAGCGTGTGGATCGCGTAGGTCGGCATGTAGAAGGTCAGGATGTAGGTCGACACCGTGCCGCCCATCACCGTGAGCATCAGCAGCAGCACCGTGCGCGCGTGCTTCGAGAACAGCTCGTGCAGCACGCCGCGCTCGATGCCGTGATGGCGGTCGCCGGGCGCGTCGTCCGCGAGCCGGCGACGCAAAAACATCCCGACCGGCGCGATCAGCACGCCGACGAGGAACGGCAGCCGCCAGCCCCAGCCTTCCAGCGCGTCCTTCGTCATCGTGTTCGACAGCAGCGCGGCGAACCCCGAGCCCATCAGCGCGGCACCGCCTTGCGTCGCGAGCTGCCAGCTCGCGCGGAACGCGCGGCGCGACGTGCCGCCCTGTTCGAGCAGCGTCGACGTCGCCGCGCCGAATTCGCCGCCTTGCGAGAAGCCCTGCAGCAACCGCGCGAACACCACGAGCAGCGGCGCGGCCACGCCCACCTGCGCATAGGTCGGCGCGATCGCGATCAGGCCGGTGCCGAGCGCCATCAGCATGATCGTCAGGTTCAGCGCGGCCTTGCGCCCCTTGCGGTCGGCGTAGACGCCGAGCACGACGCTGCCGAGCGGCCGCGTGAAGAAGCCGGCGGCGAACGTCGCGACCGACAGCAGCAGCGACGTGGTCGGGTCGCTCGACGGGAAGAACAACTTGCCGATCAGCACCGCGAAGAAACCGTACACGGTGAAATCGAAGAATTCCAGCCAGTTGCCGATCACGGCCGCGGCGATCGCGCCGCGCCGCGTGACGGCAGGCGCGCCGGGCGCACCGGCTTCGGCGGCGCCCGGCGACGCGGGGTGCAGCGCGAGATGGTCTTTCTGCATCGCTCTCCTCTCCTCTGAATGCGGCCGGAAGCGCCGGCCGCGCGCCGCCGTTGCGATCACTGCCCGAGGTAACGCTCGACGAGGCGCGTCCAGAACGCCGCGCCGATCGGCAGATTGCGATCGTTGAAGTCGTATTTCGGGTTGTGCACCATGCAGCCGTCCTCGCCTTCGCCGTTGCCGAGCCGCACGAACGAGCCCGGCCGCTGCTGCAGCATGAACGCGAAATCCTCGCTGCCCATCAGCAGGTCGGCCTGCTCGACCACGTGCGCATCGCCGACGAGTTCACGCGCGACCTGCGCGGCGAAATCCGTTTCGGCATCCGTATTGACCACGACCGGATAGCCTTCGATGTACTCGACGTTCGCGGTCGCGCCGTAGCTCGCAGCCTGCGTTTCGGCCAGCTCGACGATGCGGCGCTTGAGCAGCGCACGCACGTCGGGGCTGAACGAACGCACGCTGAGTTCGAGGCGCGCGCCGTTCGGAATCACGTTGTTCGCGGTGCCCGCGTGCATCGAGCCGACCGTGACCACCGCCGGCTGCGACGGGTCGACGTTGCGCGCGACGATCGTCTGCAGCGCCATCACGATGCTCGCGGCGACGACCACCGGGTCGACCGTCAGATGCGGGCGCGCCGCGTGGCCGCCGACGCCTTCGATCGAGATGATCGCCTTGTCGCCGGCCGACATGAACGGGCCGCGCCGCGTGAGGAAGACGCCGGGCGCCGCGCCCGGATGGTTGTGCATGCCGAACACGGCGTCGCACGGGAAACGCTCGAACAGGCCGTCGTCGATCATCTTCTTCGCGCCGCTGTCGACGCCGTGCTCTTCCGCCGGCTGGAAATACAGGTGCACGGTGCCCGAGAAGTTGCGCGTCTTCGCGAGATGCCGCGCGGCGCCGAGCAGCATCGTCGTGTGGCCGTCGTGGCCGCACGCGTGCATCTTGCCGTGCGTGCCGCTCGCATACGGCAGGCCGGTCGCCTCGACGATCGGCAACGCATCCATGTCCGCGCGAATGCCGATGCTGCGTGCGCCGTCGCCCACCCGCAGCGTGCCGACGACGCCGGTCTTGCCGACCCCGCGCGTCACCTGCCAGCCCCATTGCTCGAGCTTGTCCGCGACGAGCGCGGCCGTGTCGTGCTCTTCGTACGCGAGTTCGGGATGGTGATGGATGTGGTGACGGATCTCGCGCAGCCCGCCTGCGGCGGGCATCAGATCCTCGACTTCGGTGAATCGGGTAGCGGTGGTCATCAAGGGGCTCCTGCCGTTCGTCTGCGCACGCGGGGGATGCGTGCGGGAAAGCGAGCCACTATAGCGAGCCGATATCCGCGCAATAAGATGCGGAATTTTTCACCGCGATAAGGTTTATTAATCAGGGTTAATACGGGGCGTCGGTCCGGTGCGTGAACTTCGATTAGATGCGGGTACGACTTTCGATCAGATGTGGACGGGACCGCCTAGAGCATCGCGGGAACGCCCGTGGCATAAGGCATATCCGTATCTAACCGAAAGTAGCTTCTGGAGCCCTCTCACGAGGGCCCGTACATTGTCGCGAACATGTCAATGGCAAACCCCGGAGCGCCCGACCGCAGGCATTTCGCAAGAAAGCGAAGCACCTCGAGCCAAGGCGACGCCACCCTCTCGTGCGCGACTTGCTTCGGCGAGTGACAGGAAGCGGGCGCTGCGTCGACGGCCGCGGCGACTGCTTGGGCGATGGGCGTACACGCGCCCGCCCTCGACCGGCCGCCGAGCGCCCCGCCGCAACGGCGGCGCGGCACACCCACCGCCGACGCCACGCCCCTCGCAACTACTCGACCTGCTTCAACGCTTGCAGCCCGTCCGGCAACTTCGCATCCGGAAACTGCGTGGACAACGAGGCATCGCGCCACCGCGCCGCCTCTTCCGCGCGCTGCCGCTCCGCCTGCTCGCAGACGAACAGCGCATCGCCGCCGAGCAGCAAGCGCATCGGCACGTCGTCGCGACGCGACAGCTCGACGATCAGCGCCGCGATTCGGGCGGGATCGCCGACCTCATGCCCGCCATACGCGCCGAGCAGATCGAGAATCTTTCCGACCGACGGCCGATAGTCCGGCAGCAGATCGTCGATCCCGCGCTTCGCCTGTGCGGCCCATTCGGTACGCATCCCGCCGGGCTCCAGCGTGCACACGCGCACGCCGAACGGCGCGACTTCCTTCGCGAGCACGTCGCTGAACCCGCCGACCGCCCACTTCGCGGCCTGGTACGCGGACAATCCCGGCGTCGACGTCCGCCCGCCGACCGACGACACCTGGAAGATGTGCCCCGCGCGCTGCGCACGCATCGTCGGCAACACGGCCCGCGTCAGGTTGATCACGCCGAACAGGTTCGTTTCGATCTGGTCGCGGAAGACGTCGGCGCCCATCTGCTCGAACGGCGCCGTGTGGCCGTAGCCCGCGTTGTTCACCAGCACGTCGATGCGCCCGAACGCGGCGCGTGCCGCCGCGACGGCCCGCGCGGCCGCCGCTTCGTCGGTGACGTCGAGTTCGACCGGCAGCAGCCGGTCGCCATGACGCTCGGCCAGATCGGCCAGTCGCGCCGGATCGCGCGCGCCGGCCACTAGCCGGTCGCCGGCTGCCAGCACCGCTTCCGAAATCGCTCGGCCCAAGCCGCGTGCGGCCCCCGTTACCAACCAGACTTTCGACATTTTCCGCTCCTTGATCGTGATGAAACGACTAAAATGAATGATTACTTACTCATTAATATGAACGACGTAGCAGCCCTTGCGACCCTGCAACGCCCTGCCGGTCGTGGCGGCACGCGCCGCCGCGACGGCGACTTTCGACTCACACCGCGTGCAATACGGCCCACAACGCGCGAAACCCCGCTTCCCGGTAGGCATCGGCCCGCGCCGGGTCGCGTGCGATCGACTCCATCGCGGTTGCCGCGATCGACGTAAACAACGCCGAGCAGAACGCATGCGCTTCGTCGCGGTTCAGCGCGCCCGACGCGGCGACCTGCTCGCGCAGCAGCGTGCCGATCGCGCCGAAGCCTTCCGCGCCGGCCGCGCGATGCGCGTCGTCGATGCGCCCGCTCACGCCGAGCTGCTGCAGCGCGCGCCGGCCGTCCGGATTCGCGACGCCCCACGACACATAGCCGTTCCACGCATGCCGCACGGCCTGCTCGGCCGGCGCACGGTCCGGAAACCCGGCCATCATCGCTTCGCGCAAGCCGGCCTTCAGGCTCAGATACAGCGCGTTCAGCAACGCATCCTTGGTCTCGAAGTACGTGAACACCGTGCCTTCCGCCACGCCGGCGAGCCGCGCGATGCGTGCGGTCGTCGCGGCCGCGCCGTCCTCGGCGAGCGCGCGCGCGGCCGCGGCGAGGATGGCTTCGTGCTTGTCGGGACTGCGCGGTCGGGCCACGTTCGATTCCTTTAATGAGTGAGCACTCAATCATAATTGAGCGGCGAGGCGCAATGCAAGCCCTGTTACATCCGGGGGAACGCATACGCAATCCATCAAAACGGTGCACTATTAGCGTTTTGCCGTACCGGCGCCGGCCATCCGGCGCCCGATGCCCTCGACGTTCGTTTCACGTTCACCGTTCCAAACCGCGAACCTCCCATGACGACTCAGCCTTCCCAGACCGCGGCCGACCGGCCCGTCGACATGATCATCTTCGGCGGCGGCGGCGACCTCGCCGCCCGCAAGCTGTTGCCCGCGCTGTACATGGCGCACCTGCACTGCAATCTTCCGCCCGAGACGCGCATCATCGCCGTCGGCCGCCGCGACTGGGGCATCGACGGCTACCGCAAGTTCATGGACGAGCAGTCGCGCCCGTTCATCGACGAGAAGGCGTTCGACGCCGACGCGTGGAGCCGCTTCCTCGACCTGTTCAAGTACGTGCTGATCGACGTGAACGCGCCGGACGACTACCAGCGGCTCGCCGAAGCGGCGCGCGGCGACGCGATCCGCGTGTTCTACCTGTCGACGTCGCCGGAGCTGTTCACGACGATCTGCGACAACCTGTCGGCCGCGCACCTCGTCGACGCGCACTCGCGCGTCGTCCTCGAAAAGCCGCTGGGCCACGATCTCGCGTCCGCGAAGGCGATCAACGACGCGGTCGGCAAGCACTTCGAGGAATCGCAGATCTACCGGATCGATCACTATCTCGGCAAGGAAACCGTGCAGAACCTGATGGTGCTGCGCTTCGGCAACCCGATCTTCGGGCCGCTGTGGCAGGCGCCGAGCATCCGCAGCGTGCAGATCACGGTCGCGGAAACGGTCGGCGTCGGCAGTCGCGCGGGCTTCTACGACCACACCGGCGCGCTGCGCGACATGGTGCAGAACCACCTGCTGCAACTGCTGTGCATCGTCGCGATGGAGCCGCCCGTGTCGCTCGATCCGGACGCGGTGCGCGACGAGAAGCTGAAGGTGCTGCGTTCGCTGCGACCGATGTCGCTGTCGGACGTCGCGCGCGACACGGTGCGCGGCCAGTACACGGCCGGCGCGGTCGACGGCCAGCCAGTCAAGGGCTATCTCGAGGAAGACAACGTGCCGGCGGACAGCCGCGCGGAAACCTTCGTCGCGCTGCGCGCGTACATCAACAACTGGCGCTGGGCGAACGTGCCGTTCTTCCTGCGCACCGGCAAGCGGCTGCAGCGCCGCCAGTCGGAAATCGTGATCGAGTTCGCGGACATGCCGTTCTCGATCATCCCGACCGGCCCGCGCCACTACAGCAACCGCCTCGTGATCCAGCTCCAGCCGGAAGAGTCGATCCAGTTGCAGATGCTCGCGAAGGAGCCGGGCAGCGGGATGAACATGGTGCCGGTGAGCCTGAACCTCGACCTGCAGCAGGCGATTCCGGAGCGGCGCGCGGAAGCGTACGAACGGCTGCTGATCGACGTGATCCGCGGCCGCCTCACGCACTTCATGCGCCGCGACGAGCTCGAAGCGGCGTGGTCGTGGGTCGAGCCGATCCTCGACGGCTGGAAGCAGCTCGGCGACCGGCCGCGCCTGTACACGGCCGGCACGTTCGGGCCTGCCGCCTCGTCGGCGCTGCTCGCGCGCGACGGGATGTCGTGGGCCGAAGAGGCGTAATCGCCGCCCGACGGCGTGCCGCCGCGCGGCACGCCCGTTCCCGACCGGTCGCGCCGCCGGCGCCGCGTCGCTACGGCGACAGCAGCCACGTGGCCTTGCGCCGCGCCGGCGCATCGCGCCCGCTGCCGGCGCCGAGCATCTCGATCAGGTAATCGACGAACGACGCGATCCGCGACGAGATCGCGGTGTTCCGGTAATACACCGCGTTGATCGGCTGCTCGACCTCGAGCGTCTGCCGCGCGAGCACCTGCACGAGCCGCCCGGCCTCGCGATCCTGCGCGGTCACGAAATCCGACAGGCACACGACACCCGTGCCCTCCAGCGCGAGCTGCCGCAGCGTCTCGCCGCTCGACGACCACACGTCGGGCTCGATGCGGCAAGGCTCGCCGTCCGTGCCGAGGATCGGCCATACGTTCAGCGATTCGGGCTGCGTGAAGCCGAGCAGCGTGTGCTTGCGGAGATCCTCGACCTTGCGCGGCTGGCCGTGCGCTTCGATGTAGGCGGGGCTCGCGAGCATGCGCACTCGGCTGTTGCCGATGCGCCGGCTGTGCAGCGTCGAATCCTTCAGCCGGCCGATCCGGATCGCGACGTCGGTGCGCCGCTCCAGCAGATCGATGATGCCCTCGTTGCTGTTCAGTTCCAGTTCGACCTTCGGAAAACGCTCGCGGTAGCCGCGCACGAGCGGCACGATCACGTGCAGCATGAACGGCGTCGCGGCGTCGACGCGCAATCGCCCGGACGGCATCTCGCGCCGCGCGAGCATCTGCTCTTCCGCGTTCTCGACCGATTCGACGATCGCGCGCGCATCCTGCAGGAATGCGCGCCCTTCCTCGGTCAGCTCGAGCCGGCGCGTGGTCCGGCGCAGCAGCGTGGTCTTCAGCTTCTCCTCGAGCCGCGCGAGCGTGCGGCTCGTCGCCGACACGGTAAGGTCGAGGTGCTGGGCGGCGGCGGTGATCGAACCGGTGTCGACCACGGCGATAAAGGCCTGGAGTTCGTCGAGGGTGGTCTTCATTGTTGATTTGAAATCAAAACAATTTGGTTTATAGACCAGTTTTTAAGCAAAAGTAAAGCCGGCACACTGCGATCCATTCCTACCGAAACCCGGATCCCGTCATGCCACTCGCGTTGCTTGCGTTGACCATCAGCGCCTTTGCCATCGGCACCACCGAATTCGTGATCGTCGGGCTGATCCCGACGATCGGTGCGGACCTCGGCGTCAGCCTGCCGTCCGCCGGCCTGCTCGTCAGCCTGTACGCGCTGAGCGTCGCGATCGGCGCGCCGCTGCTCACCGCGCTCACCGGCCGCGTGCCGCGCAAGGCGCTGCTCGCCGGGCTGATGGCGCTCTTCACCGTCGGCAACCTCGTCGCGTGGCAGGCGCCCGGCTACGAATCGCTGATCGTCGCGCGCGTGCTCACGGGCCTCGCGCACGGCGTGTTCTTCTCGGTCGGCTCGATCATCGCGACGACGCTCGTGCCGAAGGACAAGGCCGCGAGCGCGATCGCGACGATGTTCAGCGGCATGACCGTCGCGTTCGTCGCCGGCATTCCGCTCGGCACGTTCATCGGCCAGCACTTCGGCTGGCGTGCGACGTTCCTGATCGTCGCGCTGTTCGGCCTCGTCGCGTTCGTCGGCGCGGTCGCATTCGTGCCGCGCGGGCTGCCGCAGACGCCGCCGGCGCCGCTCGCCCGCCAGTTGCGCGTGCTGGCCCAGCCGCGCCTGCTGCTCGTCTATGCGATGACGGCCGTCGGTTACGGCGGTTCGCTGATCGCGTTCACCTATATGGCGCCGCTGCTCGAACGGATCGCCGGCTTCACGCCGTCGCAGGTCAGCCTCGTGCTCGTCGGCTACGGCGTATCGGTCGCGATCGGCAACGTGTGGGGCGGCAAGCTCGCGGACGCCGTCGGCCCCGTGAAGGCGCTCAAGCGGATCTTCCTGCTGCTCGCGATCGTGCTGCTCGCGTTGACCTTCACGATTCACGCGAAATGGCTCGCAGTCCTGACGATGCTCGCGTGGGGCGCCGTGGCGTTCGGCAACGTGCCGGGGCTGCAGGTGTACGTCGTCAAGCAGGCGCGCCACTTCGCGCCGGACGCCACCGACGTCGCATCGGGCTTCAACATCGCCGCCTTCAACCTCGGCGTGGCCGGCGGCTCGTCGCTCGGCGGCCTGATCGTCGCGAGCGTCGGCCTCGGCCACACGCCGTGGATCGCCGCCGTCGTCACGCTCGGCGCATTTGCGCTCACCGCGCTGAGCGGCCGTCTCGACCGCCGCCACGGTCTGCCCGAGCGCACGGCCGGACCCGTCGAACTCGCCCATTGAACTCACCTTTTTCAGGAGCCACCAGCATGAACGCATCGACCCCACGCCCGCCGTTCGCCGGCAAGACTTTCGAAGTCCGTTACGACGGCCTCACCGCGCTCAACGCATACGACGAAGACGGTCGCCACATGCGCTACGAGATCACCGAAGGCCCTTACGTGGGCGCGAAGGGCGAAGTCGAATACACGTGGCAGCGCGTCGCCGGCGAGACCTACGCGATCTCGTGGCAGGAAGCCGATCGCGCCACCGTCGTGCATATCGACGATTTCGCCGCCGGCACGTCGCGCTCGTTCTTCACCGCGTCGTCGCTCGATTTCTACCGGCTCGACGGCAGCCTGCGCGCGGTCTGAACGGAGGCGTCCATCATGCTCACGTCGCTCGACAAGCTCGCCGACGGCGGCTTCAGCATCGGCATCGAACTGCCGCTCGACAACGACTGGACCCCGGCCGGCAACGCGAAACGCCAGCATGACGGCCGCCACCCCGGCGTGCCCGACCTGGAAATCCACGCGGAACTCGCGCAACTGGCCGACACGCTCGGCTTCCGCGCGCTCTGGGTGCGCGACGTGCCGGTGTACGACCCGTCGTTCGGCGACGCCGCGCAGGTGTTCGAGACGTTCTCGTATCTCGGCTACCTCGCCGGGATCACGCGCGACATCCTGCTCGGCACCGCGGCCGTCGTGCTGCCGCTGCGCGAACCGCTGCTCACGCTGAAATCGGCCGCGACGATCCAGGAATTGAGCGGCGGACGCCTGCTGCTCGGCGTCGCAAGCGGCGACCGGCCGGTCGAGTATCCGCTGTTCGGCCGCGACTTCGCCACGCGCGGCGCGACCTTCCGCGACCACGTCGCGCTGCTGCGCGACGGCGCGCGCGGGCATCTGCCGCCCGGCCTGGACGTGCTTCCCGCGGTCCGTTCGCCGGTGCCGCTGCTCGTCGCGGGCCTCGCGCAGCAGACGCCCGCGTGGATCGGCGAGCACATGGACGGCTGCCTCGCGTATCCGGGCACGCCGGCCGATCACCTGCAGCGCGCCGCGAGCTGGCGTGCGGTAGCCGGCGGCAAGCCGTACGTGAGCTTCATCCATCTCGACCTCGCGGACGATCCGCACGAGCCGCTGCAGCGGCACCGCTTCGGCGCCCGCGCGGGACGCGTCGCGCTGACGGAGGAACTCGCGGCGATGCGCGACGCGGGCGTGCAGCACATCGGCCTGCATTTCCGCCGCAACCGGCGGCCGCTCGACGAAACGATGGCCGAGATCGCGGCGGACGTGCTGCCCGCCTTCCATCCGCAAACGAATCTGCAGACGCGGGCCGCATAAGGCCGGCCACGGCCCGCATGCACCCGCAGCACGATCGATATTTGACTTCAAATCAAATATTTTTGATTTCTAAAGGCGTTTATTTCATGAGTATCAAGCGCCAGAATGATTCCGATACCGCAATCGTTCCCCCTCTTTCAGGAGCACAGATGAGCAAGATTCCCGCCTTCGGCCTCGGTACGTTCCGCCTGCAAGGCCAAGTGGTCGTCGACTCGGTGCGCAACGGCCTCGAAGTCGGCTACCGCGCGATCGACACCGCGCAGATCTACGGCAACGAAGCCGAAGTCGGCGAAGCGATCGCCGCGTCCGGCGTGCGCCGCGAAGACCTGTTCCTCACGACGAAGATCTGGGTCGACAACTACGCACCGGACAAGCTGGCGGCCAGCCTCGAGGAAAGCCTGCGCAAGCTGCGCACCGACCATGTCGACCTGACACTGATCCATTGGCCGGCGCCGGGCAACGGCGTGTCGATCGACACGTTCATGACCGCGCTGGCCGACGCGAAGGCGAAGGGCCTCACGCGCCAAATCGGCATCTCGAACTTCAACATCGAACTGACGAAGGAAGCGATCGCGGCCGTCGGCAGGGACGCGATCGCGACGAACCAGATCGAGCTCAGCCCGTACCTGCAGAATCGCAAGCTGGTCGAGTTCCTGAACGCCGAAGGCATCCACGTGACGTCGTACATGACGCTCGCGTACGGCAAGGTGCTCGGCGACCCGGTGCTCGGCGCGATCGCGCGGCGTCACGACGCGACGCC
Source organism: Burkholderia sp. MSMB2157WGS (assembly GCF_001532755.1). NCBI lineage: Bacteria > Pseudomonadati > Pseudomonadota > Betaproteobacteria > Burkholderiales > Burkholderiaceae > Burkholderia > Burkholderia sp. MSMB2157WGS. The sequence goes on along the minus strand of NZ_LPJG01000017.1, from coordinate 292,559 downwards.
GGCGCAAGTCGCACTCGCATGGGCGCTGCAGCTCGGCTACTCGGTGATTCCGTCGTCGACCAAGCGCGAGCACCTCGCGAGCAACCTGCTCGCGCAGACGCTGCGCCTGACCGACGAAGACATGACGCAGATCGCCGCGCTCGAACGCAACGGTCGCGAAGTCGACCCGGCCGGCCTCGCGCCGAAGTGGGACTGAGCGCCGCGCCCTCATCCGACACGACCCGTCGCGGCCCGCCGGCCGCGGCACCGACAGGACACCACCATGACCCAGGACCCGCTTTTCCAACCGCTGCGGCTCGGCGCGCTGACGCTGCCGAACCGCATCGTGATGCCGCCGATGACGCGCTCGCGCGCAAGCCAGCCCGGCGACGAAGCCAACGAACTGATGGCCGCGTATTACGCGCAGCGCGCGAGCGCGGGCCTGATCGTCAGCGAAGGCACCTACATCGCGCCGCTCGGCAAGGGCTACGCGTGGACGCCCGGCATCCACACGCCGTCGCAGGTCGCCGGCTGGCGCAAGGTGACGGACGCCGTGCACGCCGCGCACGGCCGCATTTTCGCGCAGCTGTGGCACGTCGGCCGGCTGAGCCACACGAGCCTGCTCGGCGGCGCGCAACCGGTGTCGTCGTCGCCGCTCCAGGCGAAGGGCGTGAACGTGTTCATCGCCGGCGAAGACGGCAGCACCCCGGGCTTCGTGCAGGCATCCGAGCCGCGCGCGCTGTCGATCGACGAGATCCGCGAGATCGTCGATCAATACCGCGCCGCCGCCCGCCACGCGATCGAAGCCGGCTTCGACGGCGTCGAGCTGCACGGCGCGAACGGCTACCTCGTGAACCAGTTCATCGACTCGAACGCGAACACGCGCACCGACGCGTACGGCGGCTCGCTGGACAACCGGCTGCGCTTCCTGCGCGAAGTCGCGCAGGCGCTGATCGAAGGCGCCGACGACGCGTCGCGCGTCGGCATCCGCCTCGCACCGTTGACCACGCTGAACGGCTGCGTCGACGACGATCCGGAAACGACCTACGTCGCCGCCGCGAAGCTGCTCGGCGAGCTCGGCGTCGGCTACCTGCACATCGCGGAAGCCGACTGGGACGACGCGCCGCTGATGCCGGTCGCCTTCAAGCAGCAATTGCGCGCGGCGTTCCCGGGCGTGCTGATCTACGCTGGCGCGTACACCGCCGAGCGTGCACGCGAAGCGATCGCCGCCGGCTGGGCGGACCTCGTCGCGTTCGGCCGTCCGTTCGTCGCGAACCCCGACTTGCCCGAGCGCCTGCGCACCGGCGCGCCGCTCGCGCCGCATGACCGCAACACGCTGTTCGGCGGTGGCGCCCGCGGGCTGACCGACTACCCGACGCTCGCGCAAGCCGCGGCCTGAACGCTTCGGTCGTGCGTGCCCGGCCGGGCGCTGTATGCCGGCTCCGCACCGGTCGACATTGGCCCGGTCGCGATCCACCGATCGCTGCCCCGCTGCCTCGGCAATCGCGGCGACTATCGCCGCGATTGCCATTTCCTCATTGCGGCCGGTGCAATCGGCGTCTAACGTTGACGGAATCGCCTTCGTACGACCATTCGACCTGAAAGGACGCCTCGCCATGCCCAGTTGCTCCCCGACCCGCGACATGCTGCTGGCCATGACGGCCGGTCTTGCCTTGGCGGCCGTCGCCGCACCGGCGTACGCCGGCGATCCGGCCGGCCTCACTCCCCCCGATCCCGTGACGACGGTGCTGTCCACCACCGCGACCGGCGTGCAGATCTATGCATGCGAATACGATGCCGAACACCGGCTTGCATGGTCCTTCGTGCGGCCGGAGGCGATGTTGTTCGATGAAGGCGGCGCGCTCGTCGTGCGGCACGGCGCGGGGCCGTCGTGGGAAGCGCTCGACGGTAGCCGCGTGACCGGCAAGAAGCGCGCGGAAGCGCCGAGCGCCAGCCCGGCCAGCATTGCGCAACTGTTGCTCGCGACGACGCCGCCCGCGACGGGCACGCTCGCCGGCGTGCGTTTCGTGCAGCGGCTCGATACGTCGGGCGGCATGCCGCCGGTCGCAACGTGCGCAACCGAGCATGCGGTCGGCCGCTTCCCGTACTTCGCGCGATACGTGTTCCTGAAGTGACGCGCGCGGCACCGTCGGCGTCGGGCGTCGTCGCGGCAATCCGCCAGTTACTCGGTGTTCCTGTCTTTCAGGCACGCATGGTTGCGCGCGGCGGCGAATCCCGTCGCCCGCCGCAGTTCGCACCGACCTTCCCGGCCACGCCGAAGGCTATTTGTAATATTCAATGCATCGCCCCCTTCCATCCCGCCCGCCGACCCTGCATTCAAATAGTCCCCTTAACGGATTCGAACTAGGCGTATACACGTGTGTCGGCGCGACGAAGCCCCGTTGCACGCCGATATAAGCGCTGCGACATGCGCTGCATGCTCGTCCCCCGATGGGACGTGATCGGTTGCTCGCCTAACCTTCGCTACGGCAAAGCACACGTGACGGGGTCGACCACACCACGCGTCGTCCGACGCGACACCCTCGCGATCGTTTCGATTCGCCCGTCACGACGCGCATCGCGCGTCATTCGTCGCCACGACGTTGCCGAACAATCCCAACAGATACGAGACACCCTGACGACGGTCCGCCACGGACCGTTTCAGCATGCTGATAAAGGAGCAAGCTCATGAGCGATACCCCGGTGCAGCCGACGGTCGGCGTCGGCGCGGAAGAAACTGACTTTGGCGCCCAGGGAGTCATCGACCGGTACTTCGGCATTTCGTCGCGCGGCAGCACGCAGCGTCGCGAGATCATTGCCGGCGTGACCACCTTCCTCGCGATGGTCTATTCCGTGTTCGTCGTGCCCGGCATGTTCGGCAAGGCCGGTTTCGACACGAGCGCCGTGTTCGTCGCGGTCTGTCTCACCACCGCGTTCGGGTCGCTGCTGATGGGCCTGTGGGCGAAGCTGCCGATCGCGATCGGCTGCGCGATCTCGCTGACCGCGTTCACCGCGTTCGGCCTCGTGCTCGGCAAGGGGCTGCCTCCGACGGTCGCGCTCGGCGCCGTGTTCCTGATGGGCCTCGTGTTTACCGGCATCTCGGTCACCGGCGTGCGGTCGTGGATCCTGCGCAACCTGCCCGCGGGTGTCGCGCACGGCACGGGGATCGGCATCGGCCTGTTCCTGCTGCTGATCGCATCGAACGACGTCGGCCTCGTGATCAAGAACCCTGGCGCCGGCCTGCCGGTCTCGCTCGGCCAGATCACCGCGTTCCCGGTCATCATGTCGGTCGTCGGCCTCGCCGCGATCTTCGGCCTCGAAAAGCGTCGCGTGCCGGGCGGCATCCTGCTCGTCGTGATCGCGATCTCGGTATTCGGCCTGATCTTCGATCCGGGCGTGAAATACCGCGGCATCTTCGCGCTGCCGTCGCTCAGCGCGCCTGGCCACGCATCGCTGATCGGCGCGATGGACATCAAGGGCGCGCTGTCGATGGCCGTACTGCCGAGCGTGCTCGCGCTGGTGATGACCGCCGTGTTCGACGCGACCGGCACCATCCGCGCGGTCGCCGGGCAGGCCGGCCAGCTCGACGAAAACGGCCGCATCGTCAACGGCGGCCGCGCGCTGACCGCCGATTCGATCAGCTCGATCTTCTCCGGCCTGCTCGGCGGCGCGCCGGCGGCGGCCTACATCGAGTCGAGCGTCGGCGTGGCCGCCGGCGCGAAGACGGGCCTCGCGGCGGCCGTGGTGGGCCTGCTGTTCCTCGTCGTAATGTTCTTCTCGCCGCTCGCGGGACTCGTGCCGTCGTACGCCACCGCACCGGCGCTGATGTACGTCGGCCTGTTGATGCTCGGCAGCGTGAGCAAGCTGCACATGGACGACATGGTCGACGCGATGTCGGGCCTCGTGTGCGCGGTGTTCATCGTGCTGACCGCGAACATCGTGACGGGCATCATGCTCGGCTTCTCGACGCTCGTGATCGGCCGCATCGCCAGCGGCGAATTCCGCAAGCTCAACGTCGGCACCGTGCTCATCGCGGCCGTGCTCGTCACGTTCTATCTCGGCGGCTGGGCGATCTGAGCGCGGCACCTGCGCGACGTCGCCTGCACGAGGGCGACGCGCATCGAGACGAGATCGTCTCCTCCACCATCGTCGTCGATGGTCTCCAGGCCTGGGAACGCGAGTTTCCAGGCTTTTTTTGTCCGTGCGACGCCGCGTGACGCGCTTCGCGACAACGGCGCGATACCCGTTCGCGCCCGGCGCCACGCTCGCGGCGTCGCGCCGTCAGAACGGCTTGATCACGGCCAGCCCGACGACGAGCGCGATCGCGACGATCGCCGCGCCCGCCGCTTGCCCCAGCCACGGCGCCGGCATGACGACGAGATCGTCGCGCTCCATGCGCCGCAGCGTGCCGGCCAGGATCCCGTGCAGCACCGACAGCGCCGCGACGAGCGCAAGCTTCGCCGACAGCCACGCGGCGCCGAACCAGTGACCGTTCAGCGCGAGCGCGATGCCGGCGATCCAGACGAGCGCGAGCGCGGGCGCCGTCACCGTGCGATCCCAGCGGCGCACCGCGCGATGCACGGCGAGGTTCGCAATCCGGACCCCGACGGACGACAACAGCAACCCGCCGACGAACGTGACGACGGCGACCAGATGCACGGCCTTCAGCACCAGGTAGATCATCGCGCGTGCCGCCGGCGCGCGATCCAGCCGGCGCTCGCCAGCCCCGCGAACGGCACGACGGCCGACAGCAGGAGCCGCGCGACTTCGCCCTTGCTCCACAGCCCGCTCGACGCGGTGCCGACCACCGCCCATCCATACATGACGAACGCGACGCCGTGAACCGGGCCCATGATCGATACCGCGACCGGATAGCCGGCCAGATGCTTGAGCGGCACGGCCACGCACACCAGCACGACGAGCGTGGTCGCTTCCAGCAGCGACAGGTATTGCAGGTTCCGCAACGCGTTGCGATCGTCTTGTTTCATCGGCAGGCTCCAGGTGGGTCCGCCGCGATTGTCGCGTGTGGTGCGGGTTCGAGCCATTGGCTAGAATGACATCTTTCAACGGATTCCGGCCACGGGCCGCACACGCCATGCATACGGTCGCCGTTCTTGCGTTGCCCGATGTCGTCCCGTTCGATCTGGGCGTCGCCTGCGACACGTTCGCGCGCGTGCGGGCGCCCGACGTCGCGCCCGCGTACCGCGTGCGCGTGTGCAGCGAGCAGCCGCGCGTCGGCGGCGACCTGTTCGAGCTGCGCCCGCCGTTTCGTCTCGACGCGCTGGCCGACGCCGACACGATCATGGTGCCCGGCACGTCGGCGCCGCTCGCGCCCACGTCGCGCCGCGTGCTCGACGCGCTGCGCGCGGCGGCCGCGCGCGGATGCCGGATCGCGTCGATCTGCAGCGGCGCGTTCGTGCTCGCGGAAGCGGGGCTGCTCGACGGCCTGCGCGCGACGACGCACTGGCTCGCAGCCGCCGAACTCGCGCGCCGCTATCCGAACGTCGACGTCGATCCGAACGTGCTGTTCGTCGACAACGGCCAGATCCTGACGTCGGCCGGTGCGGCCGCCGGCCTCGATCTGTGCCTGCACATGATCCAGGCCGACTATGGCGCGGCGGTCGCCGTCGACGCTGCCCGCAGCGCGGTAGCGCCGCGCGTGCGCGAAGGCGGGCAGGCGCAGTTCATCGCGCCCGAATGGCCGACCGGCGGCGACGGCCTGCACGACCTGATGGACTGGCTGCAGGCCAACCTGCGCAAGCCGCTGACGCTCGACGCGATCGCGCGCAAGGCGTCGACGAGCGTGCGCACGCTGACGCGGCGCTTCCGGGAGCAGACGGGCACGTCGCCGGGGCAATGGCTGCAGACCGCGCGCGTCCGGCATGCGCAGCAGTTGCTGGAGGTGACCGAGCTGTCGATCGAACATGTGGCGACGGAAGCCGGGTTCGGTTCGGTCACCGCGTTTCGCGAACGCTTCGCGCGCATCGTCGGCACCTCGCCGCAGCGTTACCGGCAGGCGTTCCGCGCGCGCGCCGATGCGTGACGCGCATCGGGATCGCCCCGCCGCAGCATGAATCCGTCGCCCGCCGCCGCCCCTTTCGCGCCCACCGGACTCCCTCCATGACCCGCATCCGCAACCCGTTGAACATCGCGCAGCTCCAGGCGTTCGTCTCCGCCGCGCACCACAAGAGCCTGCGCGCCGCCGCCCGCGAGCTCGGCGTCACGCAGCCGGCGATCACGCACACGATCCGCGAGCTCGAAACCGCGCTCAACGCGGAGCTGCTCGCTCGCAGCGTGCGCGGCGTCGAGCTGACCGCCTGCGGCGAGGCGCTGCTGCCGCGCGCCGAGCAATTGCTCGGCGACATCCGCCGCACGGTCGAGGCGGTCGAGCAGGTGAAAGGCGAGATGTCGGGCCGCGTCGCGGTCGGCACGATGCCGTCGATCGCGCTGACCGCGTTGCCGCGCGCGGTGACGGCATTCCGCGAGTCGATGCCGAACGTCAGCCTGCATCTGGAGGAAGTGACGGTGCCCGACGCGCTCGCGCAGTTGCGCAACGGCACGCTCGACATCGCTGCGATGCACCATGTGCCCGCGCTCGACCGCGATTTCACGCAATTGCCGCTGCTGTCGACCGAATTCACGATCGTGATGCGCGACGGTCACCCGCTCGCGCATGCGCGCCGGTTAGAGGAACTGCTCGACGCCGAATGGATCGTCACCGTCGGCGCCGAGCAGTTTCCGCACAGCGTGATGGTCGGGATGTTCGAGGCGCACGGGCTGCCGCTGCCGAAACGTTTGCTGCGCTCGCCGATGTCGTTCGCGGTGACGCTGGGGCTCGTCGCACGCTCGGACGTGATCGGCTGCTTCACGCGCCCGCTCGCCGCGATGGTCGCGCCGCTCGGCATCCGCACGGCCGAACTCGACGAAAGCATGCCGCGCTTCGACCTGTCGATCATCGCGCGGCGCGACCTGCTGCCCACGCCGGCCGTCTCGCACTTCGTCACGTGCCTGCAGCGCGCGGTCAACGAAACGCTCGGCTGAATCGTTCCTGTGTGTGAAACGGCGACGCGTCCGACGCGCCGCCGCCGGGCCCGGTATCGGGGCTTGTCCTAGGCGCCCTGCCGGTATTTTGTCTTGATAATCTTGCGCACGTCGCGCGCCCCCATCGGGCGGGCGAAACGGACTGTCCGACGCGAAGCCGCGGCGGGCCGAAGGCTTACGGCGCGGCACAACCGCGCACCCATCGAACAAAACGAGGAGTCACCGAGTGAAAAAGATTCTTGCGGCTGTGACCGTGGCCCTGCTCGCCGTATCGGCCGGCAGCGCGTACGCGAAAGACTGGACGACCGTGCGGTTCGGCGTCGACGCAAGCTACCCGCCTTTCGAATCGAAAGGCGCCGACGGCAAGGTGGTCGGCTTCGACGTCGATCTGGGCAACGAAATCTGCCGCCGCATGAACGCGAAGTGCGTGTGGATCGAAAACGACTTCGACGGGATGATCCCGGCGCTGAAGGCCCGCAAGTTCGACGGCGTGCTGTCGTCGATGTCGATGACGCCGGCGCGTCAGGAACAGATCGCGTTCTCGGCGAAGCTGTTCAACACGCCGACGCGCCTCGTCACGAAGAAGGGCGCCGGCCTGATGCCGACGGCCGAATCGCTGAAGGGCAAGTCGGTCGGCGTCGAGCAGGGCACGATCCAGGAAACCTACGCGAAGACGTACTGGGCGTCGAAGGGCGTGAACGTCGTGCCTTACCAGAACCAGGACCAGGTCTACGCCGACCTGATCTCCGGCCGTCTGGACGGCGCGCTGCAGGACGCGGTGCAAGCCGAGATCGGCTTCCTGAAGACGCCGCGCGGCGCGAACTTCGACTTCGCCGGCAAGGATCTCGACGATCCGAAGACGCTCGGCAACGGCGCCGGTATCGGCCTGCGCAAGGAAGACACCGACCTGAAGGCGAAGATCGACGGCGCGATCGCCGGCATGCGCAAGGACGGCACGTACGACAAGCTCGCGAAGAAGTATTTCGATTTCGACGTCTACGGCAAGTAATCCGGCCGACGCACGCGCGATTCGGCGCGACGGGAACGGGCTCCGCGAGGAGCCCGTTTTTTTTGCGCGCGGCGCCGGCGACGTTATTTTTTTCGCGTCAACCCGATGATTCGCAAAGGAAAACCGCGCGTTCTGGCGCCGGTTTGATGGCGGCGAGAAAGGCAACGTACAATCGATCTTCCACGCACATGGATCATTCGCGGCTGCGCCGCACTCCCCTCATCATGCAAACGCAGACCCATCCGCTGATTTCCCCCGCCGTCGGTACCGAACGCCAGATCACCAGCTTCCATTACGGCCCGCGCGGCGGCAAGAAGGTCTATATCCAGTCGTCGCTGCACGCGGACGAGCTGCCCGGCATGCTGGTCGCCACGCTGCTGCGCCGCAAGATCGCCGCGCTCGAAGCCGCCGGCAAGCTGCGCGGCGAAATCGTCGTCGTGCCCGTGCCCAATCCGATCGGCCTGTCGCAGCACGTGTTCGGCGATCACCTCGGCCGCTTCGAGCTCGGCTCGATGCAGAACTTCAACCGCAATTTCTACGATCTCGCGGCGCTCGTGCTGCCGCGTGTCGAAGAGCGCCTCACGAACGACGCGCAGCGCAATCTGGCCGTCGTGCGCACGGCGATGCGCGAAGCGCTCGACGAGCAGAAGCCGCGCACCGAGCTCGACTCGCAGCGCCTCGCGCTGCAGAAGCTGTCGTTCGACGCCGATATCGTGCTCGACCTGCACTGCGACAGCGACGCGGTGATGCATCTCTACACGAATCCCGATCTGTGGCCGGACGTCGAGCCGCTGGCGCGCTATCTCGATGCCAAGGCGTCGCTGCTCGCGCTGAATTCGGTCGGCAACCCGTTCGACGAAATCCACAGTTTCTGCTGGTCGGATCTGCGCAGCCGCTTCGGCGACCGCTTCCCGATCCCGAACGGCGCGATTTCGGTCACGGTGGAACTGCGCAGCGAACGCGACGTGTCGTACGAGTTCGCCGAAAAGGATGCGCAGGCGATCGTCGAATACCTGACCGAGCGCGGCATCGTCGAAGGCACGCCGGCGCCGCTGCCGCCGCTCGCGCACCCGGCCACGCCGCTCGCGGGCACCGATCCGCTCGTCGCGCCCGTGTCGGGCGTGATCGTGTTCCGCACGCCGGTCGGCGCGATGATCGAGGCAGGCCAGGCCGTGGCCGACATCGTCGATCCGCTGACCGATCGCGTCGTCACGCTGAAGAGCAGCGTGTCGGGCGTGCTGTACGCGCGCCAGGTCGTGCGCTTCGCGACGGCCGGCATGGAAGTCGCGCGCATCGCGGGCGCGACCGCGATCCGCACCGGCTCGCTGCTGTCCGCCTGAGCCCGGGCGCGCAACCCGCGCGCCAGGCCATCCCGCACTGTGCATGCAATCGCATGCACCAACGCAATCGCCCGCTTGCGCGGGCGATTCGCTTTCCGGAGCACGCGTCGGCGGCCGCGCGCGAACGCCGTTCAGAACGCCGGCACGATCGCGCCGCCGAACTTCTGGTCGATGAACTTGCGCACGTCGTCCGACTCGTAGGCCGCGACGAGCTTCTTCACCCACGGCTTGTCCTTGTCCTGCGCGCGCACCGCGATCAGGTTCGCGTACGGCCCGCGCAGATCCTCGATCGCGATCGCATCCTTCACCGGCGTGAGCCCGGCCTTGACCGCGTAGTCGGTGTTGATCGACGCGGCATCGACGTCGGGCAGCGCGCGCGGCAGTTGCGCGGCGTCGAGCTCGACGATCCTGATCTTCTTCGGGTTCTCGGCGACGTCGAGCGGCGTCGCGTTCACGCCGTTCGTGCCGACGCCGGCCTTCAGCTTGATCACCCCGTACTTCTGCAGCAGCAAGAGCGCGCGGTTGCCGTTCGACGGGTCGTTCTGGATCCCGACCTTCGCGCCGACCGGCAGATCCTTCAGCGACTTGAGCTTCTTCGAATAGAAGCCCATCGGCGCGGTATAGGTGAGCCCGACGTTGACGATCTTGTAGCCGCGCTGCTTGATCTGGCTGTCGAGGAACGGCTGGTGCTGGAAGCCGTTCGCATCGAGATCGCCGGAATCGAGCGCCGCGTTCGGCTGCACGTAGTCGTTGAATTCGATGACCTTGATCGCGAGCCCTTCGCGCGCGGCGACCTTCGTCACTTCGGTCCAGATCTGCGCGTCGGGGCCGCTCATCGTGCCGACTTTCAGCGTTTGCGGGTCGGCGTGCGCGCCGGGGGCGGCGAATGCCAGCGCGGCGGCGAGTGCGCCGAGGCCGGTCAGGATCGAACGTCGCATGGTGTCCTCTTGTCCCGTGTCGTTGTTGAAGCGCGCATCGTGGCACGGGGCCGGAACGGCACCAACCAAGCTTATTTCATGTGCATATTCCCGACCGTCATCGAATCTCAGGCGGAATCGGTATAACTCCCTGCTGTACAACCGGGCAAAATCCAGTGTCGCATCGGCACCACACATTCTTCATATGACAGTCGCTGTCATATTCATTACGTGGCCCGCCGATAAAGTTGCGCCGGTCCGTGAAAGCGCCCATAGAGTGCGCCGGAACCGCAACTGGACACGCCATTCATTCGCTCGGAGAATCCTTTGAACAAGAAACTGTTGACCCTCGCCGCCCTGGCAGCAACGGCCGGCACGGCACACGCACAAAGCAGCGTGACTCTGTACGGCGTCATCGATGCCGGTATCAGCTACGTGAACCACAGCAAGACCGCCAACGGCGGCACGGGCAAGCTGTTCAAGTACGACGACGGCGTGGCCCAGGGCAGCCGTTGGGGCCTGCGCGGCACCGAAGACCTCGGTGGCGGCCTGAAGGCGATCTTCGTGCTCGAAAACGGCTTCAACAGCGGCAACGGCACGATCGGCCAGGGTGGCGCGATCTTCGGTCGCCAGGCTTACGTCGGCCTGAGCCAGTCGCAATACGGCACGGTCACGTTCGGCCGCCAGTACTCGTTCTCGACCGACATCCTCGGCTCGAACTACTCGACGGGCGGCAACACGGTCGCGGGTAACTACGCGTACCACGTGAACGACATCGACCAGCTCACGTCGAGCCGCATCAACAACGCCGTGAAGTTCCAGAGCGCGAACTACTCGGGCTTCACGTTCGGCGCGTTGTACGGCTTCTCGAACTCGACCGACTTCGCAGGCGCACCGGCAACGACGACGGGCACGACGACGACGGCAGGCTCGTCGCGCGCATACAGCTTCGGCCTGAACTACGCGAACGGCCCGTTCTCGCTCGGCGCCGCCTACACGGACATCCGCTTCCCGAGCCAGTCGACGCCGGCCTTCTCGACGACGATCGCGAACCTGAGCACCGGCAACGTCCGCGACCTGCGCACGTACGGCGTGGGTGGCCGCTACGTCTGGGGCCCGGCGACGGCATGGCTGCTGTGGACGCGTACGCAGTTCTCGACCGTGTCGGGCGCGGGCGGCACGTTCTACAACGCATATGAAGCAGGCGCGAAGTACGCGTTCACGCCGGCACTGTCGGGCGGCCTCGGCTACACGTACACGAACGCCACGCAGAACGGCAACTCGTGGCACTGGAACCAGGTCAACGGTATCGCCGACTACGCACTCAGCAAGCGTACGGACGTGTACGGCCTGGTCGTGTACCAGCAGGCTTCGGGCAAGGGCGTGCAAGCGCAGATCGGCTCGAGCACGAGCTACTTCAATACGTCGGGCACGGGTTCGAAGAACCAGATCGCCGCACGTATCGGTATCCGTCACAAGTTCTAAAAGCATCCGCTCGACTGTCCGCGTCACGCGGACCGCGACGGCAAGCAGCGCCCCGCTCCACGCGGGGCGCTTTTTTATGGGCTTTTAAGTTTCGCTTAATTCTGGGCTGAGAGGATGCTCTCACCCCCCCTGTTGGCCGCCTGAGCATCGGCGGCTTTTTTTTTGAGACACCCCTACGGCACCGCCATCAACTGCCCACAAGACAGGATCGGAGGCCACGATGATCGAAGATACCGTTTTCAGCCATCTGCACGCGATTCTGACGTGCCAACATTCGCTGCCGGTCCAGAGTTGCCGCGTGTCGGTGGAAATGCAGCGCCCCTGGGGCCGTCCGTATCGCCTCGTCGAGTGGACGATGCATCTCGACGCGCCCGCGCGGCGCCAGATCGTGCCGGCCGAATCGACCGACGAAGAAATCGCCGAGGTCGTCGCGTCGCACGTGCCCGGCCGGCTTTACGGCGACGGCCGGCTGCAGTTCTGAACGCGTCTGCGCGCCACCCGCCTTCCGGCTTTCGGCCGCGCCGCACGCATCGTGCGGCAGTCGGTCTCGTTTGACGCGGCAACGAAACCTGCTACGCTGCGCGTTTTCGTCCACGCAACACACGATGGAAAACGCATTCAACGAACGCGGCGTCATGGTCACGCGCAACGGCCTGTCGGCCGCCGGGCAGGTATTCGCACTGCGTGACATTCGCCACGTCGACGTCGTCAAGATTCCGAAGAACCGGCTCGTGCCGTCGCTGATCTCGCTGATCGGCGCGGCCATCGCCGTCGCCGGTGGCATCGGCGCATCGAGCGCCGCGCTGGTGGTCGGCGCGATGCTCGTCGTCGTCGGCTATCTCGCCTGGGCCACGCAGGACATCACGTATCGCCTGATGGTCGAGATGCCCGACGGCAAGCGCGAAGCGCTGTCGAGCGTCGACGCCGCGTTCGTCGAACGCGTCGCGCAGGTCGTGCGCGATGCGCAGGCCGCGACGGCGGCCGGCTGATTCCATTCGCGTCGCGGCACGCTTCGGTTCGCGATCGGCGGATGCACGCGGCGCGTATCGGCTCACGCGGCGCGTCGTCGTTTCGGGCCGAGGCATCTTCGTCGAATCGGCTTCCCGCGTCATCGTCTCGCGTGCCGCGCGTGCGCGGCGACTGCCGACCGCCTAGTATGGAAAGAGCGGCCCGCCGCCGCATCGTCCGAGGAGGCCAGCATGAACGCCCAATCGCTGTCCGGCATGCTCCGCGCACAGGAACTGCTGATCGTGTCGATGATCCGCGCGCTTCCCCTTGACGAACGCCGTGCGCTCGTCGATCTCTACACCGAACAGATCGCGTTCGCCGAACAGGCCGGTATCGAAGGCCACGGCGATCGCGCGACACACGATGCGTTCATCGCGCATGCGCGCAACCTGCTGATTCGCATCGAAGCGCTCGCTTAAAACCCCATTTCCCCGGAATTTCCGTCCCGGCTCGCACGAGCCGTGCATGCGAGCACTCACTCGCGTGGGTCGCTTCGCGTCCTTGTATCGATAATAATTCTCATTTACACTGACAAAATTGTCAGTTGCCTTTCAAATCGCCGTTTGCCGCATGCCGCGCGCAAACGGGCCAGCCAGGTGAACGCGTCACCCAGCCAGCCTTCGGGCTTGTTATCGTCAATGGGAGACCACCTGTGCATTGCTATACGCTGGCGCGGCGGCCGATCTGTGCCGCGCTGTTCGGCGCGTTCGGCCTGTCCGCCGCCACGGCTCACGCCGATTCGGCGCCGCAAGGCGCCACCCCGCCTGCCGCCGTCCTGACCGCCGCCGCGTCCACGCGCGGCGATGCGGCGCTGCTCGACCCCGTCACCGTCACGGCCACCCGCACCGCCACCGCGGCGAGCCGCACGGCGGCGTCCGTGTCGGTGATCACCGACGAGGATCTCGAAGCGCAGCAGGCCACCAACATCAAGGACGCGCTGCGCTACGAGCCCGGCATCACGGTGCGCCGCACCGCGTACCGGCCCGGCAGCGCCGCGCTCGGCGGCGGCCGCGACGGCGATTCGAGCATCAACATCCGCGGCCTCGAGGGCAATCGCGTGCTGCTGATGGAAGACGGCATCCGCCTGCCGAACGCGTTCTCGTTCGGGCCGCTCGAAGCCGGGCGCGGCGACTACGCCGATCTCGACACGCTCAAGCGCATCGAGATCCTGCGCGGGCCGGCGTCGGCGCTCTACGGCAGCGACGGCCTGACCGGCGCGGTGAACTTCATCACGAAGGATCCGCGCGACCTGCTGTCGATCTACGGCAAACCCCATTACTTCTCGTTCCGGCCGAGCTACGACTCGGCCGACCGCAGCGTCGGCGCGACCGTGTCGGCCGCGGGCGGCAACGATCGCATCCAGGGGATGATCATCGCCGACGGCCGGCGCGGCCACGAGGTCGACACGCGCGGCGGCAACAACTCGGCGAGCACGCTGCGCACGACGTCGAACCCGCAGGACGTCTATTCGGAATCGCTGCTCGGCAAGCTCGTGCTGACGCCGACCGCGCGCGACACGGTCAAGCTCACCGCCGAAACGGTGCAGCGGCGCGTGAGCACGGATGTGCTCTCCGCGATCAATGCGCCGGCGACGCTCGGCCTCACGACTCGCGACCGGCTCGAGCGCAACCGCTTCAGCGTCGACTACGACTTCCGCGACGACGCATTCCGCTGGTTCCAGACCGCGCACGTGCAGTTCTACTACCAGGACGCGAAGCAGGACCAGTACGCGTTCGAGACGCGCGGCGCGCCGCTGAAATCGCGCTCGCGCGACAACCAGTACAAGGAACGCACGTTCGGCGGCGCCGCGTTCGCCGAAAGCGGCTTCGCGACCGGCCCGCTCGCGCACAAGCTGCTGTACGGCGTGGACGGCAGCCTGTCGCGCGTGACGAACATGCGCGACGGCACGGTGCCGGGCGTCGGCGAAGCGTTCCCGAACAAGGCGTTCCCCGACACCGACTACACGCTGTTCGGCGCGTTCGTGCAGGACCAGATCGGCTACGGCCGCCTGCTCGTCACGCCGGGCCTGCGCTTCGACACGTACCGGCTGAGCCCGACCGAAAACGATCCGCTGTTCACCGGCAAGGCCGTGTCGACGAGCGCGAACGAACTGTCGCCGCGCGTCGCCGTGCTCTACGAGATCACGCCCGCGGTCATTCCGTACGTGCAGTACGCGCACGGCTTCCGCGCGCCGACGCCCGACCAGGTGAACAGCAGCTTCTCGAATCCGGTGTACGGCTACACGTCGATCGGCAATCCGAACCTGAAGCCCGAAACCAGCGACACGTTCGAAGCCGGCCTGCGCGGCAAGGCCGGCACCGGCTACGGCGTCGTGCGCTACAGCGCGGCCGCGTTCACCGGCCGCTACCGCAACTTCATCTCGCGTACGACGATCGCCGGCAGCGGCCGCCCGGTCGACCCGTTCGTGTTCCAGTACGTGAACTTCGCCGACGCGCGCATCCACGGCCTCGAAGGCCGCGCCGAATGGGTGATGCCGAACGGCATCACGCTGAAGACGGCGATGGCGTTCACGAAAGGCTCGACGCAGAACGACGGCGCGGCCAGCCAGCCGCTCAACACCGTGAACCCGTTCTCGGCCGTGTTCGGCGTGCGGTACGAGCCGGGCGAACGCTGGTTCGTGCAGACCGACCTGCTGTTCCAGGCCGCCAAACGCGACAAGGACGTCGACAAGTCCGACTGTTCGAACAAGGCGTGCTTCACGCCGCCGTCGTCGTTCGTCGTCGACCTGCGCGGCGGCTACCGCTTCAACAAGCACGTGAGCGCGACGATCGGCATCCGCAACCTGTTCGACCGCAAGTACTGGAACTGGTCGGACGTGCGCGGCATCGCGGCCGATTCGCAGGTGCTCGATGCGTATTCGTCGCCCGGCCGCACGGTCGCCGTCAGCATGAAAGTGGATTTCTGATGCGCGGTGCCCGCGCTGCCACCCCAACCGTTACTTGAAGGAGTCCGACATGATGCCATCCGCCCTTCCCGGTCAATCGGCCACGCCGGCCCGCGCGGCCGCCGCGCTGCGCGACGCGTTCATCAAGCTCAAGACCGAGCGCCAACTGCGCAACCGCGACGTCGCGCAGGCGCTCGGCGTCAGCGAAGCCGAGGCGCTCGCCGCGTTCGTCGGCGAGCACGTCGTGCGGCTCGACGCGCGCTTTCCGACGATGTTCGAGGAAATGCCGCGCCTCGGCCGCGTGATGGCGCTCACGCGCAACGACACGGCCGTCCACGAAAAAGACGGCGAGTACGCGCAGATGAGCCACGACGGCCCCGTCGGCCTCGCGCTCGGCGACATCGACCTGCGCATCTTCTATCGTCACTGGGTGTCGGCGTTCGCGGTGCGCGACGAAACCGCGCACGGCCCGCTGAAGAGCCTGCAGTTCTTCGATGCGCAGGGTCATGCGATCCACAAGGTCTACCTGCGCGCGCACAGCGATCATGCCGTATACGACGCGTTCGTCGAACGCTGGCGCGCGCCGTCGCAGGAGCCGGGCCTCGAGGTCGCGCCCGCCGCGCCGAAAACGCCCGAGCGCGCGGACACCGAGATCGACGTCGCAGGCTTTCGCGCCGCGTGGGACGCGATGACCGACACGCACCAGTTCTTCGGCATCACGCAGCGCTTCGGCGTGAGCCGCATGCAGGCGTTGCGTCTCGCCGATCCGCACTACGCGTATCCGGTCGAAACCGCGCATGCGTTGCGCCACGTGCTCGAACAGGCGGCGAAGAGCGGCCAGCCGATCATGGTGTTCGTCGGCAACGCGGGGATGATCCAGATCCATACGGGCCCCGTCGCGAACGTGCGCGAGGTCGGCGCGTGGATCAACGTGCTCGATCCGGGATTCAACCTGCACGTGCGCGAAGACCTGATCGCCGCGGCGTGGGTCGTGAAGAAGCCGACGAGCGACGGCATCGTCACGTCGCTCGAGCTGTTCGACCGGCAGGGCGACCACGTCGCGCTGTTGTTCGGCGAGCGCAAGCCCGGCAAGGCCGAGCGCGACGACTGGCGCACGCTCGTCGCGACGCTGCCGGCGGCCGCCCGCGGAGCCGCGCGGTGAGCGCGCGGCCGTTCGATCCGCGCCGCCGGTCGCTGCTGGCCGGCGCAGCGGCCGGCGCGCTCGCGGCCGCGCTGCCCGGCGGCGTGCTCGCCCAGGCCGCACCGGCCGCCCCGACGCGCGTGATCGTGATCGGCGGTGCGCTCGCGGAGACCGCATTCGCGCTCGGCGGCGCCGAGACGCCGCGTTATCGGCTCGTCGGCGCCGACACGACCTGCACGTATCCCGACGCCGCGAAGCGCCTGCCGAAGGTCGGCTACCAGCGCGCGCTGTCGGCCGAAGGGCTGCTGTCGCTGCGGCCCGATCTCGTGCTGGCATCGGCGGAAGCCGGCCCGCCGACGGCGATCGCGCAAGTGAAAGGCGCCGGCGTCACGGTGACGACGTTCGACGAGCGCCACGACGTCGAATCGGTACGCGCAAAGATCGCCGGCGTCGCGCAAGCGCTCGACGTGCGCGACGCCGGCGCCGCGCTGCTGCGGCGTTTCGATCGCGACTGGCAGGCCGCGCGCGACGCGGTCGCCGCGCGCGTGCCCGGCGGCGCGCAGCCGCCACGCGTGCTGTTCGTGCTGAACCATACCGGCACCCAGGCGCTCGTCGCCGGCCAGCGCACCGCCGCCGACGCGATGATCCGCTACGCGGGCGCGCGCAACGCGATGCAGGGCTTCGATCACTACAAGCCGCTGACGACCGAGGCGCTCGCGGCGGCCGCACCCGACGTCGTGCTGATCTCCGACGAAGGGCTGGCGGCCGTCGGCGGTCACGCCGCGCTGCTCGCGACACCCGGCTTCGGCGCGACGCCGGCCGGCCGCGCGCGGCGCGTCGTGTCGCTCGACGCGCTGTTCCTGCTCGGCTTCGGCCCGCGCCTGCCGCTCGCCGTCACGACCTTGCATCGACGCCTGTCGGATGCGCTCGCCTGATTCTGGATCGACCCGATGCCCGCTCACGTTTCGCCTTTCAACGCGCCATCGTCCGCCTCGCGTACCGGCGCCGCGCGCGTCGGCACGTCGCGCCGCTTCGCGCCGTTCGTCCTGGCCGCGCTCGCCGTTCTGGTTGGCGCGATGTCCGTCGTCGCGCTGTGCGTCGGCGCGTACCGCATTCCGCTGGCGGAAGCCTGGGCCGCACTGAGCGGCGACGCGGCTGCGCAACAGGCGCGCGCCGTGCTGTTCGACATCCGCGCGCCGCGCGTCGCGCTCGCGCTGCTGGTCGGCGGCGGCTTCGGCGCGACCGGCGCCGCGATGCAGGCGCTGTTCCGCAATCCGCTCGCCGATCCGGGGCTCGTCGGCGTGTCGAGCGGCGCCGCGCTCGGCGCGACCGTGCTGATCGTGCTCGGCCCCGCGCTCTTCGCCGCCCACGCGAGCGCGGCCGCGCTGCCGGTCGCCGCGTTCGCGGGCGGCCTCGCGGTCGCGGCGCTCGTCTACCGGCTGGCCGCATCGCGCGGCCGGCTTGCGCTACCGCTGCTGCTGCTCGCCGGCATCGCGATCAATGCGCTGGCCGGCGCGGCGATCGGGCTGCTCACGTTCGTCGCCGACGATGCACAGCTGCGTTCGCTGACCTTCTGGAGCCTCGGCAGCCTCGGCGGCGCGCAATGGTCGACGCTGGCGGCCGTCGCGCCGTGCGTCGCGATAGGCTGCGTGCTGCTCGTGCGCGAACGCGACGCGCTGAACGCGCTGCAGCTCGGCGAAACCGAAGCGCTGCATCTCGGCGTGCCCGTGCAGCAACTGAAGCGGCGCGTGCTCGTCGCGGTCGCGCTCGCGGTCGGCGCGCTCGTGTCGTGCGCGGGCATCATCGGCTTCATCGGGCTCGTCGCGCCGCATTGCATGCGCCTCGCGTGCGGCCCCGACCAGCGCATCGTGCTGCCCGGCGCCGCATTGCTCGGCGCGTTGCTGACGCTCGCGGCCGATCTCGCCGCGCGCACCGTCGCCGCGCCCGCCGACATTCCGCTCGGCGTGCTGACCGCGCTGCTCGGCGCGCCGTTCTTCCTCGCGCTGCTGTGGAAGAACCGCGGCGCGCTCGGCGGGTAATCCCTTCTTCGAGACGACCATGCTGACCGCCCACCACCTCGACGTCGCCCGCCGGCACGGCACGATCCTGCGCGACCTGTCGCTGTCGATCGAACCCGGCCGCGTGACGGCGCTGCTCGGCCGCAACGGCGCGGGCAAGAGCACGCTGCTGAAAGCCTTCGCCGGCGAGCTGACCGGCAGCATCGCGCCGAACGGCGTGCGCGTGACGGGCGACGTCACGCTGAACGGCGAATCGCTCGCGCGCATCGACGCGCGGCGGCTCGCGTGCCTGCGCGCGGTGCTGCCGCAGGCCGCGCAGCCGGCCTTCCCGTTCAGCGTCGACGAAATCGTGCTGCTCGGCCGCTATCCGCATACGCGGCGCGGCGGTACGCGGCACGTGATCGCACACCGCGATCGCGACATCGCGTGGCGCGCGCTCGAACGCGCGGGCGCCGATGCGCTCGTCGGCCGCGACGTCACGACGCTGTCGGGCGGCGAACTCGCGCGCGTGCAGTTCGCACGCGTCCTCGCGCAGCTGTGGCCGGACCACGACGCGACGGAACCGGGCCCGCGCTACCTGCTGCTCGACGAGCCGACCGCCGCGCTCGATCTCCCGCACCAGCACCGCCTGCTCGATACCGTGCGCGCCGTCGCGCGCGAATGGCAGCTCGGCGTGCTCGCGATCGTCCACGATCCGAACCTCGCCGCGCGACATGCGGATGCGATCGCGATGCTCGTCGACGGCACGATCGTCGCGCATGGCGCACCGCGCGACGTGATGACGCCAGCCCATATCGCGCGGTGCTATGGCTTCGCGGTGAAGATGGTGGAAACCGGCGACGGGACGCCGCCGGTGATGGTGCCCGCGTAGCGCGGGCGTGTGTCGCGCGATCGTTGCGTCGCTCGATGTCGTACGCCGCCTTTGGCTGCGGCGTTCTTTCCAGATCCGTCGTATCTCCCCTTCGAGGTGCCCCCGTGCCGCTTCCGATGACCCGCATCATCCTGTACGTCCGCGACGTCGCGTTGCTGAAGGCGTTCTATCGACGGCATTTCGCGCTGCCCGTCATCGAGGAAATCGACGGAGAATGGGCCGTGCTCGACGCGGGCGCGATCGAGCTCGCGCTGCATCGGGCCGGCCCGGCGTTCCGCCCTGCGGCCGCATCGGCAAGCACGAACGCGAACGTGGCCGCCAGCAACGTGAAGCTCGTATTCACGATCGACGCCGATATCGACGCGTATCGCGACCGGCTCGCCCGCGACGGCGTGACCGTGCGCGCGCTGAAGCGCTACGACGGCTTCCCGTACCGGATGGTCGACGGCATCGATCCGGAAGGGAACGTCTTTCAGGTGATGCAGCCGGACTGAATGCCGGCGCGCAGGCTCGGGCACGCGCGCTCAATGCTCGACGTCCGCCGCGCCGAAGCTTCGCATCTTCCAGCCGAGTCGCACGGCGAGCATCCGCATCGAGAAGCCGGCCGCCAGCGCGACGAGCGTCGCGCATCCCGCGTCGATGCCGACATGCTGCATCCCGACATACAGCGCGCCCGTGACGAACGCGACGCTCGCATACAGTTCCTCGCGCAGGATCAGCGGCATCTCGTTGCACAGCAGGTCGCGCAGCATCCCACCACACACGCCGGTGATCGCGCCGGCCAGCACCACGATGATCGGCGCCGTGCCGGTCGACGCGCCGATGTCGCAGCCGATGATCGTGAACGCCGCGAGGCCGATCGCATCGACGGTGACGAACAGCGTCTTCATGCGCGCGACGTGCCGCGCCGCCCACGACGCGACGGTCGCGGCGACGAGCGTAATCACCAGGTATTCGGGATGCGCGATCCAGCCGAGCGGATAGTGGCCGAGCAGCACGTCGCGCACGGTGCCGCCGCCGAGCGCCGTCACCGCGCCGACGAGCGCGAGCCCGAAGCGGTCCATCCCGCGGCGCATGCCCATCAGCGCCCCCGACATCGCTTCCGCGACGATCGCAATCAGATAGAGCGTATGCATGGCGCGCGTCAGTCGTCGGTCCGGAACAGGTCGAGCACGCGTTCGCGCTCGGCCGCATCGACGGCGGCGGGCATCGGTGCGTCGCGCTTGCCGTGGTCGGCCGGCGCATCCGGCGCATCCGGCGCATCCGGCGCATCCGGCGCATCCGGCGCATCGACGGCCGCCGCGCCGCCGCATGCAAAGCGGCTGCGGATATACGCCGGCACGTCGGCCGTGCACGTGCCGCGCGTGTATTCGGCGTAGACGAAATCGCCGTCGACGAGCGCGACGTCCTGCGGCGGCGTCGCGGCGACCGGCGTGCGCCCGTCGACAGCCGTCTTCATGTAGTCGAGCCAGACCGGCAGCGCCAGCGTCGCGCCGGTCGCCCGCCCCATCGGGCGCGGCGTGTCGTAGCCGAGCCACGCGACCGCGACGATGCCCGACGAGTAGCCGGCGAACCATACGTCCTTCGACCCGTTCGACGTACCCGTCTTGCCCGCCGTATCGTCACGCCGCAGCGCGAGCGCGCCGCGCGCGGTGCCGGCCCGCACGACGTCGCGCAGCATGCTGTCCATCACGAACGCATTGCGCGCCGATACGACCCGTTCGCCCGCCGGCACGGTCGCCTCGTACATCGCGCCGCCGTGGCGCTGCTTCACCGACAGGATCAGGCGCGGCTCCATCCGCGTTCCGCCGTTCGCGAACACGCCGTATGCGCTCGCGAGTTCGAGCGGCGTCACGGCGCCCGCGCCGAGCGCGAGCGGCAGCGACGCCGGATTGCGCTGCGCGTCGAAGCCGAAACGCACCGCGTGCTGCTGCACGTAGCGCGCGTCGGCCGCCTGCATCAGGCTGACCGCGACCAGGTTCTTCGAGCGCACGAGCCCGCGCCGCACCGGGATGAAGCCTTCGTAGCGATTGCCGAAATTACGCGGACGCCACGGCCGCGCGCCGGTTTCCGCGTGCGTGAGCGTGCGCTGCGTATCGTCGACGAGCACACCGGGGAAGTAGCCCTTCTCCAGCGCCGCCGAATAGACGAACGGCTTGAAGCTCGACCCCGGCTGGCGATACGCCTGCAGCGCATGGTCGAACACGTTGCGGTCGAAATCCGCGCCGCCGACCAGCGCGAGCATGTCGCCGGTGGCCGCATCGAGCGACACGAGCGCGCCTTCGAGCCCGTTGCGCATGTCGCGCTTCGCGCGCGGCTGCCGGCTCAGCGTGCGCTCGAGCGCGGCTTCGGCCGCGCGCTGGTCGCGCATCGAGATCGTCGTCGTCACGTCGAGGCCCAGCGTGTATGCGTCGTCGTGAAACCGCTCGACCATCATCCGGCGCGCGCGCTCGGCGACGTACGGCGCCGCGACGATCCCGGGCGGCGGCGTGGTCGCCAGCGCGATCGGCGCGTCGACGGCCGCGCGATACGTCGCCTCGTCGAGCTGGCCGAGCGCATGCATCCGGCCGAGCACGTAGTTGCGCCGCGCGGTCGCGCGCGCCGGGTTGACGACCGGGTTGAACGCGGACGGCGCCTTCGGCAACCCGGCGAGCGCGGCCGCCTCGCCCGCGCTCAGCGCGTCGAGCGGCTTGCCGAAGTACACGTGCGCGGCCGCCGCGAAGCCGTACGCGCGCTCGCCCAGATAGATCTCGTTCATGTACAGCTCGAGCAGCTTGTCCTTGCTGTATTCGCGTTCGAGCTTGGCCGCCATCAGAATCTCGGCGAGCTTGCGGCTCAGCACCTTGTCGCGCGTCAGGTAGAAGTTGCGCGCGACCTGCATCGTGATCGTGCTGCCGCCCTGCCCCGGCTGCCCGGTGACGACGTTCGCGAACGTCGCCCGCGCGAGGCCGCCGACATCGACCGGGCCGTGTTCGTAGAACTTCGCGTCCTCGGCCGCGAGCAGCGCATGCCGCATCAGCGGCGGGATGCGTTCGAGCGGCACGAACTCGCGCCGCTCGACGCCGTATTCGGCCAGCAGGTCGCCGTCGCGCGAGAAGATCCGCAGCGGCAGCGCGGGACGATAGACGGCCAAGTGTTCGACGGACGGCAACTGCGTCCAGATGCGGTCGATCGTCCAGGCGCCGATGCCGGCGCACGCGA
The DNA here is from genome assembly GCF_001532755.1 of Burkholderia sp. MSMB2157WGS. Classification (NCBI taxonomy): domain Bacteria; kingdom Pseudomonadati; phylum Pseudomonadota; class Betaproteobacteria; order Burkholderiales; family Burkholderiaceae; genus Burkholderia; species Burkholderia sp. MSMB2157WGS. Next base: position 269,644 of record NZ_LPJG01000017.1, on the reverse strand, counting down.
GCGTCAGGCCGAGCAACGCGCCCGCGAGCGTGCGCCATACGCGGCGGCGGCGCGGCGGTGCGGAGGGCGGCGCGGGCGGCGGCAGGTTGGCGGTGGGGTCGGTCATGTCGGGCTCCTTCTTCAATGCCGCGACGGCCGGCGCGCGAGCGGCGCCGATCGGTCGCGAAAGGCGCGCATTGTCGAAGGGATGACGTGAAACCGGAACATTCTTTAGCCAAAGTTTGGCTGGCTAAATTTTATTTAGGAAAGGGCGGCGGGTCGGTTCGCGGCGCGCGTGCGGGCCTGCGGCACGCGGTCATGGCGGACCGCGCGGCGCGCGAGCCGGTTCGCCTGTACCATCGCGTGATGTTCGATCGATATCTCGACCTGTGGGGCCTCGTCCCCGACGGCGGCCCGATCCTGACCGCGAGCGGCGGCCTGTTGCCGGTCGTCTGGCGCGCGCGGCCCGCGATGCTGAAAGTCGCCACATGCGACGAAGAGCGCCGCGGCAATGCGCTGATGGCGTGGTGGAATGGGCAAGGCGCCGCGCAGGTGTGGCGGCACGACGGCGACGCGATCCTGCTCGAACGCGCGCAGCCGGCGCCATCGCTAGCCGCATTGTCGGCAGCAGGCCACGACGACGACACGATGCGCATCGCCTGCGACGTCGTGGCGCGGCTGCACGCACATCGTGCGCCGCAGGTGCCTGCGGTCGTGCCGCTGCATGACTGGTTCTACGCGCTGCTGTCGAGCGATGCGGACCACGATGCGCTGCGTTGTTCGGCGGCGGTCGCTCGCCAGTTGCTGGCCAAGCCATCCGTGGACGAAGTCGTGCTGCACGGCGACATTCACCACGACAACATTCTTCATTTCGACGATCGCGGCTGGCGCGCGATCGACCCGAAAGGGCTGCGCGGCGAGCGCACGTTCGACTACGCGAACCTGTTCTGCAATCCCGCTCACGACATCGCGGTCGATCCCGTGCGTTTCGAGCGGCGCATCGTGCTCGTGGCCGACGCCGCACGACTCGACCGGCGCCGGCTGCTGCAGTGGATACTCGCGTGGTCGGGGCTGTCGGCCGTGTGGTTGATCGAAGACGAGCTGCCGCCCGATACGCGGCTGCAGATCGCCGCGCTGGCTGCGGCCGCGCTCGACCGGTAGCCCCACACCGCGCGCATCGCCCATGAAAAAAGCCCACCGGCTCACACCGGCGGGCTTTCGTATCCGACCTACGTCGCGCTTCAGCGCGCCGGGTTCAGCGTCAGGTTCATGTGACGGTTCACGTCCTTGTACAGCAGATAACGGAACCGCCCAGGCCCGCCCGAATAGCACGCCTGCGGGCAGAATGCGCGCAGCCACATGAAGTCGCCGGCTTCCACCTCGACCCAGTCCTGGTTCAGGCGATAAACGGCCTTGCCTTCCAGCACGTACAGGCCGTGCTCCATCACGTGCGTTTCGGCGAACGGAATCACGCCGCCCGGCTCGAACGTCACGATGTTCACGTGCATGTCGTGACGCATGTCGCTCATGTCGACGAAGCGCGTCGTCACCCATGCGCCGTTGGTGCCCGGCATCGGGATCGGCTCGACGTCCTGCTCGTTCGTCACGAACGCTTCGGGCAGTGGAATGCCGTCGACGGCCTGGTAATGCTTGCGGATCCAGTGGAAACGCACCGCCGCATCGCTGACGTTGTGCAGCGTCCAGTCCGCGCCCGGCGGAATGAACGCGTAGCCGCCCGGCTTCAGCGTGTGCTGCTTGCCTTGCAGCGTCAGCTCGGCTTCGCCTTCGACGACGAACAGCACGGCTTCGGCGTTCTTGTCCTGCTCGGGCTTGTCGCTGCCGCCGCCCGGATTCACTTCGACGATGTACTGCGAGAAGGTTTCCGCGAAACCCGACAGCGGGCGGGCGATCACCCACAGGCGCGTGTGGGTCCAGAACGGCAGCCAGCTCGTGACGATGTCGCGCATCACACCCTTCGGGATCACCGCGTACGCCTCGGTGAACATCGCGCGATCGGTCAGCAGATCCGTTTGCGGCGGGTGGCCGCCGTGCGGCGCGTAATACGTTGTCTTAGACATATTGCATCCAGGCAATGGGTTGGTCCGGCCCCGGGCGCAAACGGCGTCGGGCGGTCCGCATGCGCGTGGGGCACGCAAGCGACGGCGGGACATCGTTGCCGGGGTGGCTTGAAAGCGCATGCGCCTTCGATCGGTCGGCCAGGCTTCGCGTCGGGTCCGTCCGGTTCGGCGGACGCGGCGGCCCGAGTCGTCGGGCCGGCGGCCGGGCCGCCGCGCTCGCGATCATGCGGCGAGGCGCGGACGACGGCACGGTTCGGTGCCGTACGCGAGCATCGCCGACGATAGCGAAGTCGATCCCGATCGACCAATTAAATGTTGCGATGACATCCATTCGATTTGCCACTACCCGCCGGCGCCCGTGATGCGCGGTCGGGAAGCGTCGAGGGACGGGCCGACTATCGGGGAAATCCTGACGGTTGCGACGTTCGCCGGAATGCGTCGATACACGGCAATGCGGCGCGCAAGCGACGGTCTCGGTGCATTTCGTGACGCGGATCGAAGTCGGTTGCTACGTGCGGGGCAGCGGATCGCTGCGACAGGATCGCGGGAGACGATCAGGTCAAGTCAGGTTGGAACGAGTCGACGTGTCGAAGGAAAAACAGATGTCGTTCGGCCGATCCTGTGCGGATGCGTTCGGACGCGGCAGACGATGTCGTCGAGAAACGGGCAAAACGGCGGGAGGAGAATGGCCGGCCCGTCGATCGGGCACACGGCAGCGGCTGATGCAGCCGGAGAAGAATCGCCGGTCTGGCCGGCGAAGCGGCCCGGCAGGACGCCGGGCTGAAGTTCGCGTCGGGATGCCGACGCCGTCGGCGCGCCGGTGCGCGGCTCGCGCACCGTGCCGCGCCAGCGGCGATCAGTCCCAGTCGCGGTGGTGACGATGCTTGCGGTGACGGTAGCCGCGGTCGCCGTGATCGCGATCGTACGAACTGCGCGACATGTTGCCGCCGAGTGCCGCGCCGGCGCCGCCGCCGACTGCCGCGCCCAGCAGGCCGCCCGTACGGCCGCCCATCGCGTTGCCTGCGGCGGTACCTGCGCCGCCGCCAAGAGCGCCGCCGATGATCGCGCCGGTGCGCTCGCGACGGTTCGACGTCACCGCGCCGCCGGCGCCGCCGCCGATCGCGCCGCCGATGACGGAGCCGGTGCTGCCGCCGACCGCGCCGCCGACCGCTGCGCCGGCAACCCCGCCGAGCGCGCCGCCGAGCGCGTTGTTCAAGTCACCGGCCACTGCCGGCAGTGCGGTCGCGCCGGTCAGCACGGCGACGACGAGAGCGGGGGCGATTTTCTTCCACATTCCCGTATTCTTCCTTGTTCGCAATTCTGGTTATCGAGGTCCGCTCGGTACGACGATCTGAATCGATCGACGTCGGGCCAGGCATTGTGCCGAACCGCGGACCAATTCATTTCAATGAGCTTGCGGCGAAGAATAGCACCGGTCCCGCATTCCTGCCGTAGACATTCTGGTAACAAGTTGTTTACGAATCGCGCATACCGCACGCGTACCGTAAATCGCTGGAAATCCTTGCTGGTATTGACTTGTGCGAGGGTCCGGCCCCGCTCGGGCATAGACCGCTCATGCACGCGAACGCACGTTCGAGACACACGTGGCAACACATCTGCACATGCGGTAAGCGGCCTCCGAACAACGGGCGGCGAAAAGATGACGGGGTCAGTACACGCCGGGCAGTAACCGCCACGTCCGTGCGCAGTACGCGTCGTATTCGGCGCCGAATTGCGAACGCAGCAATGCCTCCTCCGAGCGGATCCGCGCAACGAGCGGCACCAGCATCAGCACGACCAACAGCACGCCGACGCCGGAACGGAACACCAACGCCCAGCCGAGCGAATTGACGAGCAGACCGAGATAGCTCGGATTGCGGATGCGGCTGTAGATGCCGCCCGTCACGAGCGTATGGCCCGGCTGGATCGCGACGAGCCCGCTGAAGCGCTTGCCGAGCACGAACACGGGCCAGATGCGCAGCACGCCGCCCGCGATGTACAGCACGACGCCGATCCAGCGCACGGTGTCGCCGCCGAAGGTCCAGACGTCGAGCCGGTCGGTCAGCGCGGGCAAGTACGCAAGCAGGAAGCCGCTCGCCGCGAACGCCGCGAGCACCCAGCGATTGTCGCGGTTCTCGCGCTCGCCGCTGCTCAGGTTGCCTTCGGTGAACAGCGCGGCGACGGCCATCGCGAGCGTCGCGACGACGACGACGATCAACGACGGATGCGAGAAGAACGCGGCGAACCCGCCGCTGCCGAGGACGGCGAGCCCGAGATAGACGAGCGTGGAGACGCTCGACAGGACGACGACCTTGGGAGTAACGGTCATGATGACGGCCTCGCGGGGGCGTGCTTTCCCGTGAAGTATAGGAATTGCACACACCCGGTGCCGTGCGCCGCGGTCATGCGGCGCGCGCGTTCGCGCGCATCGTCGAGCCGCGGGCGGCCGACCGGGCCGATATGGCCGAGGCGGGCGCCCTACAGCGGATCAGCGGATGCGGAAGTGGCCGCCGATTCCGACGCTGACGGGCGGCGCGTAGTACGCGGGCGCATAGCCGTAGCCGTAACCGTAGTAAGCCGGCGCGGGCGCGTAACCGTACGGCGGCGCGACGTAGCAGCCGGACAGGCCGGCGATCAAGGCAAGCGTGATGAGAAGTCTGGACATGGCTCGGTTCTCCGCGCAAAAAACGAACGGCACCGCGCGAAGGCCGTGCCGCCGCGACGGGCGGCGGCCGGCACGAAGGGGCGATCCGCCCTTCCTGTCGCTCGATGAAACAATGCGCGGAGTCTAGCGCCGGGCCTGGCCGGCCGAGTTTCCCGGGCGGTTACACGTGTTACCTGGTGTGACCGCTGAAACACGCTCGGGCGGCACGGCGGTCGGTGGACGGCGGCTGCACCGAGTACGTCGGGCCGTTACACGAAGCGGGCGCGAATGCGCTGCGCGAGCGCTTCGAGCGTCGCCGCGTCGGCGACGTCGCGCGCATGCATCCGCAGCTCCGCGCCTTCCCAGCGCGGAATCACGTGGAAATGCACGTGCGGGACCGTCTGGCCGGCTGCCGCGCCGTTGAACTGGCCGATGAACACGCCGTCCGGATCGAGCGCCGCGCGCACCGCCGCCGCGACGCGCTGCGTCATGCGGATGCCGGCCGCGGCCGCATCGCCGGACAGCTCGAAGATCTGCGCGGCCGGCTCCTTCGGGATCACGAGCACGTGACCGTCGGCCTGCGGCATCAGGTCCATGATCGCGAGCGTCGCGTCGTCTTCGGCGACCTTCACGCACGGCAGTTCGCCGCGCAGGATCCTGGCGAACGGGTTGTTGTTGTCGTAGGACATGGCGTTTTCCGATCTCGGTTGGACAGTGGGACTGGGAGAGAGCAATGCCGGACGATTATCGGCCGATGGCCGGCCCGATATCAACTCGCCCCGACGCGCGACGCCGGCCGACCTGTCGGGTACGCGGCAGCGCGAATGCATGCGGCCGTCATCGCGCGTCACGCGGCTGCGATTGCAACGCCTCGCCCGAACCTGCGACACTGCCGCATCGTTGCCGGCCGGCACGCCACCGAGGATGCTCGCGCATGACGATCCCCCTCAAGAAAGTGATTCTGCGCGCTGTCGCGTTCATGCTCGTTGCCGCGCTCGGCTACACGGGCTACATGCTGTCCCGGCTTGCGCCGATCGCGACCGGCTATGCGGCCAAGGCGCTGTGCTCGGGCGTATTCGTGTCGGGCCGCCCGGCCGCGTCCGTGATCGACGTCGACATCATGGCCGGCGTCCATCCGCTGCTGAAACTGGTGCGCCCGTCGATCGACCCCGACCGTCATCGCGCGGTGGCGACCTTCGCCGGCTTCGCCGAACGCGAAGCCGACTTCCGGCCGGGACTCGGCTGCACGCTCGCGCTCGTGCCCGCGACCGGTGCGGCGGCGGCCACCTTGCCCGTCGCGTTGCCGCCCCTCCCCGATCCGCCGCCCGAGCGACCAGCGCTGCCCGCACCGACCACGCCCCCCGCCGGCATCGACGCCCACAAGCTGCAGGCCGCGCTCGACCGCGCGTTCGACGAACCCGATCCGGCGCGGCCGCGGCGCACGCGCGCGGTGGTCGTGCTGTGGCGCGGCCAGGCGATCGCCGAACGCTATGCGCCCGGCTTCACCGCCGACACGCCGCTGCCCGGCTGGTCGATGACGAAGACCGTGACGGCCGCGCTGGTCGGCACGCTGGTCGCGCGGCACAAGCTGTCGCCGGACGCGTCGGCGTTGCTGCCCGAATGGCGTGGCAGCGGCGATCCGCGCGCGGCCATCACGCTCGACGAGCTGCTGCGGATGACGAGCGGCCTGCAGTTCAACGAGGACTACGACGACCCGCTGTCCGATGTCGCGGTGATGCTGTTCACGCAGCCCGATACCGCGCGGTTCGCATCGGCGAAGCCGCTTGTCGCGACGCCCGGCGCGCAGTGGTCCTACTCGAGCGGCACGAGCGCGATCGTCGCGCGCGTGATGCGCGAAGCACTGGGCGGCAGCGACGCCGACTACCTCGCGTTTCCGCGCCGTGCACTGTTCGCGCCGCTCGGGATGCACAGCGCGGTATTCGAGCCCGACGCGTCGGGCACGCTCGTCAGCGCGTCGTACATGTATGCGAGCGCACGCGACTGGGCGCGCTTCGGGCAATTTCTGCTGCAGGACGGCGTGTGGAACGGACAGCGGCTGCTGCCGGAAGGCTGGGTACGCTACCTGACGCGCGCGACGCCGCAGTCGTCGCGACAGGAATTCGGCGCGCAGCTGTGGGTCAAGGTGCCGGAGCCGTTCAACGATCGCGATCCGCACGCGCGGGCGATGCCGGCCGACGCGTTTCATGCGGTCGGCCATGAAGGCCAGTTCGTGAGCGTGGTACCGAGCCGTCAGTTGGTGGTCGTACGGCTCGGGCTGTCGCGGCCGGAAGCCGCGTGGAATCACGAGGCGTTTCTCGCGCGCGTGCTCGACGCGGTGCCGGCGCCCGGGGCGTGACGGCCGGCCGTTGCCCGCCGGACGCGAGAAAGCGGCGGCAGTGACGCCGCCGCTTCACGCGCTATCTGCACCGCATTACGGATTCGCGCTGCCCGCGTACTGCTTGAAACCCTCGCGCGTCGCGAGGCGTTCGATATAGCGCGACACCGCCGGCAATTCCGGATGTTCGAACGGCGTGCCGAACCAGCGATTCACCGACAGGCCGATCGGAATGTCCGCGAGCGTGAAGGTATTGCCGGCCACGTACGCGCCGGTCTTTTCGAGCTGCGCATTCAGCACCTGCATGTGCTTCGTCCAGCCCGCGATCGACTGCGCGATGCCGTCCGGATCCTGATGGTCGGGCGATTTGCGCACGAGGCCGAGGAATGCGCCGACCCACGAGCGGTTCAGGTCCGAGCCCTGCCAGTCGATCCACTGGTCGACCCGCGCACGCGCCTGCGGCTCGGCCGGATACAGCGCATCGCCGCCGTAGCGGTTCGCGAGATAGCGGATGATCGTGTTCGATTCCCAGAGCACGAAATCGTCATCCTTGATGACGGGTACGAGCGCGTTCGGATTCAGCGCGAGATAGGCCGGATCGTGGGTCGTGCGGAAGCCCGCGCCCCAGTCTTCCTGTTCGAACGGCAGGTTCAGTTCGGTGCACAGCCACAGCACCTTGCGGACGTTGATGGACGGAATCTTGCCGAGGACGTGCAGCATGCAGTCTCCTTGTGAGGTCGGATGCGGCGCATTCGGCGCGCACGACACGCACCGAACGCGTTCATGCGGAATTTATACACGACCTCGCGGGAAACGGCAGGCCGCGGGCGCGAAATCGGCGTGCGGCCGATTCGTCAGGTCGCGCAGCGCGTGCTCGGCCGTCGGGAAGCGGAACATGAATCCGTCCTGATGCAGCCGTGCCGGCACCACGCGCTGCCCGTCCAGCAGCAGCTCGGCCATCTCGCCCATCGCGGCGCGCAACGGCGCGGCCGGCACGTGCAGGAATGCCGGGCGGCGCAGTACCTTCGTCACGATCCGCACGAACGCGCGCTGGGTCAGCGGCGCCGGTGCGACCGCGTTGTAGACGCCGCGCATGCCCGCGTTGGACATCGCTCGCGCGACGATCCGCAACACGTCGTCGCGGTGAATCCAGCTCATCACCTGCGCGCCGTCGCCGAATCGGCCGCCCAGCCCGAAGTAATGCGGCATCAGCATCGGGCGCAACGCGCCGCCCGGGCCGAACACGATGCCCAGCCGCAGCACCACCGCGCGCACGCGGTGGCGCTCGAGCGGTTGCACGGACTGCTCCCACTGCCGGCACAGCTCGGACATGAAGCCGGTGCCGGTGCTGCTGCCTTCGTCGAGCCGTTCGTCGCCCGGCCGCACGCCGTAGTAGCCGATCGCCGACGCCTGGATCCACGTACGCGGCTTGACCTCGGCGGTTTCCACCCAGCGCATCAGCGCCTGCGTGACGCCGACGCGGCTGGCGAGCAGCACTGCCCGCCGGCGCTTGCTCCAGCGTGCGCCCAGCACCGGCGCACCGGCGAGATTGACGACCGTGTCGAAGCGCTCGTGCGGCTGCAACTGGTCGACGGACGTCACGCTGCGCACGCGGCCGTGAAACAGGTAAGCCGCGCGCAACGGATCGCGCGCCAGCAACGTGACCGTATGTCCTGCTTCGAGCAACCGGTTGACGAGCGTTTCGCCGATGAAGCCGGTCCCGCCGGTGACGAGCACGTTGCCCGGCCGCTGCCCCGCGAACGGGTTGGCGGCCGGCGCGCGTGGCGCGATACGGCACGCGGCGATCCCGTCGCGCACGCCCGACACCGTCACGCCGACGGCGAACAGGCCGAGCAGCCAGCCGCGCCAGCCGAGGTCGATCGCGTGCAGCGCGGTGGGCGCGTGCACCCACACGGCGAGCTGCATCGCGATCATGCCGAACAGCGCGCCGCCGTTGACGGCCAGCAGCGTATGCAGCACGCGCTCGGTCGCCGGCAGCTTGCGGCTCTGGTCCTCGACGACGAAATCCCACAGCGTCAGCACCACTTCGACGAGCACGACCGCCGCGAGCGCCGCGACCCACGCGCCGTGAAACGCGACGTTCGCGATCGACGCGAACACGAGGCCGTACAGCACGGACCGCACCGCGTGAATCGCCAGTTCGAGCCGCGCGCGCGGGCTGTGCGGCAGATCCTGCGTGAGTTCGTGGTGGTAAAGCGTATCGAATGCGCCCATCGCGCCCTGCACGATCAGCAGGTCGAGCGCCCAGTCGAAAGCAGGCAACGTGTTCATGCGGTATCCCTCCTCCACAACCAGACCAGCGGCGGCACCATCGCGACGAGTGCGGCCACGTCGATCGCCACGTGCCCCCACACCTGCGCCTGCCACGACAACAGCATGTCCTGCGGCGCCCAGATCAACAGGCCGGCCAGCAGCCAGCCCCACACTTCCCGCTTCCGCAACCGGTTGCCGAGATGGACGAGCGCGAGCATCCAGACTGCGGCGCACTGCACCGTCGCGCCAAGCAGCGACATCCACCAGATCTGCTGGGCGCGCGCGGCGTCGGGCGCCGCGGTCGACCGGAAATGCCACTCGATGCCCCGGTGATACGCGTCGAGCCACGATGCGCCGGCAATCCACGGAATGGCCGCGCCAACGAGCAGGTGCGCGATCGCGGCTGCGTACATCCAGCGCACGACGGTGCGGCGCGGGATGTCGCGTGGCGGGCGATTCGCTGCCGTGCTTTCGGCGTTCCGGCCGAGGCTGCACGCGCCGCCTTCACGGCAGGCTTCCGCGCGATACCCGAGCCAGTGCGATACCGCATACCGGTTGTGGGCCAGGCGGCGATACAGCGGCGCGAACACGGCACGCATCGCCGGCACGCGAAGCAGCGAGGCGAACCGGCGACGCCCAACCAGCGCATGGGCGGCCGCGATCCCGTCGATGCCGGTCAGCATGCGTCCGTCGGGCAGGCGCGCATGCAGTTCGCGATTCAGCGCGGGCAGGTCGACGCCCAGCGGCCCCGGATCGAAACCCGGCTCGGCGATGTCGACGAACGCCAGCCGATGTCGCGCGTCGCGCTCGCCAAGACGCCGGATTTCCGCGACGCATAACGGGCATCGCCCGTCGAAGTAGAGAACCAATTCACTTGCATCCATGCTTTGCACTCCTTCTTGTTATCGCTGGCATCAGGAACCGGTCGATCGACTGCTTTCCCGCGCACGCCGCCGCTCCCGCGCGACGGCGACCGGCTCACATCGGCTTGACGACCATCAGGAAGTAAATGGTCAGCATCGCGAAGAACGCCGGATAACCGAGCCGTTCCCAGCGCTTCGCATAGCGCCAGTAGCGCTCGGGCAACGCGGCGTCGCCGTTCGCGTGCGCGAGCTTCGCCATCGATGCAAGTTCGATCTGCAGCCACACGACCGGCAACCAGCACGCGCCGGCGAGCGCATACAGCACGATCGACGCGAGCAGCCACGGCGTATGCCACGGCCAGCCGGCCGTGTGCGCGAGCCACAGCCCGGACGCCGGCTGGAAGATCACGGCCGGTGTCGTGAACCACCAGTCCGCGCGCACCACGAGCCGCGATATGGCCGCGATCGCGGGCACCGACCGCGTGCGGTTCGCGAAGAACAGATAGAACGCGGTGCCGAAACCCGTGCCGACCAGCAGCACCGAAGACAGGATATGAAGCGCCTTGACGACGAGATAGGTATTCATGCGTGTTCTTCTTCTGAATAGAGGATCAACAGGATGGCGAGAATCGGCACGTTCTTGAGCACGGGGCCGAACGGTTCGGCCAGCAGGCCTGGCATCGTGACCGCGATGACCGCCGAGTACGCGACGATCAGCGCGGCTTGCGCGGCCCACAGGCGCCGCGACGGCGCGACGACGGTCGCGATGCCGAACGCGAAATCCAGCGCGCTGGCCGCGTAAAGCGCGATCAACGCGGGCAGGCCCGTCAGGTGCGCAAGCGCCAGCAGCGCGAGGCTCGCGTGCAGCGGATGGATGAAGGCGCTCGCGATCGCCGTCCAGATCCATACGATCGCGAGCGCGCCCAACAGCAACGGGCGCCGCCACATCGCGAGCGCGTCGCGGCGCAATGCGCCAGCGTCCGCGCCGATGAAGCTGCCGAGGCCGCGCGGCGGCCGGCCCAGCACGGCGGTGGCGGCCGCCGGATCGCCGGTGTTGCCGCCGCGCAGCATCGTCCACGTATCGCGCGTCAGCATCGCCCCCGGCAGCGTGCCCAACAGGGCGGCCGCCGCGCCGACCAGCGGACCCGGCAGCGTCACGCGGGCCGCCGGCGGAAACCCGAGCGCGGCGCGGTAGCAGGCCAGCATCTCGCGGTATTCGACCTCGTCGCCGCCGACCACGTCGATCACGCGGCTGCCCGCCGCCCGCGAATCGCCCGTGTGCTCGACGAGCCGCACCACGACTTCGGCGAGATCGTCGACGTGCACCGGGCGCAGCCGCTGACGGCCGCCCTCTGGCAGTCCATGCACGGGCAGGCTCGCGAGCATCCGGAACAACCGCGCGGACGCGCCGGCCGCCCCGTAGACGAGCGCGGGGCGCACGATGCGGAAGTCGATCGGCAGCGTCTGCAGGAAGCGGTCGGCCGCGTGCTTGCTCGCGAAGTACCGCGTGTCGCCGCGCTCGACGCCGAGCGCCGAGATCTGGATCACACGCCCCACGCCGGCAAGGCAGCATGCGGTAAAGAGCGCGCACGGCGCGGCGCGATGCACGGCGTCGAGCGTCGCGCCGCGTCGATCGGCCAGCATGCCGACCGCGTTGATCACCACGTCGACGCCCTTCAGCCGCGCGCGCCACGCTCGAGGATCGACGTCCCGCGCGAAGTCGATCGCGACGTCGTGCGGGCCGGCCGCGCGGCGCACGCCGCGCAGCACGCGATGCCCGCCGCCTTCGAGCCGCGCGCACAGCGCCTGCCCGATGAAACCGTTCGCGCCGCACACGAGCACGGTCATGCCGCGTGCGCCGGTGCGATCGGGCGAACAGGTCGATGGCAACGCTGCGTTCATGCTCATCCTCTATTTACAGTTATTTCTGTACAGACAGAAATAAAAACCCCGAAAAAAGCGGGCTGCGTGCCCGCTCTGCCGTGACCGCTTACTTCGACGGCTTGCGCCTGACCGTCTGGCTGATCTTCGCGCCGATGCCGAGCGCCTTCATCAGCGTATCGGGCTTGAGCCGCAGCATTTCGTCGGACCAGGTCGTGAGCGTCTCGACGAACTGCAGCGTGTCGCGAATGCGCTGTTCGGTCTCGCGGCTCTCGTTCGCGATGTCCGGATTCGTCAGGCACTCGCGCAGCACCGTGAGCGTCGGCTCGATCTCGCGTTGCCGCCGCCCTTCGACGATCAGCTTGAACAACTCCCAGATGTCGGTCGACGTCTCGAAGTGGTCGCGGCGATCGCCCAGCACGTGCACGACCTTCGCGAGCCGCCACGCCTGCAGCTCCTTCAGGCTCGTGCTGACGTTGGAGCGTGCGACGTTGAGCGTCTCGGCGATCTCGTCGGCCGCAACCGGCCGTCCGGCCAGGTAGAGCAGCGCGTGAATCTGCGAGACAGTACGGTTGACGCCCCACCGCGAGCCCATTTCGCCCCAGTGAAGAATGAATCGTTCGGCAATCGGTGTGAGTTCCATGGTGGGGAATTTAGATATTTCAGTTATTTCTGTCAAGAGAGAAATAACTGGGCGATCCGACGCCTTCCGGCCGCGCCCGCCCGCGATCGGCCGCTTCCTTTACAATGCGCGGGATTTTTCCGATTTCAGGCCGTCCCCGCCTTTCTGATAGACAGAGGTTTCCATGATCATCAAACCGCGCGTGCGTGGCTTCATCTGCGTGACGACTCATCCCGTCGGCTGCGAAGCCAACGTCAAGGAACAGATCGACTACGTGACTTCGCACGGCCCGATCGCCAATGGCCCGAAAAAGGTGCTCGTGATCGGCGCGTCGACCGGCTACGGCCTCGCCGCCCGGATCTCGGCCGCCTTCGGCTCGGGCGCGGACACGCTCGGCGTGTTCTTCGAGCGCGCCGGCAGCGAAACGAAGCCGGGCACGGCAGGCTGGTACAACAGCGCCGCGTTCGAGAAATTCGCCGCGGAAAAGGGGCTGTATGCGCGCAGCATCAACGGCGACGCCTTCTCCGACAAGGTCAAGCAGGTCACGATCGACACCATCAAGCAGGATCTCGGCAAGGTCGACCTGGTCGTCTACAGCCTCGCGGCGCCGCGCCGCACGCACCCGAAGACGGGCGAAACCATCAGCTCGACGCTCAAGCCGGTCGGCAAGGCCGTCACGTTCCGCGGCCTCGACACCGACAAGGAAGTGATCCGCGACGTGTCGCTCGAACCGGCGACGCAGGAAGAGATCGACGGCACCGTCGCGGTGATGGGCGGCGAGGACTGGCAGATGTGGATCGACGCGCTGGCCGAGGCCGGCGTGCTGGCCGACGGCGCGAAGACCACCGCGTTCACGTACCTCGGCGAGAAAATCACGCACGACATCTACTGGAACGGCTCGATCGGCGAAGCGAAGAAGGATCTCGACAAGAAGGTGCTGTCGATCCGCGACAAGCTGGCCGCGCACGGCGGCGATGCCCGCGTGTCGGTGCTGAAGGCCGTCGTCACGCAGGCCAGCTCGGCGATCCCGATGATGCCGCTGTACCTATCGCTGCTGTTCAAGGTGATGAAGGAAACCGGCACGCACGAAGGCTGCATCGAGCAGGTGTACGGCCTCCTGAAGGACAGCCTGTACGGCGCGACGCCGCACGTCGACGAGGAAGGCCGCCTGCGCGCGGATTACAAGGAACTCGATCCGCAAGTACAGAACAAGGTCGTCGCGATGTGGGACAAGGTGACGAACGAGAACCTGTACGAGATGACCGACTTCGCCGGCTACAAGACCGAGTTCCTGCGCCTGTTCGGCTTCGAGATCGCAGGTGTCGACTACGACGCGGACGTGAACCCGGACGTGAAGATCCCGGGCATCATCGACACGACGGTCTGACGGCACGACCCGCCGCCGCGCGTGCGGCGGGCTCGCATTGCCGGCGGCGTCAACGCGGCGCCGGCTCTTCCAGATAGACGCCCGACGACAGCGCGGCCTTCACCTGCCGCGTGAATTCGTCGGTCGACACCTCCTCCGCCCCCGCTTCGATGGCGTCGTACGCCTGGCGCACGACGTCGGCCGGCGTGGCCTTCGGCACGTCGAGGCCGGCCGTCAGGTCGGTATCGATGAAGCCGGCATGCAGCCCGACCACCTGCGTATGCTGCTCGCGCAGCGAATGGCGCAGCCCGTTGGTCAGCGCCCATGCGGCCGATTTCGACACGCCGTAGCCCGACAGGATCGGCCGGTTCACCCAGCTCGCGACCGACAGGATGTTCAGGATCGCGCCGCCGCCGTGCGCCGCGAGGGTTCCCGCAAACGCTCGCGACATCGCCAGCATCCCGAACACGTTCGTCTCCAGGTGCGCGCGTAGTGCGTCGACGGCGCCGTCGTCGGTTAGGCTACCGAGCCGCGCGATGCCGGCGTTGTTGATCAGCAGCGTGACGTCGCGCGCGGCATCGGCCGCCGCGGCCACCGCCGCCGGATCCGTCACGTCGAGCTTCACGGGCACGACGCCCGGCAGCGTCACGCTGGCCGGATCGCGCGCCGCCGCATAGACCTTGCGCGCCCCTCGGGCGAGCGCCTGCTTCGCAAACTCGAGCCCCAGCCCGCGGTTCGCGCCCGTGATGAAAACGACTGCACCTTCGATCTTCATGATCGTTCCTTTCGCATGATGAATCGCCTGCGCGCCGGCTCGCCACGCGCTTGAGATCCGGTGAAAAACGAGGCTGCCGTCGCGAGCCGAGCCGTTGCGCCGCCGGTGGCGAACGACGAGCCGTCCATCCGCTGCCGGTCATGGCCCGCGACGTCGCAAACGTCGACCGATTGCCATCCCTGCCCCCGACTTGGCTTTGCGTTGCCTGCCAAGTCGGCTACACTCGATGTCAATGGTGATCGCCATCGTCTTTGCGATGCATTGTGTTCGCACCGGACGATCATGTCAATGGCGATCACCATTGTGTTTTTCAATCGATACGATCGGCAACGATCAGGGAGAGATCGATGGGCGTATCCAGACAGCAGGCTGCCGAGAACCGAAGCGCGATCGTCGCGGCCGCCGAGCGGCTGTTTCGCGTGCGCGGCGTCGATGCGGTGGGATTGACGGAGCTGATGAAGGAGGCCGGCTTCACGCAAGGCGGGTTCTACAACCACTTCAAATCGAAAGACGCGCTGGTCGCCGAAGTCATGGAAAAGGCGATGCGCGACCGCGCGGATTCGCCGAGCGCCGGCAATCTCGACGCGCAGGTGGCGGCGTATCTGTCGCCCGCGCATCGCGACAACGTCGAGGCCGGGTGTCCGCTGTCCGGCTTCGCGGGCGATGCACCGCGGCTGACCGATACGGCGCGCGCATGCTACGCGCACGGGCTCGCCGCGTATCTCGATCGACTGGAACGGATGGTGGCAACCGACGGCGCCGCGCCGGAGCAGACGCGTCGCGACGCGCTTGCGGCCTTCAGCCAGATGGTCGGTGCGCTCGTGCTGTCCCGCGCGATCGCCGGCAGCGATCCCGCGCTGGCCGACGAAATTCTGGACGCGGGGCGGGACGCGCTGACCGGCCGACGCGGCGATCCAGTCGCGTCGGCGTAACGGCGCGCGTTTCGTCGCGCCGCCGCCGTCCTGGTCGCACTATTCGATTGCCCGCGCGGCATCCCACAGCGGCTGCGTGCCGCGCGCCGCATTCCACGCGGCGAACTGCGTGCGCCACGATTCGAACGGTTGCGCGAGCGGATGGCGCGGATCGCCGCTGAGCGAATACGCCATCCCTTCGATCAGCCAGCGCGGCTTGGTCAAGACGGCGAGGTTGCCGAGCACTTCGGCCTGGCGATGATGGATCAACTCGTGCGCAAGAAAGTAGGTCTGCCAGCCGCGCGGCGCGATCACGATGCCGAAATCGCCGAGCGTCAGCGCCGCGCGCGTGCCGAGGCCGAACGCATCGGCGCACGCACGCGTCGCGCAGAACACGATGCGCGGTGCGGCGCGGAACGCGCCGACGGCCGCCGCCGCGCGCGCGGCGCCGTCGCGGTAGAGCTGCTGCGCGGCGCCGAGCGTCGCGACATCGTCCGTGCAGATGTCGGCGCTCGGGCACGACACGCCGGGAACCAGCGCGGGCGCGACGACGCGCAGCGGTTTGACGAGCGCGTACGCGGCAATCGGCAGCGCGACGAGCAGGCCCGCGAGGGCGAAAGCGATAGGGGCGCGTTTCATCGAGGCGGCGGTTTGACGGATGCCATCACGCGAGCTGCTTGTGGAAATACGTCGTCGCGCAGAGCGCGCCGTCGGGCATCAGCGCGTAGTTCGGCACGACGCCCACGCGTTGCCAGCCGGCCCGCTCGTACAGCCGCTCGGCGTCGCCGCCCGTCACCGTGTCGAGCACGAGCACGGTCTTGCCCGCATCGCGCGCGGCCGCGTCGGCCGCCGCCATCAGCCGCGCGGCGATGCCCTGCCGGCGCGCGTGTCGCGACACGAGCATCTTCGCGACGTCCGCGCGATGCGGCTGGTTCTCGGGCTGCGCGGTCACGAGCTGCACGGTGCCGACGATGCGGCCCGACGCATCCTCGGCGACGAGCAGGATGCGCTCGTCGTTCGCGACGCCCTCGGCCACGCGCGTCCAGAATGCGACGGCGGTCGGCCGCTCGATCGGCAACATGAAGCTGACGGATGCGCCGCCTTCGACGCAATCGATCAGCACGTCGGCCAGCGCATCGACACAGGCCATCGCTTCGCTCGCGCCGAGGCGGCGGACGGTAACAGGTTCGGTCATGCCCTCTCCGGTAGTCAGATGGGCCGCATGCACGGGTGCGGCATGGGCCGGAATCGGAACGCACGCCGGCCGGGTATCGAGGCTCGCGCGACGGCGGCAGGCGTCCGGTAACGTGGCGCCCGATCGGCGCGTGTTACCGCCCCATCATCGTACGCGACGGAAATTTTCGTTGCATCGGTTTCGACATCGCCTACACTTAGCCGAATGGATAACATTCAACCCGGCATCAGCGACGTGTTCCATGCCCTCGCCGATCCGACGCGCTGCGCGATCGTCAGCGCGCTCGGCCACGGCGAGCGGACCGTCTCCGCGCTGGCCGCGCCGTTCGACATGGCGCTGCCGTCGTTCATGAAGCATGTCGCCATGCTCGAGCGCAGCGGCCTCGTGGCGACCCGGAAAACCGGCCGCTCGCGCACCTGCGCGCTGGTCGGCAGCCGGCTGACCGAGGCCGAGGCATGGCTCGCCGCGCAGCGCGCGCAGTGGGAAGCGCGATCCGATCGTCTCGTCGAATTCGTCGAACGCCGTCACCAGGAGGAGCAAGATGTCCGCAAGCCACGTCGAACCCGCTGAAGCCCACGATCTCGTCATCACGCGCACGTTGCGCGCGCCGCGCCACGCGCTCTGGCGCGCATGGACCGACCCCGAACTGCTGAAGGAATGGTGGTGTCCGAAGCCGTGGACCACCGAGGTACGCGCGTTCGACCTGCGGCCGGGCGGCGCCTTCCATACGTTCATGCGCGGCCCCGACGGCGGCACGAGCGACAACCCCGGCTGCTTCCTCGACATCGTGCCGGAATCGCGCATCGTGTTCACGTCGATGCTCGCGGGCGGCTGGCGGCCGCAGGCGCCATGGCTGGGCTTCACGGCGATCGTCACGATGGCCGACGACGACGCGGGCAGCCGCTACGAGGCGCGCGTGATGCATCCCGACGCCGCGACGCGCGAGCGCCACGAAGCGCTCGGTTTTTTCGAGGGCTGGAACACCTGCATCACGCAGCTCGACGCGTTCGCCGCCACGTTGCGCTGAACGCCGCCTCGCGCGCGGTCATTGCATGCCGCCGCGCCCGCGCCTAGGATTCCTGAAGGAAGCACGACGACACGCCGAGCGCCGGCGTGCACCGTCGCGCGCTTGGCGGGAGGCGACATGTTGCACACGCACACACATTCGACCCGGGTCAGCCGGCACCTGAACGCCCCGCGCGGACGCGTCTACCGCGCGCTGCTCGACCCGCACGCGGTCGAACAGTGGAAGGTGCCCGACGGCATGACCTGCCGCGTCCATGCTTACGACACGCGCGAAGGCGGCGCGCTGCGCGTGTCGCTGAGCTACGACGCGCCGTCGGCCGGCACCGGCAAGACCACCGCGCGCACCGACACCTATCACGGCCGCTTCGTCACGCTCGTGCCGGACCGGCAGATCGTCGAGATCGATGTATTCGAAACCGACGACCCGATGCTGCGCGGCGCGATGACGATCACGATCACGCTGTCCGACGAAGCGGGCGGCACGCGCGTGGACGCGGTGCATGACGGCGTCCCGCCCGGCGTGCCGGCCGCCGACAACGAGACCGGCTGGCAGATGGCGCTGGCGCGGCTCGCGGCGCTGGTGGAGGCCGGATGACGCCGCGCAAGCGCATCAGCCGAGCCGGTACACCCGCGTAGCCGTGCCGCGGAACAGCGCGTCGCGCTCGTCGGCGCCGGCCTGCGCGGTCAGTCGCTTGAACGCGTTCCAGCCGTTCACGAACGCATACGATCCCTTGTCGACCGGGAAATTGCTCTCGAACATGCAGCGCCCGGGGCCGAATGCGTCGATGCAGGTCATCATCCACGGCTTCCACGCATCGGCGAGCTGCGCCGAGGACGGTGGCTTCGCGCCTTTCTCGAAATCGAACCCGTTGATGCGCATCCCGAGGCCGCCGACCTTCACGTACACGTTCGGCAATTGCGCGAGCGTGCGCATCGACGTCGACCAGCGCGCGAACACCTCCGGCCGCTTGTCCGCATAGCTGCCGATCCGCACGACACCGCCGCAATGATTGACGACGATCCGCGTGTCCGGGTTCGCTTTCGCGAGATCGAACAGTTCGGGTAACTGAGGGAAAAACAGCCATGCGTCGTACGACAGCCCGAGCGGCGCGAGCTGCGCGACGCCGGCCCGGTACGCGGGATCGAGCAGCAGCCCGCGCGGCACTGCCGACAACGGATTGGCGAGCGTCGGATCGGCATCCCACGTGCTCAGGTGCCGCACGCCGCGAAACCGCCCGCGCCCGACTTCTACATGCGCTTCCAGCACGTCGCGCACGCGTTCGCCGAGCCGCAGGTCCGCATGGCCGACGATGCCTTTCGCGACGGCCACGGGGCCGTGCTGCAGCGGCTCGGTCACGCCGGCGACATAGGCCGTCTCGCCTACCGGCTTCAGTTCCGCCGGGCCTGAATCGCGATAGCGCGTCTGCGCCTGCATGTAGACGGACGCCTGGATGTTGTGGCCCGAGCGTGCGTCCTGCAGATAGTCGTCGAGCATGTAGATCCAGCCCGGCCGTTCGTAGAAGTGATGATGCGCGTCGACGATCGGCAGGTCGGGCTCGAGCGCCGGTTCGAGCGCCGACGCGAGCCAGTCGGGACGGACCGCGAGGTAGTTGCTTTGCGTCATGCGGGGAGCTCCGTCGTGGGCCGGCGTGTCGGCGAACGTGGGCAGCGCGAGCGATGCGGCGGTCGCACCGATCAACCGGCGCCGTTTGATCGAAAAGGTCATGTCATTCGCTCCGGTCGAACGCGTACAGCGACAGCGTGAGCAGTGTCGTGATCGCCAGGACGATCGCGAGGCCGAGCATCCCGGCCGTGAACGTGCCGAAGCCGTCCTTCAGGTAGCCGACGAGATAGGGGCCCGCGAAGCCGCCGAGCGCGCCGATCGAATTGATCAGCGCCAGCCCGCCGGCCGCGGCCTGGCCGGACAGGAAGCGCGACGGCAGCGTGTAGAAGATCGTGCGGCCGGCAATCGTGCCGATCAGCGCGAGCGTGATGCCGACGAGCGCCGGCCCGAGGGTCAGGAAATGCGTCGACACGCCGAGCGCCACCGCGCCGATGAGCAAGCCGATCGCCAGGTTCGCGACCGGACCGCCGCGACGGTCCACCCGCTTCGCCCACCACAGCAGCGCGACCGTTGCGAAGAAGTAAGGCACCGCGGACAGCCAGCCGGTCTGCATCGTCGACATCCCGTGTGCCTTCAGCATTTGCGGCAACCAGATGCCGATTCCGTACGAGCCCATCGTGAAGCCGAACGAAATCAGCGCGAGCACGTACACGCGCACGTCGCGCAGCGCGACGCCGAAGCGCTTCTTGCGGCCGGCCGCCGCGCCGTCGCGCTCGAACGCACGCTGCAGCGCGGCACGCTCGTCGTCCGACAGCCACGCGGCATTCGCCGGCGAATCGGACAGCAGCTTCAGCACGAGGAAGCCGAGCGCGCACGCGGGCAGCCCTTCGACGATGAACATCCATTTCCAGCCGGCGAGTCCGAGCGTGCCGTCGAGCTGCAACAGCCACGTCGACAGCGGGCCGCCGATCAACGACGACAGCGGCGTCGACACGGTGAACCACGCGAGCACGCGCGTGCGGTAGCTCGCGGGAAACCACACGGCGAGGAAGAAGATCACGCCGGGAAAGAATCCGGCTTCGCCGATGCCGAGCAGCAGCCGGATCGCATAGAAACTCGTCGGCCCGGTCGCGAGCGCGGTCGCGGCCGCCGTCAATCCCCACGTGATCATGATCCGGGCGAGCCAGCGGCGCGCACCGAAGCGGTACAGCGCGAGATTGCTCGGCACTTCGAACACGCAGTAGCCGGCAAACATGATCCCGGCGCCCCAGCCGAACTGCGTGGCGGTCAGCCCGAGATCGCGATTCATCGTCAGCGCCGCGAAGCCCACGCTCGTGCGGTCCAGATAGTTGAAGAAATACGCGAGCGCGAGCAGCGGGATGAAGCGCCACGCGGCCTTGCGCACCGCGCGTTGCTCGATCGACGCGTCGGCCTCGCGATCGGCGGCCAGCGCCGGGGAAGCGGATGTCATGGTTGTCTCCGTGGATGCGGCGCTCCTCCCCCGCGCGGCGCGCGGCCGGGACGCCTTTGTTCGTTCGATGAATCGCGGCTGCGCTATGCGCTCGCCACTTCGTTCGCCGAAGGTGCGCCGCCCGGCCCGTCGCCGTGCGCGGCGACGTCCGTGCCGGTCGGCCCCGCGACGACGCCCGCATCGATCAGCGCACGCGCGTCGTCGGGCGTGTAGCCGAGCTCGCCGAGCAGCGCGCACGTGTCCTGGCCGAGCGCGGGCGGCGCCGAGCGCAGCCGCAGGCGCTCGCCTCCCAGCGTCAGCGGCAGCAGCGCGGTGCGCGTGTCGACCGGCCGCCCGGCGCTGCTCGCGTCGGCCGGCAGCGTCACGGCTTCGAGGCCGCCCGTGGCGAGCAGATGCGGATCGTCGAACAGGTCCTGCGGCTTCGTGATCGGCGCATACGGCAGGCCCATCGATTCGAAGATCGCGCCGATCTCCGCGGCCGAGTACGGCGCAAGCCGCGAACGCAGCTCGGGCAGCAGCCAGTCGCGCGCCTGCACGCGCAGGTTGTTGGTCGCGAGGCGCGGATCGTCCTTCAGCGCGGCCAGGCCGAACGCATCGCAGAACAGCGCCCACTGCGTGTCCGACACGACCGCGAGAAAAATCTGTTCGTCATCCTTGACGGAGAACACGTCGTAGACGGCCCACGCGGAAATCCGGCTCGGCATCGGCGACGCGGCCTGCCCGGTCACCGCGAACTGCATCATGTGCTGCGCGACGAGGAACACGTTGTTCTCGAACAGCGAACTCTGCACCTGCTGGCCGCGGCCGGTGCGCTCGCGCTGCGCGAGCGCGGCCATCGCGCCGATCGCGCCGAACATGCCTCCCATGATGTCGTTCACGCTCGCGCCCGCGCGCAGCGGCCGCCCTTCCGGGCCCGTCATGTAGGCCAGGCCGCCCATCATCTGCACGACCTCGTCGAGCGCGGTGCGATGCTCGTACGGCCCCGGCAGGAAACCCTTGTGCGACACGTACACGAGGCGCGGATTCAGCGACTCCAGCGCCGGGTAGCCGAGACCGAGCCGGTCCATCGTGCCGCTCTTGAAGTTCTCGCTGAAGACGTCCGCCGTCGCGACGAGCCGCCGCACGATCTCCAGCCCGCGCGGATCCTTCACGTCGACCGCGAGGCTCTTCTTGTTGCGGTTGAACATCCCGAAGAAGCCCGCGCCGGAACCCCGCAGCGCCCGCGTGCCGTCGCCCGCGATCGGCTCGATCTTGATCACTTCCGCGCCGAGATCCGCGAGCAGCATGCCGCACGTCGGGCCCATCACCATGTGCGTCATCTCGATCACGCGCACGCCCGCGTACGGCAGCGCGGCGGCCGGTTGCCGATCGTTCATCGTGCGACTCCCGCCACGCAACCTTCCGGTTGCACGGCCGATGGCGCGCGGCCGTCCGCATAGCGAAAGCCCTTCGGCAACCCCGCGTCGGGCACGTGGCCGTACAGCGCGTCGGACGGCAGCGCCGCATGCAGGATCGCGCGCGCGGCGAGCAGCGCGTCGACGTCGATGCCCGTGTCGTATCCCATCGCCTCGAGCAGGAACACGAGATCCTCGGTGACGATGTTGCCGGTGGCGCCCGGCGCATACGGGCAGCCGCCCAGGCCACCCTGGCTCGCGTCGATGGTCGTCACGCCCGCGTCGAGCGCCGCGACGACGTTCGCGAGCCCCTGCCCGCGCGTGTTGTGGAAATGCGCGCCGCCGGCCCTGTCGCCGACTTCGCGCCGCAGACGCGTGAACAGCCGGCGCACCTGCGCGGGATTCGCGTAACCGCTGGTGTCGGACAGGCCGATCTCGTCGACCCCGCATTCGGCCATCGCGACGGCCATCGCGATCGTCTCGTCGTCGGAGACCGCTCCGGCCCTCGTGCAACCGAACGCAACCGACACGCCCGCCTCGATCTGCACCGACGGAAACCGCGCGTCGCGCAGCGCGACGATCGCGCGCACCTCGTCGATCATCTGCGCGGGCGTCTTGCGGATGTTCGCGAGCGAGTGCGCTTCGGTCACCGATACCGGCAACGTCAGCTTGTGGACGCCCGCGTCGAACGCGCTTTCGGCACCGCGCAGGTTCGGCGCGAGCGCGGCGACGTGCAAACCGGGAATCGCGAGCGCGTGCGCCACGACTTCGCGTACGTCGGCCATTTGCGGCAACAGCGTGGCCGGCACGAACGACCCGACCTCGATCTCGCGCAGGCCAGCCGCGGCCAGCGCGGTGATCCAGCGCAGCTTGGCAGCCGTCGGCATCACGGTCTTGATGCTCTGCAGCCCGTCGCGCGGCCCGACCTCGCTGACCAGCACCGCCGGATTTTTGGAAACCTTCATTCGACACCTCATCGTTCTATCTGAAAGAACATAGTTCTGTTTGATAGAACTTTAAGTGTGTGTCGAACGGGCGATAAGCGGGGTATACCCGTGAAATCGCGTTTTTCTGGAACTTGTGTTCTGCCAGATGGAACGATATAGTCCGCCGACCATCATTCGAAGGAAGCAGGCCGTGCCCAGGAATCCAGCAGATCACGCTCGCGACCCAGCCGATCCGGCGGCGGAAGAAGCGTCCAGCGGCGTCGCCGTGCTCGACCGCGCGTTCGCGATCCTCCGTGCGTTCGGCCCGACCGACGACCGGCTGTCGCTCGCCGAACTGTCGCGCCGCACCGGGCTGTACAAGAGCACGATCCTGCGCCTGCTCGCCGCGCTCGAGCATGGCGGCTTCATGCGCAAGCTCGACGACGGCCAGTACGCGATCGGGCACGAACCGTTGCGGCTCGCCGCGCTGTACCAGCGCTCGTTCCGCGTCGGTCCGGTGGTCGAGCCGCTACTCGAGACGCTGAGCCGCGAACTCGGGGAAACGGCATCGTTCTATGTGCGCCAGGGCGACGTGCGCTCCGTGCTCTATCGCGTCGAGCCCGCGCGGGCGGTGCGCGTATCGATCCGCGTCGGCGAGGAGTTTCCGGTCGGCCAGGGCGCATCGGGGAAGGTGCTGCTGGCCTTCACCGACACGCAGGACGCCCGCTGGAACGACGTGCGCGAACAGCTGTGGGCCGCGTCGTACGGCGAGCGCGACCCGGAGACGGCATCGGCGTCCGTGCCCGTGTTCGGCGCGGCCGGCGAATGCGTCGGCGCGCTGACGGTGTCGGGCCCGAAGTCGCGGCTCGCCGCCGCGCCGGCGATGACGGCGGCGCTCGCGATGCTGCTGCCGCTCGCGCAGAAGGCGACCGTCGCACTCGGCGGCGCGGGCGCGCGCTACGACGCGCCCGCCGTGCGCGACAGTCTCGCGCGGCTCGCATCGTCGGCGGACGACGCCGCCCGGTCGTAGGGAGCCGGTTGCATCCGGCACGCGACCCGGCAGCGCGAAAGGCAGCCGCATGCGACACTGGCCGCCGATGCACGCAGCGCGCCGTTCGCAGGCAACGCACCGCGCGTGCAACCGTCAGGACCCGCACGAGGAGACACCGCGATGAACGCCGCGCGCACCGCCACCTGGTATTTCGATTTCGTTTCGCCGTTCGCCTACCTGCAACAGGAACGGTTCGACCGGTTGCCGCCCGCCGCTGCGTTCGAGCCGCGGCCGATCGTGCTCGGTGCGCTGCTCGCGCACTGGGGCCAGAAAGCGCCGGCGGAAATCGCGGCCAAACGCGTGTTCACCTATCGGCATGCGCAATATCGCGCGGACAAGCTCGGCATTGCGTTCCGGATGCCGCCCGCGCATCCGTTCAATCCGATCAGGCCGCTGCGCCTCGCGATCACGATGGGCAGCTCGCCGGACGCGATCCGGCGGATCTTCCGGCATATCTGGCGCGACGGCCAGGACGTGTCGACGCCGGCAGGCTTCGCCGCGCTGTGCGAAGCGGTCGGCTTTCCGGAAGGCGTGACGGCCGTCGAGGCCCAGCCGGTCAAGGACGCGTTGCGCGCGAACACGGATCGCGCGATCGCCGACGGCGTGTTCGGCGTGCCGACCTTCGCACTCGACGGCGACCTGTTCTGGGGCGAGGACGCGACCGACATGTTCGTCGACTGCGCGACGTCGCGCGCGTGGCTCGATTCGCCCGAAGTCCGCCGCATCAGCGCGCTGCCCGAAGGGATCCGGCGCGGCTGACGGCGCCCCCCGCCGACGTCGCCCGCTTCAGCCGTCGCGCCCTTCGACGAGCGCCGGCACGGCCTCGCGCATCATCGCCGCGAACCGCACGAGCCGCGACGGGTAGAACTGCGCATGCGGATAAGTCAGGTAGACGGGCAGCGGCGCGGCCTGCCATTCGGGCGCGAGGTGCACGAGATCGCCGCGCGCGAGATCGTCGGCCAGCATCCATGACGATCCGACACATGCGCCGACGCCCAGCAGCGCCGCGCTGCGCAGCGCATACAGGTTCGCGGTCGTGATGCGCGGTCGGATCGCGATGCGCCGCGTGTCGCCGGTCGCTGCATGCGTGAGCGCGAGCTCGGTACGGTAGTACGTGCGCAACGCGAGCCACGGCAGCGCGGCGAGCGCATCCGGATCGGCCGGCACGTCGGCGCCGTTCAGTATGGACGGCGCGGCGACCACGAAGCGCGGCACCTTCGTCAGCCGGATCGCGACCACGCCAGGATCGGTCGGCTCGCCGACCTGGATCGCGCAATCGATACCGCTGCCGACGAAATCGCGCACCTCGTCCTGCAGCAGCCACTCGACCGACACGCGCGGATAGTCGCGCAGGAACTGCGCGAGCGGCGCGACGAAACGCTGCTGCCCGAACGCGTGCGGCACCGCGACGCGCAGCAGCCCGTCCGGCTCCTCCTGCGCCCCGCGCAAATCGGCCTCGAACGCCGCCCAGCTCGCCAGCAGTTCCTTCGCCCGCTTGAAGCAACGCTCGCCGTCGACGGTCAGCCGCATCGTATGGGTCGTGCGTTGCAGCAGCCGCATGCCGAGCGAATTCTCCAGCGCCTGCAACCGCCGGCTGACGGTCGGCTGCGTCGTATGCAACTGCACGGCGGCCGCCGACAGGCTGCCGGCCTCGACTATGCGCACGAAGGTTTCCATCAGCTCGAAACGATAGCCGGCGCCGTCCACCGGCACCGTCTGAATGCGCCGAGACCCGCCAGCAGCGGGAGAGGAAGAGGATTTTTCGGTCATGCATGCAGCGTATAACAAATCTGCGCCAGCCGGTACTACCGTCGCCGGCCGCGTACCGCCACACTCGCGTCCATTCCATTCTTCAACCGAGGATGTACGCGATGTCCACCCCGACCCGTCTCGACACCACGCCCCGCGTGGCGCATGCCCCGGCCCATCCGGCCGCCCATTCGATGCCCGATCGCCGGCTCGTGCTGCTGCTCGCAGCGGCCGCCGGCCTCGGCGTCGCCCCGCTCTACTACGCACAGCCGATGCTCGGCGCGCTCGCGCCCGATCTCGGCGCATCGGCGCGAGCGATCGGCTTCGTGCCGACGCTCACGCAGCTCGGCTATGCGCTCGGCATCCTGCTGCTCGCGCCGCTCGGCGACCGCTTCGACCGGCGCCGCGTGATCGTGACCAAGGCCGCCGCGCTGGTCGTCGCGCTGCTGCTGGCCGCCGTCGCGCCGTCGCTCGGGCTGCTGCTTGCGGCGAGCTTCGCGATCGGTCTCGCCGCGACGATGGCGCAGGACGTCGTGCCGGCCGCCGCGACGCTCGCACACGACGCGCATCGCGGCCGCATCGTCGGCACGGTGATGACGGGGCTGCTGCTCGGCATCCTGCTGTCGCGCGTCGTGGCCGGATTCGTCGCCGAGACGGCCGGCTGGCGCGCGATGTTCGCGCTCGCGGCCGTCAGCGTCGCCGCGATCGGCGCGGTGGCCGCACGCGGGCTGCCGCGCTTCGAGCCGACCACGCGGCTGCCGTATCGCGCGCTGATCGGCTCGCTCGGCGCACTGTGGCGCGCCCATCCGGCACTGCGCCGCGCCGCCCTCGCGCAGGGGCTGCTGGCCGTCGGTTTCAGCGCGTTCTGGTCGACGCTCGCTGTGATGCTGCACGGCGCGCCGTTCCACCTCGGCAGCGCGGCCGCCGGCGCCTTCGGCCTCGCGGGCGCCGCGGGCGCGCTGGCCGCCCCGATCGCCGGGCGCCTCGCCGATCACCACGGCCCCGAGCGCGTCACGCGGATCGGTATCGGCATCGCGACGGTGTCGTTCGCGTCGATGGCCGCTGCGCCGCTGATGTCGCCGCATGCGCAGCTCGTCCTGCTCGCGCTCGCGACGATCGGTTTCGATCTCGGCGTGCAGGCCACGCTGATCGCGCACCAGGCGATCGTCTACCGGATCGATCCCGCATCGCGCAGCCGCCTCAACGCGGTGCTGTTCGTCGGCATGTTCATCGGGATGGCAGCCGGCGCCGCGATCGGCAGTTGGTTGCTCGCGCAACTGGGCTGGAACGCGGTGACCGCGCTGGCCGTCGCGACATCGCTGGCCGCGCTCGCCGTGCGGGTGTGGCGCAACTGAAGCCGGGCATCGCGTCGGGCCGGCGGGCGAGCCCACGAGGCTTGCCCGCTTTTTTTATTTTTCGATCGGCGCGCATGACGCTGCGCGGTGCGACAGATTCGCACCGTTGCGGCACGGCAATCGCTCATCCGGCGCAAGGACGGCGACGGCTCGCCGAATTGTC
Source organism: Burkholderia sp. MSMB2157WGS (assembly GCF_001532755.1). Classification (NCBI taxonomy): domain Bacteria; kingdom Pseudomonadati; phylum Pseudomonadota; class Betaproteobacteria; order Burkholderiales; family Burkholderiaceae; genus Burkholderia; species Burkholderia sp. MSMB2157WGS. The sequence goes on along the minus strand of NZ_LPJG01000017.1, from coordinate 242,022 downwards.
CAGTTCACCCAAATATTTTTTCCGATGCACGTGCACGCCCGCCCGCAAACGTCGGATGAATCGCCGCTGCCGCACCGCACGGCGCGCTCCCTTCCGGCCCCACCACACGGTCCCGGTTTATCAGGGGATTCCCGGTATTTTTTCGCATTTTCTTCGAAATAACGGGTGACATACTTGCCCCCCGTTGCGCTCCGTGCGAGCGCGCTTTCCGATCCAGCCGGCCGCCCGTCATGTGCTGCGCGTCCGCCCGGGTCGCACAGGACATGAACGATTTCGACACCACGATCCAGATCTTCCTCACCCACGTGACGTTCGGCCCGTTGATGAATCACGCGATCCGCGTGATCGCGGGCCTCTACACGTTCAAGGGCTTCGTGCTCATTCCCGTGCTGTGCTGGCTGTGGTTTCAGCCCGGCCCGAACCGCGAACGGCAACGCGAGCTGGTCGTCGCCACCGTCGCGAGCGGGCTCATCGCGCTGGCCGTCGGCCGCGTACTTGCGCAGGTGCTGCCGTTCCGCGTGCGGCCGATCTACAACCCCGCTCTGCACCTGCACTTTCCGTCGGCCGGACTGCGCGCGGCGACGCTGCAGACATGGAGTTCGTTTCCGAGCGATCACGCGATGCTCTGGATGGCGATCGCGACCGGCATCTTCATCATCGCGCGCCGCATCGGCATCGTCGCGCTGCTGTATTCGGTCGTGTTCATCTGCCTGCCGCGCGCGTATCTCGGCTTTCACTATCCGACCGACCTGATCGCGGGCGCGGCGATCGGCATCGCGATCGCATGGCTGCTGACGCGCGACGCGGTCCGGTCGCGCTTCGCGCCGGCGGTGCTGGAGATGATCCGGCGCTTCCCCGCGCCGGCCTATACGCTCGCGTTCCTGCTGTGCTTCGAGTTGATCACGCAGTTCGACGAGTTGCTGACGCTCGCGCAGTCGGCCACGCACACGATGTGACGGGCGCCCCCGCGATGCTGCCTCTGCTACTGTCGTTCCGTCGCCCCGGCGCACGCTGCCGGCCATGCGCGGCCGCGGCACGCGGTGCGACGGCCGCACCCGTCAGTCGCGATCGGGCGCGCCGAGCGGAAAGAACGAACGATACGGTCGTGCCTCGTCGACCGCGCGCGCGAACGACGGCCGCGCGAGCAGACGCTTGCGGTACGCGATCACGTTCGCGAACGCCGGGTCGATCCGGTGCGTCCAGTCCGCGTAGAACAGGAACGGCGCCGCGCCGCAATCGGCGAGGCTGAAGCGGTCGCCGGCCGCCCATTCGCGATCGGCCATCGTCTTGTCGAGCCACGCATACGACGTGTCGAGCATCGCGCGCGCATCGGCCACCCCACGCGCATCGCGTTCGGCTTCCGGCCGCAGCGCATCGAACACGACCTTCTGCTGCGGCGTCGCCACGTAGTTGTCGAAGAAGCGATCCATCGTCCGCACCTCGAGCGCCGCGCGCGGATCGTCGGGCAGCAGGCGCACGGGGCCCGGATGGTGCAGGCCGAGATACTCGATGATGATCGACGCCTCGATCACCGTGCGGCCCGCGTCGACGAGCACCGGGAAACGCTTCAGCGGCCACAGCGCGGTCAGTTCCTGCATCGGCTTCGGATCGTCGTGCGCGAGCACGCGATAGTCGAACGGCGTGCCGTTCTCGTACAGCGCGGTCAGCACTTTCTGGCAGTAAGACGAAAAGGGATGAGCGTAAAGCGTCGGCATCATGGACGGTCTCTCGGGTTTCGGCGCCGCGTCATGCGGCGCCACGTGATCGGATACCTTGACGACGAACGGCGCCCGGCCGTTTCGACATCGATCCGGAATTTTTTTCGAGGGACTGCCGGGGCCTACGAGCGGCCATCCGTCACGACACGCCCTTCGGCACGCCAGCGCAGCATCCCGCCGCCGAGATTCGCGACCGTTTCGAAGCCGGCCTTCTTCAGGATCACCGTCGCCTGCGCGGAGCGCCCGCCGGCCCGGCACACGGTCACGACCGGCCGCTCGCGCGCGATCTCGCCGGTGCGCGCGGCCAGTTCGCCGAGCGGGATCGGCATCGCGCCGGGCAGATGGCCGAGCGGGCCCGCGAATTCGTCCGGTTCGCGCACGTCGACGACCTGCACGGCCGGCAGATGATCCTCGAGCCATTGCGGATCGATTTCCCAGAAACCCGCGAACGTATAGACGAGCGGCGCCCAGTCGGCCGCCGCCCGCGCATCGGGCGCGTTCGCGGCGACGCCGCACTGGAGATTCGCCGGCACCGCGACGTCGATCTGGCGCGGATGCGCGAGCCCGAGGTTGCGCATGTAGCCGGCGAAATCGTCTTCGCTGAGATCGCCGCCGAGGCGCGGGTTGAAGCGCCGCTCCTCGCCGACGCTCGTCACCGTGAGCCCGCGATAGTCGTGCGCCGGATACAGCAGACACGCGGCCGGCAGCGTGAAGAGCCGGCCGTGCACCGCGCGATACAGCGCGCGCGGATCGCCCTGCTGGAAGTCGGTGCGGCCGGTGCCGCGGATCAGCAGGCAATCGCCGGTGAACGCCATCGATTCGTCGTCGAGCACGAGGCTGATGCACCCGCTCGTGTGGCCGGGCGTCGCGCGCACGGTCAGGTAGCGCGAGCCGAACATGCAGCGGTCGCCGTCGTTCAGGTAGCGGTCGGCGCCCTGCGCGCCGCTCGCGGCCGAGATCGCGATCGCGCTGCCCGTGTGCTGCTTCAGGAGCCACGCGCCCGTCACGTGATCGGCATGCACGTGCGTGTCGACGGTCGCGACGAGCCGCAGCCCGAGTTCGTCGAGCAGCGCCGCGTCGCGGCGCACCTGCTCGAACACGGGATCGATCAGCAGCGCCTCGCGCGATGCGCCGTCGGCGAGCAGATACGTGTACGTCGACGATTGCGGGTCGAAAAGTTGCCGGAAGATCATGGCTCTGGGGCTCCGTTATCGGTTGATGCCGGCTGCCAGCAAAAGGGCACGCCATAGCCGTATCGCCCGCACCGCGCGTCCTTAGAGGGTAGACCAAAACGTGGACCGCGGATGATCAGCGAGTAGCGGAATCAAACCGTACGTGCACTGCGATTCAGTAGATATATCGATGATAAGTACACGCAAGCCGTGACGAACACATCTCACCCCCGAGGGACATACACCACGAGCCCTAGCTATAATCGCGTGGTTGCGCTCTAGCCGCACCAGGGCTGTCAGTGCAAAGAGACACATACTGAGAGAGACCATAATATGAAAAGAATCGCTGCAATCCTGCTCTGCGTCGCTTTGGCAGCCCCTACGATCAGCCTTGCACGGGGTGGGCACTATGCCGGTGGTCACGGGTCATCCCATAAGGGGGGCAAGTACAAGAACGCTCGCACCGGAGACCATTACGAGCGCCGCCGCTGAGCCCGCCCATACTGGTCCGAAACAATGATTAACGATCGCGTGATCCAAGTGATGGAGGTCCTCGGAAGAACGACTCAAGGGATCACCGAACCATTCCTGTGTCGAGGCGACGACGGCGCGCTTTATTACGCAAAGGGCCGGGCTGCTGGCCGCAAGAGCTTGGTATCCGAATGGATCGGGAGCTCGCTCGCACGTGAATTTGGCCTCCCGATCGCGCCCTTCGCTGTCGGCGAGGTGGACGACGCGATCGTCCGGTTTGGAGCTCCTGAGCTAGCCGACCTGGGCACCGGCTACGTGTTCCTTTCCCGACGGGCCGAAAGCGTAATGGAATTTACTTGGCCGAACATACAAGAAGTCCCGTTAGTTGTTCGGAGCGACGTCCTCATCTTCGACTACTGGGTGAGGAATCAGGACCGCATACTCACCGATCTGGGAGGCAATCCCAATCTGCTTTGGGACCCGACACGCAAAGAACTTGTCGTCATTGACTTCAATCAGGCATTCGATACGGACTTCGATTGCGACACATTCTTTTCGTCCCATGCGTTCGCCGGATCGTGGGATCATGTCTTTGAGGACTTGATCGAGCGCCAACACTATGAAGATCGGCTTCATGCCACCCTCGGCCAACTCGCGGACATTTGCGATAAAATGCCCGATTCTTGGTGGTGGCTTGACGACGATCTTCCCCTCAATTTCAGCCAAGATGACGCACGTTCAATCCTGACGGAGTACCTGCCTAACTTCTGGAGCCGCCGATGAAACATGCTTGCCGATACACCATCGTGCGCTTCATGCCGTACCCAGAGACTGGCGAATTCGCAAACATCGGCATCGTTCTGATAAGTCCGACGGCCAAGTACGTCGGATACAAGCTGATCGAACGCGTATCTCGGATCACCGCATTCTTTGAAGAACTCGATGCAAACATTTTTCGTAAGGCACGAAAGGTGTACGCGACCGAGTTGGTCCGCATTGCACAATCAATCGAGCGAGCATTTGCGGAAGCAAACATGGGGCCAAGTGCGGATTTCGCAAACTTCGCGTTCCGGGAACTTGTAAAACCGCGAGAAGGGTTGGTGATTGCTCAAGGCGACCGGGTGGTGATGACAGATGGGCATCCCAGCGAAAAGCTCGAAGAGCTTTTCGATCACTATGTCGGTAGATCGTTTGCGACGAAAGCGTATCAAGAGCGATTCGTTGAGAAGAGGATTCACCAAATCCTCCGAGCGGCAGATCTGACCGGCCTCTATCGGGAACACACCTTAGGCAAGGACGATACCTACAAGGCACGCCTGCCCTTCGTTCGCGTTAACGCTGCCGGCGATGCGGTAAGAGCTATTAAGCCGATTTTCCTGGCCCATGACGATCCAACTCGGCTGTACGACCATGGTTGGGATTGGATCGGAAAAATCAGGAAATTGCGACGCGATCAGACTCTAGTGGGTGATGTTCTCTTTGCCGCCGAAGCCCCGAAAGAAAGCTTCGGCCCAAGGGCAGCGGCCTACGCAGAAATCAGCGAGCAGCTGAAACTCAGTAATATTGCCCTAGCCCGTGAAACAGAACGCAGTCGTATTCTCGCGTTTGCGGAAGACACTCCCGACCTTGAGACCAACGATTCTGACTAGCCACTGTCAACTAGCCCCGCCCAGTGCGGGGCTTCTCATATGTCGACACGTGGCTGGCGACGCCAAGCCGGAACCTCATGTCCGACTTTCTCTTGTCTAATACATGTCGATGACGATCGATCCGAAGCAGGCCGCCGCGCTGCTGGCCGTCGCCGACACCGGCAGCTTCGAGCAGGCGGCCGTGCGCCTGCACGTGACCGCGTCCGCCGTCACGCAGCGGGTCCGCGCGCTGGAGACGAGCCTCGGCACGCCGCTCGTGCTGCGCACGCGGCCGTGCCGCCCGACGGTGGCCGGACAGCGCGTGCTGCAGCACCTGCGCCGCGTCGCGCTGCTGCAGGCCGACCTGCAGAGCACGCTCGCGGCCGAGCGCGAATCGCCGATCTCGGTGACGATCGCGCTGAATGCCGACAGTCTCGGCACGTGGTTCCTGCCCGCGCTGACGTCCGTGCTCGCGGGCGAGCGGATCCTGTTCGAGCTGATCGTCGAGGATCAGGATCATACGTTCGCGCTGCTCGAAAGCGGGATGGCGGTCGGCTGCGTGACGACCGAACTGAAGCCGATGCGCGGCTGCATCGCGACGCCGCTCGGCACGATGCGCTACCGGCTGCTCGCCGCCGCCGCGTTCGCCGGTCGCTGGTTCCCGCGCGGTTTGAACCGCACGAGCGCGCGCCACGCGCCCGTCGTCGCGTATTCGCGGCGCGACACGCTGCAATCGTCGTTCCTGAAGGAGAAGTTCGGCTTGCCCGAAGGTGCGTACCCGTGCCACTACGTGCCGGGCACCCATTCGCACTTCGCCGCGGTGCGGCACGGGCTCGGCTACGCGATGGTGCCGGAGCCGCTGATCGGCGCCGCGCCGCTCGACGCGCAGGGGCTCGTCGATCTCGCGCCCGCGCATCCGACCGACGTCACGCTGTACTGGCACGCGTGGACCGTGCAGTCGCCGACGATGGCGTCGCTGTCCGAGCGGGTCGTCGAAGCGGCGCGCCGGCTGCTCGCGCCGTTGTCGTGACGCGCAGGCTCGCGGGCGATCGACGTTGCCGGCGCGGGATGCACGGCGACAGGAAAGTCAGCCGCGCCGCCTATACTTTTTCCATCGGCCTCGCGAACGCGCCGCGCGGCCGATCATCCAGGTCCGGCCGTTCCCTTTCGTGTGAGGAGAACATCATGTCCCGCCGCTATATCGATTGCCGCGAGTTTCCCAGCGCGACGCATTGCTCGGTCGCCATCTCCGCCGACTCCGACAACGAACTGCTGGAGGCCGCCGTGCAACATGCGGTTTCGGTCCACCAGCACACCGACAGCGCCGAACTGCGCACGCAACTGAAATCGCTATTCCACGACGGCACCCCGCCCGCCGACATGCCGCGGCAAGCGTAATCGGCCGGCACGGCAACGATCGAGCGACCGCGCGCCGCGTCACCTCTTCGTGCGTGACGTCACGTCGTACGACGCCGCGCCGGCCCGTCGCCGGCCGGCGCGTTCCGCTTCACGCGCGACGCTGCGCGAAATACGCCCCGACCGCGCCGACGAACGTGTCGATGTCCGCGCGCGACACGTCGCAATGCGTGACGAAGCGCGACGCATACAGCATCTGCGTGAGGATCCCGCGCGCCTTGAGCCACGCCTCGAGCGGCGCGCAATCGGCTTCGGGGAATTGCGCGAACACCATGTTCGTCGCATGCGACAGCACCTTCACCGCGTCGATGCGCGCGAGGCCGGCCGCGAGATGCGCGGCATTCGCGTGATCGTCCGCGAGCCGCTCGACGTTGTGATCGAGCGCATACAGGCACGCCGCCGCGAGAATGCCCGACTGCCGCATCCCGCCGCCCAGCACCTTGCGCCAGCGCTGCGCGCGCTCGATCAGCGCACGGCTGCCGACCAGCACCGAGCCGACCGGCGCACCGAGCCCTTTCGAGAAACAGAGCGACACGGTGTCGAACGGTGCGCACAGGTCGGCGATCGGGCGCCCCGATGCGACGGCCGCATTGCATACGCGCGCGCCGTCGAGGTGCGTGGACAGCCCGCGGCTGCGCGCGAACGCGACGGCTTCCCGCACATAGCCTTCCGGCAAGACCTGGCCGCCGATCGTGTTTTCGAGCGCGAGCAGCCGCGTGCGGGCAAAGTGATTGTCGAGCGGCTTGATCGCCGCGGCGATCTTCGCGAGCGGCAGCGTGCCGTCCGGCGCGTTCTCGATCGGCTGCGGCTGGATGCTGCCGAGCACGGCCGCGCCGCCGCCCTCGTACTTGTAGGTGTGCGCGAGCTGGCCGACGATGTACTCGTCGCCGCGCTCGCAATGCGACATCAGCGCGGCCAGGTTGCTCTGCGTGCCGCTCGGGAAGAACAGGCCGGCCTCCTTGCCGGCGCGCTCGGCCGTCACCGCCTGCAGGCGCAGCACGGTCGGGTCGTCGCCCCAGACGTCGTCGCCGGTTTCGGCGGCGGTCATTGCGGCCAGCATCGCCTGGCTCGGACGTGTCACGGTATCGCTGCGTAAATCGATCATCGCTGTGCCCTGAGTAAACGAGCCGGCATCCCTGCGTCCGGCCCTGCCGAAAACGAGACTCAGAGTGTACGCAATTCACGCAGCGCGTGCCGATGAAGGCACGCGGTCGCGCGGATCAATATCGCGGCGGGGGCGGCTGGACGCCCGCCGGCGGCATCGGCGGCGCCGCGCGCGGCGCCGTGCCGTAGCCGCCCCCGCCGTACCCGCCGCCACTACCGCCGCTCATGCCGCCCGGCACCGGCACACGGTTGCCGGTCGCATACATGCACTGCAGATACGCGTAGTCGTAGCGCCGCTGGACATCGTAGGCCGAGCCCTGCGCGGCGCCCGCGCCGACGACGCTGCCCGCGAGCAGCCCCGCGCCCGCGCCGACCGCCGCGCCGGTGCCGCCGTTGAACGCGGCGCCGGCCGCCGCGCCGAGCGCGGTGCCGACGGCCGCGCTGCCGACCGCGCTCGCGGTCGACGCCTGCCCGGCGCTCACGCCGCCCGATTGCTGGAACGCATACTGGCGGCAACTGCCGTCATCCGCGCGGAACTGGTCGAACGACTTGCCGGTGCCCGGCAGCGCCATCACGCTCGGGCCGGTCGGCATGTATGCGCATGCGCCGAGCAGCGCGACCAGCGCCAGCGCGGCCGGCACGCGCAGCGGTCGAAATACGGTCTTCATCGTCGCGCCTCCGTCACTGCGGTCGCGCCGGCACCGTGCGCCAGCCCGACTTGCAGGTCTTCACATACGGGTAGTAATGCTTCGACGCGTCGCAGTAGTACCAGAGGTTCGCGTCGCCGTCGTCCTGCGGCTGCCCCTTCTCGACATACTCGGGCGGCGGCGGCGGAGCGACCGGCACCGCGACGACGGGCGGCGGGTAGTAGTACGGCGCAGGTACGACGGGGGCGTAGTACGGGTAGCCGGGGCCGATATAGACCCCGACCCGGGCGGCATGCGCCACGCCGCCCGTCGCGACCGCCACCGCGGCCGCCGCGCCCAGCGCGAGCTTCAATCCATTCACGTCACGTTCTCCGGCAGGCCGGTTCGTCGATCCGAACCGGACATCCCGAACGCTACGCCGCACGCGATCCGGTATCCATTACGGGCGGGCGCGCAAATGTTGCGCGACGTTACCCATGTGACAGACGCCTCGCTCGTTCGGACGCGCGCGTTACGCGTTTAACGCATCGAAACCGTTGGCCCTCCCGACACACGGTTTTCGTCTGCGCAAAACCGTTCCGATGACGCGACGCGCCATATTGACGCATGTGCGTCAGACCGCCACGCCGCGGCCGTGCACGCCGCGGACGGCCTTCTTGATACGAATCAACGATTTATCCGGAAATCGCGCGCGACGGGCTGGACATCTGCGACGAGTTGGCGCATTTCGCGGTGCAACATCGCGGCCCATACTCCAGCCAACCCCGACGCCGTCCGCCGGGGTCCGCCGGCACCCGCCGGCGGGTATCGTCAAGCCTCGGTCAACTGGTATGGACACCGCACTTTCGGCCCTCGATCTGGCCCGCCTGCAATTCGCGTTCACCGTCTCGTTTCACATCGTCTTTCCGGCGCTGAGCATCGGCCTCGCCAGCTTCATCGCCGTGCTCGAATATCGCTGGCTGAAGACCGGCAAGCAGTACTACAAGACGCTCTGCCTGTTCTGGTCGAAGATCTTCGCGGTCGCGTTCGGGATGGGCGTCGTGTCCGGCGTCGTGATGAGCTATCAGTTCGGCACCAACTGGTCCGGCTTCTCGAGCTTCGCCGGCGCCGTCACCGGCCCGCTGCTGATGTACGAGGTCATGACCGCGTTCTTCCTCGAAGCCGGCTTCCTCGGCATCATGCTGTTCGGCTGGAACCGCGTGAGTCCGCGCGCGCACTTCGGCGCGACGCTGATGGTCGCGATCGGCACGCTGATCTCGACGTTCTGGATCCTCGCATCGAACAGCTGGATGCAGACGCCGCAGGGCTTCGAGATCGTCGACGGCCGCGTCGTGCCGACCGACTGGTTCGCGATCGTCTTCAATCCGTCGTTCCCGTACCGCCTGTTCCACATGGCGATCGCCGCGTTCATCGTCGCCGCGCTCGTGGTGGCCGCGACGGGCGCGTGGCACCTGCTGAAGGGCCGCCGCGACAAGGGCGTGAAGAAGATGTTCTCGATGGCGCTGTGGCTGCTGCTGGTGCTCGCGCCGCTGCAAGCCGTGATCGGCGACCAGCACGGCATCAACACGCTGAAGCACCAGCCCGCGAAGATCGCCGCGATCGAAGGGCTGTGGGAAACCGAAAAGGGCGGCACGCCGCTGAACCTGTTCGGCATCCCTGACATGAAAGCGGAGACGACCCGCTACGCGGTGAAGGTGCCGCACCTCGGCAGCCTGATCCTCACGCACAGCTGGGACGGCGAGATCCGCGGGCTGAAGGACTTCCCGCCGGAAGACCGCCCGAACTCGACGGTCGTGTTCTGGAGCTTCCGGATCATGGTCGGCCTCGGCTTCGCGATGATCGGCCTCGCCGTGCTCGCGTGGTTCCTGCGCCGCCGCGGCCGCCTGTACGAATCGAAGTGGTTCCAGCGCTTTGCACTGGCGATGGGCCCGACCGGTTTCGTGTCGCTGCTCGCGGGCTGGGTGACGACCGAAGCCGGCCGCCAGCCGTGGGTCGTGTATGGCGTGATGCGCACCGCGCAGGCCGTGTCGCCGCTGTCGGTGCAGCAGGTCAGCCTGTCGATGATGACGTTCGTGATCGTGTACTTCCTCGTGTTCGGCACCGGCGTGTACTACATGCTGAAGCTGATGAAGGCCGGCCCCGCGCTGCCCGACGTCGAGCACGACGCGACGCACGACCTGCCGGACACGCGCCCCGATCACACCGCGCGCCGCCCGATGTCGGCCGTCGACGAGCTGATCGAGACCGTCTGAGCCCACTCCTTTCGCATACGAGAAAAACTTATGGACGTCACCGTAATCTGGGCCGCGATCATCGCATTGGGGCTCTTCATGTACGTCGTGCTCGACGGCTTCGACCTCGGCATCGGCATCGTCTTCCCGTTCTTCCCGGACGAGCGGGAACGCGACCTGATGATGAACACCGTCGCGCCCGTGTGGGACGGCAACGAGACGTGGCTCGTGCTCGGCGGCGCCGGGCTGTTCGCGGTGTTCCCCGTCGTCTATTCGACGGTGCTGTCGGCGCTGTACCTGCCGCTGATCTTCATGCTGGTGTGCCTGATCTTCCGCGGCGTGTCGTTCGAGATCCGCGCGAAGGCGCGGCGCACGAAGCAGCTGTGGGATCTCGCGTTCATCGGCGGCTCGGCCGGCGCGACGCTGTTCCAGGGGATCGCGCTCGGCGCGTTCCTGCAAGGCATCGACGTGAAGGACGGCGTGTACGCCGGCGGCGCATTCGACTGGCTCACGCCGTTCAGCCTGCTGACGGGCCTCGGCCTGATCGTCACGTACGCGCTGCTCGGCTGCTGCTGGCTCGTCGCGAAGACGGAAGGCGACCTGCAGCGGCGCCTGCATCGCGTCGTGTGGCCGCTGACCGTCGTGCTGCTCGGCTTCATCGCGATCGTCAGCCTGTGGACGCCGCTGCAGGATCCGGCCATCGCGCAGCGCTGGTTCGATTCGGGGCTGTTCTGGCGCCTGCTGCCGGTGCCGTTCCTGGTGGCCGCGTGCGCGGTGTGGATGCGTCGCGCGGTACGCGACCGGCACGACATGACGCCGTTCGTGCTCGCGCTTGCGCTCGTGCTGCTCGGCTACGTCGGCCTGCTCGTCACGCTGTTCCCGTATGCGATTCCCCAGACGATGACGATCTGGGAAGCGGCGGCGCCGCGTTCGAGCCAGACCTTCACGCTGGTCGGCACAGCGGTTATCCTGCCGATCATCATCGCCTACACGACGATGGGTTACTGGGTATTCCGAGGCAAGGTGCGCCATGAAGACCAGCATTACTACCACCACTGATTCCGTCGATCGCCCGCCTGCGGCGCCGCGGCCGCGGATGCGCGGCTGGATGTGGTTCGTCGTTCTGTGGGTGGGCGGCGTGCTCGGCGCCGTCACGCTCGGCTATGCGTTCAAGATCTTCATGAACCTCACGCTGTTTGCGGTGAAGTAGGCGAAGCGGCCGCCCCGGGTCGAACGATGGCCCGGGCGGCCGTTTCGTCGTCGGGCCGCAGCTTTGGCCAGATGCATCAAGCGACGAATCGTGCATCCGCTCCCGCGGAGACGGCATCAGGCCGAACCACTCACGAATCCGCCATTCAGGCAGAAATCTATACAAATCACATCGCGGATGTGAGTAAAACATATAGATTTCTACCAAAATACAAGCCGCGCCGCTGGATCGATCAACCGCACACTGCGCGTCTACCCCCGCCCGCGCAACGCCGCCTCGATCTTGCGATCGGTCTTGTACTGGCTCAGCGCATACACCGACCAGATCGCGGCCGGCAGCCAGCCGATGATCGTGAGTTGCAGGAGCAGACAAATGATCCCGGCGATCGGGCGGCCGATCGTGAAGAACTGGAACCACGGGAGCAGCAGGGCAAGCAGAAGGCGCATGAGCGATCCTCTCGGTACGTCGTTGAACGGGTGATGCGCGACGAATATGCCGGTGCACGCGCCCGAATTCAAGCCATGCACCGGCATCGCGGCGCCTCGATCCGCCAGGCGCCGCGTTCATCACACTTCTCTTCCGAAGCGCCCGCGTCATGCCGCGGGCGCGCCGCCGTTCCCGGCGCTCAACGCCCGATACCGAGCCCCGGCAGCACGCGCGTATTCTCGGCCACGACCGCCTGCAGCAGGCGCGGGTCGGCGCCGAGCAGCGCGAGGATCGTCGGCGCGACCTGCTTCGTGCCGACGAGATCGTTCACCGTGCGCGCACGATGCAGGCCCGGATACGACACGAGCAGGCCGAGGTGGCTGTCGTCCGGCGCGTTGCCGCCGTGCTCCTCGTCCTTCTTCGTGCTCGACGTGTAGATCACGCCCGGATTCGGCTGGACGACGATGTCCGGCGTACGGCCGTTGGCCGGATCGCCGAAGCGGTCGGCCAGCGCCGCGCCGTACAACACGTACGCCTGCGGGCCGTCCGCGCAGATCCCCGGCGCGTTGCAGCCGAGATTCGCCTTCAGCGTCTGCACCACGGCCGTGCGCTGGCTGCGGTCGCGCAGCCAGATCAGCCCGACGTCGTCGGTCTGCACGAAGCCCGTGCCGACCAGGCCCGAACCGTCGTTCAGGTTGCCCGTCGCCGTGTTGTTCTGGCCGAAGTTGCCGTTCGGGTCGATGAAGTTGTTCGCTTCGAGCAGTTTCGTCAGCGTGTCGCCGTTCTTCACGAGCTTCGTGTGATCGGTCGGCGACTGGCCGTGCTTCGCCGTGACGATCACCGCCGTCGACGTGTACAGGTTGGCCTGCTTCAGCGCCGCGACGACATGGCCGATCGCGTCGTCGACGTACGTGATCGCGTTCGCGACTTGCCCGTTCGGCGTGAAGTCGGCGTCGAGATAGCCGCCGCCCTTCGCGACCGGCGCCTTCTGCGCGACGCTCAGCGTCTGGAAGTTCGCGCCGAACAGTGTCGGCACCGGCGCGCTCTTCGTGCCGGTCGAATCGCGGCCGCCGATCTGGTTGATCAGCGCCTGCACGTGCAGGTTGTCGAAGCGCGCGGTGTGCGAGTAGACGTCCGTATAGTCGGTGTTGGTCGCCGGGTCGATCGAATTGATCTCGGTGCGCATCAGATCGTCGACGCCGGTGCCCGACGGGCCGTTCAGCCAGTCGTAGCCCCACGCATGCTTGTCGGCCCACGCGGTGCGCGCATTCGGCACGCCGGCCTTCACGGCCTCGAACACCGTGTTGGTCTTCACGTAGTTGTGCGGGTAGACCGGCACGCACTGGCCGTTGACCTTCGCATGCGGGATCGCCTGCGGATTGAACGCGCCGCCGCCGTCGAGGTGCACGAGCGCGCCGCCATTGAACGCATCGATGCCGGTCGTCTCGTCGAACACGACGTTCCAGCCCTGCTTGCCCGAGCACGTCGTGTCGCTCGGCGCGTACAGGTTGCGGTCGTACGACACGTCGTAGAACAGGCCGGCCGTCTTCGGCGAGCCGCCCGTCACGAGCGCGGCGAGGCCCGGGAACGAATCCGACAGGCCCGGCGTGTACGCATTCGCGTACGTCACGCCGCTCTTCGCGAGCACCGCGATGTTCGGGCACGTATTCGCACCGATGCAGCGCGCGAGATCCTGTTCGTGCAGGCCGTCGATGCTCAGCAGCAGCACGTGCTTCACGACGCGGCTCGCCCGCCCGTTGCCCTCGCCGTGATCGTTGCCGTCCTGTTGCGCCGCATGCGCGCCCGCGCTGGCGAGCGCCAGCGCACCCGCCACCATCACCGCCATTTTCCGTTGCTTGATGAACCTGGAAATCATCACCCCACCTCACCGATTGATGTTGAACTACGCGACTTGCCGTCAGGCGCGCAAAATATCGCCGGATCGTGCGGCGGTCGGATGAAGCGGGGCTTTCTGTTCTCTGTCAAACGTAACCAATCGCAAATGACACGAAGCCGTCGCAATACGCGGCCTTCGCGTGCGCCGGCCCGCGCGGCCGGATTTTTTTTCGGCTTGGCCCGCGACTATTGGCGTGTGATAAAGGGTTTTCCCTGACCCGGAGCACGACTATGTCAACCCTGGAAGCTCTCCGGTTCGTGCTGGACGATGCACGTACCCCCGAAATCATTCGCCATCACGTCGTCGACGCGCTGCAGTACGCATTGCGCAACTACGGACAGGTGTTCACCGCGAAGGAAGTCGAATGGCTGACGCAGTGGGACGACGCGCGTCTGCCGCTGGCCGCGAGGAAGGAGCTGGACAAGCGCGAACCGGCGATCGCCGGGCGCTGACAAAACCGCCGCGCCCGGCGGGTGCGGGCGCGGCGGCGGATGGCGGCGACGCTTACTGCAGCCCGAAGTCGACGCGGGTCGTCGCGCCCTTGTCCGAGATGCCCTTCGCGTCGAGCTTCGGTGCGACGACGAACATGCGGCTCGAGTCGATCTTGCCGTCGAGATACTGGCGCACGACCTGCGCACGCTGCTGCGCGAGCGCACGCAGCGCGTTGTCGTCGGCCGGCGCGTGATCGGCGAGCGCCTGCTTCATGTCCGCATCGGGCAACGTCTTCTGCAGGCCGACGAGGTTGCGCGGCTTCTTGAAGTCGGCGGCCTTGTACGCGCGCGTCAGGTACTTCGAGTATTCGGCCTTGTCGACCTTCACCGACATCGGATCGACGCTCTCGCCCTGACCGACCACGTCCTTCAGCTTCTGCTGACGCACCAACCGCTCGACGTACGCGTCGCGCAGCCCCGGCGTGTCCTGCGCCGGGTCGACGCGGCCGATCAGGTCGAGGCGGATCGACGGCTTCTCGGTCAGCATCTTCACGACGGTGTCGAGCTTCTTCTGCTGCGCGTCGGTCAACGCGTACGAACCCGGCGCGAACTCGACGTAGCCGAGATCCTCGCCGCCGCTGCCGCCGAACGCACTCGCGAGCAGCGTGAACGGCGACGTGACGGCCTTCGCGATCAGGTTCAACACCGCGTGCCAGATCAGCCCGCCGACGCTGAACTCCGGATTCGACAGCGAGCCCGACACCGGCAGGTTCACGTCGATCTGGCCGCGCGTATTCTTCAGCAGCGAGATCGCGAGCTTCACCGGCAGCTTCGTCGCCGTGTCGTTCTCGACACGATCGCCGAACGTGAGCTGATCGATGAAGATGTGGTTGTTCGCCGACAGCTGGTCGTTCGCGAGCTGGTAGTGCAGATCGACGTTGAGCTTGCCCTTCGTGATCGGGTAGCCCGCGTACTTCGCCGAATACGGCGTCAGATTGGTCAGCTCGATGTCGTGCGCGATCGCCGTGAGGTCGAGCGCCGGTTTCTCGATCAGCGGGTTCACCGAGCCCTTGATCGAGATCGGCCCGTTGCCCGCGAGGTTCGCGGCGACGTCGACCGGCGCGGACGTCGTCGAATCCGTGCCGAACGCGCCGACCGTGCCCTTGATCGCGACGAGGTTCGCCGTGTAGTTCGGCTTGATGAAGTTGTCCGTGTACGTGACGCGGCCGTTCTGCAGCAGCAGTTCGCCGAAATGCATCCGCACCGGGTTCTGCGGCTGCGGCGCGGCCTTCACGACCACCGTCACCGACGCGGCGGCCGGCACGGACGCCTGCTGCGCGGCCGCGGCCGACGCGGCCTGCGCGGCGGCCGGCGGCGTCACGCCCGGCGACAGCGGCACCGGCTCGCCCTTGCTCGCGTCGCGCGTGAGCGACTGCGCGGGGCCCGTCTCCTTCGCGACCACGTCCTTCAGGTTCAGCCGCCCCTGCGCGTCGAGCAGCACGCGACCGTAGAAGTTCGAGAACGTCACGCGCGCGGCGTCGACGTCGGTGCCCTTCTCGTCGTAGTTCGCCTTCAGGTTCGACAGCGCGAGCGAGCGCCAGCCCGCGAACGGGTCGGAGGTCGCCTTGTCGAGCATCCGCACGTCGACCAGCGCGACGTCGCCGCGATAGGTCGCGCGCGGCGTGTCCTTCACCTGCGCGAACGTCAGGTTGCCTTGCGCGTTGAGCAGCGCGCTCGCGATCGTCGCGTTCAGCGCGCTGCCGAAGTACGGCTCGAACGCGGCCGCATCGAGACGGTTGCCGTTGATCTTCAGGCCGAGCTTCAGCGGCTGCGCGGTCACGTCGCCCGACACGTTCAGCGAGCCCTTGCGGTTCAGCGTCGCCTTCAGTTGCACGGGCAGCGGCTTCGTCAGGTCGTCGCTCACCTTCTGCACCGACAGCTCCAGCGGCTTGATCGCCAGCTTCACCGGACGCGGCGTCGACAGGTCGGTGAAGTTCGCGGACGCGTCCTTCACGTTCAACGCATCGATCCGGTAGTGCCACGACGGCGCGGCGGCCTGGGCCTTGCGCGCGACGGTGCGCTGCGGCACCGCCGCCTGCGCGGGTTCGGCCAGCGCCGCGAGGTCGATCTTGCCGTCCTTCAGGCGCTTCACGTCGAGCGCGAGCCCGCTCGCGTCGACGCTCGCGATCTCCGCGGTGCGCGCGGCGACGTCGACCTTCGCGATCTTCGCGCTCGCGTCGGGCAGCGCGATCGCGGGCGCCTTGTCGTTCGGCGCGGCGACCTTCAGCGACTTCAGGCTGATCGTGCTGTCCGCGACTTCCGCGGCGAGCGGCGTCTTGCCCCAGTCGGTCTTCGCGTTGACGGTCGCGCCGAGCGTGCCGTCGAGCACGCGCGCGCGCGTCGCCTCGCCCAGGTACGGCTGCAGCGCCGGCAGCGCGAGCGCGGCGACCGTCAGCTTCGTGTCGGCCTGCTTCGCGGCGAGATTGAACGCGCCTTCGGCCGTCACGTCGCCGCCGCGCGACAGCGACGTCGACAGCGTGTATTTCGCGGGTGTCTTGCCCTGCAGCGAAAAGCCGTCGAGCGTCGCGGCGAGCTTCGTCAGCGACATCGCGGTCGGCGTCGCCGGCACGCGGTCGTCGACGTTGATCGTGCCGCCGTCGATCGCGAAACGACGGATCGTCAGGTCGAGCGGCGGCGCTGCCTTCGCGGCGGCGCTGCCTTCGGCCTTCGCGCCGCTGGCCGCGGCGACGGTGGCTCCGGAAGCGCCGGCAACGGCGACGGCCGACGCGGCCGGCTTGCCGGCTTCGGCCTTCGGTGCGGCGGCCGGCTGCGCGACGAGCCTCTCGACGTTCAGCACGCCCTGCTTGTCGCGCGACAGGTCGACCACCGGCCGGTCGATCCGGATCTCGTCGAAGTGCATCGCGTTGCGCAGCGGCTCGAGGCCGGCCGCCGCGACGTGCACGCCGCGCGCGGCGAACAGCGGCGCCGACGCGCGGTCGGTCACCTTCGCGTCGTTCAGATCGACGGTGCCCGACACGCGCAGCGCGGGCGTCTCGCCGCTCATCACGAAATTGACCGTGAGGTCGCTGCTCAGCAGGCCGCTCGTTACGATCACCGGCAGCTTCGCCGGCGCGTACGAGATCAGCTTCGGCACGTCGAGGCGGTCGAATTTCAGCGCGATTTCCGATTCGCGCGACTGCGCGAACGGCTTGGTCTTGCCGTCGATCGAGAGCGGGCTGCCGTCGAAGCGCGCGCGCAGCTTCGGCTCGACGAAGATGTCGGTCTTCGAGGCCAGCGTCGCGATGTACGGAATGCCGAGCGTCCAGTTGTCGACGACGTGCTTTTCGTTCAGCAGGCGATCGTCGAAGTCGATCCGGCCGTCGTTGACCTGGATGTTCGACACCGAGAACTGCGCCGGCTTGCTGTCCGGTTGCGGCGACGGCGACGAGAACTTCTCGATCAGGTCGGTGAAATTGAAGCGCTGGGCGTCGTAGCGGACGATGTGAAAACGCGGCGAATCGAGCCGGATTTCGTTGACGATCGGCGCGCCGCGGAACAGCGACGACCACGACGGCCTCACGACGAGCTTGCCGATGTCGATGAAGTCGCCCTGGCCGCCGCGCTCGCCGAGGTGGATGCCGTCGGCTTCGAGGTTCAGCGTGTACGGGTTCAGTGCGATGCGCTGGATCGTGGCCGGACGGTCGAGCTGCTTGCTCAGTTGCTGTTCGGCGACATGGCGGATCAGTGGCGGCGCCGCGAAGAAGCCGAGCAGTCCGAATAAAACGACGAAGATCAGCACGCCGATGCCGATACGCCGGGTCCGGCGCGAGCGTGCAACGCCACCGAGGGCATGGAGGGTCGAGGGTACGGTTTCTTTGTCTGCGCTTGCCATGCTTGAATGTCTCGGAAATGGACGACGGACCGCACCGGAAAACCGGGCGGCCGCGCACGCTATCCCGAAAGTATAGGCTCAGGAAGTGACGGTACGGAGGTCGGGCGCCGCCGCCGCGCCCGCCGGTCGGACAGCGGCGGCGGTCAACCGTTCATTTCCGGACGACGACGGGCGGCATCCACGACCCGTCGCTCGCCTGCGGCTTCGGCGCGTACAGGCGCAACGCGAGCACGAAATCGGTACGCGGCGCCGGCAGCCAGTTGGCCGCATGCGTGCCGCCCGGCGACGCCGACACGACGATGTCGATCGAGCCGTCGCGGTTGCGGCGCAGCCGGTCGCGATCGCCGAGCGAACGACGCGCCGACCCGACGTCGGGCAGCGCGCCGTTGGTCGTGTACGGCGTGAGCGTCCAGAACGCGCGCACCGGCGGCAGCGCGCCCGGCGCGAAATGCAGCACATAGCGGTTCGCGCCGTTCAGCGAATGGCCGTCGCTGTCGACGCGGGTGATCGCGAGCGTCTCGTCGTCACGCGTCGCGGTGCCGAACTGCGTGTAGGCCGCGTACGCGCGCAGCGCGTAGTCCTGGCCATACTTGCCGGCCGTGTCGCCGATCCAGTTCCAGCCGTTCGCGTTCAGCAGGTTCGACGGCGGCGTCGCGAGCCGCGCGCGCGCCTCGGCGATGCCGGCCGTCGCGGCCGTGAGACGGTCGCCCGTCCACAGTACCGGGTAGCCGGCCTTCACGCCGATGTCGGCGAGCGATTCCTGGGCGTGCGCGTCGTCGGCCGGCGCCGGATTGTCCTGCAGCGCCTGCGCGAAGCGCGTGAAGAACGCCTTCGGGTCGAGCGCGGCCACCTGCTCGGCCGGCGTGCCGCCGCCCACCGCTTCGGACGGCGCGCTGCCCGCATGGACCGCGACCGACGCGCCGCGCTCGGCGCCCGTGTAGACCGACAGCGGCACCACGCGGATCGCGCGCTGCAGCTTCTTCACGTTCGTCAGGTCGCGCCCGCCGCTCGTCTGCAGCCGCACCTCGAGCCACGCATTGGCGGACGGCACGTCGACGCGCAGCACACCCTTCGGCAGCGTGCCCTGCCAGTCCTTGGCGGCGAAGGCAATCGTTTGCGACCGTCCGGCGCCACGGGCGCCGCGCGCTGCAACGCTCGACGACGACCACAGCACGTTCGTCCACATGTCGAGCGCGCGCGCGTCCCAGTAGCGGCCGCGCGTGTCGGGCAGCGTGACGATCACGGGTTCGGCGGCGACGTCGAGCCAGCCGGTCGAGTCGAGCGTGTCGACGCCCGGCAGCGGCGGATTGACCGCGCCGACGGGCGGCAGCGCCTGTGCGTGGCGCAGCGTGTTGAGCGGGGCCTGCCCCGGTTGCGCGCCGTCGCCGCCCGTCGCCGCTTCCTTCGCGACGTCCATCAGCACGAGCGGATACGCATAGATATAGGAGTCGGCGACTTCCGCACGCATCCAGCCGGTTTTCCGCTGGATCGCGTCCGGTTGCGACGCGCATCCCGCAAGCAACGCCGCAATGGCCAGCGACGCGCACGCGCGTCGCAGAGAAACTGATTCTCGCTGGTTTTCAATCATCGATTACTGGCCGAATTTCGTTCTTTTCAGTCAACACCCTGTTCGTCTCGCGAACGGCGAAAACAAGGCACCCCAGCGTGCCCGGATGACCGTTTCGCTACGATTCGTAACGGTGGGCGCTGATGTCAGGCCGGTATCATAGCGCCTAAGGGCATCCCCCAATATGCCGAATAACGGGTAGAACGCTAGCCGAACCGTTAAAAAATCCGAAATAGTCCACGGGATTCGGCAAAAATCCGGAACTGCACCGGGAGCATCAACCCGTCAACGCCTCGCGAGCGCCAAGCCTGGCGCCTCGGCGCGCGCCGGCTGTCCGTCTGGAAGCCGGGCGATCGCCTTTTCCGCATGGTGACAATCTGTGTGCATCGACATGCGGCGCATCGTCGCCGGCGCTTGACCTTACCATCATGGGAATGTTGATACTGGCACCATTCGCGGCACAAACCGCGCCTTTGGGGAATCCGACATGACTGAACCACTTGCCTCCGCGGCGCTGCAAACGATCGAACTGAGCGTCGACGGCATGCATTGCGGCGGCTGCACCGGCCGCGTGCAGCGCGCGCTGGTCGCCGTGCCGGGCGTCGTCGGCGTGGCGGTCGATCTCGATGCGCAGGCGGCAACCGTCACCGCGCAGGAAACGGTCGAACCCGGTCGGCTCGTGGACGCCGTCCGCGAGGCCGGCTACCGCGCAGCGGTGCGCGAAGCGGCGGTCGACGCCGTCGCGACCGCGCATTCGGCGCATGCGCCACGCCCCGCCACGCCGCCGGCGCCGGCTGCCGCCGCGACGATCGAACTCGACATCGACGGCATGACCTGCGCGTCCTGCGTGTCGCGCGTCGAGAAGGCGCTCGCGAAGGTGCCGGGCGTCACGCGCGCATCGGTCAACCTCGCGACCGAACGCGCGACGGTCGATGCGTCGGCAGGCGTGTCCGCCGCGCAACTGGCGGATGCCGTGAAGCAGGCCGGCTATGGCGCAACGCCGACGACGTCGGACACCGCCGCCACGGCCGCTGCCACTGCGTTGCCAGCCGCACCCGCAAGCATCGAACTCGACATCGACGGTATGACTTGCGCGTCGTGCGTGTCGCGCGTCGAGAAGGCGCTCGCGAAGGTGCCAGGCGTCACGCGCGCATCGGTCAATCTCGCGACCGAACGCGCGACGGTCGACGCCACGGCCGACGTGTCCGTCGCGCAGCTTGCCGAAGCGGTGAAACAGGCCGGCTATGACGCGACGCCGGCTGCCGTCGCCGCGCCTCCCGCCAGCGCCTCGGTCGCAGACGTCGAACTCGACATCGGCGGCATGACCTGCGCGTCCTGCGCCGGCCGCGTCGAAAAAGCGCTGGCCGCCGTGCCAGGCGTCGCGCGCGCGACGGTCAATCTCGCGACCGAACGCGCGTCGGTACACGGCGCCGGCGCACTCGATCCCGCTACGTTGATCGCGGCAGTCGCCACGGCCGGCTACCGTGCGTCGCTTCCCGCCGCCTCACCCGCAGCCGAAACGACCGGCACCGACTTACGACCGGCCAGTCCCGGGCACGACCCCGACGCACGCAAGCGCCGCGAAGCGATCCGCGAACGCAACCTGGTGATCGCGGCCGCCGTGCTGAGCGCGCCGCTCGTCGCGCCGATGCTCGCCGCACCGTTCGGCATCGACCTGATGCTGCCCGGGTGGTTCCAGCTCGTGCTCGCGTCGATCGTGCAATTCGGCTTCGGCGCGCGCTTCTACCGCGCGGCCTGGCATGCGGTGAAGGCGCGCACCGGCAACATGGATCTGCTCGTCGCGCTCGGCACGTCGGCCGCGTACGGGCTGAGCCTGTGGATGCTGCTGCGCGATCCCGCGCATCCCGGCCATCTGTATTTCGAAGCGTCGGCCGTCATCGTCACGCTCGTGCGCTTCGGCAAATGGCTCGAATCGCGCGCGAAGCGCCAGACCACCGAGGCGATCCGCGCGCTGAACGCGCTGCGCCCCGACCGCGCGCGCGTCGTCGAGCACGGCGTCGAACGCGACGTGCCGCTGTCGCAGGTGCGCGTCGGCACGCGCGTCGGGATTCGGCCCGGCGAGCGCGTGCCCGTCGACGGGCGGATCGTGTCGGGTCGCTCGCACATCGACGAATCGCTGATCACCGGCGAAAGCCTGCCCGTGCCGAAGGACGACGGCGACGCCGTCACGGCCGGCTCGATCAACGGCGAAGGCGCGCTCGTCGTCGAAACCACCGCGATCGGCGCGGAAACGACGCTCGCGCGCATCATCCGCCTCGTCGAATCCGCGCAGGCCGAGAAGGCACCGATCCAGCGGCTCGTCGATCGCGTCAGCGAGGTGTTCGTGCCGGCCATCCTCGGCATCGCCGTGCTGACGCTGGTCGGCTGGCTGATCGCCGGCGCCGGGATGGAGACCGCGATCCTCAACGCGGTCGCGGTGCTCGTGATCGCGTGCCCGTGTGCGCTCGGTCTCGCGACGCCCGCCGCGATCATGGCCGGCACGGGCGTCGCAGCCCGGCACGGCGTGCTGATCAAGGACGCGCAGGCGCTCGAGCTCGCGCAGCGCACGACCGTGATCGCGTTCGACAAGACCGGCACGCTGACCGAAGGCAAACCGTCCGTGACGGCGTTCGACGCCGTCGGCGTGCCGCACGGCGAAGCGCTCGCGCTCGCGGCGGCCGTGCAGCGCCAGAGCGATCATCCGCTCGCGCGTGCGGTGGTCGCCGCGCATGACGCGGACGTGGCCGCACATGGCGGCGGCGCCGGGTCGGTCGTCGCGACCGACGCGCGCGCCGTGGCCGGACGCGGCGTGGAAGCGCACGTCGGCGGGCAGCGGCTCGCGCTCGGCAGCACGCGCTGGCGCGACGAACTCGACATCGCGGTACCGCCGGCGCTCGACGCCCGTGCGGCGGAACTCGAGGGCGCCGGCAACACGATCTCGTGGCTGATGCGTGCCGACGCGCCGCGCGCGGTGCTCGCGCTGATCGCATTCGGCGACACCGTGAAGCCGGGCGCCCGCGACGCGATCGCGGCGTTGTCGGCGCGCGGCGTCGCGAGCGCGCTCGTGACGGGCGACAACCGCGGCAGCGCGGCGGCCGTCGCGGCGGCGCTCGGCATCGGCGAAGTGCACGCGCAGGTATTGCCCGACGACAAGGCGCGCGTCGTCGCCGAGCTGAAGCGCACGCACGGCGGGATCGTCGCGATGGTCGGCGACGGGATCAACGACGCGCCGGCGCTCGCCGCGGCGGACATCGGCATCGCGATGGCGACGGGCACGGACGTCGCGATGCACACGGCCGGCATCACGCTGATGCGCGGCGACCCGGCCCTCGTCGCCGACGCGATCGACATCTCCAGGCGCACGTACCGCAAGATCCAGCAGAACCTGTTCTGGGCGTTCGTGTACAACCTGGTCGGCGTGCCGCTCGCGGCGCTCGGGTTGCTGAACCCGGTGATCGCGGGCGCGGCGATGGCGTTTTCCAGCGTCAGCGTCGTGACCAACGCGTTGCTGCTGCGGAGATGGAAAGGCCGCGCGCGTTGATGCGGCAGGCGGTGAATGTCGGATGAGCGAACAGGTCGGCGCTCGACCTTCGACCGACAGGAACAGTCGGGAAGCGTGCCGACGTTGGTCGGCTACACGGCGTGCGGAACCGGCAGCCCGTCACGACGCATCGCCGCGTCGGCGGATTCAGTCCGACACGACCGGTTTGATCAACGTCGTGGTGATCGGCGCGAAGCCGCACGCGCGATACAGCGCACGCGCCGCCGCGTTGTGATTGAACACCGACAATCCGATCTCGGTGACGCCGTACCGGCGTGCCTCGGCGTCGAGCGCATCGAGCGCGCGCGTGGCCCAGCCCTGGCGACGCCGGGACGGGACGATGTCGAGGTCGTAGATGAACAGTGTGCGGTTCGGCCCTTCGGGGACGATCGCGTACCAGAGGTCGCCCACCGGATCGCCGCTGGCGCCGTCGATGAGCGTGACGAGGGTCTGGCCGGCGGTCAGCAGGCCGTCCGGCAGCAGCGTGTCGAAACAGGCGCGCGCACGATCGGCCGCGTCTTCGACAGCATTTTGCCCGGAGGAAACGAGATCGCTCGCGTAGCCGTCGATGGCTCGCGTGCGGTACGCGTGGAATTCGCCGGCCGTCATCGGCCGCATCTGCAGCATGGCCCGGTCGCCGTGAACGGAATCGAACTTCTAGTGTAGCGGGACGGGCGCACCGGCGCGCAATGCGGCGGTGGAAAGCGGGCAGGCAGGGAGGTGCGGCGGACGCCGCGCCGAATCAGCGAATCAGCGAATCAGCGAATCAGCGAATCAGCGAATCAGCGAATCAGCGAATCAGCGAATCAGCGACGATACAGAACGATCGGCACCAGGTTCGCACGGCGCACGCGCTCGGCCTCGGCGTGACGTGCGGCGTACGAGTATTCGGCGTCGAGCGGCAGGTGCGGGGACACGAACAGGTCGTCGATTTTTTGCAGCAGGGCGAAGATGAAGCTCATGTGAGACTCCTGACAGATATGGCTAGGGTTTTCCCTTAGATGTCGCCATTCTAAGGGTTTTCCCTAGATTCTGCCAGTGGGCTGCATCGGTTTGCCGCACGCGCACGACAGCCGACCGCCGCTGCGGAACGGCGATCCTTGCTCCATCACGCTTCCAGGATAGGGTCGAAACGATCAGCGCGTGCGACGCCCCCGCTTGGCGACGGCCGCGTCGCGGTTCGCGTTGCGCTGAAGCCGGTCGACTTGCGACAGGAGCGCTTCGTGGTGCTCCTCGAGCGTCATCAGCGTGGCCTGCTGCGTCGACAGATCGGCCGCGAGGCGATCGATCCGTTGCTGCTTGGCGGCCACGTCCTGCTTCAGGTGCGCGATCTGCCGCGTTTGCAGCACCAGCGCGACGAGCCCCGCCAGCACGACGACGGCCAGCGCGAGCAGCAAGCGGTTGACGCGGCGCATCTCGCGATCGGCCGAGCGCGTCAAGCCGTCCACGTCGGACTGCAACGCGGCGATCCGGTCGGTCAGCGGGCGCAGGTGCGTGTCCGGATCGAAGGCTGGCGCGGCCGGCTGCGTACGCTCCGATGATGGTTTCGTCACGAAGGACGCGGCGGATGCCACCGCCTGCGCACCCGGCGGCGAAGCGTCGGGCCGCCGGGCCGTGTCGCGCAGCTTCGCGGAATGCGGGGCGATCGCAGGCTCGGGCGAACGTGCCGGTTGTGCCGGCGTCTGCGGCTCGACCGGCGCGGCGGCGACGGGCGGTGGGTCCAATTCAACCGCTTCCGGCTTCGAGTCGACGCTCGTCGCAACCGCTACGGTTTGCGTCGCCGTCGCTTCGTTGACTCCGGCAGCCGCCCGGCGCTTGCCGCTCGACGACGCGCGGCGCTCCTTCGCGGCGTCGCCCGAAGATTTCCCTTCTCGGGATGATTTGACGACCGCCGCCTCGACGACAGGTTGCGCGACTTCGCCATCTACCGCTTGCGATTCGACCGCCTGCGCCGCGACGCCATCGGCGGCTGGCCGCTTCGTCTCCACACTCGCAGCGCCGTCGACCGCGTGCGCATCGATCGTCGTTACGCCGCCATCGCCCGCAGGCGATTCGGCTGCCTTCGTTGCAAGACCTGCCGCAGATGCGCCGTCGACGTTCGCGGCCATATCGTCTTCAGGCGTCGGAACGGCTGCGCTCTCCCCAGCCGTCGTCGCCGTCCCTTCGGTTTCCGCATGCGTTGCCGCATCCGCAGGCGGGATGAAACCGTCGAGCGTGGCTTGTCGTCCGTCGTCGGCGCCGGTCGTCGCATCGGCTTCCACGATCGCTTCATCGCGCGCCGCAACCGACATGCGCTCGCCCGGCTCCAGCACCGGATCGCCGAACAGGTCGAGCGTCCGTTCGTCGCGCGGCGCGTCGCCGGCCGGTGCGCCGCCGGATCGTGTCGTCGCTCTTGCGGACGTGCTGCCTGCGGCAGCAGCCGAGCGGGAGCGAGAACGGGCCGACGAGCGGGTGGAACGGGAGCGTGGCGTGGAAACGGATTCGGTCATGTCTGACAGATTATTCTCTAAAAACATCCATCAAAATCCAATCATCTTCAAACAAATCAATAAATTAAATCATCAACCCATCCAATTTACCCCAACACCGCTCAGCCTCGTCCAGTGACGCTCGATGGACTGCATGATGGGCCGAACGGCGATGCTAACCGAGAAACCAGCCTTCGACGGAAACGTGACAGGGCTACTGCTGGCCGCGATCCGGCCGAGCTGCAAATGGACCTGCGCTTCACCAGCCCCGTAACCGGCACGAGACGTAGCGCCGCCCTAGACGCCCGCCCCGAAATCTCTATCGCCGACGCGCATGAGAAAGCGCCTGCGATGCGCAAGCGCAAACAAATCGATAACGGCGAAGCCCCGATCAAACAGCGCAATCGGGATCGACAAGCCGGTCTTCACGTTCGAGAAAGGCAACGTCGCGGCCACCCGATGACGAGACGGTGACGGTATCGGAATGGACGACCGCGGATGGAGGCGTCAGTGCGCCCCGGCAATTTCCCTGCCCACCACCTGTTCACGAAGAGGGCAGAACATACGCATGCGATTCCGTCAAAGCGCGGCAAGGCCGGACGGCGGGTCGGGGGTTCGAGTTCGTTCGCCTCGGCTACAGAAAACAAGGGGTTACACGTCAAAAACGTGTAACCCCTTTTTCATTTCAGACACCATGCTGACCGGCTCGGTGCGGATCAACCGATCTCGATCCTTCCCGGCCGCTTGAAACTCACATCATCTCGTCATCGCGGCGCCATCCATCGACACCCAGACTTGAAGCCGCCGTAAGCACGTCAGTTCGACTCCGCGACCGCACGCGCGCCGCCCGTGCGTTGCTTCGCGGACCGGCTCAGCCGGCCCTCATCGCCCGGATGACTCACCATGAAAAAAGAACCGCTTTCACGGCGGGCAGCACAGCCGCAGACAGTTCATTTGACGAGCGAATACAACAGCGTCCCGGAGAACAGAACCAGCAGCACCGACGCGGAACGCAGCAGCGCCGTGATATGCCGCGGGCCGGATGCCAGTATGCTGGTCACGCGCCCCAGGCTCGCCCAGCCGGTCCCGATGGGCATGAGGATCAGCAGAAACACACAGAACGCGACGGCGCCGCTGTTGGCATCATGAAACGCGTTAAGCGGAAACGCCGTGCTGGCAAGCAGAAAGGCCTTGGGATTCAACAGAGTCGCGATGAACAGATTCCACCGCGTCACCGCCTTCGGACGCCGATCTTCTTCCAGTCTGCCCCGCGCCCACATTTTTGCGGCCAACAGCAGCAAGTACGACGCACAGGTTGCCTTGATCACGCTCAAAACTTGAGGATGCTGCGCCGCGAATGCCAGCAGCGCAATCCCCCAAATGGAGATGGCAACGACGTAGCCTGTCGCCTCCGCAAGCACGAGCGGCAGTGTTCGCGCCAACCCCACGCTAATTCCCGATGAAAACAGCAGCGTGTTCGTCGGCCCTGGCACGATCAACACCAGCACCGCGTAAAAACACATCGTCATCAATTGATGAGTATCCAACTTAGCCTCGCCCGCGGTAGTAACCAGCCTTCTCAACGTCGTTCGCCATGAAGCGACGCCAGATACGACGACGCATCGGCTTGCTCGCTGAACTCGAACTTCGTCGCCTCCAGTGCACCGTACAGCCGAGCTGCATCGACGCGGCCGCAGCGAATCCCGATCAGTACGCGCCCGTAGTCGAACCCCTCGTTACGATAGTGAAACAGGCTGATATCCCATGCATCCGCGAGTGTCCGCAGGAACTCCAGCAAGGCGCCGCGGCGCTCCGGAAACATCACCTGAAAGAGCTTCTCGTTCTCGAGGCGGAACGCGTCTGCACCGACGAGTTGATGCGCATGGGCCCGCCATAAAGTACTCCCGCCGAGATCCGTGGCATGGTAGCCAGCCGCCTCCAGGTCCCGCACGATCTTTCGGGCCCCTTCGGCACCCGGCGTCTGCACCCCGACAAACACTTGTGCGTCACCGCCTGTCGTGCGGCGGTAGTCGAATGCAGTCACCACACAATCGCCGAGCCGCTCGATGAGTGCGCGAAAGCTTCCGGGACGCTCCGCGATCGAGACGGCGAAACGCGCCTCCCTGTTTTCACCGACCGCCGAACGCTCGGCGATATAGCGCAGTTGATCGAAATTCATGTTGGCCCCGGATGCAATGGCAACCAGCGTCGCGCCCTGTTGCTCGCGCGATTGCCAGGCCTTCAATCCGGCGAGTGCCAGGGCGCCCGACGGCTCGAGAATCGAACGCGTATCGACAAAAACGTCCTTGATCGCCGCGCAGACTTCGTCGTTGTCTACCCGCACGATGCCGTCGAGATACTGCTTGCACAACTCGAAGCTGTACGCCCCGACCTGACGTACTGCCACACCGTCGCAAAAACGGCCCACGTGTGCCAGCCGCACCGGTGCGCCGCCCTCCAGAGCCTCATACATGCTGTCGGCGTCGTTCGGCTCCACGCCGAAAATCCTGATCTGCGGCTTCACCCGCTTGACGTACGCGCAAATGCCGGCGGCCAGCCCGCCACCGCCGATCGGTACGAAAATCGCGTCAAGCCGGGTCGTTTGCTGGAGAATTTCCATCCCGACGGTACCTTGGCCTGCAATCACGTGCGGATGATCGAAAGGCGGCACGAACGTACTCTTGCGATCGCGTGCGTCGGCCAGCGCAGCATCGCAGGCATCGTCAAAATTGTCGCCGTACAGCACCACCTCGGCACCATAGCGCTTGACGGCTTGTATCTTGATCTCGGGCGTCGTGTGGGGCATGAACACTCGCGCATTGCAGTCGAGCGTGTGCGCCGCAAGCGCCACGCCTTGCGCATGATTGCCGGCGGAGGCGGTCACCACCCCGCGGGCCAGCACCTCGCCGGACAGCCGAGCCATGAGCGTATACGCGCCCCGGACCTTGAAACTGAAACTCGGCTGCATGTCCTCGCGCTTGAGCAATATGCGACGATCAAAACGTTCGGAGAGCCGGGACAGGCATTCGAGCGGCGTCTTGACGGCCACGTCGTAGACGGGGGCATTCAGGATACTGGTCAGATAGTTGAAATCTTCGTGCATGGTGTGATCGGTTGTGAACTGAATCACGGCAGCCTCAACGTGCGTCACGCTCTGCTACCGCCGCTGACCACGGAGACGAGACGAACGCTCCCCCCGTCAACTGCCGGGTTCCTGCATCGCGCAGGACAACATTAGGGCACCCGAACAAATTGGGAGCAATCAGGTTAGCGGCGTGTCGGACTTCGCGGGTCGCTCCGATCGCATGCGAAACGGATGCGTCGAGTCGCTCGTCCAACGTCACCCACGGGTCGCCGCTCACATCCAAGCGCGGGAAATGAATCGCGTCTTCGATGGACATCCCGCAATCGATCAGATACGAAATGAGCTGCATAACGGCCGGCATTATCCGCCGGCCGCCGGATGCGCCGAGCGCAAGCACGTCACCTGTTGCGCGCTTGATCACCGTCGGGCACATGTTCGACAGCGGTACCGCACCGGGCTTGATCGAGTTGGCTTTCCCCGGTCGCGGATCGAACCACATGATCGCATTGTTCATGACGATACCCGTATGCGGCAAGGTCACTTTCGAGCCGAACATCGACAAGAGCGTTTGCGTCAACGCTACCGCGTTGCCGTGCCGGTCGACAACACTGATATGTGTCGTGCACGTCCCGCGTCGTGCGTCGGCGGCGGGCGCCGTGCCGTCGATACGCTCGGCATAGGTCTGCGTCAGCGCGTCTGCAATTCGCGAGAAGAATCGCGCGTCCGGGCATGTAACCCCGTCGACGGCCGATTGCCCCGCGAACAGCGACAGCGCGCGCGCCAGCGCCGGCCCTGCCGTGAGCGCCGATGAAGTCAGGATATCTGCATCACGGTAGTGCAGCGCTTCAATCGGCGCGATTTCGGCGCGATAGGCGGCGAGATCGTCACGGCTCAGGCGCGATCCCACGGTCGCGAACCCGACGGCAATCCGGCGGGCAAGCTCGCCCCGGTAAAAGTCGTCGCCGCCACGCTCGGCAAGCAGCTCCAGCGTGGCAGCCTGATCCTCGAGCAGAATGGGCGACGCCGCGCCCGACCAGTCCGATGCGGGCGCATGCCCATCCCGCAAATAACATGCACTGCTCGCCGGATAACGCGCGAGCCCGGCGGCGGCGGACGCGATCTTCAACGTCAGATACCAATCGACTTCGAGTCCCTCCCGGGCGCAGCGAACCGCCGGCTCCAGTAGCCGCCGCCAAGGCAGCGAGCCGAATTCGCGATGTGCCAGCGTCATGCCGGCGACCTGCCCCGGGACACCGATCGAAAACGGGCCTTCGAGATTTCGGTCGTCGATTACCGCGGGCCACCCGAACATGCCGCGCGCGGGCTCGCCGGTCAGGCGATAGTCTTCGGCTTCGAGCGCCAACGGAGCCCGCGCCGCGAAGTCGATGCTGAATGCGGTTCCGTCGGCCGGAGAGACGACCATATGCCCGACGCCACCCAGCCCGCTTTGCCAGGGCTCGAGCACCCCGATTGCGAAACTCGCGGCTATCGCGGCATCGATGGCGTTGCCGCCGTCCTCCAGCACCGCTGCGCCGATCTTCGATGCCTTGTAGTGCTGGCTGACGACGATGCCGCCCGATGCCGAAATCGCGGGCTTGCGGATCTGCCAATTCTCGAAATGACTCACTTCGTACCTCTGTCGTTATCCGTGGCATACATGCTGCACCCCGGCGGCACCACGTTGTCGCGACGAGGCGCCAGTGAACGCTGGACGATCGCGGCCAGATGATCCAGCACGGCCTGCGTTGCCGAATGGATAAAGAAATGTCCGCCGTCGAAGCGTCGGGTCGAAAACTCCACCGACGTGAACACCTGCCAGGCTAGCGCGTCCGTTTCCGATACCAGCGCGTCGTTCGCGCCGGTCAGCACGTGAACAGGTATGCCAAGATCACGTGGCGTGCTCCGCCATGTTTCCCTGCACTGCAGGTCCGCACGAATGGTCGGCATGAAGGTGTCAAGGAAGTCCCTGCGCTCGCGCGCGACTGCCGGCAACCCGTCGAGACGTATCAATGCATCGATCAATGCATCGCGCGGCAGCAAATGCAGTACGTGCTCGCGTCGAATCGGCAGGTGTGGCGCGGCGCATGCCGACGCGACGAGTGCGATTGGACGGCACCCCTGATCGACGAGCCGACGTGCCAGTTCCACCGCAACGACGGCCCCCATGCTGTGGCCGAACAACGCGAACGGCGCGGGTGGACAGTCGCCGACGATGCGAACCAGTTCGTCGACGACCACATCCATGTGCGTCAGCGCGGCTTCGGAAAACCGGCTGCCGCGCCCCGGTAATTCGATCGCGCACACCTCGAGATTCGCAGGCAACGCACGCTGCCAGCCGGCGAAGACCGAAGCACTGCCGCCCGCGTAAGGCAAACAGAAAATCCGTGCGTCCGGGTGCCCGTTGGTGGAGAAAGACACGAGGCCACGGGGAAGCGTGGTGATTTCCGGCATGGCGGACATACTCGATCGAGCCTATTTCCAGAACAGCAACGGCACGCATGCGAGCAGCAGCAACGCCATCGAACGGTTGTAGATCACCCGCGCACGCTCGGTTTGCAGCAGAGCCTGCATCCCGACGCCCAGTGCCGCCCACGCCGACACGGCGGGAAAGTTGATCACGACCATTAATATGCAGATCCCGATCACCGACGAAACAAAGCCTTGGCCATCGACCGAAAACAGAATGATCAGATTCGCGGCCATCAGCCACGTCTTCGGATTGACGAACTGGAACATGGCGGCCTGAATGAACGAAAACGGCTTCGTCTCCGCGTCTTTGGCAGCAGGCCGCCCTGCGTTCGCGATCTTGTAGGCGAGGTACGCCAGATAGAGGGCGCCGACGACGAACAATGCCAGTCTTGCGGCCGGATACTCGATGAACACGACGCCGAGCCCCGTCGCGCTCAACACCACCAGAACGGTTGCACCCACCGTAATGCCGAGCAAATGGGGTAACGTGCGCACGAATCCGAAGTTCGCGCCCGACGCGGCCAGCATGACGTTATTCGGCCCTGGCGTAATCGACAGCGCGAGAATGTACGCAGCGACCGCAAGTGGCTTGAATTGGTCGATTCCTGATGCGAGAGCAAACGACATGGGATTCTCCTGACGGATATTGGCAATGGTGCTCCAGTGACAGCGAACGCTGGCGGCTAATCGTGGTCAGCCCGCTGTCGATTTGATGAACTCCGCGATGCCGTCCAGTTCGTGGCGCAACACGCGATAGCTGACCGTTTTCACGGGATTGCGAAGCATCGGCATGTCGATGACGCCTTCGCCCTGCGGCACGATCCCGAGCTTGCTTTTGACGGCTTGTGCCGACGCATTGTCGGCCGGCGTCTCGAAGCGGATGCTTTGTAAATCGAATCGATCGAAAAAGATGCGCATGGCCGCCAGATACGACACCGGTCCGATGCCGATGCCACGGTAGCGGGCCTGCCAGATATGGGCGTGCATGATGGCACTGAGTCCCGGTTCGAGGTGCGTCAGTTCGTGGACGCCGATCGCATCGCCCATGTGGCGAATCGCCAAGATCGGTGCACGTGCGATGCCGCCGTGTGCCCGCTGCACCAGAATCGTCAGCAACTCCCGCATGCGTTGCTCGCTCGGCAACTTGCCGACGTCGACGTTCATCGACTCCATGAGGGTCGAGGGCGAGCGATACCAGTAGTCAAGACACGGGATGATGTCCTGCTCTGCGAAATCATCCACGTGGATATCCGACAAATGAATCCGGTTCATGATGGCGCCACAATGAAATCGATAATCGATTGATTCACGTCGCCCGACTTTTCAAGGTGCAGGAAATGCCCCGCTCCCTCGACGATCTCGCGCGTCAGCGCCGCGGAAAAATACGCCGGCACGCCGTCGCCCGTAAATGCTTCGAGGCGTCCTTCGCGGTCGTGGGTACCATGCATCAGAAGCGTCGGCACGGTTACCGGCCCGGCGGCAATGCGTGCCTGCTGGTCACGGCGCTCCGGGTCACGCAACTCGACATGACGGCAGCGGTATTGAGCAAGCGCCGCCTCGAGCACGCCCGGCTGGCGAAAAGTGGCCTTGACCGATTCGATCGTGTCCCGCGGCACGTCCCAGTTTCTGGATGCGTCGCGCCACCACGCCTCGATGAAAGCAAAATCGTCATGGGCCAGCACCTGCTCGGCTAATGGCGATTGAAAAAAGAACGTATGCCAAATTCCCTTCAGGTAGTCGTAGTGCAATCGCTGTGCCGCGTCAGGACGACTCCATCCAAGCGCGACGAGCTTGGCGACCCGCTCCGGAAACAGAATGGCCGCTGCGATGGACGCTTGCGCCCCCCAGTCGTGCCCGACCAGAATTGCTTGTTCGAAACCAAGCTCGTCGATCAACGCTTTCAGGTCACACGCCATGTAGCAGGTGTGGTACTGATCCGGCGGAGCGGCGCTCGACGGCGCGTAGCCACGCAAATACGGCGCGACCGCGGTGAACCCTGCTTCCGCCAGTTCGGCGACCAAGGGCAGGAAGGAGCCGGCATGGTCGGGAAAGCCGTGCGAGCAGATGACCAAAGGGCCGCTGCCTTGCCGCAGGTAATGGATCTCGACGCCGTTCGCGTCGAACACGCCGCGCGTCACGTCCATGGTGTTCGATGAGCAGGCGGCACGGTTCATGCGACGTTGCTCAGGCGCTGTTCAACGATACCGGCGAAACCATCGACCGTTGCATGATTCATGAAGTCCAGCAGCGATACTTCGATGCCGCACGCCTGCTCGATCTTCGTCACCAGCACCGCTGCCGCCAGCGATCCGCCACCGAGCACGAAAAAATCCGCATCGGAAGCGACGTGCTCAACACCGAGCGCTTCGGAGAAAAGGCGCTTCACGATTGCCCTGGTTGCTTGCATGTTCACTCCATCGCGTGAATCGGATCGCCACCATCATCGCGCCGTTCGCGGACGGTGACGATCCGGAGATCGCTCGTATCGGACAGTCAGCCGCGGTTGTCGAAATCGAACGGCAGCCCTCTCACATTGCTGTGGACACGCTTGTTGTGCCCGTAATGGTCCTGGCCCGATACCAGCACGACGCCATACTTGTCGAGCGAAATGGAGCTGCCGTACTCCTCGACCACATTCGTATCCGGATACACCTTCACACCGGTCGGAACGTAGCGACTCGCATATCCGAGTCGTGTCGTATCGGTCGTCGTATTCGGAAACGACGAATGCATGAGCGTGGACCAGAAGATCACACACTCCCCTGCCTGCATCGTCAGCGACACCGCCTGCGATTCGTCCGGCTTCCACGACGGATCCTTCTGGAGAGAACGGTAGTCGTAACCGAAAAATCCGCGCTTGATCCCGTCCTTCTCCTGAGTGTTGATCTTCGAAGCGTCGTAGGCCATCTTCTTCGACTCGTCGTAGAACATCTCTTCGTGCGTGCCGGGAATGAAGCGAAGACAACCGTTCTCCTCGGTCGCGTCGGTAAACGCAGTCCAGGCGGTAATCGCCCCGCCGAACCGGCTCTCACCTGGCCAGACGATCTGCGGCGCGCCCGATGCATGCGCGAACGTGTCGGCTTGATGCCAGTCCGTCCCCTCGTCGCCGGGATACTTCGGAAACATCTCCGATCGCCAACACAACAAGTCCGGGCCCAGCATGCTAGCGACGCGTTCGACGATCTCGCGCTTGCAGATATGCTCGCTGAGCAGGTTCACATCGAGGTGGCGATCATAATTGGCGATAGGACTCGTCGCCGGCAGATCGTAGATGGCGTGTTCCCTGTCGAAAAGCTCCGCTCGAATTACCCGGTAGCGTTTGCGCGCCTCTTCGGGCGAATACACGCGAAACGGTCCAAAGAAGCCCTGAGCACGGAATTGGGCGAGTTCGTCTGGAGTCAGTGAAAACTGCGTCATGTCGATCCTCACGGTTGAATCACTTGGTGCTATTTCTCTACGACCGCCGCAACCGCGGCTGCCGCTCGATAAAGTTCTGTCCAGCCGGACAACGTCGGCGCCAGCATCAGCTTGGCCGTGGGTACGGTTACACCCAGGTCCTCTTCGATCTTGACTTGCAGTTCGACGATCGACAGCGAGCTGGCGCCCAGGTCGAAGAAGTCGTCGTCGTCACCGATCTCGCGATCTTTCAATAGCCCCGCCAGCCGTTTCCGAATGGATTCCTTGAATTGCAACGATTCGCTCATGTTCCTCTCCAGTGTTGCGGTTCTCCTGCGAACTCATCAGTTTCTTTCTGTTGACCTTGCCATTGACGGTCAACGGCAGTGCGACCTGCACTTCGATAATGTCGGGGATCATGTAGCTCGCCAGACGCTGCCCGAGGTGCTCCCGAACGCTCACCCGCACCTTGGCGGGTTCCTGCGATGACTGCACAAACGCGACGAGGCGCTTTTCTCCCAGTTCGTCGCGGCCGATCTCGACAACCGCGTCCTCGACGCCATCGGCCGTCGCGAGAACCTGCTGCACTTGTTCTATCGATACGCGATAACCGCGGATCTTCACTTGCCTGTCGAGGCGGCCGATGAATTCATAGGCGCCGTCAGGGCCTTCCAGCACGAGATCGCCCGTTCGATACAGCTTGCTCCCCTCGCAGTGCGGATCGTCGACGAAGGCCGCGCTGGTTTTCTCCGGATCGTTCAGATAGCCGAGTGCGAGGCCGACCCCTCCCGTATACAGTTCACCCGCCTCGCCCCGGCGTACCGGTTGACCGCTCCTGTCGAGGACGCGCACCGTCGTCCCCGTGATCGGTGTGCCGATGGGTACCGTTGCTCCCGGTGGCGTAGCAGCCGTCATCACGTGGCAACAGGTGAACGTCGTGTTTTCGGTCGGCCCGTATCCATTGATGACTGTCAGCGACGGAAAGGCGCCGAGCACGCGCCTGACCGATTCGGGCTGAAGCACATCGCCGCCCGCCAGAAGCACGCGAAGTCCCGACAGCAACGTGAGCCGGTTGCGAACCACGAGGTGGAAAAGCGCAGCCGTCAACCACATGACCGTGACGCGTTCTTCGCGCACGAGGCGGCCCATCGCGTTCAGATCGAGCACGGGCGATTCCTCGATCACCAGCGTCGCGCCGTTGAGCAATGCCCCCCATATTTCGAATGTCGATGCGTCAAACGTAATCGGCGCCATCTGCAGGACGCGATCGCGCGAATTCAGCGCGATGTAGTTCGTTTCGACGACCAGGCGCTGAATTGCCTGATGCGGCACCAGCACGCCTTTGGGCTTGCCGGTGCTGCCCGATGTGAACATTGCATAGGCCACGGAGATCGGCGTCGCCGGCTGCGCGAGCGCGATCATTCCGGCATCATCGTTCCGGGCCGGCAGAACCCCGTCCCGACCGATCTCGACAAGCGCGATGCGTGCGAGATCCGAATCGAACTTCAAGTGCGCGACGTTCTCGGACAACGTCAGTGCAACGCGTGCGCCGAGTTCCTGCAGATGCTCGTTCAGCACCGCTGCCGGGCCGGCCGGGTCGACCGGCACATAGTAGGCGCCGACCTTCAACACACCGATCATCGCGATCACCGCGCCGGGCGATCGCGGCAGAAGCAGCACAACGGGCGAGCCCGCGAGAACGCCCGACCTGACGAGGCGAGCCGCCAACAGATCGGAAAGCTCGTCGAGTTGCGCGTAGGTATACCGCGCGCTGTCCGCGGCGAGCGCCGTATGCGTGGCATGACGCCGGACCATCTGTCCGAATCGCTCGAGTATGCTCATCTCCCACCCCGCTGGATCGACACAAAACGGACGCTCGGATCACCGAGCGCCCTGAAGTGAATCGGAACGCACACCGTCATGCTGCCCCCCTGCCGCCGAAGAACTCGACGATAGAATCGTTCACGGCGTTCCTTCCCCGCAGGATTTCGTAGTGGTCTCCCGGCA
This sequence comes from Burkholderia sp. MSMB2157WGS, assembly GCF_001532755.1. Lineage (NCBI taxonomy): Bacteria > Pseudomonadati > Pseudomonadota > Betaproteobacteria > Burkholderiales > Burkholderiaceae > Burkholderia > Burkholderia sp. MSMB2157WGS. The sequence continues at coordinate 205,246 of NZ_LPJG01000017.1, read as the reverse complement.
CCACGACGTGTTGCTCGGCGTTGCGCAACAGCGCGGCAATGACCTGCGAACTGGCGGCACTGACCTGCTCGTCGCGATCGGTCGAGATCAAGCGCGTCGGGTGCGGTACGCCGCCGGCCAGCGCCATGAAGTCGGTACCGCGATAGGATAGGTAGTTCAGCCCGTGGCGGTACAGACGCGCCGCCGACGAAAACGGCATGCGTACCTCGTCATCGAATTCGGTCCTGGGTGACGCACGCACGCGGCTCGCTGCGAGCTTCTCGCATAAGGCGGCCGCGTAGTTGATACCTTCCGCCGCCAACGGCAACAGACTGTCGACCTCCCTTTGAAAATTCGATTGCGGGCACACCGCGGGACTGAGCATGTACTCTCCGCAAACCAGCGCAAGGCGATCGATTCGACTCCCCTCGATGGTCGCGGCTACAAGTGCGATGCCGGCGCCCGAGCAAAATCCGACAACCCCCGTCTTGCGCACACCGAGCGCGTCCAGCACCGAACACATGTCTCGCACATGCGCCTCGGGCGTCAATCCACTCTCGTGCGGACCGGGAGGCTGATCGCATAGCGACCGCCCTTGCCAGGTGACCACGTTGAATTCGCTCGCCAACAGCGAGCAAAGCGTTCGGGCGGCATCGACACGAAGCCCGAACGGAAGTATCAACGTCAGGAACGGATTAGTTTCAAGCCAATCGCCATGAAGCGCGCGCAGCTTCTTTCCGTCAGACGCCGTAACGGACAATTCGTACATAGGCAAGGGTTTCGAACGAAACGGGATGTCTCTCGTGGCCAACGACCAGTGCGATGGATGTCGCCTAGGCTAGTGCAGCAGCTTCCAGCCCGCCTCGTGATACACCAGGAACGTACCGATCGTGCGACGCATCGACGAGCACCGCTCGACCGCGTGCAGATTGCGGCTATTGAATATGCACAGCTGACCGCTCCTTGGCCGCACGGTCAGCGCATCGACGCCATCAAGCACGCCCAGCGTCTTGTTCATCGCATACTCTTCAGCCCACTGGTCGAGCTGCCGACGCGATTCCGGGCGGATGTTCCACAGCACGAAGCCCGCCTCGTTCTCGGCCTTCTGTATCGTGATGAATGCGCCCAGTTGCTCGAGATTGAGCCGAAACGGCCACCGCTCGGCGTCACGCCCGAAGTCGATGCAGTCGCAGTGCGGCGCAAAGCTGAACGGATCGCCTTCAAAAGGAGGATATTCACGCTTCGTGGCCAGCATGAATTGACTCCAGTTCCCGAATTGCAGGGTTTCCGCACCCAGCTCCCGCATGAACAACTGAATGAAGCGCGTCTCGCGCATGTTGATGTTCGCGACACCGGCATGACCGAAGTACTCGGCGACATTGTTCACCAGGGCCTCGGAATTCGAACGCTGAAGCTGACCGAGCGTGATACCCGTGGCATTCAGCGCGCGGTGGTACTGATGATTGCGCAAATCGGGAAAGCCACGATCGTTCCACCATGCATCGATTTCGCCAGGCTCGACCACGTCCAGCAATGCCACGGCAACTTCCCGATCGCGCACGCATTCGGCGGCCTCGCGTAATGTCATGGGCCTGCGGACGTCATACCCGTCAAATGTCATGAATCGGCCACCGAACACCGTTTCCATTTCGCATTTCCAGAATAGTTGAATGACTTTCGCACACCAGCAAACCGGCGGGTCTTGACTTGAAAATCAAAACGCGTCGATGCATACATGCCGGTATAAGCAGCTTTAGTGCTATTGAATCGGACTACTACACAACACGACGATTCATCGATCCGTTTTCAGTCGCATGTCATGCCGGATTCGCCGTGGCAAGGGCAGTGACGGAGAAGCACACTCCGTTGCCCGCCGGCCCGGCACACCCTCTTCGTGGTGGAAATACTCTATCTCGGGCCAGCTGCATGAGTAAAGTGCGGCGACGCCCGCTCAACCACGCAGTTCAGTTGGTATCGCTGCGCGACGGCACGCCATCGATAGGCGTGGTCGACACGCGGCCCGTTCGGCCGCAAACCCATACACGACGGGAATCCAGCGCCTTTCATCACCATTTTTCGTGAGCGGGAACCCGGTCCGATCCACGCTGCTTTTCGACCGGTCTTGCTCACACCGGCCACTCGCAGCTGAGCAAAATTTCGATACTAGTGCGCAATTTTCGTAAAGAAGCGGACGAACGGCCATCGCTATGCTTCACAGCTCGACACCACGATTTGCCTTCATTTTCGAGAGGGGAAAATGGACGTTCTCTCAGAGCAAGACAATGCGCTACGAAACGACGAATTCCTTTCACTCTTTCCGAGAGGCGAATGCCACGGGACATTCGGCGAACTGATGCAAGGTGTCCTGCCGGACAATCGGCACTTTCTGGTCACGTTGCCGGTCAATCTGAAGAGCGTCGTCGAATTCGAGATCACGGGCTCCGATCACGTCGCCGTGGATGTCAGATTCAAGACCAAGGCCTGTCGCGCGGTTCAGGATTACCTGCGCCTTCACGATCTTCCGCCAGGCGGCATGCTGCATTTCAAGTCGATGTTCGCCGTGGGCAAGGGGCTGGCGAGTTCGTCGGCCGACATGGTCGCGGCAGTCCGTGCCGCCGCATACGCGTATGGCCGAACGCCGGCACCCGAGACCATCGAGTCGATCCTTCGTTTCATCGAACCGACGGACGGCGTGATGTACGACGGCATCGTCTCGTTCTTCCACCGTGAAGTGAAACTCGACGAGCGGCTCGGCAAGACTCCCCCGCTCGTGATCGTCAGCGCGGATCGCGGCGGCGAATGCGACACGATCGAATTCAACCGGAAGAGGCGCGATCCGTCCGCGGAAGTGTGCGACGAATACAGCAGAATGCTGGCGCGCATGAAAACGGCGGTTCGCGACCTCGATCTACCCCAGCTCGGCGAGATCGCGACTCGCAGTTGCGAGTTGTCGCAGTCGTTCAATCCCCACCCACACATCGGCATCCTGCGCACGCTGCGCAACGAGACCAACGCGCTCGGTCTAGTCGCCACCCATTCGGGAACGTGCGTGGGGTTGCTCTACGACGCCAACGCCGCCGAGACGGGAGCATCGGCAGCGCATGCACAGGCGCGGCTGCACGCACATCGAATCGAATCCATTCAATACACAACGGTATAGGAATCGCACATGCTTCAATACGAATCGTCGCTCGATGCAATGCAGGACGCCGTGCTGTTTCCAATCGAACGCGCCCTGCACATGTTGTCTTTCAAGGCGATGAAGATCGTGCCGGCCAATTACATCATCAGCAAGGCGCGCACGCGCGGCGAATTGCAGCCGGGAAAAACCGTCGTGGAGACATCGAGCGGTAATTTCGCCCTCGGAATGGCCATCGTATGCAACCGCTTGAATCACCCCTTCGTGGCAATCGGCGATCCCGTGATCGACCCGACATTCAAACGCCAGCTCGAAATGCTGGGCGGCCGGGTGGAAATCGTCACGGACAAGAAAGGCAGCCAAGGATATCAGAAGGCACGACTGGATCGGCTGCATGAAATTCTCGCTGCCGAGCCGGGAGCCTTCTGGTGCCGCCAGTACGACAACGAGAACAACGCGCTCGCTTATGCCAACATCGCGCACGAACTGCTCGACACGATCGGCCCCCGCCTGATTCTCGTCGCACCGGTTGGCTCCGGCGGATCAAGCTGCGGTATCACGACAGCACTGCGCGCGGCAGGCGCCGACTGCACGCTCGTCGGTGTCGACACTTTCAACAGCGTCCTGTTCGGCCAGATCGACGGCCCCCGCAAGCTGCGCGGTCTCGGCAACACGATCATGCCCGGCAATCTGAAGCATGCGCTGTTCGACGACGTGCATTGGGTCAGCGCGGAACTTGCCGATCATTTCACGCGCAAACTCTACAAGTCCACCGGACATTTTCGCGGGCCGACCACCGGCGCCGCATTTGCCGTGGTCCGATTCGTGCGCAACCGATATCCGGACACGCCGATCGTCTTTCTGAGCCCGGACGACGGTTCCCGCTATGTCGACTCGACTTTCGCCAGCAACGACGACAGCCCTGCATACGATCAGCTCCGGCCGGTCCAGATCGAGCAACCGACTGCTTACGACGCCGATACGGAATGGGCGTGGATGAAATGGAATCGCGCGGACATTCACCGGTTTCAATGAATCATGGCGATCGTCTACATCGAATCGAACACCACCGGGTTCGGGCAGAGCTTGCTCGATGTGTCGTTGAACTACGACGAAACCTGTTTCCTCGTGCGCGACCGTGCACGCTATGCTTTTCTCGACCGATTGTCGCCGGACGTTCGCGTGATCGATTGCGACACGCAGTCTGTCGACACGCTCGAGCGTATCGTCGGCGATCTTCCCGACGTGCGTTATGTCGCGTCGACGAGTGATGGATTCATCGAGAACGTCGCACGATTGTCCGAGCGTCTCGGCCTGCCCGGCAATTCGGAGGCGGCCGTCGCCTTGTGCCGGGACAAGTTGCGGCTTCAAGATACGTTACGCGACCATGGCGTCCCGTACCCGTACACCGCGGAAATCGAATCGGCGAATGCTGCGCGCAAGCTAACCTATCCGGTCATCGTGAAGCCCAGACAGGGCACGGGCAGCATCGGCGTGCGCCTGGTCGAACGGGAGCAGGATTTTCCGGACATATCCGATAGCGCGTTCATTTGCCAGCGCTTCGTCCCGGGGGTGGAGTTCTCCGTCGAATCGTTCAGCGACGCCGACGGCCATCATGTGCTCGCGGTGACACGCAAGTTCCTGACCAAGCCGCCGCATTTCCTCGAACTGGCGCACGTCCTGCCGGCGAACCTCGATGCGGCCACCCACGCCCGCATCGTCGATACCGTCCGTCGCGCGCTTCACGCCGTCGGTTATATGTTCGGTCCCGCGCATACGGAACTGAAGGTTCACGGCGACACAATCACCATCATCGAAATCAATGCGCGCCTGGCAGGGGGCATGATTCCCCGTTTGATGGAGCGTGCCTATGGATGGTCGATCGCAGATCTGTACGTACGCAGCCATCTCTCGAGTCGCAGCCAGTTTGTCGTGCCGACACCCGCGCTGCACAGCGCCGTCGCGTTCGTCGTGCCGGAAGTCGGGCGCCGCTATGTTGGTATCGATTTCCCGGACGATTGCGCCGATGCGGGACTGTTTCGCGAGGAAGGCGTCAACGCAGGCAAGTTCGACTTTTCGGATCGCGCCGGCTACGTGATTTCATTCGGACCCAGCGCCGGCTCCGTGCTCCGGAACGCATTGTCGCTACGGAGGCGTTCACGCGTACTGTACGACGATCCGGACCGGGAGATGCCGGACCGCGACACGATTCACGACATCGTCTACGAACACTCCCCCCCATGCTTCGGCAAGCTTACGGTTAATCTTCTCGCGATCGAAAAAGCCCATCTGATCATGCTGCGGGAACAGTCGATCCTGAGCGCGGAGCAGTTCCACTCGCTGCGAGAAGCGGTGATGGCGCTGGAAGCGAATCCGGCGTTGCTGCGGGAACACGTTTCCGGTCGCGGAGATTACTTCGACTACGAGCAGTACGTGATCAGCCGTTGCGGACGAGACACGGGCGGCATGGTTCAGGCGGCGCGCTCGCGCAACGACATCAATGGCACGCACCTTCTGCTGACCATCCGTCAGGCGCTGTCGCAAGTCACGCGCCGGGCCATTGATCTCGGCGAGGCGCTCGCACGACGCGCTGCGGAGTCAGCCGACGTTCCGCTGCCGATCTATAGCCAGTACCAGACCGCCATGCCAGGGTCGGCAGCACACTATCTCGTCGCACAGTGCGATATCTTGCTCGGGACGCTCGACGCGCTGTCCTCGCTGCGCGACGGGTTGACATCCTCTCCGCTTGGCGCCTGCGCGGGTGCGGGCACGACGTTTACCACCGACCCGCGACGCACGGCGAACCTGCTGGGTTTTTCGACGGGGCCGCTCAATTCGCTGAGCGCGATCACCGACAAGAATCCGGCACTGCGCTGCGCCTGTCTGCTAACCGAGCTGAGTAGCAATCTGAACCGTATCGCCACCGACCTGCAGCTCTGGTCGATGCGTGAAATCGGGATTGTCACGTTGCCCGACGGCATGTACGGCGGGTCGTCCAACATGCCGCAAAAGCGCAATCCGTATCTGCTCGAATGGTTGCGCCTTGGTCACGACCGGATCGCCGGACATTGCGCCGGGGCACTGTCATCACTGTCGCATTTGCCGACCGGTAACTCCTATCAGGCAAGTCGCACCGCGGTGGAAGCGGTCAGCGCGATGAGCGGACTCGTCATCGACATGCTGAAGGTGCTCGTCTATGCGATAAACGAAATCCAGTTCGACGCCAACGCCGCGCGCCGCGCAATCGACATGGGCAATGCGGGCGCGACACTCGTTGCAGAATCGCTTGTGCAGCAACACATGGCATCGTTCAGGGACGCCCACGCGGCTGTGAGCCGTGCGCTGTCAAACACGCCTGATGCTACGCAGGATGTGCTCGACACCGCCGCGGGCACAATGCTCGACCGCCTCCATGTCGAACTGGAAAGCGCAACCGTATTCGATCGCCTCGACAGCGGCGGCGGGCCGTCGACGCGGAACACGCGCGCCGCACTGGCGACGCTCGCCACGCGTTTGCTGGATCAGCGTAGACGTCAGCGATTGCGCGAGTCGCGCGCTGCTGCGGCGAAGCAAGCGCTCGATCACCGCTTCATGAGTATCCGCGCATGACCGACATCACACTGCTTTGCTCGGATGGCCCGCATCATTTGTACCTTGCCACGGAAATACTGAACGCGTTCGGACAGGTTCGCGTCATCGTCGAGCCCGGGCGCGAACAGGCATCGCGCCTGCTTCGCAAGGGCCACTATCGCGCGTATTTCTGGACACGTTACCACGAATGGCGACGCAAGCTATTCGGCTATGACACTTACCGCCGCCGCTACTTTCTTCGCGACGACGGGCCGCAAACATGGGACGCGCTTCGACGGCAGGCCGGCGTGCGGTATCTGGAAACGTCGTGGATCAACGACACGATCGTGCTCGACGCACTGCGCGAGAAAATCTCCGATGTCTATATCGTGATGGGTACCAAGAAAATCGGCACGGCCGTGCTGTCGCTTGTCCCGTCCGATCGCATCGTCAATATCCACGGTGGTCATTTGCCGTACTACCGCGGCAACCACTGCTTCTTCTTCGCGCTGCATCACGGCGAACTCGACAAGCTGAGCACGACGATTCATCGGGTGTCCGCAGGTCTCGACACTGGCGCCATCATTAGCCGTCATTCGGTTCGGCTCTCTCCGGACGACAATTCGGAAACGCTCTATTCGCGTGCCGAGCGTGCCGCGGTGGACAGCCTCGTTGCCCGCCTGAAGCGGGATTCCGATATCGCCACATGGAACAGCGAACCTCAGCCGGACATCGGTTCGACCTATCGCATGCGCGATCGCGGCCCGCTGGTCGAACTCGTACATCACCTCAGCGCCGTCCGCCGGCGGCTTGCGGCGGGCGCGAATCGCGGCAAGGAGACCGGCTAGATGAACGTTGACGACGCGCTGGTCGGCAAGCTGCTCCAGATCATGCTGTTTTCGATCCCGCTGATCATCTCTCCGGGGCCGAACAACCTGATGACGACCGCCAACTGCGCGCAATTCGGATACCGGCGCACATTGCCGTCGCTGACCGGCATCTCGTTCGGCGTGTTCGTATTGTTCATGGTCGTCGCGCTCGGGTTGTTCAGCGTGATGAACCGTTACCCATTGCTGCACCCGGCGCTGAAAGTGATTGGTTCCGCGTACATCCTGTACCTGGCCTACAAGCTCTACACGTCGCAGTCGGACAATGCCGAAAGTCGTTCGATCGAACATCCCATTACGTTCGGTGAGGCTGCCCTGCTCCAGGTCGTGAACCCGAAAATCTGGCTGCTCGGCGCCAGCGCGACGTCGACGTTCCTGCCGCTGACGGGCAACGTCTACATCGACGCGACGCTCCTGTCGCTCACCCTCGGGCTCGTCTTCTTCCCATGCAACTCGCTGTGGGCGGTAGGGGGCCTCGTGATGTGCCACGTCCTGAACGGCAAGACGCTCCAGCGCATCCTGGCGCTGCTGTCCGCCTCTTCGATCGCGTTCCTGCTTTTCTGAAGGCGGCCGCACCACCCCATTTTGGAGACGCTCACCCGTGAAGCACATCGTCCTGGCTTTCTGCACGAATCTCGACAAGGATCCGGTATCGGCGCGCGTGCTGGCGCGACTTCTTGCGGTCGGCATCGACTGGCAAGTCGAAGGCACCGTGGACGGACGTCCGATACTGCACACGCAATCCGGAGGCGTACGCTACGACCTGTTGCAACTCGACGACGTGTTCAGTCACAACTATCGACGCTACGCTCCGCTGGTAAACACCGGCTTCGGCGATGCGGACGCGATCGTGATCGTCAACTGGCACGAAGGGAAAAACGCGCCTGATCGCATCTTCACGATTCAGACGACCGGCGACATGGAAAGCGGTACGTTCAGCCCGGTCGATCCCGCCATTGCACGCAGCCTGTTTCTGACGGTCGAACACGAGCGCCGGCAAGCGGGCCTGGATTCGTACTCGACGTGGATGGAAGCCACGCACTGGTCCGGGCCGCTCTACGGCGCCCAGCCCGGCAGCCTCGTCTCCGCCGTCACGCCGTCGGTCATCGATCTGGAAATCGGCAGCACCGAGGACGCGTGGACGTGCCCGGACGCCGTCGACGTGCTCGCGCGCGCGTTGCTGACGGTGGGCGAGCGAATCGTCCAACCGGCGATCTCGCTACTCTGCATCGGCGGTGTCCACTTCGAGCCCGGCTTCACGCAACTGCTGCGCGACTACGGCGACACGCAAGGACTCGCACTGTCGCACGTGCTCCCGAATCACTGGCTGGTCGCGCACGGCTACGACGCGCCCGAACGGCTTACGGACCTCGTCGCGTGCGCCCGATCGATCAAGGGCGGCGTGGACGCGATCGCTTTTCACGACAACCTGAAGGGCGCCCACAAGCAGCAGGTGCGCACTCTTGCGAACGAACTGCACGTTCCCGCCCTCTCGCATCGGAAGTTGCGGTCACCCGACCTGGCCGGTTTGATTCGCGACGCGAAAGCCTCCCCTTGACCCGGGCGAGGTCACTTTCCGCGCACGGCGCCGGGAGAATAGCCGTAATGTCGCTTGAACGCGGTAGAAAACCGGCTGTGCTGCGCGTAGCCGCACTCGAGTGCGATGCTCATGATCTTCTGATTGGTGTGTTTCAGCATGTCATGCGCGCGGCGCATCCGCAGCTCGGTCAGAAACGCGTGCGGAGACTGGTCGAACGTGTTCTTGAACTTGCGCAGGAAGTGATAGCGGCTGAGATTCACCAGATCCGCCAAATGTTCGAGCCGCACGATCTCACCGAGGTTGGCGTTGCAATACTCGCGGATCTGGTCGGCCTGCTTCATCGACAGACGGCCGCGCGCATCCACGGGTTCCAGCTCGGCCTCGGCATATCCGCGAATCGCATTGAGCAGAATCCAGCTCATCAGGCTGTCGATGCCTAGCGACAGCGTGTCGTCGCCCCAATCGGCCTGCGCGATGCTGTTCGCCGCCGCACTGATGACGGGGGACGCTTCCTGGAATACCTCGCGGAACCGGTAGGCCTCCGGCGGCTGTCGCAAGGACCGGATCAGGCTGGGCTCCAAACTGGGCAGGTCGAAGTAAATGTGCAGAAAATTGAGGCGCTCGGTAATCCGCCACTGCGATTCGCCTTCGCCAATCGGGAACAGGCAGACCGCGCTCTTAAATCCTCGGCGTACGATGCGCCGCCCATCGACCTGCGCGCAATTTTCACCGCCGGACAAATAGATACTCAGCACATTCTCCGTTGAGCGCTTATATTCGGTCAGCGTATTATGACCTGTCCATTCTGACAGGATTATGCCCGACGGCAATTGCATGGATCGAACGGCTTCGGCTCCCGCCGAATTCAATGCACCCCGAACCGTAATTGAATTTGAGCAAGACATGTGTCGCAATCGCAAGTTGTGAATGTGGGTGCGAAAAGACGGATTACCCACTGGAGAGGGGTGCCGCATACGCTTTCTGGGATACGTCGCACCACTCCGGGGAAGCATCCGCCGCCAATACCCGAAGCCAGTCTGTCCCTTTCGGCCAGTGCGGTCATGCCTCGTTAGCTTACCTGAAGTCCACCGGAAGCGGCCGGACAATACATGTCGAATTCGGGCTGAAGTGTCCGGCCTGTCGCGGACACTCGACGGAGTCGTCCGACGAGTGCATTATGGCGATCGGTCCACACTCTATGCACCAGACGCGGCTCTCCGTATGAAATCTTGCCCGTTTTAAAATCGCCGCGCAACGACATAGGTTTTCAATGACGCGAATAATGAGCGATTCGATCCGCCCACTTTCGAACGGATGGGATCGATGACAATTCGATTGCGGATATCTTGAAAAAGCGCCGGCATCGGCGTTAATCGCGTCTCGAAGACACAAAATCTCCGTGACTTCCTGGAACGCGTGATACTGTTCGCGGCTGATCCGCAACCGTGGCGAAAGAGTCACGTTTTCAATACCGCGCCGCTCGTACTCGGCGCATTCGGCGTTGCGTAGGCCGAGTCGCTCGACAGCACGTTCGACCGGTCGAAACGCTGCGGTGATCAGGGGGCGAGTGGGGCTTGACGCAGAATTTCACCTGGACTTCATTGGACAAGGTCTTTTACCAGCTTATCGGGGGCAGCTACTTCGCGGATCGTCCTCGCGACCAAGCAATGCAAAGCGCTGCCGAGCGCCACACTCCGAATAACAGAGCCAGCCTGCGCGCACTCCGCCAATAGGCCTGGTGGTGCCTCCAATTCGCCACTTCATGGAAATCGAATAGCCGGCCCCACAGGCGCGCCCCCTGATATCGAACGAAATCGGCGATCCACCATTGCCGCACGCCCCGCCACCCATTCACGCTATTCATCCCCCGCGAGCCCGTTCCCGCCGTCGAAGCGCGTGACGCCCGGCAGCGCGCGCAGCTTGTCGCAAATCGCCTTGTATTCGAGTTCCGACACCCGCGCCAGTGCGATGCGCACTTCGTCCTGCTCGCCCGTGTCGTCGGCACGCTGCACGATGAACTGCTTCACGCGCGCACTGTCGGGGCCGAGTGCCGCGTGCAGCGAATCGAACGTCAGCGTGCCGCTCGCAACCGTCAACGCAAGCTGGCGCCGTTGACGCACCGTGAAATAGCGCCGCTCCAGCGGCTTGATGCCGGCCAGAATGATCAGGATGATGATCGTCGCCGACACCGACGCGACATAGAGCCCGCCCCCCACCGCAAGGCCGATCGCGGCGACCGACCAGAGGCTCGCGGCCGTCGTCAGCCCGCGCACGATCTCGCCGCGCAGCAGGATCGAGCCCGCGCCGAGGAAGCCGATGCCCGACACGACCTGCGCGGCGATCCGCGACGGATCGAGCACGACGTGGTCGCTGGTGCCGAGCACGTCGGCGAAACCGAACGCCGACACGATCATGATCAGCGTCGAGCCGACGCACACGAGCATGTGCGTGCGCAGGCCGGCCGCCCACGACAGGCGCTCGCGCTCGAAGCCGATGACGCTGCCGAGCGCCGCCGCGAGCACGAGCCGCATCACGAGTTCCAGGTTGTTGAGCATCCGATTTCTCTCCTTTTTTGGTGCCGGCCGCGCGGAATGTTTTATCCTTGGCCCCGGCCGCGCCGATTCCCGGGCCGCGCCGACACGTTTTCGATCCAAGCGCTCAACCCCGCCATGTCCGTTTCCGACTCCGCTTCCGCCCAGGCCGCCCAACTGCGCCACCATTTCGCGCACGTCGTCTTGCCGATCTGGCGGGGTTCAGGGTTCGACCCGGCATTGCACCTGCCGTTCGAGGCCGTGGATCCGGCCACCCACGCGCCGCTGCCCGTGACCCGTTATCGCGCAATGGCGTGCGCGAGGCAACTGTTCGTGTTCGCGCGGGCCGGCGACCCGGCGCACGCGGCCACGCTGTTCGACGCGCTGTGCCGGCACTTTCGCGACCCGCGTCATGGCGGCTGGATCTACAGCGTCGACGCGCAGGGCGCGCCGCTCGATACGACCAAGGATCTCTATACGCACGCGTTCGTCGTGTTCGCGTGCGCCGCATGGCATGCGGCGTCGCGCGACGCCGCCGCGCGCACGGTGGCGGAAGAAACCGCCGCGCTGATCCAGGACCGCTTCGCGCCGCGCCACGGCGACGCGTTGCTCGATGCCGCGCGCCACGCCGATTTCTCGTCATCCGGCAGCGGCGCGCTGCAGAATCCGCTGATGCATCTGACCGAAGCGTGGCTCGCGGCCGCCGACGCATTCGGCGACCCGGCGTTCGACGATGCGCTCGCGCGCACCGCGCAGGCCGTCGAGCGCACGTTCGTCGATGCGGCGACCGGCTGCGTGGCCGAGTTGCCGCTCGGGGCGGCCGACAATCGTTTCGAGCCCGGCCATCAGTTCGAGTGGTTCTATCTGGTCGACGCGGCCGGCGCGCGGCTCGCGCAGACCGGGCTTCCCGCCGCGCTGTCGCGCGCGTTCGCGTTCGCCGAGCAATACGGCGTCGATCCGCAGACGGGCGGCGTGTGCGCGGCGCTCGACGCGCAAGGCGCATGCATCGACGGCACGCAGCGGATCTGGGCGCAGACCGAATACCTGCGCGCGCTCGCGACGCACGGCGGCACGCCGGCCTCGGCGCCGCTCGCGCGCCAGATCGAGCGGTTCGCCGCGCGCTTCCTGCATCCGCGCGGCTGGTTCGAGTGCAAGACGGCGGAGGGCCAGGTGTCGCGCGCCGACATGCCGTCGACGACGCCCTACCACCTCGCGACCGCCTACGCGGCGCTGCCGGCCGGTTCGTAGCCCGTCGCGGCGAACGACGGCGCCGCGCGGCCGCCCGGTGCGGCGCGTCCGTCGCCCAGCTCGAACACCGACACCGCCTGCATCAGGTGTGCGGTCTGGTCGTTCAGCGATGCGGCGGCGGCCGCGACTTCCTCGACCAGCGCCGCGTTCTGCTGCGTGAGCTGATCCATCTGCGTGACGGCCTGGTTGACCTGCTCGATCCCGACGCTCTGCTCGACCGACGCCGCCGTGATCTCCGCCATCGTCTGCACGACCCGCGTGATCGACGCCGACACCGAGCGCATCGCATCGCCGGCGCGCTCGACGAGTTCCGCTCCGCCGTTGATCTGCGCGACCGAATCCTCGATCAGCGCCTTGATCTCCTTCGCCGATTGCGCGCTGCGCTGGGCGAGCGAGCGCACTTCGCCCGCGACCACCGCGAAGCCGCGCCCCTGTTCGCCGGCCCGTGCGGCCTCGACCGCCGCGTTCAGCGCGAGGATGTTGGTCTGGAACGCGATGCCGTCGATCACCGAGATGATTTCCGCGATCCGCCCCGAGCTCTGCGCGATGCCGCGCATCCGGTCGATCACGCTGTCGACCACGCCGCCGCCATGGCTCGTGGCTTCGAGCGCCGCGTCGGCCAGCGCGCTCGCCGCACGGGCGCTGTCGGTGTTCTGCCGGACGGTCGCGGTCAGTTCCTCCATGCTCGCGGCGGTTTCCTCGAGCGATGCGGCCTGCGTGCCCGTACGCGCCGACAGGTCGGCGTTGCCGCCCGCGATCTCGCCCGCGCCGAGGTGGATCGCATCGGACGCGTGGCGCACCGTGCGCACGGTGCCCGCGATGCTCGTCTGCATCGCGGCGAGGCCGCGCAGCATCCGGTCGATCTCGAACACGCCGCCCGCCTGCACGGCTTCGTCGAGACGGCCCTGCGCGATCCGCTCGAAATGACGGCCGGCCTGCTCCAGCGGCGCGACGACCGCGCGCCGCGCGGCCGCGTAGATCGCGGCGCTCGCCGCGAGCATCGCCACCAGCAGCACGATGCCGACCGACTTGAACCACAGCATGCCGCCGTCGATGGTGTCGAGCGCCGCGCGGCTCGAGGTGCCGCCATAGTCGGTGAAGCGATGCAGTTCGGCGATGTACGCGTCCTGGAAGCCCTGGGTCGGCTGGTCGAGGAACGCCTGGATGTTGTCGGCGTCGAGGAACTGCACGAGCTCGCCCAGCGCGCCGCGCAGCGCACGATAGCGTTCGGCGAGCGCCGCGACGCGTGCGCGGTTGGTGTCGTCGACCGGCTGCGCGGCCGTCAGCACGGCGAACGCCTTGTCCGCTTCCGCGAGCGACGCGCCCGCGTGGCGGATGATGTCTTCGGGCTTCGGGCCGCCGCGCACCATCCGCGTGCCGGCACGCGACAGGTTGATGCGTGCGTCGAGCAATTGCTCGGTCGCCCGGCTGGCCGCGTCGACCTGCGCGATCGCGACGTTCGACAGATCGTCGACACCGCTGCGCGTCGACGCGAGCGTCCAGAAGCCGAGCGCTTCGATCGCGAACAGGAAGAGACAGAACACGGTCAACACGCCGAGCAGACCCGACGCGAGCTTGATTTTTCCGAACATGGAGGATTTCCTGGAGAGCGGACGATGAGGCAATGCCCCGGCATTAGCGGCATTTCTTCGTCGGACTTTAGGCGGATTGCCGGCAACGCAGGTCAATCGCGCGCTTCGCACGCGCATTCGCGTCGAATCGCCCGCAAACGCGGAAGATCTTGGGTATTCGGCGCAATAATCGCGTCGCATCGCACCGGAATTTGCCCGAAACGCGAACGAATTTCCTTGCTTATCCGCAGCCCCCTTCCTAGAGTTCAGCGCAAGCGGGCACTCATTTGGAAGGAAGTTCGATGACCGACATCACGGACCACGCGCGCGGCGCATTGCGCGCGCAACCGTTCAGCATGCTGCTGGGCACGGAGCTGATGCATATCGGCGACAACGAAGTGTCGCTGTGTCTGCCCGTACGCGAGGAACTGCGGCAGCAGCACGGCTTCGTGCACGGCGGCGTCATCAGCTATCTCGCGGACAATGCGCTGACGTTCGCCGGCGCGCTCGTGCTCGGCCCGCGCGTGATCACCGCCGAATACAAGATCAACTACCTGCGGCCGGCCGTGAACGGCACGCTCGTTGCCCGCGCGAAGCTCGTCTACGCGGGCCGGCACCAGGCGACCTGTCAGTGTCACGTGTTCGTCATCGACGGCGATCACGAGCGGCTCGTCGCGATCGCGCAAGGCACGATCAACCGCGTCGGCGACGGCAAGGCGCCGGACAGGCCGGAGGAAACGGCGTGAGACGACGCCCGTCGCGAGGTCAATGAAAGAACGCCGAACACGCAGCGCGTGTCGCGCTAGCGCTTCATCGCGGCGAGATAGCCCGCATCGCGCTCGCGACGCCCCACCGCGACTACCAGTACGACGACTTCCGCATCGCGCACTTCGTACACGAGGCGATAACCGATACTGCGCAGCTTGATCTTGTAGCGGTCCGGATGACCGTGCAGCTTCGCCGAAGGAATGCGAGGGTTCTCGAGCCGTTCGACGAGTCTGGCCTTGAACTGATCGCGAATGGTGCGATCAAGCTTCCTCCACTCCTTCAACGCAGGTTCGAGAAAGGCGAGCTCAAAGGTCATTCAACTTGACCTTGACGGCTTTCTCCTTGGCGCGCGAGTCGGCCAGCACGTTGTCTTCGATATCTTCGAGACGTTCGACCATCGCCTCCCATGTCTTCGCCGGAATGCAATAGAACGCGGGTTCGTTGTGATTCAGGATCGCGACCGGGAACCCCTCTCCCGCCGCCACGGTTCCCATCGGGTTCCGCTTCAGCTCCGAGACGCTCGCCGTCACGCTAGCCAGGATGGTATGGGGCATGTCTGCTCCTTTTTCGATCGAATTTACATTGTACTTTATTTGACACTATATTTAGTGCGATTTTTGGTGCCAAACAGGCGGTACCGAATTCGCTCTCGACCCGTGAAGTTTGATACCCCTACTCGTCCCCGCCGCCCGCCAGCGGCATAAACCGCGGCGCCACCCGCGCCCGGACGTTGCCGTGCTCGTCCGTCCGATAGATCCCGCGCGCCGCGTTGTGCGGATGCACGGCCGCGTCGGCCACGCTCAGCACCGGCGCGAAACACGCGTCGGTGCCTTCGAGCAGCGCGCGCCAGTGCGCAGACGGCTGCCCGGCGAACACCTGCGCGAAACGCGCCTTCAGCGCGGGCCAGCGCGTCCGGTCGTACTGCGACGCGGGATCGACGTCGGTCAGCCCGAGCCGTTCAATCAGCAGCGCGTAGAACGGCGGCTCGAGCGCGCCGATCGTCACGCATTCGCCGTCCGCGCAGCGATACACGTCGTAGAACGGCGCATCGTGGAACAGGCTCGGCTGCGCGCCGTCGAGCTGCCCGCTCGCGCGTGCCCACAGCGCCAGCGACCCGAGCATCGACACGATGTCGACGATCGCGCCGTCGACCACGCGCCCCGGCCCGCCGCCGCGCACGTCGAGCAACGCGCAGACGATCCCGAACGCGAGCCCGAGCGCGCCGCCCGCATCGCCGACGACGGTCGGCGGCACGCCCGGCCGGCCGTCGCGCGGCGCGGACAGCGACAGCAGCCCGGTCAGCGCGACGTAATTCAGGTCGTGCCCGGCCGCGGCCGCGAGCGGGCCGTGCTGGCCCCAGCCCGTCATGCGTCCGTAGACGAGTGTCGGGTTGCGGTGCGCACAAGCGTCGGGCCCGAGGCCGAGCCGCTCCATCACACCGGGCCGCAGCCCTTCGATCAACGCATCGGCCTGCGCGATCAGGTCGAGCGCGGCGTCACGCCCGGCCGGCGTCTTCAGGTCGAGTTCGACGATCGTCTTGCCTTCGCGCAGCAGGTCGCCATCGCGGGCCCGCAGCGCGTCCGGCGCGCTCGTGCGGCCGGACGGGCGTGCGACCAGCGTGATGCGTGCACCCATACCGGCGAGCATCCAGCCCGCGAGCGGGCCGGGGCCAAGGCCCTCGAACTCGACGATGTGGATGCCGGAAAGCGGCGCGTTCAATGGCATGGCGACCTCGCTGAAATGCAGCCGGGACAGGAACGGCGAAACGTTCCGATTCTATGCGAATGGATGCACGCGCCGGCTTCACGCGGCCAGGGCCCGATCGCGGTAATCACGGGCTTGCGCTGGCCCCCCGAACGAACTTCTCCGAACAGAGGGGCGTGAACGCGCCCTAGCGAGGCCCGTCGCCCGCGCGCTCGGCCAGCGCCGCCCGCATCGCGCGCACGATCGCGTCCCGATGCGGGTCGATCCGCTCGACGGGCCCGGCCACGCCCATCGCCAGCGGCAATCCGTTCCAGCCGTCCGCGATCACCATCGAGATCATCGCGGCGCCCTGCGTGACGGTATGCGCCGAATAGGAATAACCGAGCCGGCGGGTCTGTTCGACCTTGTCGAGCACGACGTCCTCGTCGATCGTCCTGCCCGACTTCCCGATCCGGCGGATGCTGCGCGACACGAGCCGGCGGATCGTGCTGTCCGGCTGAATGCTCAGCAGCGCCCAGCCGAGTCCCGACATGCAGATCTCGCGACGCGTGCCGATCGGCGCATAGAACTGCACCGGAATCGAGTGCGAGCCTTCGACCGCATCGATGTACTGCACGTACAGGTCGCTCTGCACCGCGATCACGACCGCCTCGTGCGTGCGCGCCGCCACCCGCTTCGCGACGGCATGCCAGTGCCGCCGGCTGCCGGCCGCCGAATCGACCAGCGCTTCGCCGAGATTGACGAGCCGCGCGGTAGGCGCATACGCGTGCGTCGCGTCGTCGTACGCGAGGTAGCCGAGCGTCTTCATGCTGGTCAGCAACGCCGCCGCGCTCGACCCCGGATACCCGCAGCGCGTGGCGATCTCGCGCACGCTCAGCGGCCGCTGCAAGGTGCTGAAGAGTTCCAGCACCTCGAACACGCGCGCCGCGCTCTTGACCACGTTTCCGCTCATCCCGCCTCTCCGCAGCGACCGGCGCGGGCCTTCCACGTATGTGGAACGGAATTTCCCGCCGCCAACCGTCGTGACGATACTAGGCTTCGGCCCGCGGCGTGAAGCCCCGCGGCACCGAACACACGGAGACACCATGGCAGCCTTTTTGATCCGTGAACGGCAGGGCGCGATCCTGACCGTCACGATGAACCGTCCCGACACCCGCAACGCCATTTCGGACACCGACGCGATCGACGCGCTGACCGACTGCTGCGACGAAGCGAACCGCGACGAATCGATCCGCGTGCTGATCCTGACCGGCGCCGGCACGACGTTCTCGTCGGGCGGCAACGTGAAGGCGATGCGCGCGTTCGCGGAAGCGGGCCCGCACGATCCCGCCGCGATCCGCACCGGCTATCGCCGCGGCATCCAGCGGCTCGCGCACGCATTCCAGCACCTCGAAGTGCCGGCCATCGCGGCGGTCAACGGCCCGGCCATCGGCGCCGGCACCGATCTCGCGTGCATGTGCGACATCCGCATCGCCGCCGAGCGCGCACGCTTCGCGGAAAGTTTCATCGCGCTCGGCCTCGTGCCGGGCGACGGCGGCGCGTGGTTCCTGCCGCGGATCGTCGGCGCGGCGGTCGCCGCGGAAATGTCGTTCACCGGCGACGCGCTGGACGCGCAGGCCGCACTGCGCTGCGGGCTCGTGTCGCGCGTCGTGCCCGATGGCGACCTCCTCGCGCATGCGCACGAACTGGCCGGCCGCATCGCCCGTCATTCCGGCACCGCGCTGCGCCTGACCAAGCGGCTGCTGCGCGAAGGCCGCCACGCGAGCCTCGACTCGCTGCTCGACCTGTCGGCGTCGTACCAGGCGTTCGCGCACGCCAGCCCCGAACATCGCGCGGCGGTGAACGCGCTGTTCGCCGCGCGCGGCTGAACCCGCGACGCATCGCGGCCGTGCAGCCGGCGCATGCCGGCTGGCCCGTCGAATCCATATCGAAGGAGACATCGTCATGACCAGCAACAACGAGGGCGCACTCGCAGGCGTGCGCGTGGTGGACCTGAGCCGCGTCTATGCGGGGCCGTTCTGCGCACAGACGCTCGCCGACCACGGCGCGGACGTCGTCAAGATCGAGCCGCCGCAAGGCGACGAAACGCGCGACTGGGGGCCGGCGATGCCGAGCGGCATCTCCAGCTACTACTGGGGTCTCAACCGCAACAAGCGCAATCTCGCGCTCGACCTGTCGCATCCCGACGGGCGCGACGTGCTGTTCCGCATGCTCGAGACGGCCGACGTGCTGATCGACAACTTCAAGCAGGGCACGCTCGAACGCTGGGGCATCGGCTACGAAGACTGCCTGCGCGCGCGCTTTCCGCGCCTCGTCCACTGCTCGATCTCCGGATACGGCACCGACGGCCCGCTCGCGCGGTTTCCGGGCTACGACGCCGTCGCGCAGGGCCTCGCCGGTTTCATGTCGATCAACGGCGAGCCGGGCGGCATGCCGCTCAAGGTGCCGTTTCCGGTCGTCGATTACGCGGCCGGCCTGAGCGCCGTCTCCACCATCCTGATCGCGCTCGTCGAGCGGACGCGCTCCGGCCTGGGGCAACACGTCGACATCGACTTGTTCAGCACCGCGCTGTCGATGCTGCATCCGGTCAGCACGAGCTGGATGGCGACCGGCGACGTGCCCGTCGCGACCGGCAACGTGTACGGCGCGATCGCGCCGTACGGCGTCTATCCGTGCAAGGACAAGCCGGTCGCGACCGGCGCCGGCAACAACCGTACGTTCGCGCGCCTCGTCGAGGCGCTCGGCGTGCCCGAGCTGGCGCGCGATCCGCGCTTCGCCACCAATGCACAGCGCGTCGCGCATCGCGAAGCGCTCGACACGCTGCTCGGCCGGTTGACCGCCGAACTGCATGCCGACGACGTCGTCGAGCGACTGCTGCACGCTGGCGTCGCGACGGGGCCGGTCAACACCGTGGCCGATGCGTTCGGCCATCCACAGGCGGCGCGCAACGCGATGTTCGTCGATACCGATACGTACACCGGCGCGGGCATCCCCGCCAAGCTGTCCCGCACGCCCGGCGCGATCCGCCGGCCGCCCCGGCCGTTCGCCGCCGACACCGACGCCGTGCTCGACGCGTTCGGGATCGATGCGGCGCACCGCGACGCGTTGCGGCGGGCGCGCGTGCTGCACGACACGCGGGCGGACGCCGCCGGGAGCGCGTCATGACCACCCCGCGCTCGTACTCCTCGCCGACCGGCGACGATGCCCCGTCGATTCTGCGCGACGACGCCAGCGGCATCGCATGGCTGACGATCCATCGCCCGCACGTCGCCAATGCACTGTCCGCCGAAGCGATCCGTCGCCTGTGCGACGAGCTCGTCACGCTCGACGACAACCCGTCGATCCGCGTCATCGTGATCCGCGGCGCGGGCGAACGCGCGTTCAGCGCCGGCGTCGACCTCGGCGATCCCGAGATACGCGGGATGCAGCCGATGCGCGGGCTCGCGCGCAACGTGCACGAGCTGATCCTGGAGCTGCGCAAGCCGACCATCGCGGCCATCAACGGCTACGCCATCGGCGGCGGCTGCGAAATCGCCCTCGCGTGCGATCTGCGAATCGCCGCCGATCACGCGACCTTCGCGCTGCCCGAAGCGCGGGTCGGCATGGGCGCGAACTTCGCGAGCGTGCTGCTGCCGCGCATGTTGCCGCGCGCGATCGCGATGGAGCTGCTGTTCACGGGCCGCCGCTTCGATGCGGACGAAGCGCGGCGCACCGGCCTGCTGAACCGCGTCGTGCCCGGCGCCGCGCTCGACGACACCGTGCGCGAACTGGCGCTGACGATCGCCGCGAACGCGCCGCTCACGATCCGCCGCATCAAGGAAACCGCGACGCGCAGCCAGGGGCTGCCGGTGGCCGCCGCGCTGCGGCTGGACGTCGGCCCCGACGTCTACGCGAGCGAGGACCGGATCGAGGGCGCCCGCGCGTTTCTCGAAAAGCGCAAGCCGGTGTTCAAGGGACGCTGAGCCCGGCACGGCATCGCGGCCCCTCCGCGCGCACCGCTCCCAGAACGCGGGCGCGCCCAAAAAACATGGACGGAGACACCCTCATGCAACGGAAAGCATTCCTGGTCGGCGCGTGCGTGCTGTGCGCCGCGTCAGCGCACGCGTCGTCGGTCACGCTGTACGGGATCGTCGACAGCTACGTCGAATTCGATCGCATCGGCAGCCTGTCGAGCGTGCGGCAAAGCGGCGGCGGCTCGTCGACGAGCCGCTTTGGACTGACGGGCGTCGAGGATCTCGGCGGCGGCACGTCGACGAAATTCGTGCTGGAAAGCGGCTTCTCGCCGGCCGACGGATCGTTCCAGGGCGGCACGCTGTTCTACCGGCAGGCGTACGTGTCGCTGCGGAACACGCGCTACGGCGAC
Source organism: Burkholderia sp. MSMB2157WGS (assembly GCF_001532755.1). Taxonomy (NCBI): domain Bacteria; kingdom Pseudomonadati; phylum Pseudomonadota; class Betaproteobacteria; order Burkholderiales; family Burkholderiaceae; genus Burkholderia; species Burkholderia sp. MSMB2157WGS. Next base: position 183,946 of record NZ_LPJG01000017.1, on the reverse strand, counting down.
CTGCGGCTCGGCCGGCAATACACGCCCGCGTTCTACGTCGTGTACGACGGCGATCCGTTCGGGCTCAACGAACGGATGTCGCCGCTCGCGCTGCTCGCGACGTCGACCGACACGATCACGAGCAACACGACCCCGCCGATTCCGCGCTTCAACCAGGCGGCGTCGTATCTGAGCCCCGACTGGAACGGCCTGCGCGTGATGGCCACGTACGGCTTTCCGACGCCGAATGCGCTATCGACGCAGGCCGGACGCAACTACGGCGCCGGGCTTCAGTACCGGATCGGCGGCCTCTACGTCGGCGCCGGCTTCCAGGGCGATACGTCGGCCGGCAACCTGGCGCCCGTCGTCGCCCCGTCGACGACCCGCCACTACGTGTTCGCGGCCAATTACGCGTTCGCGCGGGTCAAGCTGTACGCCGCGTTCCTGTACGGCGTCGGCACGGCGGCGCGGCTGCCCGCGTTCTCGACCGCGAGTGTCGGCGCGTCGATCGACGTCGGCGCCCTCGATCGCATGCTGGTGTCGCTCGTGCGCCGCGACGTGAAGGGCTCGGCGAACGATGCGACCGCGCTCGGCGTCGGCTACGACCATCCGCTGTCGAAGCGGACGTCGCTCTACGCACGCTATCTCTACATGAAAAACGGCGGCGACGCTCGCAACACCGTCGTCGCCGGTCTGCAACCGCGTCCGGGCGGCACCGAGCAGGTGTTCGCGCTCGGCATCGCCCACCGCTTCTGACGGAGTGCCCATGACCCCGACCCTTTCGACCCGCCCGAGCGCCGTCGACGACGGTGCGCCGCAGGCGCTCTACCGCCGGATCTCGCGTCGGCTGCTGCCGTTCCTGATCCTCTGCTACACGCTGTCGTTCATCGACCGCATCAACATCGGCTTCGCGCACGCGCAAATGGCCGCCGAACTGCACTTCTCCGATGCCGTCTACGGGCTCGGCGCGGGCATCTTCTTCATCGGCTACATGGCGTTCGAGATTCCGAGCAACGCGTGGCTCGCGCGGATCGGCGCGCGCCGGACGATCGCCCGGATCATGGTGCTGTGGGGCCTCGGCTCGGCCGCGACGATGTTCGTCGCGACGCCCGCACAGTTCTACGCGTGCCGCTTCCTGCTGGGCGTGTTCGAGGCCGGCTTCTTCCCCGGCATCCTGTTCTATCTCGGCGCGTGGTATCCGCCGCGGCAACGCGCGAAGGCGTTCGCGCTGTTCATGACCGCGCTGTACCTCGCGGGGCTGATCGCCGGCCCCGTGTCGGGCGCGATCCTGTCGTACTTCGACGGCGTGGCCGGCCTGAGCGGCTGGCAATGGCTGTTCGTCGTGGAAGGGCTGCCGAGCAGCGCGCTCGGCCTCGTCGCGCTGCGCTTTCTCGACGACCGGCCGGACGACGCACGCTGGCTGTCCGACGCCGACAAGGCCGCGCTGCGCGCCGCGCATGCGCAGGCCGAAGCCGGTACGCCGGCCGCGCACGCGGCGCGGCCGTTGCTCGCGCATCGCGATTTCTGGCTGCTGTGCACGGCCAATTTCGCGATCGCGGCCGCCGGCTACGCGCTCGTGTTCTGGATGCCCGTGATCCTGCATCGCGGCGGCCTGCATGGCGCGATGCAGATCGGGCTGCTGTCCGCGCTCCCGTACCTGTGCGGCATCGTCGGCATGCTCGCGATGGGCTGGCGCACCGAGCGCCGGCGCGAATGGCGCAAGCACGGCGCCGTCGCGATGCTCGCGTGCGCGGCGGCGCTCGCCGCTCTCGCGACCAGCGCCGGCACGTCGCATCTGATGATCGCGCTGTGCATCGCGGTCGCCACGCACGCCGCGGCGCTGCCCGCGTTCTGGGTGCTGCCGGGGCTCGCGCTGCCCAAGCGCGCGATGGCCGTCGCGATCGCGGCGATCACGATGACCGGCGCGATCGGCGGGTTCGCGAGCCCGTTCCTGATGGGCGTGCTCAACACGGCCACCGGGTCGATGCGCAGCGGGCTCTATTTCAATGCCGCGCTGCTGGCGGTCGGCGCGCTCGCCTTGCTCGGCACGCTGCGCGCCCGCGCGGCGGCGCACGCGAACGCCAGCTGACGGCGCGACTTCTTCCTCCCCTGTACGGACCCACTCTGATGAATTTCGAACTCGAACTCGAACACCGGATGATCCGCGACCTCGTCGCACGTTTCGTGAAGGACGAGCTGATTCCGCTCGAAGCGGCGGTGATGGCGCGCGAGGCCGACGGCCAACGCTTCGGGCTGCTCGCCGACGAGCGCGCGCACCTCGACGCGCGCTCCCGGCAACTCGGCCTGTGGGGACTCGACGCACCGCTCGACGCGGGCGGCTCGGATCTGCCGGCCGTCGCGATGGTCGGCGTGAACGAGGCGATCGGCACGACCGTCACCCCGTACATCCTGCCGCCCGATTCGCCGAACCTGCGAATGCTGTGCGACGCGGCCGACGATGCGCAACGCACGCGCTATCTCGAACCGTACGCACGCGGCGCCACGCGTGCGGCGATGGCGATCTCCGAGCCCGGCGCCGGCTCCGATCCGGGCGCGCTGTCGACGACGGCCGTGCGCGACGGCGACGGCTGGGTGCTGAACGGCCGGAAGATCTGGATCAGCCACGCGGCCGAAGCCGACTGGACGATCGTGATGGCGCTGACCGATCGCAACAAGGGCAAGCGCGGCGGCATGTCGGCGTTCATCGTCGATCGCGGTACGCCGGGCTTCGTCATCGAGCGCCGGATTCCGATGATCGGCGGGCTGTCGACCTACGAGATCGTGCTCGAAGACTGCCGCATTCCCGCGGTGCAACTGCTGGGCCGGGAAGGCGTCGGCTTCGCGCCGATGCAGGCCCGGCTCGCGAACCGGCGGCTGGAGATGGCCGCATGGTGCATCGGCCGCGCCGAGCGCGCGGTGGCGCTGCTGTGCGACCATGCGAAGCAGCGCACGACCTTCGGCGTGCCGCTCGCGGAGCGTCAGGCGGTCCAGTGGTGGGTCGCCGACGCGCTCACGCAGATCCACGCATGCCGCCTGATGACCTACGAAGCGGCCGCGCGCGTGGATGCCGGGCAGGATGCCCGCACGCAGATCTCGATGGTCAAGGTGTTCGCGACCGAAATGGCGTGGACCGTCATCGATCATGCGATGCAGACGCTCGGCGCGATGGGCATGACGAAGGAAATGCCGTTGCAGCAGATGGCCACCGAGGCGCGACTGATGCGCATCTTCGAAGGCCCGACCGAGGTGCACCGCTGGGTCGTCGCACGTAGCGTGCTGTGACCGCCGCGCGCCGCCCACTTCCACGATGGAGCCTGCATTGAAGACCCTGCATCTCGTCGATCCCGAAATCCGCCCGCTGCTCGAGACCTGGCCGACCGTCACGCTCGACGCCGACAACCTCGCGCAGTCGCGCCAGCGCGTGCTGCCGCTGCCGCCGCCCGACCCGGCCGGCAGCACGCTCGATCGCCGCACGGTGCCCGGCCCCGCCGGCGCGCCGGACGTCCCGGTCCTCGTCTATCTGCCCGACGGCCACGCGCGCCCGCTGCCGGCGATCGTCCACCTGCACGGCGGCGGCTTCGTGCGCGGCGCGGCGAAGGATCTCGAAGCGGTGCACCGGTCGCTCGTGACGCAGCTCGGCTGCGCGCTGATCTCGGTCGACTACCGCCTCGCGCCGGAAACCGTGTTTCCCGGCGCGATCGAGGACTGCTATGCGGCGCTCGCGTGGGTGTTCCGTCACGCCGACACGCTCGGCCTCGACGCCGCGCGGATCGGCGTGGCCGGCGAAAGCGCGGGCGGCGGGCTCGCCGCCGCGCTGGCGCTGCTGGCGCGCGACCGCGGCGAATTCCCGCTCGCGTTCCAGCACCTGATCTATCCGATGCTCGACGATCGCACCTGCACGCGCACGCCGCATCCGCATGCCGGCGAATTCATCTGGCATGCGGCCAACAACCGGTTCGGCTGGACCGCGCTGCTCGGTCATGCGCCGGGCATCGACGGCGTGTCGCCGTACGCGGCGGCCGCGCGCGCCACGCGGCTCGACGGCCTGCCGCCCACGTTCCTGTCGGTCGGCTCGCTGGACCTGTTCCTCGACGAGAATCTCGACTACGCGCAGCGCCTGCTCCGCGCGGGCGTGCCGACCGAGCTGCACGTGCTGCCCGGCGGCGTACACGGGTTCGACATCGTGCCCGGCGCGCGCATCTCGGAAACGGCGCGCCGCCTGAGCCACGACGCGCTGCGCCGCTTCCTGCACGGCTGACGAAAACGACGCGGGCGGCCGAAGCCGCCCGCATCCGCGCCGGTACCGACGACGATCAGAACGCGTCGCCCGGCACGCGCACCCAGCCTTCCATCAGCACGCGCGCGCTGCGACTCATGATCGCCTTCGTGACGGTCCACTCGCCGTTTTCCCGTTTCGCTTCCGCACCGACGCGCAACGTGCCCGACGGATGGCCGAAGCGCACCGCGTTGCGTTCGCCGCCGCCCGCCGCGAGATTGACGAGCGTGCCCGGAATCGCCGCGGCCGTGCCGATCGCGACCGCCGCGGTGCCCATCATCGCGTGATGCAGCTTGCCCATCGACATCGCGCGCACCAGCAGGTCGACGTCGCCCGCGTTCACGCGCTTGCCGCTCGAGGCGACGTAATCGGCCGGCTTCGCGACGAACGCGATCTTCGGCGTGTGCTGTCGCGTCGCGATTTCGTCGAGCGTGTCGATCAAGCCCATGCGCAACGCGCCGTGCGCACGGATCGTCTCGAACTTCGAGAGCGCCTTCGCGTCGCCGTTGATCGCGTCCTGCAGCTCGGTGCCCGTATAGCCGATCGCTTCGGCGTCGACGAAGATCGTCGGGATGCCCGCGTTGATCATCGTCGCCTTCAGCGTGCCGACGCCCGGCACGGCCAGATCGTCGACGAGATTGCCGGTCGGGAACATCGAGCCGCCCGCGCCTTCTTCCTCGGCGGCCGGGTCCATGAATTCGAGCTGCACTTCGGCGGCCGGGAACGTGACGCCGTCCAGCTCGAAGTCGCCCGTCTCCTGCACCGCGCCGTTCACGATCGGCACGTGAGCGACGATCGTCTTGCCGATGTTCGCCTGCCAGATCCGCACGGTCGCGACGCCGTCGCGCGGCACGCGCGCCGGATCGACGAGGCCGCCGGCGATCGCGAACGGGCCGACGGCCGCCGACAGGTTGCCGCAGTTGCCGGTCCAGTCGACGAACGCGCGGTCGATCGCGACCTGCCCGAACAGGTAGTCGACGTCGTGACCGGGCCGCGTGCTCTTCGACACGATCACCGTCTTGCTGGTGGACGACGTCGCGCCGCCCATCCCGTCGATCTGCTTGCCGTACGGATCGGGGCTGCCGATCACGCGCAAGAGCAACGCGTCGCGCGCGGCGCCGGGCGCCTGCGCGGCATCCGGCAGATCCTGCAGCCGGAAGAACACGCCCTTGCTGGTGCCGCCGCGCATGTAGGTGGCGGGAATCCTGATTTGAGGAATATGAGCCATGTCTGTGTTCTCAATGTGCGTCGTTCAGGCGGCCTGCGACGATTCGAGGAAGTCCTGCGCGAAACGCTGCAGCACGCCGCCGGCCTCGTAGATCGACACTTCCTCGGCCGTATCCAGCCGGCACGTCATCGGCACCTCGACACGCTCGCCGTTCCTGCGGTGAATCACGAGCGTCAGGTCGGCGCGCGGCGTGCGCTCGCCGATCACGTCGAAGGTCTCGGTGCCGTCGATGCCGAGCGTCGTCCGGTTGGTGCCCGGCTTGAACTCGAGCGGCAGCACGCCCATCCCGATCAGGTTGGTGCGGTGGATCCGCTCGAAGCCTTCGGCGGCGATCGCCTCGACGCCCGCGAGCCGCACGCCCTTCGCGGCCCAGTCGCGCGACGAGCCCTGGCCGTAGTCGGCGCCGGCGATCACGATCAGCGGCTGCTTGCGATTCATGTACGTCTCGATCGCTTCCCACATCCGCATGACCTTGCCTTCCGGCTCGACGCGCGCGAGCGAGCCCTTCTTCACCGCGCCGTCGACGACCGCCATCTCGTTGATCAGCGTCGGGTTCGCGAAAGTCGCGCGCTGCGCGGTCAGGTGGTCTCCCCGGTGCGTCGCGTACGAGTTGAAGTCTTCTTCCGGCAGGCCCATCTTCGCGAGGTACTCGCCGGCCGCGCTGTTCGGCAGAATCGCGTTCGACGGCGACAGGTGGTCGGTCGTGATGTTGTCGCCGAGCACCGCGAGCGGGCGCATGCCCTTCAACGTGCGCTCGCCGGCCAGCGCCCCTTCCCAGTACGGCGGGCGGCGGATGTACGTGCTCTGCGCGCGCCAGTCGTAGAGCGGCGCCGCGCGCTCGCCGGCGTCGACGCCGCGCGCGAACATCGGCTCGTAGACCTTGCGGAACTGCTCGGGCTTCACGCTCGACGCGACGATCGCATCGATCTCCTCGTCGCTCGGCCAGATGTCCTTCAGCGTGACGGGCTGGCCGTCCTGGTCGTGGCCGAGCACGTCCTTCTCGATGTCGAAGCGGATCGTGCCGGCGATCGCATACGCGACCACGAGCGGCGGCGACGCGAGGAACGCCTGCTTCGCATACGGATGAATGCGGCCGTCGAAGTTGCGGTTGCCGGACAGCACGGCCGTCGCGTACAGGTCGCGATCGACGATCTCCTGCTGGATCTTCGGGTCGAGCGCGCCCGACATCCCGTTGCAGGTCGTGCACGCGAACGCGACGATGCCGAAGCCGAGCTTCTCGAGTTCCGGCAGCAGGTTCGCTTCTTCCAGATACAGTTCGACCGCCTTCGAGCCGGGCGCGAGCGAACTCTTCACCCACGGTTTGCGTGTGAGGCCCTTCGCATTCGCGTTGCGCGCGAGCAAGGCCGCCGCGATCACGTTGCGCGGGTTGCTGGTGTTCGTGCAGCTCGTGATCGCGGCGATGATCACCGCGCCGTCTGGCATCTGGCCCGGCTGCTCTTCCCACTGGCCGGCAATGCCGCGCGCGGCGAGATCGGACGTCGGCAGCCGCTTGTGCGGGTTCGACGGGCCGGCCATGTTGCGCACGACGCTCGACAGGTCGAACGTCAGCGTGCGCTCGTATTGCGCGTTGCTCAGCGTGTCGGCCCACAGGCCCGCCGTCTTCGCATACGTCTCGACCAGCTTCACCTGCTCGTCGCTACGGCCGGTGAGGCGCAGGTAGTCGATCGTCTGGCCGTCGATGAAGAACATCGCGGCCGTCGCGCCGTATTCGGGCGCCATGTTCGAAATCGTCGCGCGATCGCCGAGCGTCAGGCTCGCCGCGCCTTCGCCGCGGAACTCCAGGTACGCGCCGACCACCTTTTCCTTGCGCAGGAACTCGGTCAGCGCGAGCACCACGTCGGTCGCGGTGATGCCGGGCTGGCGCTTGCCGGTCAACTCGACGCCGACGATGTCGGGCAGGCGCATCCACGACGCGCGGCCGAGCATCACGTTCTCGGCTTCGAGGCCGCCGACGCCGATCGCAATCACGCCGAGCGCATCGACGTGCGGCGTGTGGCTGTCGGTGCCGACGCAGGTGTCCGGGAACGCGACGCCATCCTGCGCCTGGATCACCGGCGACATTTTCTCGAGATTGATCTGGTGCATGATGCCGTTGCCCGGCGGGATCACGTCGACGTTCTCGAACGCCTTCTTCGTCCACTCGATGAAGTGGAAGCGATCCTCGTTGCGGCGATCCTCGATCGCGCGGTTCTTCGCGAACGCGTCCGGATCGAAGCCGCCGCATTCGACGGCGAGCGAGTGGTCGACGATCAGTTGCACCGGCACGACCGGGTTCACCTTCGCCGGGTCGCCGCCGCCGTCCGCGATCGCGTCGCGCAGGCCGGCGAGATCGACGAGCGCCGTCTGCCCGAGGATGTCGTGGCACACCACGCGCGCCGGGAACCACGGGAAATCGCGTTCGCGCTTGCGCTCGACGATCTGCTTCAGCGACTCGGCGAGGATCGCCGGATCGCAGCGGCGCACGAGATTTTCGGCGAGCACGCGCGACGTGTACGGCAGCGTGTCGTACGCGCCGGGCGCGATCGCGTCGACCGCGGCACGCGCGTCGAAATAGTCCAGCGACGTGCCGGGCAGGGGTTTGCGGTTGGCGGTATTCATGATGTGGGGCGGGAATTCGGGGTATGACGCACCGCGCGCGCCAGCCGCCCGCCTCGCGGGCGCCGGTGCGCGCGGCGGACGTGTCAGCGCTTCTCGATCGGCACGAACTGCAGGTCTTCCGGGCCCGTGTAGTTCGCGCTCGGGCGGATGATCTTGTTGTCGATGCGCTGCTCGATGATGTGCGCGCTCCAGCCCGACGTGCGCGAGATCACGAACAGCGGCGTGAACATCGCGGTCGGCACGCCCATCATGTGATACGACACAGCGCTGAACCAGTCGAGGTTCGGGAACATCTTCTTCGCGTCCCACATCACCGATTCCAGGCGCTCGGCGATGTCGTACAACTTCAGGTCGCCCGCTTCCTTCGACAGCTTGTGCGCGACGCCCTTGATCACCTTGTTGCGCGGATCGGAGATCGTGTAGACCGGGTGGCCGAAGCCGATCACGACTTCCTTGTTCTCGACGCGGCGGCGGATGTCGGCTTCGGCGTCGTCCGGCGAGCTGTAGCGGCTCTGGATCTCGTACGCGACTTCGTTCGCGCCGCCGTGCTTCGGACCGCGCAGCGCGCCGATCGCGCCGGTGATCGCCGAGTAGATGTCCGAGCCCGTGCCCGCGATCACGCGGCCGGTGAACGTCGACGCGTTGAATTCGTGCTCCGCGTACAGGATCAGCGACGTGTGCATCGCCTCGACCCACGACTTCGACGGCGTCTTGCCGTGCAGCAGGTGCAGGAAGTGGCCGCCGATCGAGTCGTCGTCGGTTTCGGTCTCGATGCGCTTGCCGTTGTGCGAGAAGTGATACCAGTACAGCAGCATCGAGCCGAGCGACGCCATCAGGCGGTCGGCGATGTCGCGCGCGCCCGGCAGGTTGTGGTCGTCCTTCTCCGGCAGCACGGTGCCGAGCACCGACACGCCCGTGCGCATCACGTCCATCGGGTGGGCCGACGCCGGAATCTGTTCGAGTGCGGCCTTCAGCGCGCTCGGCAGGCCGCGCAGCGCACGCAGCTTGGCCTTGTAGGCAGCCAGTTCGGTCAGGTTCGGCAGCGTGCCGTGCACGAGCAGGTGCGCGATTTCCTCGAATTCGCACGATTCGGCGACGTCGAGAATGTCGTAGCCGCGATAGTGCAGGTCGTTGCCGGTCTTGCCGACCGTGCACAGCGCGGTGTTGCCGGCCGTCACGCCCGACAGCGCCACCGACTTCTTCGGCTTGAATGCGCCTGCGGCGGCCGGTGCTGCTGCGTCTTTCGTCTCGCTCATGTTTCCGTTCTCCAATGGGGATCTGTCTCGGCCGGGGCCGGCGCTGCGGCGCGCCCCGACTTCATGCAATGCGTTCCGGGAACCGCGTCCCGGCGCGCGGGCGCATTACTTCTTGCCCTGCGCGAACAGTTCGTCGAGCTTGCGCTCGTATTCGTGATAGCCGAGGAAGTCGTACAGCTCGGCGCGCGTCTGCATCGTCGGCACGGCTGCCTTCTGCGTGCCGTCGCGGCGCAGCGTTTCGTAGAAATTCAGCGCGGCCTTGTTCATCGCGCGATACGCGCCGCAGCAGTACAGCGCGATGTCGACGTTCGCCTCGCGCAGTTCGTCGACCGTGAACAGCGGCGTCGAGCCGAATTCGGTCAGGTTCGCGAGGATCGGCACCTTCACGGCCGCCTTGAAGCGACGGTAGTCGTCGAGCGTCTTCATCGCTTCCGGGAAGATCATGTCCGCGCCGGCTTCGACGTACGCGACCGCGCGCTCGATCGCCGAATCGATCCCTTCGGCGGCGGCCGCATCGGTGCGCGCCATGATCACGAACTGGTCGTCGGTACGCGCATCGACCGCGGCCTTCACGCGATCGACCATTTCCTCGGTCGGCACGACTTCCTTGCCCGGGCGATGGCCGCAGCGCTTCTGGCCGACCTGGTCCTCGAGGTGCACGGCCGCGACGCCGGCGTTGATGAACGAGCGGATCGTGCGCGCGATGTTGAAGGCGCCGCCCCAGCCCGTGTCGATGTCGACCAGCAGCGGCAGGTCGGTCGCGTTGGTGATCCGGGTCGCGTCGATCAGCACGTCTTCCATCGTGCTGATGCCGAGGTCGGGGATGCCGAGCGAGTTCGCCGCGACGCCGCCGCCCGACAGGTACACGGCCTTGAAGCCGACGGCCTGCGCCATCTTGGCCGCGTACGCGGTGATCGCGCCGACCACCTGCAGCGGCTGCTCCGCCGCGACTGCCGCGCGGAACTTCGCGCCGGCGCTCTGAAGATGCGTATTGCTCATGAACGGCCTCCTGATGGAATGCCCGATAACAGCAAGGACCGGGCCAGCGCGCGAAACGTCGCTAACCCACTGATTCTTAAGCAACCGCCGAGGGCGTTGCATCGGTCGCCCATTTCAATTCGGCAATTTCATGTTTCAAAAATGAAATCGCGCGCGCATAATCGGCCGTCATGGACCTCACTTCGACCAAGCCCGTCGGCCCGGCCGACCGCACCGTGCGCCCGCGCATCTGGGCGATGGGCATCAGCCGCCTGCGCGACCTGTTTCGCGAGATCGCCGGCGAATTCGACGAACGCGCCGACGTGCGCATCGTGACGCGCGCGTACGAGGACGCGCTGAGCGCGATCGCCGAGGCCGGCGCCGCGCGGCCCGACGTGATCGTCGCGGCCGGCTCGAACGGCGGCTTCCTGAAAACGCGCGCGCAGGTGCCGGTGGTGGTCGTGTCGCCGACCGGCTTCGACGTGATGCAGGCGCTCGCGCGCGCGCGGCGCGATGCCGCGCGGATCGCGCTCGTCAGCGCCGGCGAAACGCCGCCCGAGGTGCGCCGCTTCGTCGCCGCGTACGGCCTCGACGTGCAGTTTGCGTCATATCAGTCCGCGCAGGAAGCGGAAGCCTGCGTGCACGACCTGCGCGATCGCGGCATCGAGACGATCGTCGGCCCGGGCCTCGTCACCGACCTCGCGGCGAGTGCCGGCATGGGCGCGGTGTTCCTGTATTCGCATGCGTCGGTGCGCAAGGCGGTCGAGACGGCGCTCGAAGTCGCATATGCGACGCACGCCGAGGCATTCCGCCGCCAGCGGCTCGACACGCTGCTGCAGCACCTGCGCGACGGCGTGGTCGCGCTCGACGCGCACGGCCGCGTCGAGGCGATCAACGAACGGCTCGCGTCGGCGCTCGGGGTCGAACCGGCGGCGGCTGTCGGTCGCGCGCTCGTCGACCTGCGGCCCGAGCTGCGCACACTGCGCGGCGAAGACGGCGACGCGCTCGCGACGATACGCGGCGTGCGCTACGTCGTGCATCGCGGGCCGCTGGTCGATCGCGGCGTCACGTCGGGCAGCGTGCTGACGTTCCAGGAATCGCGTGCGGTCGAACGGCTCGATCGCGCGTTGCGTTCGCAACCGACCACGCAGCAGTTCGCCGCACGCTACGCGCTCGACGACGTGGTCGGCGCATCGGCGCCGATGACGCGCGTGCGCGACCTCGTGCGCCGCTACGCGAAATCCGACGCGACCGTGCTCGTGCTCGGCGAAAGCGGCACCGGCAAGGAAATGATCGCGCAGAGCCTGCACGCGCTGTCCGCGCGGCGCAACTATCCGTTCGTCGCGGTCAACTGCGGCGCGTTTCCGGAAGCGCTGCTCGAGAGCGAACTATTCGGCTATGAAGAAGGCGCGTTCACCGGCGCGCGGCGCGGCGGCAAGACCGGCCTGTTCGAGGCCGCGCACCGCGGCACGCTGTTTCTCGACGAGATCGGCGAGATGCCGCCGTCGCTGCAGAGCCGGCTGCTGCGCGTGCTGCAGGAGCGCGAGGTGATCCGCCTCGGCTCGACCGAGCCGATCCGCATCGACGTGCGCGTGATCGCCGCGACGCACCGGCCGCTGCTCGCGGCCGTCGAGGCCGGCACGTTCCGCGCGGATCTCTATTACCGGCTCAACATCCTGAACGTGGGCCTGCCGCCGCTGCGAGAGCGCGCAGCCGACATTCCCGCGCTCGCGGCGACGCTGCTCGTGCAGGCCGCGCGGCGCGAGCCGCGTCTCGCCGAACGCGTGCGCGACACCGACGACGCGCTGCGCGTGCTCGACGCGACGCAGGCGACGCTCGCGCGCTACCGCTGGCCCGGCAATGTCCGCGAACTGCAGAACGTGGTCGAGCGGATCGCGGTGGAGCTGGCCGAGGAAGTCGACGAAAGCGATCCGGGCGCCGCGTGCGCGGCGCTCGCCCCCGGCGCGCTGCAGGCGATCGCGCCCGAGCTGTTCGCCGCGCCGCCCGACACGGCCGACGCCGACGACGCGCAAACGCTACATGCGCGCCGCCGTCGCGCGGAAGCCGACGAGATCCGCGCGGTGCTCGACGCGTGCGGCGGCGACCGCGACCGCGCGTGCGCGATGCTCGGCATCAGCAAGACGACGCTGTGGCGGAAGTTGTCGGCGAAATAGGTTCGGGCCGCCCGGTCATTCGGCCTTGTGATAGTGGCGATACGCCTTCGCACGATTGCCGCACGACGACATCGAGCACCAGCGTCGGCTGCCGTTCTTGCTGTCGTCGATGAACAGCCACTGGCATGCATCGTTCGCACAGCGCTTGACCTTCGCGAGCCGCGTGCCGCCGAGCAGGTCGATCGCCGACCACAGCACCGGACTCAACAGCCCCGCGAGCGTGGCGCCCGACGCGTCGATCCGCCACGCATAGCGACCGTCGACGCGCGCCAGCGCAACGCGCGGCGACGCTTCCGCCAGAAAGCCGCCGAGCAGCGCGAGATCGGCATCCTGCGGCTCGCGCTGCTCCGCCTGGGCGTGAAATAGCCGGTATAGCGCCTCGCGCAACGCGAGCGCCCGCGCGAGCATCGTCGGCGCGTCGCCCGTCTCTTTCCCTTCGCCGGGCACGCGACATGCGTCGGCCAGCCCGGCCGGTACGCCGGCCTGTTCGCGGCACCACGCCAGCAGGTCGTCCAGCGTGCCGAAGGTTTCCGTCGGCGGATCGCTGCCGCGCCAGTACAGCGTGTTCGCGAAATCGAGGCTCAGCGTTTCGGGCGGCGCCGGGATCAGGCAGTCCGTCGTGACGGAAGGTTGCGTTTTTCTCATGACGCGATCGTATCTAACCACCATGCCGGTTGACAAGCGCCCGAGCGATTTCTAACATAACCGGCATGGTGGTTAAAAACAGGTTGACTGCACCGACGCCCCTTCGACTCAAGGAGACACAGATGATCGATCGTCTTTCGTTCAGCGTTATCCACAAGCCCACCGGCCGCACGTACGACGACATCACGCTCGGCACGCTTCGCTACAAGCGGCTGGCGTGGTGTCTGTAAGCAGGTTTGCCGCACTGACGTCCCCCCTCGGTTCAAAGGAGCCACAGATGATCGATCACCTTTCGTTCGGCGTTGCACACATCGACCGCAGCCGCACCTTCTACGACAGCGCGCTCGGCGCACTCGGCTACAAGCGTCTGTATAGCGACGACGGCGCCATCGGGTACGGCACGACCGAGCCCGAACTGTGGTTGCAGCACGCGGCTCGCCCCGTCGTCGCCGATCCCGATTCGGGGTTGCACCTGTCGTTCAAGGCCGCGTCGCCGGTCGAGGTCGACGCGTTCTACCGTGCCGCGCTCGAGCACGGCGGCAAGGACAACGGCGGGCCCGGCAAGCGCGAGCACTACGGCCCCGGCTATTACGCGGCGTTCGTCGTCGATCCCGACGGGTATCGGCTCGAAGCGCATTGCGAGCTCGACAACGTGGTCTGATCCGCTTCGTCCGGCCCCGGACGAGCGACAAAGGCCCGATTCCGCATCGCGCGGAACCGGGCCCATGGTTTCGGTTACCTCGTCGTTCGGTGCGCGCCGGTCGCGCCGGCGGTCATGCCGACGGGTCGAGTAGCATGACCGGCGCGCGGGTGGCGGCATGCTCCAGCCGCCCGCGCCGCTCACGCGCTCATTGCGCGTTGCGCGTGCTCTGCAACTGCTCGCCGAGCCCTTCGATCCCGAGGCGCACCGTCTGGCCGGCCTTCAGGAACACCGGCGACGGCTTGATGCCCATGCCGACGCCCGGCGGCGTACCGGTCGTGATCACGTCGCCCGGCTGCAGCGTCATGCAGGTCGACAGATACGCGATCAGTTGCGCGACCGTAAACACCATCGTGCGCGTGTTGCCGCTCTGATAACGGTGGCCGTCGACTTCGAGCCACAGGTCGAGACGCTGCGGATCCGGCACTTCGTCGCGCGTGACGAGCCACGGGCCGAGCGGGCCGAACGTGTCGAAGCCCTTGCCCTTGTCCCACTGGCCGCCGCGCTCGAGCTGCCATTCGCGCTCGGACACGTCGTTGACCACGCAATAGCCCGCGACGTAATCGAGCGCGCGCGCTTCTCCGACGTCCTTGCACGTCGCGCCGATCACCACACCCAGCTCCACTTCCCAGTCGGTCTTGACCGAACCCTTCGGGATGTCGATGCCGTCGTTCGGGCCGCAGATCGAACTCGTCCACTTGCCGAACACGACCGGCTCCTTCGGCACCGCCATGCCGGCTTCGGCCGCATGGTCGGCATAGTTCAGGCCGATGCCGATGAACTTGCCGACGCGGCCGACGCACGCGCCGATGCGCGGCTCCCCGGACACGAGCGGCAGCGTGGCGGGATCGAGCGCGCGCAGCCGCGCGAGACCCGCGTCGGACAGCACATCGCCGGCAAGATCCGGCACGTGCGCGGACAAGTCGCGAATCCGGCCGGCCGCGTCGAGGATGCCGGGCTTTTCCTGGCCGGACGGGCCATAGCGAAGCAGTTTCATCGTGCTTAACCTCTGTTGTCGAATGGGACAGGATACCGGCCGACGCGGCCTTTCGCGGCCGCGCCGGACGGGTCGTCGATCGTCGAGTGCACGCGTCGGCGCCGCCTGCGGCATGCCGTCGACGCGCGAGCGTCGCGCGGGCGCAGCGATCGCGGCGCCGTACGACGGTACGGCGCGCATCGAACGGGCGGCCGCCGGTCTGCGCATCGGCGACGACGGCCCGACATCCGCGACGCGTGCCGGCCCATGCCGGCCGGCTGCACGCGCGGCCGCGCCGTCGCTGGCCCGCAAGCCTTTGTACCATCGGCCGCGCGCCGTGAAATGACGCGCGACGGATACCGACTATTGGTGCGTCTGCCGACACTGCGGCGCAGCACCCGCTGCACCGCGTCGATCGATCGGCCGCCGTTCGCGGCAGCGTCTGCCATCGGAGCATGAATACTGGCTATTCGGGGTGCCCCTGTCATCGAAAACGTTTGCCCATCCGTTCTTGTTCGGTAACGATCGGTAAAAAGACGCTGCATTGCACACTGTATGTTTATTGCTAAGCTCGCACGGATGGCTTCCATGGCCATCCGCGCGGCCGCCCTATACGCGTGCAGAACCGGCCAGCGTGCGTCGCCAACCGATCGACGGTAATCCCCCAACCTCACACCGACAATGCAGACAACCAACGACCCGCTTCCCGGCAGCGACGCACGGGAATCGATGGCCGCTATCGACCGCTATCGCGCACCCGCGCTCGACAAGGGCCTCGACATTCTCGAACTCCTGTCCGAGCAGAAGGAAGGACTCACCCGCACCGAAATCACGAAGGAGCTCGGCCGTAACGCGAGCGAAATCTATCGGATGCTCGAACGCCTCGTCGCGCGCCGCTATGTGATGCGCTCGACCGGCGGCGACCGCTACACGCTCAGCCTCAAGCTGTTCGCGCTTGCGCACCGGCATCCGCCGATGAACCGGCTGATCGCCGAGGCGCTGCCGCCGATGCAGCGCTTTGCCGATGCGGCCGAGCAGTCGTGCCACCTGTCCGTCTACGATCGCGGCAACCTGCTCGTGATCGCGCAGGTGGACGGGCCCGGCCCGTGGGGCGTGTCGGTCCGGCTCGGCTCGCGCGTCGGCCTCGCCGATACGGCGTCGGGCTGCATGATGCTGGCGTACCAGGGCCCCGAGCAACGCGCGCACATGCTGGCCGAGCACTGCAAGGTCAAGGGCGAGGCGCCGCTGAACGAGCAGGAGCTCGCGAATGCGTGTCAGTCGATCCGGCAGTCCGGCTATCTGCGCCAGGACAGCCGGCAAGCGTACGGCGTGACCGACCTGACCGTGCCGATCCTCGGGCCGGCCGGCCACGCGATCGCGGTGCTGACGTGTCCGTACATGCGCCGGATCGATGCGCACATGGCGCCGTCCGTCGACGTGGTCGTCGACGCACTGCGCGATACGGCCGCTTATCTGTCGATGTGCCGCACCGAGACCTGCTGACGCGCGGATTACCCGGCAAAATGCACGGGGCACGGCGCGGCGGCGCCGGCTCCGGGTGTGCGCGACGCCCGTGCGGTGCCCGATGCGCGATGTCGCATCGGGTGCCCGCGGCGCTACGCTAGAATAGCGGCCCTCTCAAAAACTACGGCGGCCGGTTGTCGCGACCGTCGTGTCCGATGGATGTCATGGCCAAACTTCTGAACGATCAAGAATTCCAGCGTTTCTCCGAACTTCAGCAGAAGCAGGCAAGCTTCACGATCACGCCCGAGGAAGCGGACGAGTTGCGCGATATCGTCGCGCGCGCGCAGAAAAAGCGCGACGATCGTGCCACCGCAATGCAGGCGATCGAAAACTACATCGAGCAGTTCGACATCACGCCCGACGAACTCTTCTCGCCGGAGCAGATCGGCGACGCGGCGCGCACCTACGGGCTCATCACGGCGACCAAGAAGGAACGCACGCTGCCGCCGTCGATCACGTTCAACGGCAAGCCGTACCAGTGGACCAAGACGCTTCCGGACGACGTGCGCGGCGCACTGTTCGACGCGTTCACGTCCGGCGAGTCGGTCAAGCGCTTCATCGCGATGCCGAAAGACACCGCGCGCTGTGCGCTCACGATCGCGCGCCTCGAGCGCGAAACCGGTGCTGTCTATGCCGATGCGCACCTCGAGGAACTCGCGATTTCGCGCGACCAGGTAAACGACGCGGCGGCGAAACTCGCTGCGTGAAAGTAATCGCGGGCACGGTTCCTGCGTGCCCGCACCCGCGCGTCACGCCGGCACGAGCCGGCGCCGCGCCCACGGGAGCCGCGCGTTCGCATGCTCCCGAAAAAGCTCACCTGAGCATCCCGCAAGCGCTCACCACGGTCTCCCGAAAAGCCTCACCCGAGACTCGCGAAACGCTCACTGATGGCTCCCGAACGTCCTCACCCATCGCTCCCGCAAGTGCTCACCGAAGCCTCCCGGAAAGGCTCACCGGCCTCTCCCGTAGGTGCTCACCGGCCGTTCCCGGGATAGCTCACCGAACGCTCCCGTATCGGCTCACCATGCTGCCCCGGAAAAGCTCACTCGCCGCTCCCGAAAAGTCTCACCTTGGAGGCGGCGTTGAAAACGCGAAGCCGGAGTGCGATAGCGAAGGCTTGCAGGCGCATCGGTGGAAACGGCTGCAGCGGACGAATATCGCAGCACGCTGCGAGCATCGCCGGACACCGTACTTGCGTTGCGGTATCGCTGCGACCGACTGGTCCGACACGTTGCCAGACGCCTTGCTTCAACGCCGGCTCAAACGATTTGCATTCCTTATTTATCGCGCGACTTGACGAAATGTTCGGACGCGTCGACGCTCTGCGCTGCCCTAAGCGCCAGACCTGAGACCGACGCCGACGCCTACGGCTGCAACTTCATCCTGAAACCCACGACGCCAGGCTCCTCCGTCGTCGACACCGCAAACCCGCACGATTTCGCGAGCGAGATCATCGCCGAATTCTCGCGCAGCGCCTCGCCGACCATCCAGGCGGTGCCGCGCGAGCGCGCGTAGTCGATGATGCGGGTCATCATCAGCCGGCCGAGCCCCTTGCCCTTTTGATCGGGCCGTACCGCGATCGCGAATTCCGCCGTCTCGTTGTCGGGATCGGCGACCGCCCGCGCGACCGCGAGCGTGTGGTCGCGCCCCGACACATCGGTGAAGGACACGATGAAAGCCATCTCACGGTCGTAGTCGATCTGCGTCATGCGCGCCACCTGCGAATGATCGAAGCTGCGCACCGCGCCGAAGAAACGCATCCGCAGATCTTCCGGCGTCATCGCGCCGAGCAGCTCGTTGTGAGCGGCCTCGTCTTCCGGACGGATCGGACGGATCGTCACCGTCTCGCCACGCCACTCGAGCGTCTGCTCGAGGTGCCGCGGATACGGCATGATCGCGAGCCGGCTGCGCCCCGAAGCCAGCGTGATGCGCGGCGCGACCACCCATGTGCGGTCGGGCAGCACGCGCAGCGTGACCGACATCGCAACGACTTCGCGCACGTCGCACACGACTTGCGACAGTGCCGTCAGCGCGTCGAGCGTCGGCTCGACGGGCGTGCTGCGCGCATACGGCGAACGCTCCATCACTGCGCGGGCGAGCACAGTGTTCAGCGGCGGCAGGCCGTAGACGACGAACGGCGCCGATACGCCGTCGGCCGGTGGCACCGCATAGCGAAACACCGGACCGAAGTTCGAATCGTCGTACATGTCGACCGTGATGTCGACGACCTTCTTGCCGGCCGGTTCGTCGGGCGGCTCGCCTTGCAGACCGAAACGGGACAGCCAGTGCAGCGCGGCTTCGCCCGCCAGTTCATGCTGACCGGCTTCGACCATGCGGCGTGCGGCGGCCTGGGCGGACGCCACGCACTCGGCCGGCTGCGGCGGCGTGCCCTCCGGCGTCTGCATCAGCAACTGGCGCCCGAGGTTGTAGTCGACGAGACGCGCATAGGCGCGTGCGAGCCGCTGCGGCGTCGTGTGCACCGGAATGCCGTTCGCGTGCAGCGCGTCGCGCGTCGCCGCGTCGACCGCACCGAAGAAACACGCGAGGATGCCGCGAGGCGCATGCTGCCGCGCGTCGATCAGCGTACGCGCGACCGAATCGGCCGGCGCGCTGTGCGAAGTGGAATGAACGACGAACAGCGTGCCCGTCTGCGGAAACGGGGCGAGCGCCTTGATTGCCGCGGCAAAGTGCTCGGGGCGCGCATCGTCGCCCAGCGTGAGCGGATTGCCGGGCGCCGCGAGGTGCGGCAGCGCAGCCGCGACGGCCGACGTTGCCGCGGGCGACCAGTCGGTCAGCACGTCACGCACTTCGGCAACCGCATCGACCGCGAGTTTCGCCACGCCCGCATCGCTCGTCACGAGCGTCGCCGCGCCCCGCGCGGTGACACGGCCGACGCCGAGCGTCTCGATTTCGTCGAGCAGATCGTCGAGCGCATCGACGCGCACCATGCCCGCGCGCTGGAACGCCGCCGTGTAGAGCGCATCGCCGGGGTCGGCACGGCCGGTGCGCAACGCGAGCACCGGCTTGTTGCGTGCGGCCGCGCGCGCCGCCGACATGAACTTGCGCGCGGCGCGCACGGTATCGAGCTCGAGCAGGATCGCGCGCGTGCCGGGATCGCTCGCCAGATAGTCGAGGACGTCGCCCGCATCGACATCGGATTCGCTGCCGAGCGCGACGACATGCGAAAAGCCGAGGCCCCGCGCATCGGCCCAGCCCAGCACCGCGTTCGTCAGCGCATTCGATTGCGACACCCAGGCGACACCGCCCGATCGCGCCGTATAGGCAGGCGCGCCGAAATGCGCATGCCGCGCGGGCGACGACACGCCGAGACTGCCGGGCCCGACGATACGGAGCACGAACGGCTTCGCCGCCTTCAGCGTGCGATCGACCGCAGCGCGATCGGCCTCGGTGCGCGCCTCGCCGACGATCACCGCCACGCGCGTGCCGAGCTCGCCCAGCTTGCGCACGATGCCGGCCCAGGTCGCGGGCGGCGTGCAGATCACGGCAACCGACGGCGGCGTGGGCAGCCGGTCGACATCGGAGACGACCGCATGCCCGTCCAGCTCGCGATATTTCGGATTGACCGGCCACACGGGCCCCTGGAACGCGCCGTCGAGCACACGCGACCACACCATCGCGCCGATACTGCCCGCGCGCGACGACGCGCCGACGATCGCCACGGACCTGGGCTGGAACAACGCATCGAGATGGCGAACGGTCACATCGGCTCCCTGCGGTGACGAAAGACGACACGATCGGCGTGCGGCCATGCAGGCCGTGCGCCGATCGACGCGAACTCCAAGCATAGGCGAAGCGCCCGCGACTGCCTATATGCCGAACGGCCGACTATTCGACGGACGTCAATGCTCGCACCATGGACGGCAACCCACGCTGCCCGGCGTCGCAGCGCCAGTTCTTCGCGCGATGCATGCAGCGCGGCACGTCACGCGGCACGACGCTGCAGCCGCTTCTCAAAGGTGAGGATTTACAGGAGCCATGGTGAGTATCTTCGGGATTCACACGACACACTGCGCCAGCATGCGAAAGGTGATGAAAATCCGTGTCGGGCAGGCACCGCGAAAAGCGCGAACGACAATGCGCATGCATTGCGCCATTACGCGGGTGTTTACGGAAATTCGCCGCAATATGCGGCCGGATCGCGGCGAATTCGCAAAACGGGATCCGTTAATTGCGCGACGTTGTACTTCAATTCGCCGGGGAAAAGCACATGACGATTGCGCCCAAACAAAACGGTGCGAAGGCCGCATGGCCGTTCGCACCGTCGGTCGGCACGCGAAAGGTGAGGATTTTCGGGAGTCAGTCCTTGATCAGGAAACGCCCGCGGTTCTTGCCCAGCCATGCCGGCGCCCGCCCGCGGCCGCTCCAGGTTTCGCCCGTCTTCGGGTTCAGGTACTTCGGCGGCAAGGTTCGCTTGGGCTTCGCGGCGGTAGCGGCGGCAGCCGATTTTGCCGGAAGAAAACCGAGCTCTTCCGGCGTAATGTCGTATTCGTCGATTTTCGCGCGGATATGCGCAATCGCGTCGGCAACCGCCTTTTCACGTTCCTTGTCGATTTTTTGCTGAAGCCGTTCGAGCTGCGCGCTCAGTTGCCTGTAGGTCGCCATATGGATGGGACTCCATGAGTGTTATTCGTGAAAAACAAGTGACTCAAAGCAAACGGAAAAGCGCTTCGCCCGATCGTGATCTCCTCAGCCGGTCATTTCGGGATCAATAACCGCTCTTCTTCTTGCATGCGAAGAGAAGATTTCGCACGGCGTCATCCGTCGATTGCTGGATCACGTCGAAATCGCCGTTGCACATGGCCCGGGCATTGTCGGTGCAATTGCTCCAGTCGCTGCCGGTGCATTGCACCTGAGTGGTCGGACGCCCGTCCGACGTGAACAGCGGAGCACTGCCACCGCACCCGCCGAGCCCGGCAACCAGAACCCCCATCACGGCCGCCCGAGGCCACCGACAGACCGACGCAAGCATGTGTTTCATCGTTCTTCCCGTCAACCTTTTTTTGAATGTCGCGAGTATGCCATGGGCAGCCCTTCGGCCGTCAGTCCGGCGTGCGCTCGGGTTGCCCGCGCACCTTGTACGGCAAGCGCTTGCGCGGATCGTCGGTGATGCGAACGAAAACCTGCTCGACGTCCGGAAGCGCCTCGAATTCGCGTTGCAGCGCCTGACGATCGAGCGTCGTATCCGCGCATCCTTCGACGTAGATGAAACGTCGCTGCACGGTGATCCACAGGCTCGTGCCGCGCAGACGATCCGAGCCGGCGAAGTGCGCCTTCGCCGCATCGGCGATCGACGCGTCATACATATACGAGTTCGGTTTCGTGCAGCGATGGGCGAGCCAGCAGGTCGTGCCGCGTTCGGCGCGGTAGTGCGCATCGTCCGTCATCTCGGCGCGTGTCATCCACGGGCCGAGCGGCAATGGGCATTCGGCCACGTCCTGCGACAGCGCGACGAACGGATCGCCGTACCAGTTGCGCCGCGCGTCGGGCGCATCGGCGTCGCCGGCCTGCGCGAGTGCGGCGCTCGCGAGCAACATGGTGAGCCATCCTGCAATGCCGATCCGCTTCATCGCGATCTCCCGTTCGATGCGTTACGTCGAGCCGCATCGGCATCGCCGATCGGCCTACCGGTCGATACCGAGCGCCGCCAGTTTCTTGTACAGCGTCGCGCGACCGATCCCGATACGCGCGGCCGCTTCGACCACTTTCCCGTCGCAGGCCGCCAGCGCATCGGTCAGAAACTGGCGCTCCCACGCCGCCAGCGCATCGGCATACGAGGCGGCCGGCGCACCGGATGCCGTCGACGCATCGCCCGCGCGCTGCTCGGCCGGCGCCGCGGCGACTCGCTGCACCGGCGCGGCACCCTCCGGCGAGATGCGCACCGGCCCGAGAAACGGCGCGAGCGCACGCGCATCGATCACCGAACGGTCCGACAGCATCAGCGCGCGTTCGAGCGTATTGCGCAACTCGCGCACGTTGCCGGGCCACGGATACGCGCACAGCATCCGCAGCGCATCGTCGGTCAGCTCGCAGTGCGCGGCGCGCCCGTGCTGAGCCGCCAGTTCCTCGAGCGTCGCGTAGACGAGCGCGGCGATGTCCGATGCGCGCTCGCGCAACGGCGGCGCATGGATCGTCAGCACGTTCAGCCGGTAATAGAGATCCGCGCGAAACCGCCCGGCTGCCACGAGCGCCGGCAGGTCGGCCGACGTGGCGGCAATGATGCGCACGTCCGCGCGCACGATCCGGTTCGAGCCGACCGGCTCGAACTCCTTGTCCTGCAGCACGCGCAGCAGCTTGCCCTGCAACGGCAGCGGCATGTCGCCGATCTCGTCGAGAAACAGCGTGCCGCGATCGGCCAGCTCGAATTTTCCGACGCGCCCCTTGCGATCGGCGCCGGTGTACGCGCCGGGCGCCGCGCCGAAGAATTCGGTTTCGAGCAGCGTGTCGGGAATCGCGGCGACGTTGACGGTCACGAGCGGCTGGAGCGCACGCGCCGATGCCGCGTGTATCGCGTGGGCGAGCAGCTCCTTGCCGGTGCCCGTCTCGCCGAGCAGCAGCACCGGCGAGTCGACCTGCGCGGCGCGGCGCGCCTGGCGCTTGGTCTCGAGGCTCGCGGCACTCGTGCCGACGAAGCTCGCGAACGTGTATTTCGCGCGGCGCGCCTGGGCGAGCGAGCGCTGCGTCGCGATCAGTTGCTGCTGAAGCTGCGCGTAGCGGGAAAAAATCGGCGTGAGCGTCTTCAACTGGTCGAACAGCGCGAAGCCGATCGCGCCGACCGTCTCGCCGGCCTCGTTCTTCAACGGCAGGCGCGTGACGACGAGTGGCTCGCGGCCCGTCTCCATGATGTCGAGCAGGATCGGCTGCCCGGTCGACACGACCTCGCGCATCAGGCTGTTCGGAATCACGGCCTCGCAATCGAGGCCGACGGCCTGCTGCGGATCGGCGAAACCGAAGCGCGCCGCGTAACGCTCGTTCATCCACACGACGCGCGCGTCGCGATCGACGACCACCGTGCCCGCGCTCGAATCCTCGAAGGTCCGGAACAGCGACTCGGCAGCGCGCCGCAGCACGTCGCCGTAGTTGACGGGCAGGCGGGCCCAGTCGTTCATCATCGTGTCTTCGTCTCCGTTTATCGTCGGCCGGACGTCTCCGGAACGAGACGGATTATCTCATTCCGGAGACACGCCGCAACGCGTTGTCCGGGAAAGCCCTGCACGATGTCGACGGTCGACCGGATGGCCAAAACGTCTCCGGATGGAGACGTTTTATGTAGAATCGTCAGACCTACGCCGGCGCGGGCCCGCCGGCCGCCGGCGGACCCATGTCCGGCGGCGCAATCCGGCCGATGGCACGAAACCTGCACGAACCTGAGCCGGTCCGCGGCGCACCGCGCGATCGAACAACAACCAAAGCCATTAGGAGACTCCCTTGTCTTTCGTGATCGTCCTCGCCGCGCTGGCGTTCCTGATGTTTGCCGCGTATCGCGGCTACAGCGTGATCCTGTTCGCGCCGATCGCCGCGCTCGGTGCGGTGCTGCTGACCGACCCCGCCGCCGTCGCACCGGTCTTCTCCGGCATCTTCATGGAGAAGATGGTCGGCTTCGTCAAACTGTATTTCCCGGTCTTCATGCTCGGCGCCGTATTCGGCAAGGTGATCGAACTGTCCGGGTTCTCCGAGTCGATCGTCCACGCGGCGATCCGCTACATCGGCCGCTCGCGCGCGAATGCGGTGATCGTCGCGGTGTGCGCGCTGCTCACCTATGGCGGCGTATCGCTGTTCGTCGTGGTGTTCGCGGTCTATCCGTTCGCGGCCGAACTCTATCGTCAGAGCAACATCCCGAAACGGCTGATGCCCGGCGCGATTGCACTCGGCGCGTTCTCGTTCACGATGGATTCGCTGCCCGGCACGCCGCAGATCCAGAACATCATCCCGACCACGTTCTTCAAGACGACTGCCTGGGCCGCGCCCGCGCTCGGCACGATCGGCTCGCTGTTCATCATCGTCGTCGGCCTCGCGTATCTCGAATGGCGTCGCCGTTCGGCGATGGCGAAGGGCGAAGGCTACGGCACGTCGCTCGTCAACGAGCCGGAGCGCGTCGAGGCAACGGCGCTGCCGCATCCCGCGCTGGCGATCCTGCCGCTGATCCTCGTCGGCGTGTCGAACTTCGCGTTCACGAAGCTGATCCCGCAGTGGTACGGCGCCGCATCGTACACGGTCGCGCCGGAAGTGCTGCCGGGCGTGCACGCGCCGGTCACGACGTCGATCAAGACGGTCGTCGCGATCTGGTCGGTCGAGGCCGCGCTGCTGCTCGGGATCGTGCTGGTCTTGCTGACCGCATTCAAGCGCGTCAGCGGTCGCTTCGCGGCCGGCTCGAAGGCCGCCGTCGCCGGCGCGCTGCTCGCCGCGATGAACACCGCGTCGGAATACGGCTTCGGCGGCGTGATCGCCGCGCTGCCGGGCTTCCTCGTCGTCAGCGATGCGCTGAAGAGCATCCCGAACCCGCTCGTCAACGCAGCCGTGTCGGTCAGCTCGCTCGCGGGCATCACGGGCTCCGCGTCGGGCGGCATGAGCATCGCGCTCGCCGCGATGTCGGACCTGTTCATCAAGGGCGCGCAGGCGGCCAACATCCCGATGGACGTGCTGCACCGGGTCGTCGCGATGGCGAGTGGCGGCATGGACACGCTGCCGCACAACGGCGCGGTCATCACGCTGCTCGCCGTCACGGGCCTCACGCACCGCGAGTCGTATCGCGACATCTTCGCGGTCACCGTCATCAAGACGCTCGCGGTGTTCTTCGTGATCGCCGTGTACTACGCGACGGGGCTCGTGTAAGTCTCGGCATCAAGGCGGCGTTTCGTGCGCCGCCGTCTCGCTTTCAGGATCGGACCGCATGCGCACCGGAACGGATTCCGGCAAGCGCATCCGGTCCGATTTTCATTTCCCTACGCCAAATCGACACGCCGGCAGTCGTCCGGGCCATCGCTCGCCTGCCCCCACGCATTGTTACCCGCAGCAAAACACTGCGTTGGGCGCGATCGCATTTTTCAGGCGCCCGCCCCGGCCTACACTGGTTTCAACGTCTCGCGGCGCTTCGACGAACGAAGCGCCGCGATTCCCCGGAAATCGTGGAGGTCCCCATCATGAAGCGCCTGATCCCAGCCATTGCCGTCGTCCTGGCCGTGTCGGCCCCGTTCGCCGCGCACGCCCAGTCGAACCAGCCGCTCACGCGCGCGCAGGTCCACGCCGAAGTCAAGGCGCTCAAGCAGGCCGGCTTCCAGTCGAGCGACTGGTTCTATCCGGCCAGCATCGTCTCCGCCGAAGCGAAGATCGCCCGTCAGCACGACGCCGGATACGGAAGCGATCGCGGCGCGTCGTCGGAGTCGGGCCGGTAATCGTCGGCCCGCCCGGCGATCCCTCCGCGCGCCGTTACGCCTTCACGGGCTGGATCAGCTTCGCGCACGCCGCCGCCTGGGGATCGCCCGCCGGCAACTTGCCGCACACGCCGTCGAACTGCTTCACGACCGACCTGACCGACGCATCGTGCGCGCCGCTGCCGCGCCAGCGGTTCAGTTGCGTGACGACCTTGGTCAGCGCGCGCAGGTTCGCGCCGTAGAACGCGTCCCGGGTCTTGTCGGCCTGCGCGAGCACACTCGCTGCAATCCCTTCGATGCGCGCCGAATCGTCCGGCGCCAGTTCGACCGCATTCGCAAAGTAGGTCGCGCCCCAGCGCAGCTTCGTCGCCGGCCCGCTCGCCGCGTCGTACGCCTTGCGATACCAGTCGAGCGCGGCCGCCTTGTCGCCGCGCGCCTTCGCGTTCGCGGCCAGCCCCGACATGAAGTAGTACGGCGTGGACGAACGCGGCAACTCGGCCTTCAGCAACGCATCCGATTCGTCGTACAGCCCAGCGTCGGTCAGCGTGTCCGCGCCTTCGCTGACGAGCGCCTGCCGCTCGTACGCGTTCGCCGCGCGCTGCACCGATGCGGCGATCTGTTTGCGCGCGGTGTCGGCCAGCGCCGGTGCGGCGGGCGGTGCGCCCTTGCGCGCGTCGCCGCGCGCGAGCAGCACGCGGCCGTGCAGCGCCATCAGCCTGTCGATCGACGACAGCGTGCCGTCGGTCGACAGGCGCGCCAGCGCCGCGTCGTACGCGCCGCGCAACTTCGTGCGCTGCGCATCGTCGCCGCCGAGATACGCGACCACGCGCGCGGGCGCCGCGACCAGCACGTCCGAATCGGCCCGCGACAGCGCCGGATCGCGCAGCACCGTGCGCAGCGAATCGGCAAGCGCGGCCTTGTCGAGCGCACCGGCCTGCGCCGGGTCGTCCGACGCGGCGACCACCGCCGACTTCAGCGCGAAGCGCGCCGATTCGGCTTTCGCACCGGCCGCCCGGGCGCGTTGCGCGAGCGACTGCAGCGTCTCGGCGACGCGATCGGCCGGCACCGGCAACGCGCCGTCGGTATCCCATGAATAGTCGGCCAGCAGGCGCCATTCGTCCGGCGTCAACGACGCGCCGTTCTTCAGCGCCGTCGCAAGCGTCTGCCGCACCGGATGCGCGGCCGTCATCCCGAGCGACAGCGCCTGCATGTAGCGGTCGAGATCGGCTTCGCCCGGCAACCGCGTCACTTCGGTGCCGTCGGGGCGGAACAGGATCATCGTCGGATAGCCGTGCACCTTGAAACGCTCGCCGAGCTTCTGCGCGCTTTCGGTGTCGCCGTCGAGATACACGGGCACGAAGAACGATGAACGCGTCTTGAATGCCTGCTGGCTGAAGATCGTCGACTTCACCTGGTTGCACGACGGACACCATACCGCGCCCCAGTACAGCAGCAGCGGCTTGCCCTCGCGCTTCGCGAGCGCGAACGCGGCATCGACGTCGCCGTGTTGCCACGCGATGCCGGGCGGCAGATGCGCGCCGTCGGGCGACGCGTTCGCCACCGGAGCGCCGGCGGGCGCGGCAGCGGCAAGCGCGGCACTGGCGGCAGCGAACAGACAGGCGGCGGTGAGATTGCGAAGAACGGTTTTCATCGAAGCGGGTTCCGTTGAAAAGGACGGTTTCAGGGGGATGCCGCGCGCACAACGAGGGCCGCGATGCGATGGCGATGAAGCCGCCCGACCTGCAGCGCCGCGCATGCATCGATACGGAAAAACGAAGCCGGCCGCGGCGACCGGCAAATCGTTCGACGATACGACGGGTACAGCCGAAGGAAAACCAACGAATTCTCGATTGAATATGACGTGCGGCGTCGTGCCCGCGTGCCGTCACGTCCGCGACGGCCGGCCCTTCATTGCCGCGTCCTGATGCGAGCCATGTGATACACGGACGCATGCACGCCGTCGCGCAACGCGTAATCCGGCGATTCGCCCTCGATGCGGAAACCGTGTTGCTCGTAGAGTGCGATCGCCGCACGGTTGTCGGTAAACACGGTCAGTTCGAGACGCGTGATGTTCAGCCAGTTCTCCGCGAGATCGATCGCGGCCGCGAGCAGCCGGCCGCCGATGCCGCGCCCGTGATGGGCCGCGTCGACCATCATGCCGAGCGCCGCCGCGTGGCGCCGGCGCGGATTCGGCTCGGGATGCAGGCCGAGATGGCCGACCACCGTGCCGTCGATTTCGGCAACGAGGCTCACGCCGTGCTCGCGCACGTCGTCGAGCCGCTTCCGCCATTTTTCGAGCGACGGAAATGGCTGCTGCAACGTATTCGTGTACACCGCGGGATGCGCGGCGATCTGCCGGATCGCGTCGACGTCGTGCGTCTCGCTGTGCCGGATCCTGATATCGGTCATGGGTGGGCCGGTTCCGAAAAGTCGCGCCGAACGCGCGGACTGCGCACGTGCGCAGCAACGCATCGAGCTTAGCCGATTTCACGCATTTGAAACATGGGCGCCACGCCGTCGCGCGTCAGGTTGTATCCGCAACGAAGCGAGTGCATGCCATCCCCGCGAAATCCGGAAAATTCTGACCGGTCGCACCGGCGACGACCGGTAATTTCTTACCGTTTTCGATCTCGCATTCGCGCGTGAACGAATCGTTGCGCACGCAACGTCACGCACGCGACACGCGATGTCATTTCTTCATCACGTCGACGTCATGTCGCGCCCCTAGACTGGGCGCCGCCCCAGCCTGGCGTGCGTCGGGCCGGTGTGTGCCGATACTGCCCCGCGCATCACGCGCATCACGCGCGCGCGGAGCGCAGGATCGCGACGGCGAGGCCGCGGCATCCGCGCGACGTCGCGCGTCGGGCGCGATACGCGCCGCGACGCACGGCCGATACCCCAGGCACGCACGCATCGCGGATCGTCCCGGGGCGGGACGCCGCGCGGGCACCGCCGGACGAACTCACGAACGCTCCCACCCTCACAGGATCCGAACGCCATGACGTCACGCCGCAAATTCCTTCAGCAGACCGCCGGCTCCGGCCTCGCCGCCGCCGC
Source organism: Burkholderia sp. MSMB2157WGS (assembly GCF_001532755.1). NCBI lineage: Bacteria > Pseudomonadati > Pseudomonadota > Betaproteobacteria > Burkholderiales > Burkholderiaceae > Burkholderia > Burkholderia sp. MSMB2157WGS. Next base: position 155,145 of record NZ_LPJG01000017.1, on the reverse strand, counting down.
GCTGTCCGCGTTTCCGCCGAGCATTCGCCGCGCGCTCGCCATTCCCGCCTTCCACGAAACGGGGACCATCCAGGACGTCAAGCACGTCGTGCTGCTGATGATGGAGAACCGCGCGTTCGACAGCTACTTCGGCACGTTCAAGGGCGTGCGCGGCTATGGCGACCGCTTCGCGGTGCCGTCGCCGAACGGCCGCGACGTGTTCTATCAGACGTACACGAAGGCGGCGCCCGCCGCGACCGTGACGCCGTATCACCTCGACGCGCGCCAGGGCAACGCGCAGCGCGCGGGCGGCACGCCGCACACGTGGGCCGACGCGCAGGCCGCGTGGGATCACGGCCGGATGAACCGCTGGCCCGACGCGAAGACGCCGCTGTCGATGGGCTATTACGACGCGGCCGAAGTGCCGTTCCAGCGCGCGCTCGCCGATGCGTTCACGCTGTGCGACCACTATCACTGCGGGATGCACACGGGCACGATCGCGAACCGCCTGTTCTACTGGAGCGGCACCAACGGCCCGAACGGCATCAGCCCGGCCGACGGCAGCCGCGTGAAGATCGCCGCGCTGAACAACCAGTTCAACGGCGGCAACGACATCGGCCCGTCGAGCCAGGGCTGGACCTGGACGACCTATGCCGACCGGCTGCAACGGGCGGGCGTGAGCTGGAAGGTCTACCAGAGCCTGATCGACAATTTCGGCTGCAACGAGATGATGAGCTTCCGCCACTGGCGTGCGGCGATCGAGCAGATGCCGGCCGCGCGCCGGCCCGCGTACGTCGCGTCGACCGATATCACGCAGCCGGTCACGGCGGCCGGCGCGTTCTACGACCCCGCGATCGACGATCCGCTGAGCCCGCTCGCGAAGGGCTTCGGCAACACGATGCCGTACGGCTTTCTCGAAACGTTCCGCGACGACATCCGCAGCGGCAAGCTGCCGGAAGTGTCGTGGATCATCCCGCCGTCCGCGTACAGCGAGCACCCGGGGCCGTCGAGCCCCGCGCAGGGCGGCTGGTACGTGCAGACCGTGCTCGACGCGCTGACGGCGAACCCGGAGGTCTGGAGCAAGACCGTGCTGCTGGTCAACTACGACGAGAACGACGGCTTCTTCGATCACATGCCGTCGCCGGCCGTGCCGTCGCGCAACGCCGACGGCACGCTCGCGGGCGGCCATACGCTGTCGGCCGCCGACGTCGCGGTCGAATACCACGACTTCACGCCGGCGACGTCGAGCCAGCCGGCAATCGACGGCCGTCCGTACGGCCCGGGCCCGCGCGTGCCGATGTGGATCGTGTCGCCGTGGAGCCGCGGCGGCTGGGTCAACTCGCAGGTGTTCGACCATACGTCGACGCTGCGCTTCCTCGAGACGCGCTTCGGCGTCGCGGAGCCGCAGATCGGTGCGTACCGCCGCGCGGTGTGCGGCGACCTGACGAGCGCGTTCAATTTCCGCACGCCGAACAACGAGCCGCTGCCGACGCTCGCGGGCCGGACGACGAAAAGCCAAGTCGACGCACTGAGCGCCGCGCAGCAAACCGCGCCGAAGATCGTGCCGCCCGCGACGCCCGCGCTGCCCGCACAGGCGACCGGCGTGCGTCCGTCGCGCGCGTTGCCGTACGAACTGCACGCGAGCGCGCGCACCGATGCCGGCGCCGGCACGGTCACGCTGAAGTTCGCGAACACCGGCCGCGCCGCCGCCGTGTTTCACGTCTATGACAAGCTGCACCTCGACCGGCTGCCGCGGCGCTACGTCGTCGAGCCCGGCAAGACGCTGCGCGGCGACTGGGCCGCGCGCACCGACGATGGCGGTAAATATGACCTGTGGGTGCTCGGCCCGAACGGCTATCACCGCCGCTTCACCGGCGACCTGAGTCGCCTGGCCGGCGCGCGCGCGCCGCAACCGGAAGTACGCGTCGGCTATGCGGGCGCGAGCGGCAACCTCCACCTGCGGCTGCGCAACGACGGCGGCGGCACGGTACGCTTCACGGTGAAGTCGAACCAGGTCTACGGGCCGCTGCCAGGACACGGCGGAAACGACGACCACGGTCATGGCCGCGACAACGAAAACGGTCACGGCTCGGGTCGGGGCAACGGCCATGGCGCCGGCACCACGTGGACCGTCACGGTGCGCGCCGGCGACCAGTCCGAACTGCACTGGAAGCTCGACTCGACCGGCTACTGGTACGACTTCATCGTCACCGCCGACAGCGACGCGAGCTTCTCGCGCCGCGTGGCCGGCCGCGTGGAAACCGGCCGGCACTCGGTCAGCGACCCGGCGATGGGGCTCGCCGACCGCTTCTGACGCCACCGCGGCGACGCGCGGCGCGTGTCGCCGCCCGCGTCGGCGTGGCCGCGAATGCCGCTCGGGCACCGGTTCCCGCCGGTGCCCGATCCAGCGCAGACGCCCGCCCGGCGCGGCTCAAACATCAGAAGGATCGGTGGTTCAGCCCTCATTTCACCCCCACGAAAATGCTCCGTGTTGCGGCCCGTTCGCGTTAAACTGCATCAAGCCGTATTCAACAAAGACATCTTTGCCGCCAAGGCATCCACGACACGAGGATAGGTTCGATGCGCACTACCGGCTCATCCGGGGCAATGACCCTGCTCACCGAACACGACGCGGCCGACGGCCGCGAACTGCGCTCGCTCCGGCTCGAAGCGACCGGCGACGGCAAGAGCGTGCTGCTGATCGAGATCGACGAACGCAAGCCCGGCATCCACCGCGAAGTCCGCTACGAGATCACCCCGGCCGAACTGATCGCGGCGATCCGCTCGCACGGCGCCGAGCTGCCCGGCGAAAACCACGGCGCCGCATCGCTCGCCCGCACGCCCTCCTGATTCCGAACGGTGAGCCGCGCGCAATGCGTCGGCTCACCCGCATCCCCCTGCCGCCGTCAGGCGCTTTGCATCATTCCCGCCGCTGCGTTGAAAAAGGCCGATAATCGGCCCATCTGCATTTCCCGCCCACGCGTTTCCTTTTCGGCCAGCCGTCATGCTCCTACGTGACCTCGTCGCCCAGTACGGGCCGCTTCTCGTGTTCGCCAACGTGCTCGCGGCGGCCATCGGCCTGCCGGTGCCCGCGATGCCGACGCTCGTGCTGTTCGGCGCGATGTCGGCGATGCATCCGGCGATGATCGGCTCGCAGCTCGTGACGGTCGTGGTGCTGTCGGTGCTCGGCGCGCTGATCGGCGACACGGTCTGGTACGTCGCCGGGCGGCGTTACGGCGGCACGACGCTGAAGACGATCTGTCGGCTGTCGCTGTCGCGCGATACTTGCGTGAAAAAGACCGAACGCTTCTTCGGCCGCTACGGCGTGCGCGTGCTCGCGGTCGCGCGCTTCATTCCCGGATTGTCGCTGGTGTCGGTGCCGATGGCCGGTGCGCTCGGCACGCGCTATCGCACGTTCGCCGGCTACGACGCGCTCGGCGCCGCGCTGTGGACGATCGTCGGGCTGATCGCCGGCCTCGTGTTCTACCGGCAGATCGACTGGCTGTTCGCCGGCGCGAGCCGTCTCGGCCGCGCGGCGCTGCTCGTCATCGTCGCGCTGCTCGCCATCTATGCGGCCGTGCGCTGGATGCGCCGCCGCGCGCTGATCCGCCAGCTCGCGAACGCGCGGATCGGCGTCGACGAGCTCGACGTGCTGCTGCGCGACACCGCCGCCCCGGTGGTGCTCGACGTCCGCTCGCCCGAGCACCGCAAGCTCGACCCGTTCGCGATTCCCGGCGCGCAGTTCGCCGACGAGCGCCAGATCGGCGACATCGTCGCGCGCTACCCGCTCACGCAGAAGTTCGTCGTGTATTGCTCGTGCCCGAACGAAGTGACGGCCGCGCTGATGGCGAAGCGCCTGCTCGATGCAGGCTTCACCGACGCACTCGCGCTGCGCGGCGGCCTCGACGCATGGCGCGATACGGGCCGCCAGCTCACGTCGCTCGTGGAAGAGGTGCCCGCCGCGAACGATTCCGTCGCGGGATGGCACAAGCCGGCCTGATCGCGTCGATCGCGGGCCGGCCGTGCGAGACAGGGGGCCTTGCGCCCCCTTCCATCAGAACGCGTGCAGCGGCAGGTTCACGACCAGACGGTACTCGGTGTTCGACGCGTCCGAGTAGTGCGCCGAGCCGTTGTGCCACATCGCGATGAACGTGACCTTCGTGTTCTTCAGCTTGCCGCTCTGGAACGTGTACGACGGGATGAAGCCGAACTCGTGGTGACGGCCCTGCACCGGCGCGCCGTTGCTCCAGTAGATGCTCGACTTGCTCGGGTCGTTCGCCGCGCCCGCGCTGCCGTCCGCCCCCCAGCCCGTCACGCCCCACACCATCGCCTTGAAGCCCGGCAGGCCCGCTTCCTTGCCGTAGAACGTGTAACGCAGCTGCAGCGATTTCTCGTGCGGGGCGTTGTAGTCGACGTCCATCGAGTTGGTCAGGAAGATGCCGTTCGTTTCGTTCAGGTAGTCGAAGAACTGGTCGCCGAGCACTTGCTGGAAGCCGAGCAGCAGTTCGTGCGGGCCATGCTGGGCCGCCAGCGACAGGCTGTACGCGTTGTTGTTGATCTTGCCTTGCAGCGCATCGCCCGTGTCGTGCGTCGAGTAGACGTTGCCGAAGCCGGTCCACTTGATCGTCTGCGGGCTGCCGATGCTGTGCTTCACCGACGCGTAGTACTGGTGCCACACGTCGTCGGCCTGGTTCGCGTACAGCGCGACTTCGCCGTTCGGCGAGTAGTCCCACGTGCCGCCGACATAGGTCAGGCGATTGATGCGCGTGCCGCCGTATTGCGTCGTCAGGTTGGTGAGCGTCGTATGGCCGCGCGCGTCGGTCTTCGTGAAGCTGCCGGCCTCGAGCATCACGTTCTTGAATTCATTGCTGACGAGCGTCGCGCCGAGGAACGTCGGCGGCAGCGCACGGTTGTCGTGCTGCTCCATGAACGGGTTGTCGACGGCCTGCAAACCGTACTTGACCACCGTGTTCGAAATGCGCGCCTTGACGTCGTAGATGCCCGGGTAGGCCCACGCGAGCTGGTTGCCGCCGCCGCCGCCCTTCGCGATGTGCACCATGCTGCCGGCGCCCTGACCGCCGTCGAGCTTCAGCGCCGCATACAGCGACGCGTCGAAGCCGATCCCGATCAGGCCGGTCGTATAGCCCGACTCGAAGTTCGCCATCGCGCCCTGGACCCACGCATGGCGATGCGGCCCGCCCTTGGCGTCGAGCACGTCCGCATAGTTGCGGAACAGGAAGTCGAGATGGCTGTCGGCGATGAAGCCGTTCGATTTCGACTGCGCCGACGGCTCGTCGGGCGGCGTGACGGCCTGGGTCGCCTCGGCGTTGACAATGGCGTTCGGAGTCGTTGCCTGCGCAACGGTTGCGCCGGTACCTGAAGCCGGCGCGGCCTGCGCGACCGTCAGCGGCGCGCTCGCCGCGTCGTCGGCGTGCGCGACGCCCGTCAGCGAGACGCCGGCGAGCGCCGGCAGTCCCCATGCGAGCAGCATCTTCGATGCCGTCGCGATCGTCTTCTGCTTTTTCATCGTAATAATTCTCGTCTTGTGTTGATATCGTCCACACCGGTTGCGATCCGCTCCCGGCCCCCCGGCGAGCCCGGCTAAGGGCGCGCCTGTACCCGCGGCGCGAAGATCGTTCGCGCCGCACCTACCCCTGTTGACCTGCCTTGGTTATGTTTGCTGCGTCACTTCACATCACGCCGCGCCCGCACGGATGCACGCGACGCGCGCCGCCGACCCCTGCCGCACTTCCGGCAGCGGCACGTCCTGCGCGCACGCGTCGATCGCGACCGGGCAGCGCGTGCGGAACGCGCAGCCGGACGGCGGGTTGAGCGGCGAGGGCATCTCGCCCGCCAGCAGCATCGGACGGCGAGCACGCTCGCGCGCCGGCTCCGGCGTCGGCGCCGCATCGAGCAGCGCCTTCGTGTACGGGTGTTGCGGCACGCCGTACACGTCATGCCGCGTGCCGAACTCCATCACGCGGCCGAGATACATCACGAGCACGCGCTGGCTGATGGCCTTCACCACCGCCAGGTCGTGCGCGACGAACAGATAGGACAACGACAGTTCGCGTTGCAGATCGCGCAGCAGGTTCACGATCTGCGCCTGGATCGACACGTCGAGCGCCGAGACGGGCTCGTCGCAGATCACGAGCTGCGGCTCGCCGATCAGCGCGCGCGCAATGCCGACGCGCTGGCACTGCCCGCCGGAAAATTCATGCGGATAACGCAGCAGGTGATGCGCGTTCAGGCCGACGCGTTCGAGCATCGCGATCACGCGGCGGCGCACTTCGGTACGGCCGAGGCCGGGCTGATGCGTGACGAGCGGCTCCGCGACGACCTGCTCGATCGTCATGCGCGGGTCGAGCGACGCGAGCGGATCCTGGAAGATCATCTGCACTTCGCGCCTCATCGCGGTGCCGCGCAGGTGATCGGACGCGACGGCCTGGCCGCGCCATTTCACGGTGCCGGCCGTCATCGGCACGAGGCCGATCAACGCGCGCGCGAGCGTCGATTTCCCGCAGCCCGATTCGCCGACGAGCCCGACCGTCTCGCCACGCCTGACGTCGAACGACACGCCGTCGACCGCGCGCAGCGTGCCCTTCGGCGACCACGGATAGCCGCCGAGCGGCACGCGAAAATGCACCTTCAGATTCTCGACGGACAGCAACGTGTCGTCCGTCGCGCCGGCTTGGCGACGTTCATCGACGCTCATCGCAGACCTCCCGTCAGATCGGCCACCGGGCGGTGGCACGCGCGCACCGCGCCCGCGGCGCCATAGGTTTCGAGCGCCGGACGTGCGGCGGCGCAGCGTTCTTCCGCATACGTGCAGCGCTTCGCGAACGCACAGCCGGCCGGCGCGGCGCCGGGCATCGGCGGGTTGCCGGGAATCGCGACGAGCGGCGCATCGTCCGCGTCGGTCAGCCGCGGCAGCGCGTTGAGCAGCCCGATCGTGTACGGATGCGACGGCGCCGCGAAGATCGATTCGGCCGGCGCGTATTCGACGGTGCGGCCCGCGTACATGACCATCACGTCGTCGGCGAGGCCGGCGACCACGCCCATGTCGTGCGTGATCAGCACGATCGCGGTACCGCGCTCGCGGTTCAACTCGCGCAGCAGGTCGATGATCTGCGCCTGCACGGTCACGTCGAGCGCGGTGGTCGGTTCGTCCGCGATCAGGATTTCCGGCTCGGACAAGAGCGCCATCGCGATCATCACGCGCTGGCGCATGCCGCCCGAGAACTCGTGCGGATACATGCGGATGCGGCGCGCCGCATCGGGAATGCGCACCGATTCGAGCGCCTCGATCGCGCGCTTGATCGCGGCCTTGCGCGACAGCTTGCGATGCAGCTGCAGCGTCTCCGTCATCTGCCGCTCGATCGTCAGGAACGGGTTGAGCGACGTCATCGGATCCTGGAAGATCATCGCGATCCGGTCGCCGCGCACCGCGTTCAGCGCGCGCGTATTCATGTCGAGCAGGTTCTCGCCGCGGTAGCGCGCGGCGCCGGTCGTCGTGCCGTTGCCGGCCAGGAGGCCGAGCAGCGCCATCACGGTCTGGCTCTTGCCCGAGCCCGATTCGCCGACGATGCCGAGCGTCTTGCCGGCTTCGAGCGAGAACGACACGCCGTTCACGGCGTCGATCGGCGGCGCGTCCTTGCGCGTGAAGCGCACGCCGAGGTTTTCAACTTCCAGCAGTACAGCCATTTCAGCGATCCTTCGGGTCGAGCGCGTCACGCAGGCCGTCGCCGACGAAGTTCACGCAGTAGAGCGTCACGCACAGCATGACGGCCGGGGCCAGCAGCAGCCACGGCATCGATTCCAGTTTCTGCGCGCCGTCCTGGATCAGCACGCCCCAGCTCGTCATCGGCTCCTGCACGCCGAGGCCGAGGAACGACAGCACCGATTCGGTCAGCACGATATTGGGCACCGAGACCGTCGCGTACACGACGACCACGCCGAGCAGGTTCGGCACGACGTGACGCAGCACGATCGACGCCGGCGACACGCCGATCGCGCGCGCCGCATCGACGAACTCGCGGTTGCGCAGCGACAGCGTCTGGCCGCGCACGACACGCGCCATGTCGATCCACGAGAACGCGCTGATGGTCAGCACGACCAGCATGAACGAGCGGCCGAACAGGGTCATCATCAGGATCGCGATCAGCAGGTACGGGATCGCGTACATCATGTCGACGATGCGCATCATCACGGAGTCGACGCGGCCGCCCGCGAAGCCCGCGGTCGCGCCCCATGCGACGCCGAACAGGCCCGACACGAGCGTGCCGAGCAAGCCGACCTCGATCGATACGCGGCCGCCGATCAGCGTGCGCACGAGCAGGTCGCGGCCGAGCTCGTCGGTGCCGAACCAGTGCTGGTTCGTCCAGGTGGGCGGCAGGCTGATCGAGGCCCAGTCGCTCGCGGCGGGATCGGCTGCGAGCAGCCACGGGCCGGCGAAACAGGCGAGCGTGATCAACGCGAGCAGCACGAGGCTGAACACGGCCGCGCGGTTGTGAAGGAAGCGCGCGAACGCCAGCTCGAGCGGCGAGCGCGAACGCGGCGGCGAATCGGTCTGCACGGGCAGGCCGACGACGGGAGTGGTCGGGGTCATCGCTGTGCCTCGCTCAATAACGGATGCGCGGATCGAGCCACGCGTACGCGAGGTCGACCAGCAGGTTGAACAGCACCGCGAAAACGGTCGTCAGCACGACGAGGCCGAGCACCAGCGTGTAGTCGCGGTTGATGGCGCCGTTCACGACGAGTTGCCCGAGACCCGGCAGCGCGAACACCGATTCGGTGACGACGGCCGCCGTGATCGACGTGATGCAGACCGTGCCGAACAGCGACACGACCGGCATCAGCGCAGGCTTGAGCGCGTGGCGCAGCACGATCGTCGAGCCCGGCAGGCCCTTCGCGCGCGCGGTGCGGATGTAGTTGCTCGACAGCGTCTCGATCATCGAGCCGCGCATCACGCGCGCGAGCAGCGACACGTTGATGAAGGTGAGCAGCACGATCGGCAGCAGCCGGTACCGCCAGCCGCCGTCGCCCCAGCCGCCTGCCGGCAGCCAGCCGTTGCCGGCCGACGTCTTCAGCAGGATCGCGAAGATCCACACCAGCACCGGGCCGAGCACGAACGGCGGCACGACGTTGCCGAAGTTGCCGATCAGCATCACGAAGCGATCGATCACGCTGTCGCGGCGCACGGCCGCGACGGTGCCGAGCAGCACGCCGAGCACGATCGAGATCGGGATCGACACGCCGCCCACGCCGAGGCTCACGGGCAGCGCCTTCTTCACGAGATCGTTCACCGACCAGTCGACGTAGCGGAACGACGGGCCGAGATCGCCGTGCATCAGCGAGCCGAGATACAGCAGGTACTGCTTCCACAGCGGCTCGTCGAGATGGTACTTCGCGTTCAGGTTCGCGAGCGTCGCGGCGGACAGCTGCTTCTCCGTATCGAACGGGCCGCCGGGCGTGAAATGCAGCAGCAGGTAGCAGACGGTGATGACCGCGAGGATCGTCGGCACCGCCCACAACGTGCGCCTCAATGCGTAGGCCAGCATGATCGCTCCGCTCAGTGCTTGATCAGGTACATGTCCTGCGAAGCACGCATGTCGATCACGTTCTTCAGCGAATAGCCGCCCACGTAGGGCTTCACGAGACGGTCGGCCGAATACTGGAACAGCGGCACCATCGGCGTGTCGTTCATCGCCATGTCGTGCGCCTGCGTGAGCAGCGCGGCGCGCGCCTTGTCGTCGAGCTTCTGGTTGCCTTCGTCGACGAGCGCGTCCATCTGCTTGTTGCAATAGCCGACGGTGTTCTGCGAGCTGCCGCAGCGGATCAGGTCGAAGAAGGTCATCGCATCGTTGTAGTCGGCGAACCAGCCGTCGCGCGCGATCTGTACCTTGCCGTCATGCCGCTGCTTCATCAGCACCTTGAACTCGACGTTCTCGAGCTTCGTGGTGACGCCGAGCTTCGTGCGCCATTCCGATGCGGTGAACAGTGCGACCTTCTTGTGCAGGTCGTTGGTGTTGTACGTGAGCGTGAACGACAGCGGCTTCGCGTCCGAATAGCCGGCCTGCTTCAGCAGGTCCTTCGCGGTCGCGATGCGCTTGGCCATCGGCCACGACGCCCATTCCGGCGTGAACGGCTGCACGCCCTTCGTGCCGTTCGGCATCAGCCCGTACATCGGCTTCTCGCCGGCCTGCGTGAGCTTCGACGTCAGCACGTCGCGATCGATCACCATCGACAGCGCCTGGCGTACGCGCTTGTCCTTCAGCGCCGCGTCGCTGTTGTTCAGGTAGTAGTAGTAGGTCGCGAGTTGCAGGCCCGGGCGCAGTTCGCTGCCGAACTGCTTGCTCACCTGCTGGAAGATGCCCGACGGAATCGAGTAGCTGTAGTCGATCTGGCCGGCCTGGTACATGCGCATCGCGGTTTCGTCGCTTTCGATCGGCAGGTACGTGACCTTGTTGATCACGACCTTCGACGCGTTCCAGTACTTCGCGTCCTTCGTCGCCACGATGCGGTTGTTCGGCTGCCAGTCGACGAGCTGGTACGCGCCGTTGCTGACGATGTTGCCCGGGCGCGTCCATGCATCGCCGAATTTCGCGACCACGTCCTTGTTCACCGGCGCGAGCGGCGCCATCGCGGTCAGTTCGGGGAAGAACGCGACCGGCACGTCGGTCGTCACCTCGAGCGTGTACGGATCGACCGCGCGCACGCCGAGCGTCGACGGCGCGGCCTTGCCGGCGATGATGTCCTTCGAGTTCTTGATGAACTCGACGAGGATCGTGTATTTCGAGCCCGTCTTCGGATCGACGAGGCGCTGCCACGAATAGACGAAATCGGCGGCCGTCACCGGCTGGCCGTTGCTCCACTTCGCGTCGTGGCGAAGCTTGAAGATCCACGTCTGCGGCGTCTTGCGTTCCCACGACAGCGCGACGCCCGGCACGACCTGGCCGGCCGCGTCGATGCGCGCAAGCCCTTCGAACAGGTCGAGGCCGATCGTGTTGCCGGTCCACGATTCGATGTGCGCCGGGTCGAGCGATTCGACTTCGGCCGGCACCTGACGCGTCAGGTCCTGTTGCGCGGCGAGCGCGACGTTCGACGGAACGGTTACGGCGTGGGCGACGGGCGTCGTCAGGGCGAGCGCGGCCAGCACGGCCGACATGGCATGCAAGGATTTCATCGTGGCAGTCTTGAGAAGGTGGTTCGGTGGGCGTCGCGCGGCGGATGCCGCGGCTTACGCGTGAGACGCTGACGGGGACAGCGATCGAGGAGGCCCGTGGTTCTCGTATTGCATGTTAGTATTCCTTACATTTCTTTCGACGGGCATCCCGTCGAAGAAACGAAGGAATACCCGTGCGTTAGAACAGTCGCGGCGTACCGACCCAGACCACCACCGACTCGATCTTCGCGGTGTTGACCCAGCTGTGCGGGACCGTCGACTGATAGTGCGAACTGTCGCCGGCCTGCAGGACGAACGTCTTGCCTTCCAGCGTCAGCGACACTTCCCCTTCGATCACGTACAGGAACTCCTCTCCTGCATGTGTCGTCACCTCCGACCGTTTCTGCCCCGGCGGCATCCTCACGAGGATCGCCTCCAGCTGGCGCCCTTCGGACACGTTCGTCAGCCTCGCGAACAGGTTCGCCGAATCGGCAAACCCGAAGAAGCGCAACTGATCGCCTCGGCAAACCGAGCGTTCCTCGCTCGGCGTATCCACGAAGTACTGCACCGTCACACCGAGCGCATGCGCGATACCGGCCAGCGACGTCAGCGACGGCGACGCGAGCCCGCGCTCGACTTGAGACAGAAACGGCTTCGAAATCCCCGCGGCGGTAGCGGTGTCGTCGAGCGTGCGCTTCAGACGTTGGCGCAACGCGCGAATCTTGCTGCCGAGTGCGACAGCGTCTGCCGATCGCGAGTTTTCAGTGGGGGGAACCATAGCAGGCCGAAAAGTGGTCGTCAAAAAATGTTTGATGGAAAGTAACTAAGTTAATACGAGATGGCTTAATCTTCGGGTTCGCACACGCCTTCGGCGTTGAGCCCGGTGCACTAAACAGGGCCCGAAGCGAGCGAAACGACGCGCTATCTTGCCAGACTCGCCGGCTTCACAGGCAAGCTGCAAGCGGCTCTCCGGGAATCTGCGGAGAACGCGCGCCAAGCTTACAAGTAGATGATGAGACAAATGTTCCTGAAAGCTGCTGCCACATCGGGAGTTTCCCTAAGTGGCGCGGACCTGACGCACCGGACCGGCAAACGTTACCATTCGCGCGCCGGTCGGGGCCGCGCTCCGCCTTCCCGGGCGGAGTCCGACCCCGGCCCGGGCCAACCGCCCGACTGCTCCATCGCCGACGCAAGCCTACCCGGCCCCAGTGCTCCGGCGCCAGTTCGACCCTCAAGGCGACGCGCGATCCGCGCCGTCCGTTTCAAACGAGATTGATGATGCACGCACCTGTTTCACAGACCCGATCGTTTACGACGGTCTTCCTCATCGAAATGTGGGAGCGCTTCGGCTACTACGGCATGGCCGCGCTCCTGGTCCTCTTCATGGTCGACCGCCTCGGCTTCACCGACAGCCACGCGAACCTGACCTGGGGTGCCTTCACCGCACTCGTCTACGCCGCGCCGTCCATCGGCGGCTGGATCGGCGACAAGGTGCTCGGCGCGCGCCGCACGATGATCATCGGCGCGTGCGTGCTGTGCGCCGGCTACCTGATGCTCGCGGTGCCGAACGATCGCCTGACGTACATGTACGCGTCGCTCGGCGTGATCGTCGTCGGCAACGGCCTGTTCAAGGCCAACGCGGCAAACCTCGTGCGCCGCATCTACGAAGGCGACGACGCGCGCATCGACAGCGCGTTCACGATCTATTACATGGCGGTCAACATCGGCTCGACGGTATCGATGCTCGCGACGCCGTGGATCAAGGATCACTGGGGCTGGCACACCGCGTTCGCGGTCTGCTGCGGCGGCATGCTGCTCGCGATCCTCAACTTCATGCTGATGCACCGTACGCTCGCGCACGTCGGCTCGCAGCCGGACGACGAACCGATCCGCTGGAAGCGCCTCGGCGCGGTCGCGGCCGGCGGCGTCGCGCTCGCGCTGATCACGCTGTACGTGCTGCAGCACAAGCAGCTCGCGGTCGCCAGCGTGTGGACGGCCGCGTTCGCGATCCTCGCGATCTTCGCGTACATGATCGCGAAGTCGGAGCGCTCGGAACGCGCGGGCCTGATCGCGGCGCTCGTGCTGATCGGCCAGGTGATCCTGTTCTTCATCTTCTACGTGCAGATGTCGACGTCGCTGACGCTGTTCGCGCTGCGCAACGTCGATCCGCGCTTCATGCTGTTCGGCACGACGCTGTTCACGTGGAGCGCCGCGCAGTTCCAGGCGCTGAACCCGATCTGGATCATGCTGCTGAGCCCGGTGCTCGTGTGGGTCTACAACGCCGTCGCAAAGGGCGGCCGCGACCTGCCGGTCGCCGCGAAGTACGCGCTCGGTTTCGGCGCGGTGGCCGCGGGCTACCTGGTGTTCACGATCAGCGGCCGCTACGCCGTCGACGGCCGCGTGTCGTCGTGGTTCATGGTGTGGGGCTACGGCCTGTACTCGCTCGGCGAGCTGCTGGTGAGCGGCCTCGGCCTCGCGATGATCGCCCGCTACGTGCCGGCGCGCATGAGCGGCTTCATGATGGGCGCGTATTTCGTCGCGACGGGCGTGTCGCAGTATCTGGGCAGCGTCGTCGCGAACTTCGCGCAGATGCCGTCGCACGAACTGCCGGCCACCGAATCGCTGCCGCTCTACCTGTCGCTGTTCGAGAAGCTCGGCTGGCTCGCCGCGATCGGCATGCTGCTCGCGCTGCTGCTGCTGCCGCTGATGAACCGCCTGTCGCGCCAACATCAGCGCTGCGCGGAAGAGCGCCGCGAGGAAGCGCTGCAGACGCAGGTCGCCGCCGCGCAGTAAGTACTATCCCTCGGCGTGCGGCTTGCACGCCACATTCTCCCGCCAGGTGCGCGAACGCGTCCTACACTGGTTGCAGGCAATGCATCCGCTTCGCGAGATGCGCACGGGTGGGAGAGCACGATGAAAAGCAAGACGACGCGGCTTTTGAGGATCCTGTCGGACATCCGGCACGCGCAGCGCTGCACCGCGATGCGCGCCGCCCGGGCCGCGGCCGAAGCCGACGCGGTCCTCGCGGAGCGCGACGACCCGGCGCAGGACGAACGCGACGACGCCGAAGCCGACGACGCAACCGCCCCGCCCCGCTCCCGTATCGGCTCACCTCACTGACGCCGCGCGGCGCCTGCCGCGCCGCATGCCCCCTCACGCGCGCCTACGCCGCCGCGCCGCGCCATCGCGCGATCCACGTTCCCGAACCGGCCACCGCCATCATCAGCCCGAGCGCGCACGCGTCGGCCACGAGGCCCACGCCGACATGCCGCAGATCGGCGCCGCGCACGACCGGGTGCAGCAGCGAGTCGATCACGAGCGAGATCGCCGCACCCGCGACGAAGCAGATCAGCCCGCGCTGGCCGACCGCCACGACGGGCCGCACGCCCTGCGCGATCCGCGCGATCCAGCCGAAGCGCACGCAATCGGCCATCAGCCACGCGACGGCCGCGAAGCTCACGACGCGCGGCAGCGCGAGATCGCGCTTGAGCACGCCTTCGGGCACCGGCAGCCCCGAGAACAGCTTGTAGCTCGCACAGCCGAGCACGATCGCGCACGCGAGCCCGGTTGCCGCGGCGCCCCAGCGGCCGAGCGCGATGCGCCGGTAGAACGGCTGGCAGCGCGCGAGCACGCCGGCGACGAACATCAGTTGCCACGCGAACGGGTTGAAGCTCCAGCGAAAGCCGTCGGTGTCGAGCAGCTCCGGGCCGAGCCAGCCCGCCGCGAGCCACGACGCGGCGCTGATCGCGACGAGCAGCCACGGATGGCGCCGCGCGAACGGCACCAGCACCGGCGACGCCAGCGCGAACAGCACGTACATCGGCAGCACCGACGCGAGATACGGCTGGCGCTGGAACGTCAGCAGCTCGGCTGCGCCCGTGAGCGGCGACGCGAGCATCACGCTGACGTCGTCGAGCGCGAGGTTCGGCGCCTCGATGCCGTAGTGGTCGAGCACGGCCGACACGACGAGCATCAGCGTCGACGTCGCGAGAAACGCGCGGTAGATCTGCATCGCGCGCCGCACGAAACGCCGTTGCGCGGCGCGCGCGCCGTGCCGCTCTGCAATCGCGCCGTATGCGCTCGCGGTCGCGAAGCCGCCGAGGAACACGAACACCTCGGCCGCATCGCACAGCGCGAACGCGTGCAGCGTCACGCGCGACAGCACGCTCGCGCCGATGTGATCGACGACGATCATCAACAACACGAGCCCGCGGAAGAAATCGACTTCGATGAGGCGGCCGCTGCGCGACGACGGCACCGTGGCGGAATGCAACGGCCTCAACGACATGAGCGCACCTGTGCGGCGGCGGTGCGACGCGCACCGGAGAAGGGATCGGAAAAAAGCAGGCGAGCGCGATCGGCGGCGATACGCGTATGCTCGCATCGCGCCAACCCGGCCGGCCCGGCACGGAGATGACCGTTCATTGAAAAGCCGCATACGAAGGGAAGTCGGTCAGATCAGTTTAATGACCGATCAGGGGAGACCCTAAGTAACAAAGTGCAACCGAATCTTCTCTTCGATTACAAGCGCGCGTGTTGCGCGGCGAAGCAGGCAGCGTCGCCAGATTCGCGTCAGCGCGGCGCCAGTCGGCGGTCAGTATCGAGGGATTCGGCGGAGCAACGAGCACGACTCGGCGGTCGACGATGCACGCGATGCGCGCCACGTTCCGCACGGCCGGCGCATCGTGACGACGCGCTTATCCGCGCGCGGGCAGGCGCCGCATCAGCATCGCGCTGTGCCAAGCGGTCAGCGCGACGGCGACCCAGATCGGTCCGTACGTCGCGAGCTGCGCGACGCTGAGCGTCTCGCCGAGCAGCAGCAGCGACACCACGACGAGCAGCACGGGCTCGACGTAGCCGAGAATGCCGAACAGCGCCATCGGCAGCATCCGGCTCGCCTTCAGATAGCTCGCGAGCGCGAGCGTGCTGAGAATGCCGAGCCCCGGCAGCAACGCGGCCCACAGCGTCGGATGGCCGGCGACACGCGTCGTGCTCGTCGCGACCATCGCCAACGCGATCGGGCACAGCAGCACGATCTCGATCGCGAAGGCGGCCAGCGAATCGGCGTTGATGCGCCGGCGCAGCACGAAATACGGCGGATAGCCGAGCGCGACGACCAGCGTCGGCCATGCGAACGCGCGCGTCGCCCACACCTCGTGCGCGACGCCGAGCGCCGCGCACGCGACCGCCGCCCATTGCAGCGGGTCGAGCCGTTCGCGATAGTAGAAGCGGCCGACGAGCACCATCGTCAGCGGCAGCAGGAAATAGCCGAGCGACACTTCGAGCATGCGCCCGTGCAGCGGCGCCCACAGGAACAGCCACAGCTGCACGCCGAGCAACGCCGCGCTCGCCGGCAGCGCGATCAGCAGGCGCCAGTCGCGCGCACCGCGCCGCGCAAGCTCGGCGAGCGCCGGCCAGCGGCCGCGCAGCGCGATCAGCGCAAGCGCGCCCGGCGCGGTCCACACGACGCGCCACGCGAAGATGTCGAGCCCCGTGAGCGGCGCGAGCAGTTTCGCGTAAGCCGACATCAGCGCGAACAGCGTCGACGCCATCACCGACAGCATGAGGCCGCGCCCGGCTTCCGGATACCCCGTCATGATCCGTGCCGCTTACTGCTGCTGAAAGCGCTCGAAGCGCCGCTCGGTCTGGCGTTCCTCGAAGGTCACCTCGGTCACGCGCGCGGCGGGCGGCCCGTGACGCAGCCATGCGAGCATCCGGTCGATCTGCGCGCCCGGCCCCTGGATCATCGCCTCGACGGTGCCGTCCTCGAGATTCGCGACCCAGCCGCGCAGCTTCAGCGCATGCGCCTCGCGCACCGTCGCATGACGAAAGCCGACGCCCTGCACGACGCCGCGCACCCGCACGTAGTAGGTCTCGATCCGTTCGTCCAGTTCATTGCGGCTCATCGCGTCGCCCTCCCGTTGCGTTCAAGCCCGGCATTGTAGTCGCGTCGGCCGCTTCGCACACGCGCCGGCCGGGCGTCGCCGCGCACGCCGACCACGTACAATCTCGCCGATGCCCAACCGCCGCGCCGCCCGCGCGGCCCTGAAGGAAACGCATGACTGATACTTCCCGCGATCTCGTTCTCGTCACCGGCGCGTCCGGTTTCGTCGGCTCGGCCGTCGCGCGCATCGCGCAGCAGAAAGGCTATGCGGTGCGCGTGCTCGTGCGCCCGACCAGCCCGCGCACGAACGTCGCGGATCTCGATGCCGAGATCGTCACCGGCGACATGCGCGACGAGGCGTCGATGCGCGCCGCGCTGCGCGGCGTGCGCTACCTGCTGCACGTGGCGGCCGACTACCGGCTGTGGGCGCCCGACCCCGACGAGATCGAGCGCGCGAACCTCGAAGGCGCGGTCGCGACGATGCGCGCCGCCCGCGCGGAAGGCGTCGAGCGGATCGTCTACACGAGCAGCGTCGCGACGCTGAAGGTGACGAGCGCCGGCGACCCGTCCGACGAGAACCGGCCGCTCACGGCCGAGCAGGCGATCGGCGTCTACAAGCGCAGCAAGGTGCTCGCGGAGCGCGCGGTCGAGCGGATGATCGCCGACGAAGGGCTGCCCGCCGTGATCGTCAATCCGTCGACGCCGATCGGCCCGCGCGACGTCAAGCCGACGCCGACCGGCCGCATCATCGTCGAGGCCGCGCTCGGCAAGATTCCCGCGTTCGTCGACACGGGGCTGAACCTCGTGCACGTCGACGACGTCGCGCACGGCCACTTCCTCGCGCTCGAGCGCGGCCGGATCGGCGAGCGCTACATCCTCGGCGGCGAGAACCTGCCGCTGCAGCAGATGCTCGCCGACATCGCGCAGATGACGGGCCGCAAGGCGCCGACGATCGCGCTGCCGCGCTGGCCGCTGTACCCGCTCGCGGTCGGCGCCGAAGCGGTCGCGAAGTTCACGAAGAAGGAGCCGTTCGTCACAGTGGACGGGCTGCGGATGTCGAAGAACAAGATGTATTTCACGTCCGCGAAGGCCGAGCGCGAGCTCGGCTACCGTGCGCGCCCGTACCGCGAGGGGCTGCGCGATGCGCTGGACTGGTTCGGCTCGGCGGGCTACCTGAAGTAACACAAAGCGGCGCACCTCGCGCCGCTTCGCGCACTTTGTTACACGTCGCGCACGGACCGGTATCGGCGCAGCGGTTAAAATCGCGGGTCTTACGCAGAGAAGACACGCATGAACCTGAACGATCAGATCGCTTCGCTCGCCACGGGCGTCGATCAGCTCCTCCACGATCACCACGCCGCCCAGCAGGCGGCCCGCAGCGCGGAAGCCTTCGCGCGCGCCGCGGCGGCGGAAGCCCGGGCCGCGGCCGAGCGCCACGCGGCGGCGGAAGCCGAAGCGCAGGCCGCCGCGCAGCGCCACACGGCCGCTGCCGCCGATGCCGAAGCCGCGCAGCGGCGCCACGCCGACGCCACCGCCGCCGCCGAAGCGGCTGCCCAACGTCATACGGATGCAGCCGCGCAAGCCGAAGCCGCTTCCCAGCGCCATGCGGAAGCCACCGCGCTGACCGAAGCGCTCGCGCAACGTCACGCGGATGCCGAAGCCGCATCGCAGCGCCACGCGGCGGCGATCGCCGAAGCCGAGGCCGCCGCGCAGCGCCATCACGCCGCCGCGACCGAAGCCGAAGCGGCTGCGCAACGCCATGCCGCGGCGACCGCCGAAGCCGAATCCGCCGCGAAGCGCCACGCGGAAGCGACCGCCGAAGCCGAGGCCGCCGCGCAACGCCACGCGGCCGCGATCGCCGAGGCCGAGGCGCTCGCCCAGCGTCACGCGCAGGCGCTCGCCGACACGCAGGCGGCCGCCCAGCGCCACGCCGAAGCCACCGCCGAGGCCGAAGCGATCACGCGGCGTCACGCCGAAGCGATCGCGCAGGCCGAAGCCGCCGCGCAACGCCACGCCGAAGCAACCGCCGAAGCCGAAGCCATCACGCGGCGCCATACCGAAGCGATCGCCCAGGCCGAAGCGGCCGCGCAGCACCACGCGAAGGCCATCGCCGACGCCGAAGCGCTGGTCGAGGCCGTCGTCACGGAAGCCGCGACGAGCGCGGTTACCGCCTCGGCCGCGACAGCCGACGTCGTCGAGCCGGCAGCGGCGGCACAAGCGCCCGTGAGCCCGGCCGCGCCGGCTGTGGTTGATGCGGTCGAAGCGGTCGAAGCAGCCGACGCCCCCGCCGATACCGAAACCGCACCGATCCCGGCGGCACAAGCCGAAACCGCGGTTGAAGGCGGCATCGCTGCTGCGCCGGCCGACAAGGCGACGCTGCACGTCGCGCGCCCGTCCCAGAATGAACTCACGCTGACCATCAACGGCGAATCGATCACGCTGCATCCAGAGCAACTGGGCCAATTGATCGAAGAACTCGCGCACGCGCGCGCGTCGATGCAGCCGGAGCCGCCGCCCGGCATTCCGGCCGGCTGGCGTTTCGTGACGACGAAGAACCCGATGATGGCCGTGCAGAAGCAGTCGAACGGCGACCGCCTGCTGGTCGCCCGCCATACGGGCTACGGCTGGGTGCCGTTCACGTTCTCGCCGGACGTCGTGATCCAGATGTACATGATGCTGACGCAGCGGTAAGCGTGCGCATCGGCCGGAAGCCGGCCGGAAAGCAAACAGCCCGAATCGGCTTGCGTCGATCCGGGCTGTTTGCTTTCAGGGTTCCGGTTGATCGGGACGGCCGGTATCCGCCGGCGCAGGTCAGCGCTCCACCGGCGCCTGCACGCGCGCCTTCCACTGGCCGCCCTTGCCGCGCCAGTAACGCCACGCGGACGCGAACGTCGCGCCGACGTAGAACAGCGCGACGAGCGGCAGCGCGGGCGCCCACAGCGGCGAGCGACGGTAGTAGCGCAGCATCGGCGCATACGCGGCGCACATCGATGCCCACGCGAGCCACGCCGGCCACGCGCGCGCGCCGTAGGCGAGCGCGGCGACGGGCGGCACCAGGTAGATGATCGTCATCCCGAGCAGCGTGCCGGCCAGCAGCAGCGGCGAATAGTGGAGCTGCGTGAACGCGGTGCGCGCGATCATGTTCCAGATGTCGCGCCAGCTGTCGTACGGGCGCAGCGACACGCTGCGATCGGCGAGATCGAGCCGGATCGGATGGTGGCCGCTGCCGCGATGCTTGATCTGCGCGGCGAGGCTGCAGTCGTCGATCAGCGCGCCGCGAATCGATTCGATGCCGCCCGCTTCCTCGAGCGCCGTGCGCTTCACGAGCATGCAGCCGCCGGCCGCGCCGGCCGTCCGGTTGCGCGGGTTGTTGATCCACGAGAACGGATACAGCTTCGCGAAGAAGAACACGAACGCCGGGATCAGAGCCTTTTCCCAGAACGAGTCGCAGCGCAGCCGCACCATCAGCGACACGAGATCGCGATTCTCGGCCTGCGCGCGCGTGACGAGCTGCGCGACGGCGTCGGCCGGATGACCGATGTCGGCATCCGTCAGCAGCAGGTAGTCGGCCGGCAGGCCGAGCGTCTGCACCGCCGCGATCCCCTGCGACTGCGCCCACACCTTGCCCGACCAGCCGGCCGGCAGCGGCTTCGCGCTCAGCACCGTCAGCCGGTCGGCGCGGTTGATCGCGAGCGCGGCCGCGCGGGCCGCGTCGGCGGTGCCGTCGTCGCTGTGGTCGTCGACGATGATCAGATGGAACGCGCCCGGATAATCCTGCTCGAGCAGCGAAGTCGCCGCGCGGGCAATCACGTCGGCTTCGTTGCGCGCCGGCACGACCGCCACGACGGCCGGCCAGCCGGCTTCGGCCGCGGCGCCGCGGGCGTCGGGCGGCAGCGGCCGCGCGGGCTGCGCGCGCCAGAAGCCGCCGCGCGCGACGAGCAGCACGATCCAGATCGCCAGCGACAGGCCGGACACCAGGAAAGCGATCGCCAGCATCATCGGCCTGCCTCCTGCCGGGCGCCGGCTTCGGCGGCGTGAATAAGGGTCGGAAACGAAACGCCCAAATCCGCATGGGCGGACGGGCAATACGCGTAAGAATCGACGGTCATCGAATGGCCTTGAAATGAGCGCGATGGCGGGCAGCCGGAGCGGCCGACCGCGAAACCGCGCAGTTTACCGGGTTCCGCGCGGGCCAGCGCCGACGCCGCTCTCCCGCAATTGCAACGGTTCGACACGGCACCAAAGCAAGGACGGCGCGATAGGGTTAAAATGCGCGATTAATTCGGGGTTCCGGGGCCTGGCCGGCCGGTTCGTTCCTGCCTTCATAACACCAAGCCGGGGCGAGCAAGCGTGTGCCAGCGCCTCGACCCCGGCGTCTGTCGTCGGAGTTCGCTCACTTATGCGAGTCATCCTTGCCCAGCCCCGCGGCTTCTGTGCGGGGGTTGTCCGTGCGATCGAGATCGTCGATCGCGCGCTGCAACAGCACGGTGCGCCGGTCTATGTGCGTCACGAGATCGTGCATAACCGGCATGTCGTCGAAAATCTGCGTAATAAAGGGGCACGATTCGTTGAGGAACTCGACGAGGTGCCGCACGGCGCCGTCGCGATCTTCAGCGCGCACGGTGTCGCCCAGACGGTCGAGCACGACGCGCAAGCGCGCGGGCTCGACGTGCTCGACGCGACCTGCCCGCTCGTCACGAAAGTGCACGTGCAGGGCCGCCAGTACGTCGCGGCGGGCCGCCGGCTGATCCTGATCGGCCACGCGGGCCACCCGGAAGTCGAGGGCACGATCGGCCAGATTCCGGCCGAGGTGATCCTCGTGCAGAGCGAAGCCGAAGTCGATACGCTGACGCTGCCCGTCGATACGCCGGTCGCGTACATCACGCAGACCACGCTGTCGGTCGACGACACGCGCGGCATCATCGAAGCGCTGCAGCGCCGGTTCACCGACCTCGTCGGCCCGGACACGCGCGACATCTGCTATGCCACGCAGAATCGCCAGGCCGCCGTGCGCGAGCTGAGCGAACAGGTTGACGTGCTGCTCGTCGTCGGTGCGACGAACAGCTCGAACTCGAACCGCCTGCGCGAGATCGGCACCGAAAGCGGTGTGCCGAGCTATCTCGTCGCCGACGGCTCGGAAGTGAAGCCCGAATGGTTCGCGGGCGTGCAGACGGTCGGCCTGACCGCCGGTGCGTCGGCGCCCGAGGAAATGGTCGAGGATGTAATCGGCGCGCTGCGCGCGCTGGGGCCCGTCGATGTCGCGACGATGGCGGGCCGTGAAGAAAAAGTCGAATTCAAGTTGCCGGCGAAGCTCACGCAAGCTGTCGCCCGCGAAGTTTAAGGAGGACATCCCTTGTCTATTCCGCTGCTCCAGCAAGTCCGTGTCGGCGCCTACATCGTGCGCCAGCACCTGTCCGGCAACAAACGCTATCCGCTCGCGCTGATGCTCGAGCCGCTGTTCCGCTGCAACCTCGCGTGCAACGGCTGCGGCAAGATCGACTATCCGGATCCGATCCTGAACCAGCGCCTGTCCGTCGAGGAATGCCTGCAGGCCGTCGACGAGTGCGGCGCGCCCGTCGTGTCGATCGCCGGCGGCGAGCCGCTGCTCCACAAGGAGATGCCGGAAATCGTCAAGGGCATCATGAAGCGCAAGAAGTTCGTGTACCTGTGCACGAACGCGCTCCTGATGGAAAAGAAGATGGACGACTACCAGCCGAGCCCGTATTTCGTCTGGTCGGTCCACCTCGACGGCGACAAGGACATGCACGACCATTCCGTGTCGCAGGAAGGCGTGTACGACAAGGCGGTCGCGGCGATCAAGGAAGCGAAGCGCCGCGGCTTCCGCGTGAACATCAACTGCACGCTGTTCAACGATGCGATCCCCGAGCGCGTCGCGAAGTTCTTCGACACGCTGGGCCCGATCGGCGTCGACGGCATTACCGTGTCGCCGGGCTATGCATACGAGCGCGCGCCGGATCAGCAGCACTTCCTGAACCGCGACAAGACGAAGAACCTGTTCCGCGAAATCCTGAAGCGCGGCGAAGGCGGCAAGCGCTGGTCGTTCAGCCAGTCGTCGCTGTTCCTCGACTTCCTGGCCGGCAACCAGACGTACAAGTGCACGCCGTGGGGCAACCCGGCGCGTACGGTGTTCGGCTGGCAGAAGCCGTGCTATCTGGTCGGCGAAGGTTACGTGAAGACCTTCAAGGAACTGATGGAAACGACCGAGTGGGACAACTACGGCGTCGGCAACTACGAGAAGTGCGCGGACTGCATGGTCCACTGCGGCTTCGAGGCCACGGCCGTGATGGACACGATCTCCAACCCGCTGAAGGCGCTGCGCGTGAGCCGCAAGGGCATCAAGACCGACGGCCCGTTCGCACCGGACATCTCGATCGCGAAGCAGCGTCCGGCCGAGTACGTGTTCTCGCGCCACGTCGAGATCAAGCTCGAGGAAATCCAGCGCGCCGGCAAGGGCAAGCTGCAGAAGCCGGCGAAGTCGGCGACGGCCGCTTAAGCGCGCCGCGCCGTGCGAAGGTTCGCGCCTTCGCAGCGGCCACGCATCGAAAAGCGCCACGGAGTTCGCTCCGTGGCGCTTTTTGTTTTGACGGACGCCGAGTGACGCATTGCGCTTGCGCGGCCGCGTGCGGCGGCTGCCGTCGATTGCCTAGCTTCGCGACTCCGCCGCGGCGATCAGTTGCCACGCGGTCGGCCCCGGATCGAGCAGCGGGTCGGACGGCGGATCGAGATCGTGCGGATGCGCCTCCTCGGACGGCAACGTCTGCGCTTTCGCAATACCGATCTCGTCGCCGCACACGGTGCATCGATAGATGCCCGCCACCGTCACCTTGCTGCCCGGCGGCAGGTTCTCGCTGAATGCGCGGCCACTTCCGCACGTGAAGTAGCCGCCGCTCCTGTATAGCGCCATCGCTCCTCCTGACTGAAACGAATGCGTTCGCGTCGACACGCACGTTCGTCGCCAACGCGAGGATGGATCGTCGTCGCCCGGCTCGCCGGGGTTCCAGTCATGTCATTAGACGGCGCGCGGCCGCGCGAAGGAATCAGACGCGTATGAAACACGGCCCGCGGGCCGCCACTCAATGCAGAACGGCCGGTTCCCGCATCTTCGCCGCGGCCTGCGCGACCAGCCCCGGCTGTTCGGCCGTAGCGAACGTGCAGACATGACGCCACAGCTCCGCCAGCCGATGCCGCGTGAGCGTCGCGACGCATGCGTCGTTCGCGGCGAGCACGCGTTCGAGCACCGCGCATTCGTCGTCGTGCAGCGTCCACGCACCGCTTTGCGCGGCGCGCGCCACGCTCGCGTCCAGCGCGCGCTCCGCGTCGACGCACAGGTCGACGGTCGCATCGGGACAGACCGCATCGTCGAGCGCGAGGAACACCAGATACACGCTCGTGCGCAGCCGCATCAGCAACGTTTCGCTACCGTGCTCGCCGCGCAGCGCGACCAACGCCATGTGGCATTTCAGCGAGATGTCGCGTGCATGCGCGGGCGGCAGCGGCAGCAGCCATTCGCGCGTCAACGGCGGATGGCGACGGCCTTTTCGGGCAGCCTTCATGATTCGCCCTCGCGCGCGGACGCGCCGCCCTCCGCCGACCCGCGCCACGCGCTGCGGCACGCGACGGCGCCGCGGCTCGCGTCGCGCAGGGTGCTCGCCCGGCGTCGCACGTCGTGCACATCGGCGCGCCGTCGCGTCGCGCACGCTTGCGGCAGCTTGCGTATCGCCGACGCACGCAACACGCCGCACCATCGGTCGGGGCATGCCATGTTCGTCTCCTGCGTCAAAACGTGTTCTCGCCCTTCAGGTAGTACGCAGTTTTCACGAAGAACGCCTTCACCGGATGGCCGCTCTGCGCGTCGCGGGCCGCCCGCGCTTCCATCGCGGCCTTTTCGTCGCGCCACCGGTCGGGCATCGGGTTGTTCACGCGCTCGAGCGCCCGCTGCATCGCGAGCGGATAGTTCTGGTTGCCGACCGTCGTCGCGCGATAGCCGGCACGCGTCATCTGCATCAGTTGCACGTCGGTTTCGGCACGTGCCGCCGACCAGGTCAACGGCGCGGCATGCGGCGTGTCGCCGGCGCCGATCGACTGCGCGAAGCCGACGGCCGGCAGCGCAGCGAGTGCGCAGGAAAGAACGGTAACGGGAACGAGGGATCGCATAGTGGCCTCCAGATGGTTGTCCCCGCATCGATCCATCATCGATGCGTTGAAATCATCGTATGTCGGGGCGCATGTCGCTTGAATAGCCGAATCCGCAATTGTTATTTTCAGCCGCGCATTCGGCGTGCGGACGGCGTCGCTCGCGAATCCCGTCGAAATGGAATTTCTTTATTTCATTCAATGATCTGATCGGATCTTTACCGGCGATTCGGCGGGTGCTCATTCCGCTCTTTCGATTTCGGAAATGACGTGTTGCCGGTGCGATTCCGGCCGGCGCGCCTGCCCGCAAGGCTGCGGCGTGCTATCGCGCACGCGGATACCGCGGAGACGACCTCATCGGATCAGCCGATTCTTCGATATAGGACAAATCATCTGCATCGGCTTGCAGGATCGAGACACGACGCAATCGGCAAGGACGCGCGATAATCACGCATCGGCCGTTTCGCACGGCATCTCCGGCATTTCCCTTTTTAATCGAGTCTCTCCATGGCCGCCCTCGACACTACCGCCATCGACAGCTGGCACGCGCACGTCTATTTCGATGCGGCGAGCCGCGACGCGGCCTGGGCGTTTCGCCAGGTCGTCGACGCGCGGTTCGGCGCGGCCATCGAACTCGGCCGCTTTCACGAACGCCTCGTCGGCCCGCATCCGGCCTGGTCGTACCAGATCGCGTTCAGCGCCGCGCGATTCGACGACATCGTGCCGTGGCTCGTGCTGAACCACGGCGCGCTCGACATCTTCCTGCATCCGAATACCGGCGACGACCTGCGCGATCATCGCGATTGCGCGGTGTGGATCGGCAAGTCGCACGAGCTGAACCTCGGCGCGCTGGGCGGCTGACGTCCGGACCGATCTGCGACGCGAGGGACTTGCGGGCGGCACGATCGTGTCCGGCACATGCGGCATCCACGTTTCGGCCCGCGCTGAAACGTCCGGCGGCATCGCGCCGATACAGTGGTTCCGTTATCCACGCGTGCCGCCACCGCCATGACCCTCGCCGACCACACCGATGCGCACCGCATTCATCAGAACTGGCACGCCGCCGTCGTCGCGCGCGATCTCGACGCGCTGATGTCGCTCTACGCGGACGACGCGATACTCGAAACGCCGCTGATCGTCGTCGCGCTGCCCGGCCACGGCTCCGGCATGCTGCGCGGCAAGCCCGCAATCGGCGAATTCTTCGCGGCCGGCCTGCGCGATCCGGGAAACCGGCTCGGACGCTGGTACCGCACCGGCGTGTTCTTTTCGAACGGACGGCAACTGACGTGGGAATATCCGCGCGAAACGCCGGAAGGCGATCAAGTGGATCTCGTCGAGGTGATGGATCTGCGCGACGGGTTGATCGCGCATCATCGCGTGTACTGGGGATGGGTCGGGTTCAACGTGCTGCGCGGCGCAGCATCGACAGCCGAGCGCGCATGACCGCCGCCGCGCCGAAGCGCTCGCCCATGCGGCACCGCGCGCTGCTCACGCGACATACATCGCGACGCTGACGAACTGGCACAGGCTGCCGGCCAGCACGAACAGATGCCAGATGCCGTGCCCGTGGCGAATGCGTTCGTCGTTGATGAAGAAGTAGATCCCCGCGCTGTAGATCACGCCGCCGGCCACGAGCCATGCGGTGCCGATCGGCGGCAGCGCATGGATCAGCGGCCGCACGGCGACGAGCGCGAGCCAGCCCATCAGCACGTACAGGATCATCGACAGCAGGCGCGTGCGACGCCCGAGCGTGAGTTCCTGCACGATGCCGAACACGGCGAGCCCCCAGCTCACGCCGAACAGCGACCAGCCCCACGGGCCGCGCAGCG
Source organism: Burkholderia sp. MSMB2157WGS (assembly GCF_001532755.1). Lineage (NCBI taxonomy): Bacteria > Pseudomonadati > Pseudomonadota > Betaproteobacteria > Burkholderiales > Burkholderiaceae > Burkholderia > Burkholderia sp. MSMB2157WGS. The sequence goes on along the minus strand of NZ_LPJG01000017.1, from coordinate 128,135 downwards.
TAACCAGCGTGAACGGCGTGTAGCTGCCGGCGATCAGCAGGTAGATCGCCGAATGGTCGCATTTCTGCAGGATCGCCTTCAGGCGCGGGTTGCGCACGCTGTGATACGCCGTCGAGATCGCGTAGAGCAGGATCAGCATCGCGCCGTACACGCTGAAGCTCACCACCTTGTACGGATCGCCTTCGAGCGCGCCCATCGTCACGAGCGCGACGAGACCTGCCACCGACAGCACCGCGCCGACGAGATGGGAAATGCTGTTGAAACGCTCACCGACATGCACGACCAGGTTCTCCTGCACGGTTGATCGGAACAAAGGACTGCCATGATACCGGTGCGCGCGCGATACCGTGACGCGGGCATGCACGCAACCTGCCGACGCGCAATAACGCCATCATCCGCGGGCCGGCGCCGTTCCCTTCGACGCATTCGATGCGAATCTCCCGCGCCCGGCTGCATGCGCTTCCCCCTTCGCTCCGTTCCGCTTCGCGCCTCACGTCGCCGACTCGACGACCGCCTTCCCGACACGCGCGGCCGATCGCGATTACGATCGGGTCGACCGATAATTTACAAATTCCATCACATCGAACATATACTTCGCTTTATATTTCCTGACTCGACCCGCCGCCGACCGCGGCGAAAGACCCTGCCGCACCCAGATGAGCACACCCTCCGCGTTGTCCGCCGACGCGCAGCCGCCGCTGCCGTCCCAAGCCGCGATCGATTACGAGCGGACCGTCCTGAGCTGGTCGACCGACATCCCGCCGGACGTCGTCGTGACCCGCGATCTGCGCTACGGTCCCGATCCGCAGCACCGCTACGACGTGTTCAGTACCGATCGCCTGAAGAACGCGCCGATCCTGGTGTTCTGGCACGGCGGCGGCTGGACGAACGGGTATAAGGAATACGTATCGTTTCTTGCATCCGCCGTGGTCCGTATCGGCATGGTGCTGGTCGCGCCGACTTACCGGCTCGCGCCGCGGCATCGACTGCCGGCCGCGTTCGACGATGCCGCGGCGTTGCTCGCCCATCTGGCCGGCCCGGCGCATGGATGGGGCGGCAATCCCGACCGCCTGTATCTGGCAGGACATTCGGCGGGAGGCGCGATCGCCGCGATGGCGGCATTGCGCACGCCCGCGCTGCGGGCCGCCGGCGGATCGCCGGCCGCCGTGCGGGCCTGCCTGCCGATCAGCGGCGTGATGGATCTGTGTCATCCGAGCCCGTTGCCCGGCAGCCTGGAAGAACGCGTCTATACGATGCTGCTCGATCGCCCCGACAGCGACGCCGCGATGAGCGCATTGTGCTGGGCGGCAACGTCCGCCGTGCCGATGGTGCTGAGCTACGGGCAAAACGACAGCGAACGCGTGATCCGCTCGAACCGGCGCATGCATGCGCTGCTCGCGCACGCCGATCCGCGCGGCCTGCTTCGCTGCGACGAGCATCCCGGCGAAGATCATTTTCAGACGCATACCGCATTGCGCGATCCATCGCATCCATGGTTCGCAACGCTTGGCCGTCTGGTCGAGGAGACGTCGAAATGAAACAAGCCGTGGACATCGGATTGCCGCAGCCGGCGCAGCCGTTCTCATGGGCGATCAAGGCCGCGGGCCTGCTCTTCACCGCGCACGGGCCGGTGCGCAGCGACGGTTCGCTCGAGACCGGCGATATCGCCACGCAAGCGCGCATCACGTTTCGGAATCTGAAGGCCGCGGCCGAAGCCGCCGGTGCGGATCTGTCGTGCGTTGCGCAAGTGCTGATCACGCTGCTAGATGTCGACGACGTGCCGGTCGTCGACCGTGTCTATCGGGAATTCTTCACGCCACCGTATCCGAACCGGTCGACGGTAATCGCCGGCGCGCTGGTGGCGCCGGCCATGCGGATCGAAATCGTCGCGTATGTCGCGTTGCCGCCCGCCCGCGCGTAGTCGGGCGGCGCGGCGCGCGGCCGTCAGTCGCCGAAGCGCTTCAGCAGTGCTTCGACGGTGCCCATCAGGTGCTGCCGCAGCAGCTCCAGCGCCTTCGCGGTGTTGCGGTCCAGCACCGCTTCCATCAAATCCCTGTGTTCCTTCAGCACGTCGTCGGCGAGTTTTTTCGTGGACCGTGGGTAGGCCAGCCGGATTCGTCGATAGCGTTCCGAATGATCGACGAGTTGCTCGTCCATCCGCAGCAGCCATGTCGACGTTGCCGCCGCCACCAGCGAGAAATGAAACCGGCGGTGCGCAGCTTCCCATAGCTCGATCGCGGTGACGTCCGACGCGTCGGTAGGCAAACGCGCCTTCGTGAGCTTGTAATACGCGGCCGTGATGTCGGCACCCCAATCGTCGTCACCCTGCGCGATCGAATCTGCGAGCAACTGCTGCTCGATCGCGATGCGCGCGCTCGTCAGGTCGAGCAGATCGGCCCTGGACAACGGCGCGACGCTGAAGCCGCGCTGACCTTCATTGGTCACGAGCTCGTCGCCGCACAACAGCATCAGCGCCTCGCGGATCGGGCTGACGCCGAGTTCGTAGCGCGTCTGCAGCGATTGCAGCCGCAACTTTTCGCCCGGCGCCAGACGTCCCGCGATGATGTCCGCACGAAGCAGCTTGTAAGCCTTCTCCGAAATGGTCTGCGACACCGCGGAATCGGTGGACGGCGCGTGACGTGAAGCGCGGGTAGGCGACGAGATCATGGGCGTGCGTGAAGCGTCGGATTGAGGACGGGGAGGAATTGCGTTACGCGAAATCTTATACCACCCGGCCAGCTTTATAAATTCCGCGTACCGCTACAACACTGTGTCGGCACGCGCATGCGCTTGTACCTATAGGCCGCCTGAACGGCAAGGACGGATGCGCGCGCCGATGCCCCGCACGCTCCGTCGCCGCCTGCGCCGCACCCGGTACGCGCGCACGGCCGGCGCTAGGGTATACACAGAGTTTCTTTGATCGGCAAAAATTTATAATTTCTCACGTTCAATGCACGAAACGTTGTTCCGCATATGAAACGCGATCGTGCATGCCGTCGACGCGATGCCGATACGGCGAACAGCGTCGTACGCGTTCGGCACGCGCCCCACGAACGGACGGGAAATCAATGAATCGAGCGGCAATCAACGTGGTCGGCATCGCGGCAATCGCGTGCGCGGTATGCGTAACGGCCCGCGCACAGAGCCGGGACGACGCGATCGACTTCTACGGCATCGTGGACGTCGGCATCGTGCACGAGTCCGGCGCCGCGGCAGGCGCGGTCACGCGACAAACCGGCGGCGTCATGAGCGGATCCCGCTGGGGCCTGCGCGGCCGGAAAAACCTCGGCGGCGGGCTGTCCGCGATATTCACGCTCGAGGGCGGCTTCCTGACCCATAGCGGCGCGGCCGGGCAAGGCGGTCTGCTGTTCGGACGCCAGGCGTACGTCGGCGTCGACTCCACTCGATTCGGACGACTCACGTTCGGCCGCCAGTACACGACGCTCGCGATCGCGCAGGTGACGATGGATCCGTTCGGCACCGGGCTCGCCGGCACGTCGGCGAACCTGATTTCGGCGGGTGGGCACGGCGGCAGCAACCGGATGAACAACGCAATCAAATACGCGCTGCCGAAAACGCCCGGCCGGCCGTATGGCGAGATGTCGTACAGCGTCGGCGGCGTGCCCGGATCGATCGTCGCGAACAGCCAGTTCGGCGCATCGCTCGGCTACAGCACGGGCAAGCTCGACACGATCGTCGCGTATGCCGACGCCAGGAATGCCGACGGCCGCGGGGACGATGCGCGCGAAGTGTTTTTCGGCGCCAAATACGACTTCGACGTCGTGACCGCCTACCTGAACTACGTGCTCAACCGCGGCGCGATCGTGCCGGGCACCGTCAATCACCGGTCGCAAGACTTCCTGGTCGGCACGAGCGTTCGCGTCGGCACCGACTACGTGCTCGCGTCGTGCATCTACAAGGACGACCGCACGGCCGCCCGCAACGACGCGCGGCAATTCGCGCTCGGCTACGTGCACAACCTGTCGAAACGCACGAGCCTGTACGCGTCGTACGCGTACATCTGGAACCGCGCATCGAACACCGAGACGTCGGGCTTCTACCGCGTATGGAACGCGGCCGACGTCGGCAACCCCGCGGCAGGCAATTCCGCATTCAACGTCGGCATCAACCACCGCTTCTAGAAGGAACCGTCATGCTCCCCGATCTGGAAAACACTGTCGTCAGGAAAGTCACCCGAAGGCTGGTGCCGCTGCTGTTCGCCATCTATTTCGTCAATTTCCTGGACCGCGTGAACATCGGTTTCGCCGCGCTGCAGATGAACGACGAGCTGGGGCTGAAGCCGGCGATGTACGGTCTCGCGGCGGGCATCTTCTATGCGGGCTACATCCTGTTCGAAATTCCGAGCAACCTGCTTCTGCAACGCTTCGGCGGCCGCACGTGGCTCGCGCGGATCATCGTCACGTGGGGCGTGATCTCGATCGCGCAGGCCGCGATCACCACCCCGCACCATCTGTACGGCATTCGCTTTCTGCTCGGCATCGCCGAAGCCGGCTTCTTTCCGGGGCTGATCTATTACCTGACCTGCTGGTATCCGCAAGCGCACCGCGCGAAGGCGATCGGGAAAGTCTATTCGGCCAACACGATCGCCGTGATCGTCGGCGCGCCGCTGTCCGGATTGCTGATGTCGTCGATGCACGGGCTCGGCGGACTGTCCGGATGGAAATGGATGTTCATCGTCGAAGGCATTCCGGCCGTCGTGCTCGGCATCGCGGCGTTCCTTTACCTGACCGATGCACCTTCGAAAGCGACGTGGTTGTCCGACGCGGAACGCACGTGGTTGACGGAAAAAATGAAGCGCGAAGACCGCGCCGCCGCAAACGTCGGCACGTCGGAATTGCTGCCGGCGCTGACGAGCCCGATCGTGTGGCTGCTGGGCCTGCTTTATTTCTCGCTCGGAATCGGCTTCAACGGCATCACGATGTGGCTGCCGCAGTTGATCAAGCAGTTGTCCGGGCTGTCGATCGCCGCGATCGGCCTCGTCAGCGCGATCCCGTTCGTCGTCGGCACCGCGGCGATGCTCGTCAACGCGAAGCATTCGGACAAAACGCGGGAGCGCAGATGGCATCTGGCCGTCCCGCTGGCCGTCGGCGCGATCGGGATGATCGCGAGCGCCGCGTCGTGGTCGCACCCGGTCGTCGCGTTCGTGTTCCTGTGCATCGCGACCGCCGGGCTGATGGGCGGCCTCAGCGTGTTCTGGTCGATTCCGTCGGCGTTTCTCAGCGGCGCGGCCGCAGCGGGCGGCCTCGCGCTCGTCAACACGATCGGCAGCGTGTCCGGACTGTCCGCGCCTTATCTGATCGGCCTCATCCGCGACCGGACCGCGGATTTTTCGTCGCCGATCTATTTCATGGCTTCCGGTATCGCAGTCGCCGCCGTCCTGGCAGCGGTGCTGCCGTTCCCGGATCGGTTCGAACCGGCCCGCGCGTCGGTTCATTGACGCGTTTTCAGAAGGAGATCAACGATGAGCAATTCGAATGCCGCGCAATTGCGCGCCGCGTTGTCCGGCGTCCTCGACGAAGCGGGCTTCATCGACGGCCGCGAAGCCGGAGCGCGCTACTGCGAGGACTTCAGCGGCGGTCGCGGCGAACCGGTCGCGGTCCTGCGGCCCAAAACGCCGGCCGACGTCGCCGCGGTCATGAAGATTCTCCACGCGCTGAACCAGCCCGTCGTGGTTCAAGGCGGGATGACCGGCCTCGTCGGCGCGTGCGTGCCGCAGCCCGGCGAAGCGGTGATGTCGCTCGAGCGGCTGAACCGGATCGAGGAGATCGATGCGGTCGGCTGCACGATGGTGGTTCAGGCCGGCGTCTGCCTGGAATCCGTTCACGCGGCCGCGGCCGCGAGCAACCTGCTGTTCCCGGTCGACATCGGCAGCCGCGGCTCGTGTCAGATCGGCGGAATGATCGCGACCAACGCCGGCGGAAACCGCGTGCTGCGTTACGGGATGATGCGCAACGCGGTGCTCGGGCTCGAGGCCGTGCTGGCCGACGGCACCGTGATCTCGCGGATGGGCAAGGTGCTCAAGGACAACGCCGGCTACGACCTGAAGCATCTGTTCATCGGCAGCGAAGGCACGCTGGGCGTCGTGACGCGCGCGGTGCTGTCGCTGCAGCCGCTGCCGGCGTCGCGCCGCACGGCACTCGTGTCGGTGAACGGCTTCGGCGAAGTGATCGCACTGCTGCAAGCATGCCGCCGACGGCTCGGCGCGTCGCTGACCAGCTTCGAAGTGATGTGGCGTGACTATTACGACACCGTCACGCAGGAACTGAAGATCGGCAAGCCGGCGTTCGCGCGTCCGGGCTCTCATCTGATCGTCGTCGAAACGATGGGCGCGCAGCCCGACGACGACGATGCGCCGTTGACCGACGTGCTCGGCGACTTTCTCGAAGCCTCCGACGGAGCGGACGCGATCATCGCGTGCTCGCTCGCCGAGGCCGACGCATTGTGGGCGCTGCGCGAGGCGTCCGGCGAAGCCGCGAACGCGATCGCACCGTGGGCCAGCTTCGACGTCAGCCTGCCGATTGCCGACATGGAACGGTGGGTGATCGACATTCATGCGCAGTTGCGCGCGCTCGGCACGGTCCGGATGCAGACCTACGGCCACCTCGGCGACGGCAACCTGCATCTGGTGGCCGGCGGCACACCGGACGACGCCGGCTTCGCGGCACGCGTGTCGCCGTGCGTGCATCGCTCGGTCGGCGCGCTCGGCGGCTCGGTGTCCGGCGAGCACGGGATCGGATTGTCGAAGAAGCCGTATCTGCGCGACAGCCGCTCCGCCGACGAAGTCGCGCTGATGGCCGCACTGAAGAAAACGCTGGATCCGAAGTCGCTGTTGAATCGCAGCCGCGTCGTCGATATCCCGGCATAGGAATCGCAACCATTTCTTCGAGTACACGACATGACCATCCTGATCACCGGAGCCGGCCTGATCGGCCGCCTCACCGCAGCGCGCCTGCACGCGCAACACGAATCCGTCGTCCTCGCAGACGTGCGGATGCCGGACGAAAGCACACGCCGGAACCTTCACGTCGTGCCGTGCGACGTCACCGATTTCGACGCGCTATCGGCGCTGATCGATCGCCATCGCGTGCGCGCGATCGTGCACACGGCCGCGCTGCTGTCGACCGCGATTCGCCGCGATCCGCTCGCGGGCATCAAGGTCAACACGCTCGGCACCGCGAACGTGCTGGAAGCCGCACGGCGACATCGGCTCGACCGGATCGTCATCGCCAGCTCGACGACGGTCGCGTATACGGCGTTCGGCACGTTACCGGCCGACCCGATCGCCGAGGACTTCGTCAGCCACAGCGTCAGCGAAGCGCCGGCGAGTCTCTATGCGGCGACGAAGGTCGCCGGCGAGCACCTCGCGCTCGCGTATGCGTCGCTGTACGGGCTGAGCGTCGTCGTGCTCCGCTACGGCGCCGTGCTCGGCACCGGGCCGGAAGCGGCGACGAGCGTGCCCGGGCGGCTGCTGCACTGCCTGCTCGATGCCGGACGGCGCGGCGTTCCGGCCGAGCTCGACGATCCGGTGCTGTTGTGGAACGGGCGCGAAGAGTTCGTCGACGCACGCGACTGCGCCGACGCGAACGTCGCCGCACTACGCGCCACAGCGCCGACGCAGCGCGTTTACAACGTCGCGACCGGCGCATGGTGGACGGTCGAAGCATTCGTCGACGTCGTGCGCGCGCAGCTTCCGGCGCTGAGTATCGGCGCCATGCGGCTTCCGGACGGCGGCTTTGCCGGTTTCCCGCACCGCCGCCCGGCGCCGTCGGATGTGCGCGCGGCACAACGCGAACTGGGATTCACCGCAGCGTGCTCGCTGGCCGATTCGGTTGCGCATTTCGCGCGCGACGCCGGCCGGTGATCGATCCGCGGCGCCGCGGCACGCGGACGAACCGGCAGCGGCAGGGCGACGCAAAGCGCCGCCGGTCGCCCCCTCTCCGAAACGAGGAACCCGATGACGCATTCCCAACTTGATGCACTCGCATCGAGCGGCAGTCGAGAACACGACGTCGAACACGCGACGATCCGGCAAGTGACGCGGCGGCTGGTTCCGCTCGTTTTCGTCGCGTGGTTCGTCAACTATCTGGACCGCGCGAACATCGGCTTCGCCGCGCTGCAGATGAACCAGGAGCTCGGTCTGGGCCCGGAGATGTTCGGCTTCGCGGCCGGCATCTTCTATCTCGGCTACATCGGCTTCGAGGTACCGAGCAACATGATCATGCATCGCGTCGGCGCGCGGAGATGGCTCGCGCGCATCATGGTCACGTGGGGCATCGTGTCGGCCGCGACCGCGTTCGTGCAGACCCCCGAACAGCTGTACGCGGCGCGCCTGCTGCTCGGCGTCGCGGAGGCCGGCTTCTTTCCGGCCGTGCTGTACTACCTCGCGACCTGGTATCCGAAGCAGCATCTCGGGCGCGCGATCGGCCAAGTCTATTCGGCCAACATCTGTTCGCTGATCTTCGGCGGCCCGCTGTCGACGCTGCTGATCGCGCACTTCCATCAGTCGGCCGGCTTTTCCGGCTGGCGGTGGATGATGTTGCTCGAAGGGTTGCCGGCCTTCGCGCTGGGCGTGCTCGCATGGTTCGTACTCGTCGACCGGCCGGCCGACGCGAAATGGCTGGACGCCGCGCAACGCGACTGGCTGACGTCCACGCTCGCGCGCGAACAAGCCGCGGCCGCGCAAACCGGCACCGCGCGCTTCCGCGACGCGATGCTGTCGCCGCTCGTCTGGCTGATGGGCTTGCTTTACTTCTGCATCGGCATCGGCTTTTTCGGCATTTCGACGTGGCTGCCGCAGGTCATTCGGCAGATGAGCCGGCTGTCGATCGTCGAGATCGGCGTCGTCAGCGCGATTCCGTTCGTGCTCGGCGCAATCTCGATGCTCGCCAACGCGCGGCATTCCGATCGCCGGATGGAACGTCGATGGCATCTTGCCGGCGCGTTGATCGTCGGCACGATCGGCCTCGCCGGCAGCGGTCTGACGTCCGGATCGCCGCTGCTGTCGTTCGTGTGCATTTGCATTGCCGCCGCGGGCATCGTCGGCTCGCTGAGCGTGTTCTGGACGATTCCGCCGACGTTTCTCGCGGGCGCGGGCGCAGCCGGCGGGATGGCGCTGATCAACTCGATCAGCGGGCTCGCCGGCTTCTTTTCGCCGTGGCTCGTGGGCGTGGCGCGCACCCGCTCGCCGGATTTTTCGCTCGCGCTGTACTGTCTGGCCGCAGGCGTCGCAGTCGCCGCACTGCTGGCCATCGTCGCGCCGTACGACGCGCGGCGCTCGCGGCACGCGGCGCCCCATTGATGCCCGCATCGGCCCGGCACGCGGCTCGCCGAGCCGAGCACGCTGCGTACGATCCATTCGCGATCGTTCGAATCGCTCCCGCGCGCGCTTTGACGAATCCGGGATGCATTCCGCGCCGCCACGAAAAAAAAGCGCCATGACCTATGTCATGGCGCTTTTGCATCGACCGCGCGTATCACGCGCTCAACAACACTTCCCCGCCCCCGACCCGTACCGCGCATTCTGACGCTCGCGGAAGAATTCCTCGTACGTCATCGGCTCGCGGTCCGGATGGGTGTCGCGCATGTGCGCGACGTAGGTGTCGTAGTCGGGCAGGCCGACCATCAGCCGCAACGCCTGCCCGAGGTAACGCCCCGCGCTGCGCAGGTCGCTGCCAAGATCGGTGAACATCGCGGCCTCCCGTTATCGTCCGCTGCCGAGCGCCTGCGCGGCCGGCATCGCTTCGTACGGCGTCTCGCGCACGGTCGGCTTCGCTTCACGGCGCGCGCGCAGCACGGCGATCAGCCCGTACACCGCGATGCTGACCACGACGAAGATGAACAGCCCGGCCAGCGCCGCATCGATGTAGTCGTTGAAGATGATGCGCTTCATCTGCGCGATCGACTTCGCCGGCGCGAGCACCTTGCCTTCGTCTACCGCGGCCTGCAGCTTCGCGGCGTGCGCGAGGAAGCTGACCTTCGGGTTCGCGTCGAAAATCTTCTGCCAGCCGGCCGTCAGCGTGCAGATCAGCAGCCATGCGGTCGGCACGATCGTCACCCACGCATAGCGCTCGCGCTTCATCTTGAACAGCACGACGGTGCCGAGCACCAGCGCGATCGCGGCGAGCATCTGGTTCGAGATGCCGAACAGCGGCCACAGCGTGTTGATGCCGCCGAGCGGATCGACCACGCCCTGGTACAGGAAGTAGCCCCACGCGGCCACGCACAGCGCGGTGGCGACGAGGTTCGCCGGCAGCGATTCGGTGCGCTTGAGCGCCGGGTGGAACGTGCCGAGCAGATCCTGCAGCATGAAGCGGCCCGCACGCGTACCCGCATCGACCGCCGTCAGGATGAACAGCGCCTCGAACAGGATCGCGAAGTGATACCAGAACGCCATCATCGCTTCGCCGCCGATCACCTGGTGCAGGATGTGCGCCATGCCGACGGCCAGCGTCGGCGCGCCGCCCGCGCGCGCGATGATCGTCGTTTCGCCGACGGCCTTCGCGGTCTCCGTGAGCATGTCGGGCGTCAGCACGAAGCCCCATTGCGTGACGGTGTTCGCGACGGCTTCCGGCGTCGAGCCGAGCACGGCGGCCGGTGCGTTCATCGCGAAGTAGATGCCCGGCTCGATCACGCACGCGGCCACCAGCGCCATGATCGCGACGAACGATTCCATCAGCATCGCGCCATAACCGATGAAGCGCGCGTTGGTTTCGTTGTCGATCAGCTTCGGCGTCGTGCCCGACGAGATCAGCGCGTGGAAGCCCGACACCGCGCCGCACGCGATCGTGATGAACAGGAACGGGAACAGGTTGCCCGACCACACGGGGCCGGTGCCGTCGACGAACTTCGTCAGCGCGGGCATCTTCAGTTCCGGTGCGACGACCAGGATGCCGATCGCAAGGCCGAGGATCGTGCCGATCTTCAGGAACGTCGACAGGTAGTCGCGCGGCGCGAGCAGCAGCCACACCGGCAGCACCGACGCGACGAAGCCGTAGCCGATCAGGATCCACGTGAGCTGCGTGCCGCTGAACGTGAACCACGCGGCGAGGGTCGGCGAATCGTGCACGTGCTGACCGAACGCGATCGACGCCATCAGCAGCACGAAGCCGATGATCGACACTTCGCCGATGCGGCCCGGACGGATGAAGCGCGTATAGACGCCCATGAACAGCGCGATCGGAATCGTCGCGGCGACGGTGAACGTACCCCACGGCGAATTGGTCAGCGCCTTCACGACGATCAGCGCGAGCACCGCGAGGATGATCACCATGATCAGGAACGCGCCGAACAGCGCGATCACGCCGGGCACCGTGCCGAGCTCCATCTTGACGAGGTCGCCGAGCGAGCGGCCGTCGCGGCGCGTCGAGATGAACAGCACGATGAAGTCCTGCACCGCGCCGGCGAACACGACGCCGGCCAGGATCCACAGCATGCCGGGCGTGTAGCCCATCTGCGCGGCGAGCACGGGGCCGACCAGCGGCCCGGCGCCGGCGATCGCGGCGAAGTGATGGCCGAACAGCACGTACTTGTTGGTCGGCACGTAGTCGAGGCCGTCGTTGTACTTGACCGCCGGCGTCATCCGCAGCCCGTCGAGCTGCATGACCTTGCTGGCGATGAAACGGCTGTAGAAGCGATACGCGATCAGATACACGCAGACTGCGGCGATCACGATCCAGAGGGCACTGACGCGCTCGCCGTGTGCAAGCGCGATCGTGCCGAATGCGAACGCGCCGAGCAGCGCGACCGCGATCCAGAGCAGGGTACTGGAAGCCCGATTCATGGCGTCTCCTGGTCTCCAATGTGTTTTTGAGTGGATGCGGCGAGAGGCCGAACCCGCGTGACGTCGATGCGTCGTGCCGCGGCCTCGCAGAGACCGCGGCGATGGGCCGTAGTATTCCGCGCGACGGGGGCCCCTTACAAGCGGATAACTACGTATGAGGATCTACGTAGAATTACGTAGATGCGTGGCGCCTGCATGCCGTCAGGCCGCGATTGCCCGCGACCGGCGAGCCACGTACAGTATTTGCCTGCCTCCATTCCGGAACCGCCATGCCGATCGGATTTCAGAAGATGAACGCGAATGGCGATGACTTCGTCATCGTCGACCTGCGCGGCCGGGAACACGATCCGGCGCAACGCATCGATCGCGACCTCGTGCGGCGCATGGGCGATCGGCGTCGCGGCATCGGCTTCAACCAGCTCGCGGCGATCTCGAACGACGACGACGCAGCCGCGCGCGTCGCGTTCTGGAATCCCGACGGCTCGGCGCTCGATACCTGCGGCAGCGCGACGCGCGGCGTCGCATGGAAGCTGATGCGGGAAACCGGCGCGGCGTCGGTCGTGCTGCGCACGAATCGCGGGCGCCTGCACTGTGCGCAGGGGGCGGATGGGCTGATCGAGGTCGAAATGGGCGCGCCGCGGCTCGGCTGGCAGGACGTGCCGCTCTCGGAAGCCGTCGACACGCTCGCGCTGCCGCTGCCCGGTGCACCGGCCGCCTGCAGCATGGGCAATCCGCACTGCACGTTCTTCGTCGACGACGTCGCTGCGCTCGACATCGAAGCGCTCGGCCCGCCGATCGAAGCGCATCCGCTGTTTCCGCTGAAGACCAACGTCCATTTCGTGCAGGTCCTCAGCCGCACGCATGTCCGTCTACGTATCTGGGAACGCGGCGGCGGCGTGCCGCTCGGCTCCGGCTCGTGTTCGTGCGGTGCGGTGGTCAACGGCATCCGGCGCGGGCTGCTCGACGACACCGTGCGGGTGACGTGCGACAGCGGCGACGTCACCGTTCGATGGGACGGCGCAGGCAGCGCGTTCCTGAGCGGGCCGGTGACGTTCGGGTTCGACGGAGTGTGGCTGTGACGCCCGACGACGCACGAACTTTCCACGCGCTGCGCCCGCGCCTGCAGAAGATCGCGTACCGGATGCTCGGTTCCGTCGCGGATGCCGAGGACATCGTGCAGGACGTGTGGCTGCGCTGGCACGACGCGGCGCGCGACAGCATCGAGAACGCCGAGGCGTGGCTCGTCGCGGTCACGACGCGGACGTCGATCGATCGCCTGCGCGCGGCGAAGCTCCGGCGCGAGCACTATACGGGTATCTGGCTGCCCGAACCGGAGCTCGGCGAATCGCCCGCGACGCCCGAGGAAATGACGGAGCGCGCGAACGACGTGTCGGTGGCGTACCTGCTGTTGCTCGAACGGCTGACGCCGGAAGCGCGCGCGGCGTTCCTGCTGCATGAAATCTTCGAGTTCGACTACGACCGGATCGCCGACGCGATCGGCAAGACCGAAGCCGCGTGCCGGCAGCTCGTCAGCCGGGCCCGGGCGCGGCTGCGCGACGATACCCTGCCGCGGCATGCGGTGCCGCACGAAACGCATCGCCGGCTGCTGCAGACGTTCACGCAGGCGCTGGCACGAGGCGACTTCCCGTCGATCCAGGCGCTGCTCGCCGAAGATGCGATGCTGATCGGCGACGGCGGCGGTCACGTCCAGAGCTTCCCGAAACCGATGGTCGGCGGCCGGCGCATCGCCCAACTGTTCTATGCGACGTGGTTGCGCTGCGGCAGCGGTGTCGAGATGCGGCCGGTCGTGCTCAACGGCCAGTGGGCGCTGCTGCGCTTCATCGACGGGCGGCTCGAAGCGGCGATGGCGTTCGAGACCGACGGTACGCGCATCGGCCGGATTCTCGTGCAGCGCAACCCCGACAAGCTCGCCCGGATCGCGGCTGCCTGCGCCGCCGGCTGACGCGTGCATCGCGCGCCGGCCGCGGTCGAGCGCGGATTGGTGCAGCGCGCGCAACACGATGCGTCCCCGTGCGTGGCTACCGCCCGCCGGCGCACACTCCTAAGATGATTTCGCGCGGCGCCCAGCCGCCCACGACACCCGCGCAGCGCGGGCCAGCCTCTTCGTCGCCAGGAGAAATCATGACGCAGCGTATCAACTACATTCAACAGTCGCCCGAGCTGTTCAAGAAATTCCTCGAACTCAGCAATCAGCTGCGCAACAGCGCGATCGAGGAATCGATCCGGGATCTCGTGTCGCTCCGCGCATCCCAGATCAACGGCTGCGCGTTTTGCGTCGACATGCACGTAAAGGAAGCGCGCATCCACGGCGAGCGTGAGTTGCGCCTGCATCATCTGGCGACATGGCGCGAATCGACGCTCTTCTCGCCGCGCGAGCGGGCCGCGCTCGCATGGACCGAAGTCCTGACGAAACTGCCCGAGCACGGCGTGCCGGACGACCTTTACGATCGCGTGCGCGGCCAGTTCTCCGAGAAGGAATTGTCGGACCTGACCTTCGAAGTGATGGCGATCAACGGCTGGAACCGCGCGAACGTCGCGTTCCGGACCGTGCCGGGCTCGTCCGACAAGGCGTTCGGCCTCGACAAGGCGAATCTCGCCTGACGGCCGCCCGCCACCCTCCTTCGCTGCCGGCCGTCGGCCGGCGGCCCACCGGAAGCCACCACCATGATTCGCATGACACACGTGATCGCGTCCGCGCTCGTCGTCGCGAGCGCCGCGACCGGCGCCGCTCGCGCGGCGCCCTCGGCCATCGTCACGCCGCTGATGACGAAGCCGCTCGACGCGTACCCGGGCAAGGAAGCGCTGATGATCTCGGTCGAGTATCCGCCCGGCGCGGTCGATCCCGTCCACCGCCACCACGCCGACGCGTTCGTCTATGTGGTCGAGGGTTCGATCGTGATGCAGGTGAAGGGCGGCGAGCCCGTCACGCTGAAGCCGGGCGACACCTTCTACGAGGGCCCGAACGACTTGCACACGGTCGGACGCAACGCGAGCCGGACCCGGCCCGCGAAGTTCATCGTGCTGCTGTTGAAGGACAAGGGCGCACCCGTGCTCGTGCCGGAAAAATAGCCGGCTCGCACGTCGCCCGCACCCTGTTTGAAAAAATGCGGCGGGCGGTGTCACAGGCAGCAGCGCTGAAACGTCTAGTCGCATACGGACACCACGATTCCAGCGCCTCCATGCCCGACACCTCCATTCGCCGCCCCGATGCCGACGATCCGTTCGCGCGCAGCTTCTCGACCTGCTATGCCGGCGTGGTCACCTTTCTGGCCGTCGTCACCGAAGGCAGCTTCGCGCGCGCCGCCGATCGCCTCGGCGTCGGCCGCTCGTCCGTCAGCCGCCACGTGCAACGGCTCGAGGACCGGCTCGACGCACGCCTGTTCCAGCGCACGACGCGCAGCGTGTCGCTGACGCGCGAAGGCGAGCTCTTCTACGAAAACTGCCGGCCCGGCATCGAGCATCTGGCGCAGGCGCTCGAGGACATGCGCGAGCTGCGCAGCGGGCCGCCGAGCGGGCACCTGCGCGTCGGCTCGACGCCGGGCTTCGGCCGCAAGGTCGTCGCGCCGCTGCTGCGCGATTTCCATGCGCGGTATCCGGACATCACGCTCGACCTGCTGCTGAACGACCGGCCGGCCGATTTCTCCGCCGACCGCATCGACGTCGCGTTTCGCGACGGCCGCATGGAGGACAGCGCGATCGTCGCGCGCCGGCTGATTCCGATGCAGATGATCGTCTGTGCGTCGCCGTCGTACGCGCACCGGCACGGCTTGCCGCGCCACGTCGACGATCTCGCCCGGCATCGCTGCATCAACCTGTGCACCGCGTCGGGCCGCGTGACGGAATGGGAATTCAGGATCGACGGACTGACGCAGCAGCGCCAGCTCGCCGCGCATCACACGTTCAACGACATCGACCTCGTCGTGCGCGCGGCGCTCGACGGGCTCGGCATCGCGCAACTGCCGGCGTATCAGGTGTGCGACCTGCTCGCCGACGGCCGGCTGGTGAGCTGTCTCGGCCAGCATGCGCCGGACGACGGCGGACACTACCTCTGCTACCTGAGCCGCAAGCACCTGCCCACGCGCATCCGCGTGTTCATCGACTACATGATCGAACAGACGCGTGCGCGCGACCTGCAGTGCCCGGCCACGATGACGACGATGGCGCCGCTGGAGACGATCGATTGATGCATTCGCAGCAACACGGTGAGGGCTTGCAGGCCTCTACCGGATCACGCGGCGCATGCCTACGATGCGGGCTGTTCGACACGCACGCGAGTACGGCGCTGCGCCGTTCGGCAAGATACCGGCCCGGTCGCGCGAGCGCGACGGTCGCCGGTTTCGGCAGGTTCAAGCGGCGTGCATGTCGCGCGCCCGTTCAAGGAGAGCAATCGTGAAAATCGTCGTGATTGGCGGTACCGGCCTCATCGGCAGCAAGGTCGTCAGGAACCTGGTCGCACGCGGCCACGACGCGGTGGCGGCCGCGCCGTCGACCGGCGTCGATACGATCACGGGCACGGGACTGGACGACGCGCTCGCCGGCGCGGAAGTCGTCGTCGATCTCGCGAATTCGCCGTCGTTCGAGGAAGCGGCCGTGAAGGCCTTCTTCGAGGCGTCGGGGCGCAACCTGTTCGCCGCGGAGCGCGCGGCCGGCGTGCGCCATCACGTCGCGCTGTCGGTGGTCGGCACCGACCGGCTGCAGCAGAGCGCGTATTTCCGCGGCAAGATCATTCAGGAAAACCTGATCCGCGATGCAGGCGTGCCGTACACGATCGTGCGCTCGACGCAGTTCTTCGAATTCGTCGGGGCGATCGCGCAGGCTGGCACGCAAGGCGACACGGTCCGGTTGACCACCGCGCACTTCCAGCCGATCGCATCGGACGACGTCGCGGCCGCCGTGACCGACTTCGCGCTCGACGCGCCGCGCAACGGCATCGCCGAGATCGGCGGCCCCGAGCGCGTGCGGATCGCGGATCTGGTCGAGCGTTTCCTGGCGGCCACGCACGACGCGCGGACGGTGACGCGCGATGCGGGCGCCGACTACTTCGGCGCGCTGCTGCAGGACGACACGCTCGTGCCGGCGCCCGGTGCACGCCTCGGCACGACGACCTTCGACGCATGGTCCCGGCAGAACGCGCTCGTGCGCTGAACGCCGCAGCCGGATCACCCACGCCATGACGCCGCTGCGCCCTCCGCCGCTGTCGCTGCTCGACCGGTATCGCGGACGGGAACCGCAGACGCTGTACTCGACGACGGTGACCGTCACGGGCGGGGCGGCCGAGCACGGCCGCGCATCGGGCGTCGCCCGTTCCGACGACGGACGCCTGGACATCGAGCTGCGCCTGCCGTCCGCGCTGGGCGGGCCCGGCGACGGTCCGAACCCGGAGCAGTTGTTCGCCGCCAGCTATGCGGCGTGCTTTCACGGCGCGCTGAGCCTGCTGGCTGCACGGGCGGGCGTGTCGATCGCCAGCGCATCGGTATCCGCATCGATCGACTTCTGTCGCGATCCGATGGACGGGCTGTTCATGCTGAACGCGAACATTCGCGTGCAGTTGCCGGGCGTCGAACGCGCGGTGGCGGAAGAACTCGTCCGCAATACGGAGCGTTTCTGTCCGTACACGAAGATGGCGCACGAGGGAATCAGCCACGTCGTGGCGCTCGCGCCGGCGGACGATGCGCCCGAACGCTAAACGGCACGCACATTCAACCCATCGTCTTCACGAGAAAGTCATGCAGTCATTCGACAACAAGGTGGTCCTCATTACCGGCGGCGGTGCCGGCATCGGGCTGGCAGCGGCCGTCGCGTTCGCACGCGAAGGCGCGCGCGTCGTCATCACGGGCCGCCGCGAAGATGCGCTGTCCGCAGCCGCGCGCAGCGCGCCGGGCATCGACTACGTGGTCGCGGATGCCGGCGATCCGGCCGACGCCGCGCGCACGATCGACGAAGCGGTCGCCCTGGCGGGGCGGCTCGACGTGCTGGTCAACAATGCGGGCGCGGGTGCAATCCTGCCGCTCGAGCAGGCTACCTTCGAAGCGATCAGTGCGATCTTCTCGGTCAATACGCTCGGACCGTCGATGCTCGCGACCGCCGCGTTGCCGCACCTGAAAGCAGCCCGCGGCAGCATCGTCAACGTGTCGAGCACGTTCGGACACAAGGCCGCGGCGCTGTTGTCGCACTATGCGGCGAGCAAGGCCGCGCTCGAGCATCTGACGCGCTGCTGGGCGCTCGAGCTCGCATCGGCGGGCGTACGCGTGAACGCCGTCGCGGCGGGTCCGACGGAAACGGATTTCCTGTCGGAACGGATGAAGCTGTCGGCACCCGAGATCGAAGCGATCAAGGCGCAGGAGCGCGCACGCATTCCGCTTGGCCGGCGCGGCGAGCCCACGGACGTCGCACACTGGATCGTGTCGCTCGCGTCGCCACAGGCGGCATGGATGACGGGGCAGGTGATCACGGTCGACGGCGGACTCGACGCAACCTGACCGTCGCGAGAACGCGCGGCACGCGACGGACGACGCGTGCCGCGCGAGGTGGCAGATCAGTGCTTTTCGTCGAGCTTCTTCGGCTTCGGCGGCGACGGCACCTTCGCGTACTGGAACGCCGGCGTGGCCTTCAGCGCCTCCTTGGTCGCACCGGGCAGATAGATGTTGCCGTTGCGCACGTCGAGCGACGCGATCGGCACCGCGACGTCGTGCGCGGCCACGCCGAGGAAGCCGCCGGCCGACACGATCGCGGCCGACACCGAGCCGTCCGGCGCGACGATCAGGTCGCGGACCTTGCCGACTTTCTGGTTCTCGTCGTTGTACACGGTCTTGCCGAGCACGCTCTTCTTCACGCTCCAGCCTTCGAGCAGCGCCTGCGATTGCTCGACGGTCACGCTGATCGGCTGCGCGCCCGCGATCTGCGCGTGCGCGCCGACGCTCGACGCGAGGACGGTTGCTGCGAGGAGGGTCTTGTAGAACTTCATATGCGTTGCACTCCGGTTCGGTTGTTGTGGATTCCGGGAACGAAGCGACACGGGTGCAACGGCCGATCGGTGAGCACCCCGCGGTTGGCCGCCCCGCGGACGGCCGCCCCGCGCTTCGTCAGTCGCGTGGCGGCCGACCGCGCCGCCACGGCGTGTGTGCGTGGCGGACCGACATGGCCGGGCCGCAGCGTGCAACACGGCGTTCATGGTAGCGGCAAACGACGGATCGTGCGTTCGGAGTGCGATGCAGCAGGTAGGGCGAACCGGATCGGGATCAAAGATCACGCAGAACAGACGGGCGCGCGGCACGAAAAAATGACGCCGCGGCCCGTCGATCAGGACAACCTCGCAGACGGCCACCCGATCTTCGCGGCGCGCCGAACGACGCGGTGGCCGGCACGCCGCCGCGCCGCTGCGTCACGCATTGCGCGAATACACCCTGCGATGCCGCACCGCCTCCGCCAGCACGTCGAGCACCGGCTCCGTCTGCGTCCAGCTCAGGCACGCATCGGTGATCGACACGCCGTACTGCAACGGCACGCCCGGCTTCAGATCCTGGCGGCCGGCCTCGAGATGGCTCTCCACCATCACGCCGACGATCCGGTGCTCGCCCTGCGACAGTTGCTGCGCGAGATCCTGCGCCACCTCGATCTGCCGCTCGTGCGACTTGTTCGAGTTCGCATGCGAGCAATCGACCATCACCTGCTCGCGCAGGCCGGCCTTGCGCAGCACCGCGCAGCTCGCTTCGACGTGCGCCGCATCGTAGTTCGGTCCGTTCTTGCCGCCGCGCAGGATCACGTGCGCATCGTCGTTGCCGCGCGTCTCGAAGATCGCGGCCATCCCCATCTTCGTCATCCCCATGAACGCATGGCTCGCGGCTGCGGCGACGATCGCGTCCGACGCGACCTGCACGCCGCCGTCGGTGCCGTTCTTGAAGCCGATCGGGCAG
The DNA here is from genome assembly GCF_001532755.1 of Burkholderia sp. MSMB2157WGS. Classification (NCBI taxonomy): domain Bacteria; kingdom Pseudomonadati; phylum Pseudomonadota; class Betaproteobacteria; order Burkholderiales; family Burkholderiaceae; genus Burkholderia; species Burkholderia sp. MSMB2157WGS. The sequence continues at coordinate 108,401 of NZ_LPJG01000017.1, read as the reverse complement.
CTCAGCCCCGACGCGAGCTGGCGATGACTCTGGCTCTCGGTCGTGCGCGCGCCGATCGCGCCCCACGCGATCAGGTCGGCGATGTACTGCGGGCTCAGCAGATCGAGGAATTCGGTCGACGCCGGCAGGCCGAGCGCGTTGATGTCGAGCAGCAGTTGCCGCGCGGCGCGCAGCCCTTCGTTGATGCGGAAGCTGCCGTCGAGACGCGGATCGTTGATGTACCCCTTCCAGCCGACCGTCGTGCGCGGCTTCTCGAAGTAGACGCGCATCGTGATCAGCAGGTCGTCCTTCAATGCGTCGGCGGCGACCTTCAGGCGGCGCGCGTAATCGAGCGCCTGGTCGTGATCGTGGATCGAGCACGGGCCGACGACGAGCAGCAGCCGGTCGTCGCGGCCGTGCAGGATATCGCCGATCGCGCGGCGCGTATCCTCGACGAGCGTCTGCGTGGCGGCCGGCACCGGCAGTTCGTCGAGCAACAGCGCCGGGGAAATCAGCGGGCGCACGGCGCCGATGCGGACGTCGTCGATGCGCGTGGTGTCCTGCGTCGCGTCGGCGCTGCCTACCTCGCGATCGTGGGAAGGATTGTCGAGGTTCTGCATGGCGATTCTCCGGGGACGTCTATCTGGAATGATGGGCAGGCTCGATTATGGCACCCGGGAGAGGCGGCAGCCGACACGCCGGCTGAAGACGCGCTGCATGGCAGCGTCCACGACCTGTCGGAACAAGTTCGCACGGAACAGGGGTGGCGCGTCAACGCAGACTCGGCTCCACGCCCGAGACGGCCGCCGACGACATCGCGCTGAAGTGACGCGGCGGTGCGCGCGCACCATCGCCATTGCGTCAGGAAGGGATCAGCCCGCGTCGCCCTGCGCGTCGACGTCGATCCCCAGTTCGCCGGCCATCCGGCGAACCAGCGCATTCAGCCGCGCCACTTCGTCCGCGAGGCGTTTCTGTTCGGCCTTCAGCGCTTCGAATTCGGAAGGCGGCACCGCCTCCGCGCCGCCGGCATCCGCGCTCGCAAAATCGGCCACGTTCACCGCGCCGCACATCAGATGCATCCAGCGGTTCTCGCGCGCGCCCGGTGCACGCGGCAGCCGAACGACGAGCGGTTGCGCGCGCGCCGCGAGTTCGTCGAGGAACGCCTCGACCGACGAGATATCCGCGAAGCCGTGCAGGCGCGCGCTGTTCAGGCGCAACTCGGCGGCCGTCTGCGGGCCGCGCAGCAACAGGATCGTCAACAGCGCGATCGCCTGGCTCGGAATGCCGAGTACGCGGTTCATGTTGTGCTCGAAACGCGGCACGCGGCTGCTGCTGCCCTCCATCACGAGGCTCAAGTGCTTCAGCCCGTCGAGCGCGGTCGTGACTTCGTCTTCGCTGACGTTCATCACCGGCGAGCGCGCGGTTTTCTGGTTGCAGCCCGCGGTCAGCGCGTTCAGCGACAGCGGGTAGGTATCCGGCACCGTGTGCTGTTTCTCGACGAGCACGCCGAGAATGCGGGCCTCGAGAGGCGTGAGTTCGCGAAGAGCGCGGGGCGTGGGCGTATCCGGCGTGGTGTTCATGAGTGGCGTCGCAGCGTGCAGCAGGTGAAGGGAAACGGTCGCGGCCCGTCCGGCGTCGCGCACGGGCGAGCCATATGATAGCTCGCGACGCGCGGCCCGGCGCCACTCGCCGCACCGGCGCGCGCACGCGCCGCAGCGGGCTTTCGTCGGACGTAGCGGCGCGCCCGATAGCGGGCGACGACGCGGCGACCCATGTGCACGGCGCCGCAGATTCGTCCTTCGCGCACGCCCGGGCGTTTGCGCGATGCGCATGCCGGCGCTACGATAGACGTTCATCCCGATATCAGCGGCGCCGCGCGCGGCCTTCACACGTCGATACCACGCATCGCTCGCGTTGAACGCGCTGCACCATACCGCGCGCCGCTCGCCAAACCCGTTCACGTCCTCACCGGTTCACCACCATGACTGCATCTTCTCCCGCACCCGTGCGCGCCATCGTCACCGGACACACGCGCGGCGTCGGCGCGGCGCTCGCCGAACAACTGCTGCAGGAAGGCATCGCCGTGCTCGGCGTGTCGCGCAGCCGTCATCCGTCGCTCGCGTCGCAGGCCGGCGAGCGCTTCGCCGAAGTCGAACTCGACCTGTCGGACTCGAAGACCATCGCGACCTGGCTGGCCGGCGACACCCTGCGCCGCTTCGTCGACGGCGCGTCGCTCGTGCTGCTGTTCAACAACGCGGGCATCGTCGATCCGATCGGCCCGCTCGCCGCGCAGGACCCGGCGATCGTCGCCCGCGCGGTCGGCCTGAACGTCGCCGCGCCGCTGATGCTGTCGGCCGCGCTCGCACAGGCCGCGTCGGCCGCGACCGAATGCCGGATCGTGCACCTGTCGAGCGGTGCGGCCCGCAACGCGTATGCGGGCTGGAGCGTCTACTGCGCGACCAAGGCCGCGCTCGATCACCATGCGCGCGCCGTCGCGCTCGACGCGAACGGCGCGCTGCGCATCTGCAGCGTCGCACCGGGCGTCGTCGACACGGGCATGCAGGCCACGATCCGCGCGACCGGCAAAGACGATTTCCCGATGCGCGAGAAATTCGACGAGCTGAAGTCGAGTGGCGCGCTCGCGACGCCCGAGGCAACCGCCCGGCAACTGATCGGCTATGCGCTGAGCGACGCATTCGGCAACGAGCCGACGGCCGACGTGCGCAACCTGCCGACGAAGTAGCATCGGACGCGGCGCGTCATCCTTCGAGCCGCTTCGTCCAGTCTTCGACCTGCCGCGCCGTCCGGCGCTTTTCCAGCATCCTGCGCCAGCCGGGCGGCAGCAACGGCACGTCGCACAGCGCATCGAGCGCGGCCATGTCGAGCGTGCGTCGATACAGCACGTCGAGCACCGTCGACAGCGGCCATTGCGGGTAGCGGCGCGCGTGGAGCGCGAGCACATCGCCCGCCGCCACCCAGCCCTCCTGCAACACGCGGTAGTACCAGCCGGTCCGGCCGCTTTGCTGCACGAGCGCCGCCATCCGCGGATGATCGAAACGCGCGTTGAGCTTCCAGCACGGCTGCCGCGACTGCGAGACCTGGAGCACCGCGCCGCCGAGCGTGAACACGTCACCGAGACACACGTCGTGCTCGGTGATGCCGCGCGTCGACAGGTTCTCGCCGAACGCGCCCGGCCGGGCGAGCACGTCGCGCGCGCCGATCTGCCCGACCCACCACGCATAGTGATCGTGCGCATAGTGATGAACGGCCTTGTCGGGGCCGCCGTGATGCCGCGCATCGGCCTGCGCGTCGCCGGCGAAGCCGAGCGCGCCCAGCCACAGGCGTGCATCCACCGGCTGCTTGTCGATCGCGCTTGCGTGCGGCGTGCCGGCGAGCGGACGGCTCGCGCCGATCCGCACCGCGCCGATGGCGGCCGCGATCGCCGGCCGGGCGTCGTCGCTCATGCGGCCACCCCGTCCGGCCGCGCCGCGAGCAGTCGTTCGAGTTCGCGCGTGCGTGCTTCGCCGAGCGGCAGCAGCGGCCGCCGCGGTTCGCCGGCATCGAAGCCGCGCAGCCTCAACCCGGCCTTCACGGTCACCGGCAACCCGCCGTTGACGATGAACTGCAGCAACGGCAACTGCGCGTGAAAAACCGATCGGGCGCGTGCGAGATCGCCAGTGCGCATCGCATCGAACAACGCGAGCGGCAACGCGGCATTCAGGTTCGGCGCGGCCGTGCACCATCCCGCCGCGCCCGCGGCCAGCGCGGCGAGCGCCATCGGATTGCTGCCGTTGTAGAACGGGATCGTCCCGTCGCTCAATTGCGCGAGCCGATGCATCCGGCCGATGTCGCCGGTGCTCTCCTTGACCATCGTCACGTTGTCGACGGTGCGGCAGATCGTCGTGATCAGGTCTGGCGACATGTCGACGCCGCTCGTCGCCGGGTTGTTGTACAGCATGATCGGGATGCCGATCGCTGCACCGATCGCGCGGTAATGCGCGACGATCTCGTCGTTGCCGAGCTTCCAGTACGACACCGGCAGCACCATCACCGCATCGGCGCCGGCCTGCTCGGCGAAGCGGGCACGGCGCACCGCGCCCGCCGTGGTGAGATCGGAAATGCCGACGACGGTCGGCACGCGCCGGCGCACCGCGCGAATCGACGCGGTGGCGACGGCCTCCCATTCGGCATCGGACAGGTAGGCGCTTTCGCCGGTACTGCCCAGCGGCGCGATCGCGTGAACGCCGTCGGCGATCAGGCGCTCGATCAGCGCGTCGAGCGCGCTCAGGTCGACGCCGCCGTCGGCGGAGAACGGCGTAACCGGGTAGGCAATGATGCCTTTCAGCAGAATCGTCATGATTCGTATTCCTCACTGATTGTCTGACGGTATCGGAACGGCACGCTCGTTTACGCGACGCAGTCCCGATGCGTACGCAACGCGCGGCGCGCGTAGTAGTAGAACGTCACCGCGTCGCGCTTCGGCTTCGAGATCCAGTCGTGCGCTTCTCGCGCGAGCGCGGGCGGTACCGGCTTGATCTCGCCGGCCGACATCGCGAGCAGTTGCAGCTTCGCGGCGCGCTCGATCAGCAGCGCGAGCATGCACGCCTCCTCGATCGTCTTGCCGACCACGAGCTGGCCGTGATGCGACAGCAGGATCGCGCGCTTGCTGCCGAGCGCCTTCGAGATGATCTCGCCCTCCTCGTTGCCGACCGGCACGCCCGGCCAGTCCTTCAGGAACGCGCAATCGTCGTACAGCGGGCAGGTGTCCATGTGCGACACCACGAGCGGCTGCTCGAGCATCGACAGCGCCGCGACATGCGCCGGATGCGTGTGGATGATGCAGTTCACGTCCGGGCGCTCGCGATAGATCCACGTATGGAACCGGTTGGCCGGATTCGGAATGCCTTCGCCGTCGACGACGTCGAGATCCTCGTTCACGCGCAGCAGGTTCGCGGCCGAGATCTCGTCGAAGCCGAGCCCGAGCCGCTGCGTGTAGTAGGTGCCGGCCGCATCCGCGCGGCAGGTGATCTGCCCGGCCAGGCCCGAGTCGTGGCCGGCGTCGAACAGGATCCGGCACGTCAGCGCGAGCTTTTGCCGCGCGGACCAGCCGCTGTCGCCCACCTCGCTTTCAAGGCGCCGCTCCGCCAGCGCGACCAGCGCTTCCTTCGTCAAATTCAGCGTTTCCGCCATGTTCGCCTCCTGAATGCACCGGGTCTGCCGCGCCGTCCGCGGCCGTTTCCCCGAGCACATGACACACAATACACCGAATGACACTTTGTGTCATGCGTTACAATCGATTCTTCGAAGGACACTTGACGCCCCCATGACGATTCGCCTGAAGCTGCTCAGAAAACAAAAAGGCTGGACGCTCGACGTGCTGGCCGACGAGACCGGCCTCACCAAGAGCTACCTGTCGAAGGTCGAGCGCGGCCTGAGCGTGCCGTCGATCGCGGTCGCGCTGAAGCTGTCGAAGGCGCTGAACGTCGACGTCGAGCAACTGTTCTCGGAAAGCCGCAACCGCGAGCTGATCACGGTCACGCGCGCCGGCGAGCGCACCGCGATGGGCGGGGCGACCGACGGCCACGCGCACCGTTTCGAGAGCATCGCGGCCGGGGTCGCGCCGAAGAAGATGCTGCCGTTCGTCGTGCATCCGCCGCGCGAATTCGTCGCGTCGACGTTCCGCGAGCACGAAGGCGAGGAATTCCTGTTCGTGCACAAGGGGCGGGTCGAAATCGAATTTCCGAACGAGACGGTGCAACTCAGGGCCGGCGATTCAGTCTATTTCAACGCACTCATTCCCCACCGCACGCGCAGCCTCGGCACCGCGCAGGCGGAGATTCTGGTCATCGTCAGCCACGACGACTAGCCTCGTCACTTCTTCGCGCAAGGATCTTCCGATGGTCACCAGGGCCACCGCACCGTTCCAGCAGATCAAGACGCTCGTTCGCCAGAACGTCGAGTCCGGCGACTGGCGCCCCGGCGACCGCATTCCGTCCGAACTCGATCTCGCCGCGCAGTTCGGCGTCGCGCGCATGACGGTCAACCGCGCACTGCGCGAGCTGACCGAGGAAGGCGTGCTGAAGCGCATCGCGGGCGTCGGCACGTTCGTCGCCGAGGTGAAGCCGCAGTCGAACCTGCTGATGATCGCGCATATCCGCGACGAGATCCGTGCGCGCGGGCACGAGTACCGCTGCCGCGTGCTCAGTCAGGCGCGCGAGCCCGCGTCGTTCGACGTCGCGGCCGCGTTCGGCCTGCCGGTCAATACGCCGGTCTTTCACGTGGTGTGCGTGCACGAGGAAAACGGCCGCCCGATCCAGCTCGAGGATCGCTACGTGAACCCGGCTGCCGCGCCCGGCTTCATCGATCAGGATTTCCGGGTCGAGCCGCCATCCGAGTACCTGTACAACAACGTGTCGCACTACGAACTGGAAATCGAGCACGTCGTCGACGCGTCGCTGCCCACCGGCGAACAGGCACGGCTGCTCGACATGCGCGCCGACGAACCGTGCCTCACGCTCACGCGCCGCACGTGGACGGACGGGCTGCCCGTCACGTTCGTGCACTTCCTGCATCCGGGCAACCGCTACCGGCTCGGCTCGCGCTTCAAGCCGGGCGCGGGGCGCCACCCGACCTGATCCTGCGTCGCACGCCCGCGAACACACGTCGGCCGTTTCGTCATGAAACGGCCGACGTGTTCATTCGCTACGTCGGGTCAGATCGCGCCAACCTGCCCCGCCTCGCGCGACCACACGACCGGAAACAGCGGGTGATCGAGCGGCGCGCCGTCGGCCAGCTGTTCCGCGAGCCCGGGAAAATCGGGCGACGTTTTCCAGCGGCGCGGCGCGTGACGGACATCGTCGCCGACGAAGCGGATCGAGAACGCGCGCCGGCGGTTCCGCGTGCCGCCCGACGCATGCAGCGTGAGCATCCGGAAGCACACCATGTCGCCGGGTTCGAGCGCCCAGCGGCGGATCGGGAAGGCCGCACGGTCGGCTTCGATGTCGGGCAGATCGGCGAGGCTGCCTTCCGGGAACCACTTCGCCTCCTTGTCCATGAACGTGCGCGGCATCAGCCACGGCCCGCGATGCGAGCCGGCGACGAATTCCAGCGTCGATTCGAGCGGCACCGGGTCGACCGGAATCCACATGCTGACGTTGTCGTCGCCTTCGATGTTGTAGTACGGCTGGTCCTGATGCCACGGCGTGCGCTGCCGCGTGCCGGGCTCCTTCACGAGCAGATGGTCGTGATGCAGCCGCACGTTGTCCGTGCCCATCAGCGCGGCGGCGACCGACGGCGCCGGCGAGCGCACGATGAAGTCGCGATACGCGTCGTTGTGCTGCCAGTTGCAGAAATCCTCGAAGAACCAGCCCGGATCGTCGGGCCGGCTCGCGACTTTCGCGCGTTCGCTCGGCTGCGCGAGGTTCGCGTCGATGCCGGCCCGCAACGCGGCCACTTCGTCGGGCGAAAAAATGCCCTTGATGCAGACCGCGCCTTCGTCGCGGAACGCGGCGATCAGTTCGGGCGTCACGGCTTGCGCGACGCGCTCCTGGATACTCGTCATGGTGTACCTGTCGATCGAATGGGTCACGGGGTCACGGCGCCGAAGTCAGTTGCTGCTTCGCGCCGTAGATGTCGAAGTCGAAGTATTTCGCGGCGATCTTCTGGTATGTGCCGTTCGCGCGAATCGCGACGATCGCGTCGTTCAGCCGCTTCTTCATGTCGGCGTCGCCCTTGCGTATGCCCATCGCGACGCCGTAGCCGGTGATCCGCACGTCGGTCACGTCCGGGCCCGCGAACGCGTAGCCCTTGCCGCGCGGCGTCTTCAGGAACGAGTAGCCGGCTTGCGTCTTGTCCTGGAAGGTCGCGTCGAGGCGGCCGTTGACGAGATCCTGATACACCTGGTCCTGATTCTGGTACGAGACGATCGTCACGCCCTTGGTCGCCCATTCGGCCTTCGCGTACGCCTCCTGCGTCGTGCCCTGGTCGATCCCGACGCGCTTGCCGGCGAGCGACGCGGCGGTCGGCAGCAGCTTCGAGCCGACCGGCGCGACGAGCGCGCCCGGCGACGCATACAGCTTGTTCGAGAAGTCGATCTGCTTGAGCCGCTCGTCGGTGGCCGTCATCGCGGACATGATCACGTCGAACTTGCGTGCGCGCAGCGCCGGGATCATCCCGTCGAAGCCCTGCTCGACCCACACGCACTTCGCATGCAGTTGCTCGCAGATCGCATTGCGCAGGTCGATGTCGAAACCGGCGAGCGAGCCGTCGGGCTGCTTCGCCTCGAACGGCGGATACGTGGGATCGATACCCCAGCGGATCGTCGACGTGTCCTGCGCGAACGACGTGAGCGGCGCGAACGCCAGCGCGGTAACGAGGAACTTGGCGATACGGTTCATGGCGTGTCCTTGAAAGTCTCGACGCGGCGGGCGACGCCGGCGTCCGGTGAAGGCGCCGCGACGGACTGCCGGCGCGAGGCGCGAAAGACGGGGGACTTCGATGAAACTGCGATGCAGTCTAGACCGCCAGATTTCCGAGTGCAAGCGGAAGGAAGCGGAGACAGGATGGATCGAGGTCCAGCGGACGCGGAAAGACGGGGCGACGCTTTATTTATGGCTGATTTACGGGACTGTCAGGGTGTTTACCCTGTGCGTCGCGCGTCCCCCATAGCGGGCGTTTTTCCGGATGCCCACGGGGCAATGATGTCGATATATGCGATCTGAGCGGCGCCTCGAACGAGGCGTGCCTCAGCGAAATCACGATGCGACCTATACCGCATCGAAAACTCCCTCGGAGGTAGTAACCCGGTCAAAAATGTAATATATACTTTACATTGAAGCGCAACGAATCCGCGTCTAGAGGTGAACATGCAACTCTATGAAATCGGTCAGGCCATCGCCAAGCGGCGAGCCGAACTCGATCTCACGCAGGCCCAACTTGCCAAGCTCGCCGGGCTGTCTCGCCTTACCATCAACCAGCTCGAAAGCGGCAAGGTGAAGGATCTCGGCATCAACAAGCTCATCCCGTTGCTCAGCGTGCTCGGCATCGAACTCCTGGCGCTGCCGCGGCAGGCTCAAAACGGTCTCCACAAGGCCGTCGTGAGCGCGAACGTGAGCTACAAGGGCGAATTGACCGAACGACTGCTGGCCGACGCATTGGCCACCGGACGGATTCCTGAAGGATACGCATCGCAGTTCTCCGTCATCCTCGACGAAGTGCCGCTGCCTGTCGTCGTGAAGGCGGCCGAGGAAGCCGCCGAGCGCTCGGGCACCCCGCTTCGGACCATCTGGAAAAACCTTGCCGCGTGGTCGAAGGATCTCCATCTGTATCGGGAGGTATGGGTATGACCGCACCATCCACGTTGCCCGACGGACCGTGGCAGGGTCTTTTTCGCCACGCGCTGACACTGGTCGACGAGATACGGAAGCACGGCACGCCGAATCCGTTCTGGACGTTCGGTGGGGGCACGGTTCTCATGCTGCGCCACGGCCATCGCGTCAGCAAGGACGTGGACATCTTCGTACCCGACCCGCAGTATCTCGGGTACGTGAATCCCCGCATCAGCGACGCCGCGTCCGACATCACGATGGACTACGAGGAACACGCCAGCTTCGTGAAGCTGGTGCTGCCCAACGGCGAAATCGACTTCGTCGTCTCCCGGAATCTGACGTCTCCCGGCTACGACGAATGGATGCTGATGAATCATGTCGTCAAGGTGGAGACTTCCGCGGAAATCGTCGCCAAGAAAATGTGGCATCGCGGCGATCGTCCGACCGCGCGGGATCTGTTCGACCTGTGCGTGGTCATCGAGCGCGAGCCGGAAAGCCTGATGGAAGCCGCCGGTGCGTTCCTCGTTCGGCATCGCGACACGTTTCTGCGTCTGCTCAACGAACATCGCGCGTTCGTACAGCCGCGCTTCGACGCCATCCGGACACTCGACTACACGCCATCGTTCGACTATTGCGTCGAACTGGCCGAAGCGTTCCTGCGGAAACTCCCCGACAGCACGCCCGAACCAAAATCGCGCGCCCGCTAAGACTTGCGCCCCTCCCGCCCCCACCCGATCTCCGCCGCCCGTGGCGTCGCGCCCCCCCGCCGGGTCCGGCGAAACCGCGATTGCCTGCGATGGGCGGCCATGTTAAAAGTCGTCGCACGCATTTGAAAACGAAATGCTCGAATTCACAGAAGTACAAAAATGAATAGACCCCTGTTCGACATCGACCTGTTGCGCGCGCTGGTGATGGTCGCCGACTGCGGCAGTTTCACGACGGCTTCCGCGCGCCTGCATTCGACGCAGTCGACGGTCAGCCAGAAGGTGCGCCGGCTCGAGGAAATCGCCGGCCACCGCCTGCTCGACCGCGGCACGCGCGACGTGCGGCCGACCGACGCGGGCGTGACGGTGCTCAGCTATGCGCGGCGCATGCTCGCGCTGAACGACGAGATGCTGGAAGCGCTGTCGGGCGCGACGGTCGCGCTGACGATCCGGCTCGGCGTACCCGACGATTTCGCGGCGGGCCGCACGACCCATGCGCTCGCGGCGTTCAAGCGCGAGCATCCGCAGGTGAAGCTCGAAGTGACGTGTGGATTGAGCCGCGACATCAGCGCCGCGTACGATCGCGGCGAACTCGATCTCGTATTGATCAAGCAGCGGCGCGACAGCCGCGAGGCGGTCGTGCGCTGGCCCGAGAAGCTGCGCTGGATCGACAGCGCGAAGCATCCGTCGATCGATCTCGACCCGGTGCCGATCGTCGTGTTCCCGCCGCGCGGGCTGTACCGCGACGACATGATCAAGGCGATCGAGGAGCGCGGCCGCCGCTGGCGGATCAGCTTCACGACGTCGAGCCTGAGCGGGATCCAGGCAGCCGTCGCGGACGGCCTCGGCATCAGCGTGCTGCCCGCGCGCGTGGTGACGGACGAGCACGTGGTGCTGACCGCGAAGCAGGGCTTCGCACCGATCGAGCACATGGACATCGCGATCCTGCACCGGCCGACGGCCGACCCGATGGTCGGCGCGCTGACGAAGACGCTCGCGGCGATGCTGGAACTCGAAGGGCGGTAAGCGAGACGCGCCCCCGATCCGGCCGCACGGCCGCGCGTCAGAACATCGTGTTGCCGTTCGCCGCCTGCTCGGGCACCGGCTGGTTGACGTCCCAGTGTTCGACGATCTTGCCGTGCTCGAGCCGGAAGATGTCCATGATCGCGCTGCCGCGCGTGCCGGGTTCGCGCACCGCGTGCACGTGCAGGATCACGTAGTCGCCGTCGACGAACGCGCGCTTGATCTCGCTGTGCGACTGCGGATATTTGTCGCGCAGAAACGCGACGAACTGGCGAAAACCGTCGCGCCCGTCGGCCGCGTTCGGGTTGTGCTGCACGTAGCGATCGCCGACATACGCGAGCGCGGCGTCCGCATCCTTCTCGTTCAAGCCTTTCTCATAGAACGCCAGCACCGTCCGGCGATTGGCCTCCTGCTGCGTGTCGCTCGCGCCGGCGGCCGCGGCATGCGCGGCCGTCACCGCGAACGTCGCCGCCGCGATCCATCGTGTCATCCGTCCTGCTGCCATGCGTCGCATCTCGATCTCCCGGTCGAATCGTTGAAGGCCCGATCATACCGAGGACACCGCCCATGCACGCCCGGACGCGTTGACGCACCCGAGCGGGCCGCCCGCACTCACACCAGCGCGCCGTTGCGCGCGACGATCTTCCCGGACGACACGACGAGACGCCGCACCGGCCGCGCGACGACGGCCTCGGCGAACGTCAGCGCATCGACGAGCACGACGTCCGCGCGGCAGCCTGGCTGCAGCCCGTAATCCGCGAACCCGCAGCCGCGCGCCGCACCGTGCGTCACGCAGTCGAGCGCGACTTCGAGCGCATCGTCGCGGCGGAAATCGTTGCGCATGCCGATCAGCATCGCGCGCTCGAGCATGTCGGGCGAGCCGTACGGCGTCCACGTATCGCGCACGCCGTCGTTGCCGCCGATCACGGTCACGCCCGCCGCACGGCACGCGGCCACCGGCGGCACCGGTACTGCGGCCGGCGCAGTCGTGACGATCGCGACGCCGAGCTCGGCCATCCGCGCGAGCAGCGCATCGCGCTCGCGTTCGGCGATATCGCCGAGGCAGAAACCGTGGCTGATCGTGACCTTTCCCTGCATGCCGTGAGCCGCGGTACGCTGCAGGATCAGGTCGAGCGAGTACGCGCCCATCGACCCGCGCTCATGCAGATGGATATCGAGCCCGCGGCCGTGGCGCGCGGCGATCGCGAACAGCACGTCCACCGCCTCGATCGGATCGCCTTCGATCGCACACGGATCGAGCCCGCCGAGCAGGTCGGCGCCGGCGTCGAGCGCGTCCGACAACAGCGCATCGGTGCCCGGCCGCTTAAGGACACCCGATTGCGGAAACGCGACGATCTGGATCTCGACCTGCCCGCGCAGCGTCTCGCGCGTGGCCAGCACGCCGTTCAGGTGGCGCAGCCCGGCCTGGGTATCGACGTCGACGTGGGTACGAATGCGCGTCGTGCCGGCCGCGAGGAATGCGCGCGCCAGCGCGAGCGATGCGGCGCCCGCGTCATGGCCGCTCGTCGCGCGATAGTGGCGCTCGTTCTCGATGCGGTCGACGAGGCGCGGCCCGACCTGGTTGCGATACCACGGCATCCCCCAGTGGGTCTTGTCGAGGTGCGTATGGCCTTCGACGAGGCCGGGCAGCGCCAACGCGCCCGCGCCGTCCTCGATCGCGCAGCCGGCGGGCGCATCGAGCGACGGGCCGACGCGCGCGATGCGATCGCGTTCGATCAGGATATCGAGCGCGGCGTCGGCATTCGTGCGGACATTGCGGATCAGCAGGTTCGTCATGTCGGGTCCGGTCGGGTCGGTCGGTGCAAGGCGGGCACGGCGCGCGCCGTGCCGCCGCTCGGGTGGGTCAGCGCGTAAAGCGCAGCGACGGCGCGAACGGCGCGTCCGTATCGCTTTCGCCGCGGCGGAACACCCAGCGTTCGGCCGGCACGCCCGCGACGGCCGCCGCCGCATTCGGCGCGCGCACCGCGACGAAGCTCGCGTCGCAGCCGACCGCGATTCCGTAGTTCTCCTTGCCGATTGCGCGCGCGCCGGCGTGCGTCGCCATGTCGAGCGCGACGCCGAGCGCCTCGTCGGTGTAGAAGCCCGACCGGTAGCCGACCATCATCGCGCGCTGCAACATGTCGCCGTTGCCGTACGGCCACCACGCGTCGCGAATGTTGTCGTTGCCCGCGAACACGTGCACGTCCGCGTCGCGCAGCCGTTGCACCGGCGGGAACGCGCAGTCGCCCGGCGCATTCGTCAGGATCGATACGCCGGCTTCGGCCAACACCGCGGCCGTACGCCGCACGTCGTCATCGCTCACCTGGCCGAGCGCGTACGCATGGCTCACGTTCACACGCCCGCCGAGCCCGGCCGCGCGCGTGCGCGCCGCAATCCGCAGCAGTTGCGCGATGCCGGTTTCCGCCGGTTCGTGCAGGTGGATGTCGATTTTCGCGCCGCGCTTCTCGGCGATGCCGAACACGATGTCGAGCTGGCCGTCCGCGTCGCCGTCGAGCGTCGTCGGGTCGATCCCGCCGACCACGTCCGCGCCTTCGCGCACGGCGGCATCGAGTATCTCGGCGGTGCCCGGGCACGTGATCACGCCGGCCTGCGGAAACGCGACCAGTTCGATGTCGACGATCCCGCGCCATCGTTCGCGCGCGGCCATCACCGCGTGCAGGTTCGACAGGCCCGTCGTCGCGTCGACGTCGACGTGGCTGCGCATCGCAATCGTGCCGAACGCGGCGGCCTGCGCGATCAACGCGTTCGCACGCTCGACGATCGGCGGCGCGGCCGCGAGCTGGCGCTTCTCGGCCGCGAGCCGCTCGCGCAGCGAGCCGGCCGGTTCGTGCGGCACCCAGCGATCGCCGACGAAGCTCTTGTCGAGATGGATATGGCCGTCGACGAAACCGGGCAGCACGACGCGGCCGTCGAGGTCGATCGTCTGCGCGCCGGGCGCGGCTGCGCAATCGGCGCCGATCGCGGCGAAGCGGCCGTCGCGGACGACGAGGTTGACGGGTTGGCCGCCGGCGTCGACGGCATTGATGAAGAATCGTTCGGTCATGGCCTGGAATAGGGGGTGGTCGCGGCGCGACACCGGCGCGGACAGGGGAAGGAACCGCAGCCGGCGCGGCGCGACCGTTGGCAGGGAATCCGGCCACGATATCGGACGCCGCTGCCCGAGGCCAATTAAATGTCGCGATGCCGCGCATTCGATTTCGCGATGTGCGGCGCGCAGGCGCCCCGGACCGGGTGCGACGGCGAGCGCGATCGACGGGGAAAGGGCCGACCGGTCGGCGGCCGCGCATCGCCCATCGCCCATCGCCCGTATCGCCCGTATCGCCCGTATCGCCTGCATCGCCTGCGTCGTCTTCGTCGTCCGCATGCGAGCGCCGGGAAGCCGCGTCGCCGCGTTGCCGGACGGGGCTTCGGCGCCCCGTCCGACCGGCGATTTACGCGGCAACAGACTTTACACGTTGTTACCCGGCCGCACCGGACGCGCATCCGCCCATTCCTTATACTCACGCCGAGTTCGCCACCCGTGTCGGGAATCCATCGGCGGACACGTTGCCGATGCAGGAAACCCATGATGCACATGCCTTCCACGAAGACCGTTCTGTTCGCCTCGCTCGTCGCCGTGGCGGCGCTTCCGCTCACCGCGTGCGTCGCGCCGGGCTACTACGGCGCGCAGCCGGGCTATCCGCAGCAGCAGCAATACGCGACGCCCGGCTATGCGCAACCCGCGTATTCGCAACCGGGCTACGTGCAGCAGCAGCCGGCGTATCCGAACCAGGCGCCGCAACCGTACGATCAATACGGCAACCCGTCGCAGTACGGCTCGCAGCCGTATGACCAGTACGGCAATCAGCAACAGCAATACGCGAACCCGTACGGCACGCAATACGGCACCGTCGCGAATATCCAGCCGGTCAACGGCTCGGTCGGCCCGTCGGGTGTCGCCGGCACCGTCGTCGGTGCGCTGGTCGGCGGCCTGGTGGGCAACCAGTTCGGCCGCGGTCATGGCCGCGATGCGGCGACGGTGATCGGCGCGCTCGGCGGTGCGGTGGCGGGCAACCAGATCGGCCAGCAGATGGGCGCCGCGCAAGGCCCCAGCAGCTACCGGATCGACGTGCAGGTCAGCGACGGCTCGATGCGCTCGTTCGACGTGCAGTCGCCGGGCAACCTGCGTCCGGGCGACCGCGTGCAGATCAACGGCAATCAGCTGTCGCGCTATTGATGCCCGTCGCGTGCGCGTGAGCGGATCTCGCGCGTGCCGGGCATTCGGCGTCGGGCGCCGGTTCGGCGCAACGGCACATGTGCCCGGCGTCCCTTCGTCGATGGCGGCGCGCCCCGCCGTCATCACCGTCTTCCCGGTTCACGATCGTGCCCGCACCGGGCATCGCCACGCGACATCCGGATTCCCGTTAGGATAAGGACGATGCATCCCGCGCCCGCCGCAGCGGCGCACGCGGGCAAGCACGCCCCTCAACCGGAATGCCCCCGATGACGATCACGATCCGCCTGCTCGATGCGGCCGACGCCGCCTGTTTCCGGACCGTCCGCTTGCGTGCGGTCGACACCGCGCCCACCTCCTTTCTGCCGACGCTCGACGAAGAATCGCAGGTGCCGGTCGACGAATTCGCAAAGCGCCTCACGCCGACGCAGGTACAGGCCGTGTTCGGCGCGTTCGACGGCGACACGCTCGTCGGCATCACCGGCGTGCGCCGCGATGCGCGCACGAAGATCGCGCACAAGGCGACGATCTGGGGCGTCTACGTCGACGCCGCGTATCGCGGGCAACGCATCGCGCAGGCGCTGCTCGACAGCGCGACCGCGCATGCGGCGAACGCATGGGGATGCAGCCAACTGATGCTGTGCGTGAACGAGGCCAACCACACCGCGGAGCGGCTGTATGCCTCGCAGGGATTCGTGCGGTTCGGCACGGAGCCGCGCTCGATGTGCGTCGACGGCCGCTTCTACGACGAGCACTACATGATCAAGATGCTGGCATGACGCATCGGCGTTCGCGTGCAGGCGCCGACCGGTTGCACGCGAACGCCGCGACGTGACGTCATCTCATCGCGTGTCGGCGATCGTCGCGTTGACGACCTTCCCGGCGATCGTCACGTTCGTCAGCGTCATCGCGCTCACGTTGAACGCATAGATCGGCCCCGGCGACGTGACCGTCGGCGTGCCCGACGCCACCGGCGTGCCGAAGTCGCAATTGGCGATCGTCACGCCGGAGATCGGCTGTACCGCAGGCGCGGGCGGCGTGCCGTTGTAGTCGAACGCGACCGGCCCCTGCGCGACGATCGCCTGGAAGCACGACGCGCTCACGCCGTTCAGCGTCACGTTGCTCGCCTTCACGTCGGCGATCGTCACGTTCTGCACGACCGGCGCGCGCGTGCGCACCGCGTCGTTCGCCGGCTGATAGTCGCAGTCGAACGTGACGATGCCGCCCTGCGCCGCGGACGGATTGCCGGCCGACGGCGTGACGACGCCGAGCGGGACGCTCGCGTTGACCGGGCTGCCCGCGAGTAGCGCACTGCCGTAGCCACCCCCCTTCAGCGTCACGCCGTTCGGCAGCGTGACGCCCTTCACGTGGAAATCCTTCACGTAGCCGCCGCGGTTCATGTTGGTCTTCACGCGAATCGCGATGTTCAGCGGGTTGGTCTGCCAGTTCGCGTTCAGCATCGACAGGTTCGTCGCATAGATCTGCTCGACGCCGCCGCCCATCTCGCTGCCGAGCGTGATCCCGCCGTGCCCGCTGTTCATCGTGCAGTTGCGGATCAGGTGCCGCTTCGCGGGCCCGTATTCGGTGTCGCGGTCCTTGCCCGACTTGATCGCGATGCAGTCGTCGCCGGTGTTGAACGTGCAGTCCTCGCACAGCACGTCGGTGCACGCGTCCGGATCGAAGCCGTCGTTGTTCGGGCCGATGCTGTTGGTCGTCACGCCGCGGATCACGACGTTGCGACTCGCGGTCGGATGGTGCTGCCAGAACGGCGTGTTCTGGGTCTGGTAGTTCGCCATCAGCACGTTCGTGCAGCCGATGAATTCGACCATGCACGGCCGCAGGTAGTGGCCGAGGCCGAAGATGCGTTTCTCCACCGGCACGCCGGCCTCGGACAGCGCGGGCAGGTAGTTCTGGTCCTGCTGCCACGGCGTGACGGGCGACGTCAGCAGCGCATAGAGCGCGTCGGGAATCGCGGGCGCGACGATCCGCAGGTCGACGTTGTTCGGGTTCGCGTAGTTCTGGGCCGGCACCGTCGCGCCCGCGCCGTACGCGCCCGACGAGCCCTTGTAGGTCCACCAGCACACGCTGTTCGCGCCGCTGCCGGAGAACGGCGTCATCGCCTGCCCGTTGAGCACCGACGTCGGGCCTTCGCCGGTCAGCGCGATGTTCGTCGCGTGGCGCGCGTAGACGGGCGCACCGAAGTTCAGGCAATCGTTCGCCTGCCAGCGGCTGTAGTACAGCCGGCCGTTCGCGCCGCAATCGACCGGGCCGTCCTTCGCGTAATCGGCCGGGTTCGGGCTGAAGTAGATCGTGCAGTTCGCGCTCAGGTGGAACGTGACGTTGCTCTGCAGCACGATCGGCCCCGCGCAGTACCAGGCACCGGGCGGCACGACGACCCGGCCGCCGCCTTCACGCCGGCATGCATCGATTGCCGCGAGAAACGCCGGGCGCGCATCGAATGCGCCGGGCGCGACCGTCAGTTCGGAACCGGGGCTGACCGGCGATTTCGCGGCCGGGTACGGCGACGTCTGCGCGACCGTCGCGCACCGGCGCGCGCCGTACTGCGTCACGTCGAAGTCGCGCCCGCGCCGCGCGAGCCGCGACACGTGCGCGAGCGATGCCGCGATGCGCGCCGCCGCGCCGTGCTCGCCCCACACAAGATCGACCGCCGACGCATCGGGCATCGCGCCCTTCGCCAGCGCCCGGGTGGCCGCGAACGGACCGCCGAGCATCGCGCCGCCGGCGAGCGCGCCGGTCCAGCCGATGAAAGCGCGGCGCGATACCCGTTTCGATGCGGGCGATCGGGCGGACGAAGACGAACGGCGGCGATGGGCGGCCATGGGCGCTCCTTCAGGGTAGAGGGTATCGATGCGCCGGTCGGCGGATCGTTATTTATACGTCGTCGTACTACATGACGCAGTCTAGACGCGATCGGCGCGGCGTATGTATTTGTCGTTTACCCTGTTATCTATGGGGTTACGTATCGTATGTGTGCGCACACTCACATCAATGAATGAGGTTCAAGAGATATGTTGTCGTATGTTTATGCGCAAAAACTTCCGCTCAATCCTCTCCGGCCAACACTCTCCATCTGTACGGCTCCCTACCCGTCCGCCGCCGACCCGCCTCGGTAATTCCGCCTCTGGTCAGCCCCGCGCCACCCGCGCTATCGTTTGTCCATTCCCACAGTCCAGGAGCTGCCTTTGCCTACCCGCCACGGAGTCGACCTCATCCGCGCCCGCGCGCTGTTCGATCGCGAGCGCCAGGCGTTCGCCGAAGCCATGCCGGTTTCCCGCGCGCTGTCCGCGGAAGCGTCCGAGCACTTGCTGTTCGGCGTGCCGTTGCACTGGATGCAGGACTGGTCGACCCCGTTCTCGCTCTACGTGAAGGAGGCCCGCGGCGCGACCTTCACCGACGTCGACGGTCATCGCTACGTCGATTTCTGCCTCGGCGATACGGGCGCGATGTTCGGCCATGCGCCCGAACCCGTCGCCCGCGCGCTCGCCGAGCAGGCCACGCGCGGCTACACGACGATGCTGCCGAGCGAGGACGCCGCCTGGGTGTCGCGCGAACTCGCGCGCCGCTTCCATCTGCCGGTCTGGCAATTCGCGCTGAGCGCGAGCGACGCGAACCGCTTCGTGCTGCGCTGGGCGCGCGCGGCCACCGGCCGCAACACGATCGTCGTGTTCAACGGCTGCTATCACGGCACGGTCGACGACGTGTTCGTCGATCTCGTCGACGGCCGCCCGGTGCAGCGCGACAGCCTGCTCGGGCAGTCGTACGACCTGCTCGTGAACACGCGCGTCGTCGAATTCAACGATCTCGACGCGCTCGAAGCGGCGCTGCAGGACGGCGATGTCGCGTGCGTGCTCGCCGAGCCCGCGATGACGAACATCGGCATGGTGCTGCCCGACCCGGGCTTCTGGGAGGCCGCACACGAACTGACGCGCCGCCACGGCACGCTGCTGGTGATCGACGAGACGCACACGATCAGCAGCGGCCCCGGCGGCTACGCGGTCGCGCACGGTCTCGAACCGGACATGCTGGTGGTCGGCAAGCCGATCGCGGGCGGCGTGCCGTGCGCGGTGTACGGGTTCAGCGCCGAATTCGCGGAACGCGCGAAGCAGGCGAAGCTGAACGCGCCGCCCGGCCATTCGGGAATCGGCACGACGCTCACCGCGAACATGCTCGCGATGCATGCGATGCGCGCGACGCTCGCCGAAGTCGCGACCGACGCCGCGTATGCGCACATGTTCGCGCTTGCCGCGCGGCTCGCGACGGGCCTCGAACACGCGATCGCGAAACACGGGCTGCCGTGGTGCGTGACGCGCATCGGCGCGCGCACCGAGTTTCAGTTCGCGCCCGTGCCGCCGCGCAACGGCACGCTGGCCGGCGCGCAGCTCGACAGCGAACTCGAGCACATCGTGCACCTGTACCTGCTGAATCGCGGCGTGCTGATCACGCCGTTCCACAACATGATGCTCGTGTGCCCGCAAACGACCGCCGACGATGTCGACCGGCTCGTCGCGCAGTTCGATGCGTGTCTGGGCGAGCTGGTGTGAGGTGACGCAAGGCCCGGTACTCGCGCAAGCGCGTAGCGGGCCCACCCGCCCGCTACGCGGCCCGCAACGCGCGCCGCGCCACTTCCGCGAAATACCGGGCGCCGACCGGCAAAATGTCGTCATTGAAATCGTACGTCGCGTTGTGCAGCGGCACGCCGCCCTGCCCCGCTGCTTCGCCGTTGCCGATAAACATGAAATTGCCCGGCACCGCCTGCAGGAACGCGCCGAAATCCTCCGAGATCATCATCGGCTGCACGTCGGCGTTCACCGCGTCGGCGCTCGCGACCTGCGCGGCGGCCTGCACGGCCGTCTCGACCCATTCCGGCGAGTTCACCGTCGGCGCGAACTCGTGCGTGTACTCGAACGTGCAGGTCGCGCCGTGCGCGTGGCAGATTCCTTCGCCGATCTCGCGCATCCGCGTGGCCAGCAACGTCTGCACGTCGCACGAATAGCTGCGCGTGTCGCCCTTGATCGTCACGGTCGACGGCAGCACGTTGCGCAGCCCGTCGGTGATGAATTCCGTGCACGACACCACCGCCTGCCGGCCCGGGTCGAGATTGCGCGACACGATCGTCTGCAGCGCGAGCACGATCTGCGCGCCGATCACGATCGGGTCGAT
This sequence comes from Burkholderia sp. MSMB2157WGS, assembly GCF_001532755.1. NCBI lineage: Bacteria > Pseudomonadati > Pseudomonadota > Betaproteobacteria > Burkholderiales > Burkholderiaceae > Burkholderia > Burkholderia sp. MSMB2157WGS. Next base: position 87,954 of record NZ_LPJG01000017.1, on the reverse strand, counting down.
GCCCATGTGCGGCCGCGCCGCGTGCGTGCCGCGCCCGTCGATCCGGATCACGAAATTGTCTTCGCTCGCCATGATGCCGCCCGCACGCGTCGAGAACGTGCCCGCGCGCATGCCCGGCATGTTGTGCGCGCCGAAGATCGCGTCGACCGGAAAGCGCTCGAACAGCCCGTCGGCCATCATCGCCTTCGCGCCGCGGCCGTGCTCTTCCGCCGGCTGGAAAATGAAGCGCACCGTGCCGTCGAAATCCTTGCGTTCGGCCAGCAACTGCGCGGCGCCGAGCACCATCGACATGTGGCCGTCGTGCCCGCACGCATGCATCTTGCCCGGCGTGCGCGACGCGTGTTCGCGGCCCGGCGCGTGCTCGGCGATGTTCAGCGCGTCCATGTCCGCGCGAATGCCGATCGCGCGCGTGCCCGTGCCGGCCGTCAGGTTCGCGACGAGCCCGGTGCCGCCGATGCCGCGATGCACGTCGAGCCCGAGCGTGGTCAGGATGCGCGCGACGTAGTCCGACGTGTTCACCTCTTCGAAACCCGTCTCCGGGTACCGGTGCAGATGGCGGCGCCAGGTCTTCAGTTGGCCGTGCAGCGTGCTTGCTTCGATTGCGTCGGTTTCGTCCATCGCGTTCGCCTCGTCGGTCGTCATGTCGTTCAGGCCGCCACCGCCGCGCGGCCGAGCCACGCGCGCTGGCGCGCGAGCACCGCGTCGGCCGTCTCGCCGACGCACTTCCGGTACACGGACGGCGCGGTCGCCCCTTCCGTATTGATCGCCAGCACCCGCGCATGCGCATCGAGCCCGACCTGCCGCGCGAGCGCCGGGTCGCGCATCAGCACGTCCAGCCCGGCCACGCCGGCCGCGCCCGATTCGCCGGCGACGAGCGGCACGTCGCGTTCGCTGCCGGCCGCGAGGCTGCGCATCGCCTGCACCGCGTCTTCGTCGTCGATCAGCATGAAGTGATCGATGCACATCTCGAGGAAATCCCACGCGAGCGGCGACGCCTCGCCGCACGCGAGCCCCGCCATCACCGAATCGACGCTGCCGGTGGCCTTCGTCGCGCGCCCGGCCAGCGCGCTCTGGTACAGACAATCGGCCTGGCGCGGCTCGACGACGACGAAGCGCGGCCGCTGCACGCCGTCGCGCTCCCACAGATAGCTCGCGACGCCTGCGGCCAGGCCGCCCACGCCGCCCTGCAGGAATACGTGCGTGAACGGTCGCCCGTCGTCCGCTGCCGCCTGCGCGGCCGCTTCGGCGGCGATCACGCCGTAGCCCTGCATCACGTCGCGCGGAATCGCTTCGTAGCCGTCGTACGACGTATCCGACACGACGTACCAGCCGTTCGCCTGCGCGAGCTGCGCCGCGCAGACGACCGATTCGTCGTAGTTCCCCGCGATGCGCACGATCCGCGCGCCGTACGCCGAGATCGCGCGTTCGCGTTCGGCGTCGACGTTCGCGTGCAGCACGATCACGCACCCGCAGCCGATCGCGCGCGCGGCGGCGGCCAGCGCACGGCCGTGATTGCCGTCGGTCGCGCTGATCACCGTCAGGTCGGCCAGCGCCGACGCATAGCAGCCGGTGACGAGCCCCCGCGGATCGAGTTCCTGCGTGCGCCGCAGCCGCTTCACGAGCCGCACCAGCGCGATCGGCGCGCCGAGCGCCTTGAAGCTGCCGAGCGGCGAGCGGCACGACTCGTCCTTCACGCTGACGCTCGCGACGCCGAGCCGCGCGGCGAGATCGGGCAGCGCCCGCAGCGGCGTGCGCGCGTGGCCGACGAGCGGCCAGTGCGACAGCCACGCGCCGCTTTCGTCGGCCGACGCGATGTTCATCACGCGGCGCAGCGCGTTCGGGTAGGCAGTGCGCGACGCGCGCGGGTTGGCGATCAGCATGGCAAAGGGCTCCGGAGCGGGACCGCTGACGGTCCGTCGGGTAAGTCGGATCAGGCAGACGCAGGTTGCGCTCGCCATCGGTTGGAAAAATAATATTGCGTACACTGATGAACGAAATCGCCAAATCGACTGCTCATACGCAAAAATTTCTCATTCTTTCGAGGTTCGACCCGCCATCATGACGACCCCGCTCGATGCGTTCGATCGCAAGCTGTTGATGGAAGTCCAGCGCGACGCGCAGACGCCGCAGGCCGAGCTCGGCGCGCGCGTCAACCTGTCGACCGCCGCCGTAAACCGGCGGCTGCGGCGCCTCGCGGAAGACGGCGTGATCGTGCGCTATACGGCCGTCGTCGCGCCGGACAAGGTCGATCATCCGCTGACGATCGTCGTGAACGTCGAGGTCGAAAGCGAGCAGATCGACCAGCTCGACGCGATGAAGCGCACGTTCGAGCGCTGCCCGCAGATCCAGCAGTGCTACTACGTGACGGGGGAATGGGATTTCGTGCTGATCCTCGCGGTGCGCAACATGGATCAGTACAACGCGCTCACGCGCGAGCTGTTCTTCGCGAACAACAACGTGAAGCGGTTCAAGACGCTGGTGAGCATGAGCCGCGTGAAGGTCGGGCTCGACGTGCCGGTCGACGCCGGCGAGTAAACGCTGCGATGAAACGGCCGGCGCACGACTGCCTGCGCCGGCCGCTTCCCATCGACGGCTACGTCAGCGACAACTGAAGCTCGCCGCCGAATTCAGGTCGCCCGAGCCGTTGTAGCGCGCGATCTGCGGATACGGGCACAGCGGCCTCGTGCGCCCCGCACCCCACGATGCGGGCACGTCCGCGTTCGGCACCGCGTTCGTCGTGTCGCGCGCGGCGGCAACGATCGCCGTCGGCGCCTGCCCCTGTTCGACCCACGCGACGAGCGGCGTCAGCATGTCGAACTGGTCTGCGGCCGGCCCGCCCGAGCAGTGATTCATCCCCGGCACCGGATAGAAGCGTGCAAAGCTCGACGCATCGCCGCCGTTCGCCTGCGCGACCTGCGCGTACCAGTCGCGCGTGTCGTTGAACGAGAACACCGGGTCGCCCGTGCCGTGATAGACGAGCAGCTTCGCGCCGCGCGCCTTCAGCGCGGACAGGTTCGTCTCGTCGGGCGGCGTCATGAACGACCACGCCGATTGCGTGTACACGCCATTCGTCGCGAAGATCGCCGGCGCGTCGTTGTCCATGTCGAAGCCGAGCGCGAAACCGGGCAGGTTCGCGAGCGCCGCGGCGGTTTTCGGTGGCGTCATGAACGTGAACGCCATCGCGGCCGGATCGAGCGTGATCGACGCCGATTGCTTCCATGACGCCCAGCCGCCGGCAGCCACGCCCGGATCGTACGGAAAGCTCGCGTACAGCGCCGTGCCCGCGCCGTTGCGCGCCCCGGCGAACACGTTCTCCAGCGCGGTTTTCTGCGCGGGCGTCAGGCAGGCGCCGGTGCGCGTGCCGTTCGCGCAGGTCGGGATATCGGCATCGACGCTGAAATGCGCCTGGCACGCGGCGACGTCCTGCACCATGCCGTCGGCCGCGCCGTCGAGCGCATCGCATTTGTCGAGGATCTTCGCGCCGACGAACTGGCGCTCTGCATCGTTGAAACCGCTGCGGATATCCGGCAACCCGTTCGACCCGGTGGCCGACGCGATCTTCGCGAACTGCTGCGCGCCGTACATCTCGCCGATCGCCGCCTTCGGCAGATGGAAGCCCGGATCGCCCGCGATGATGCCGTCGTAGTCGGCCGGGTTGCGCACCGCCGTGACCATCGCGTGACGGCCGCCGTTCGAGCAGCCGCCGAAATAGCTGCGATCGGGCGCCTTGCCGTACGCGAGCCGGATCACCTGCTTCGCCATCGGCGTCAGCGCATCGACGGCGCCGTAGCCGTAGTCGATCCGCGCCTGCGGATCGAGGCCGAACAGCGGATTCTGCGCGGCGCTGTGCCCGGAATCCGAGCTGATCACCGCGAAACCCTGGTTCAGCGCGTTGGTCAGCGGCCCGCCGCCGCCGATCTCACCGGTCGCGGTCACGACGTTGCCGTCGAGCCCGCCGTTCGCCTGGTAGAAGAAGCGGCCGTTCCACGCTTTCGGCAAGCGCATCTCGAAGCCGATCGCATAGGTCTTGCCGTCCACCGCGCTCACGCGCTCGTTCATCTTCCCTGCGATCACGCAGTGCTCGGCGACCGGCTTGCCGGCCACCGTCAGCGCGCCGGCCGCCGCGGTCGTCACCGACGTGAACGACGTGTTCGCATACGCGAGCTTCGCGGCGAGCGCGTCGCAGGTCTGCGCCATCGCGGCCGGCGTCGCGGCGCTCAGGTGCGTGGGCGCGGCACCGATCGAATCGTCGCCGCCGCAACCGGCGAGCATGGCGGCGGCCGACAGCGGCGCAATGCAGAGGATTGCAGATTTTCTGTTCAAGATAACTCCCGTTCGGTTCGTCACGCCGGTGAATCAGAACATGTGCCGCACGCCGACCATCGCGCCGAGCTGCCCCATCCCGGCGCCGGGCGTCGTGCCCGGCCCGCCGCCGCTGACCGAGTAGCGTGCATGCGCGCTGTTCCACAGATACGACGACTGCGCGTAGACGGCCGTGCGCTTGCTCAGCAGATAGGTCGCACGCAGCGTCGCCATCGTCGCGCGCGTGTCGTGCGCGCTGTTGACGATCCGGTAGCCTTCGCCGTCGACGATGAAAGCGGGCCTCACCGCATACGACGCACCGACGAAGAACAGGTCCGAATGCGCGCCGGCCGCGGCCGGCGAACCGGTCGACACGCGCCGTCCGATCCAGCCCGCGCCGATCTTCGCGCCGCCCGCCTGCGCATACGCGCTCACGTGCGTGCGCGCGTCCTTGCCGCCGCTGCTCGTGAAGGGGACGGGCGCGACGCCGTCGAAGAAGTTGGCGGCCGCGCCGGTGCCGCCGCGCTGCTCCTCGTACGACGCCGCCGCGCCGAAATACGCGCTGTCGTACTTGAGCATCACCGACCAGTTTCGGCATTGCACCGCGTCGCCGGGCACCTGCCCCGCGCACGTGCCTTGCCCCGGCGAGTTGCCGGTGCCCGCGCCGTCGCGGCCGAACGAATACGCGGCGCCGAGCGTCACGCCGCGGTACGTGCCGAGGTAAGTCACCGCGTTGTCGGCGCGGCCGTTCGGCACGTACGCGTCGAACGAGCCGAGCCCGTAGATGTCGGGGCCGATGATGTCCGCGCCCTGCAGCGCGAGATAGGTCATCGTGTACTGACGGCCGAACGCGAGCGTGCCGAAACCGCTCTTCAGCCCGACGAACGCCTGCCGCCCGAACAGCCGTCCGCCCTGCCCGAGATCGCCGCCGCGCACGTTGAAGCCGCTTTCGAGCGTAAACACCGCCTGGTAGCCGCCGCCGAGATCCTCGGTGCCGCGCAGCCCCCAGCGCGACGGCAACTCGCCCGTCACACCCGGCATCCGCACCACGTGGTCGCCCGCCGCGTTCGCGTGCGACACGAATTCGACGCCCGTATCGATGATCCCGTACAGCGTCACGCTCGACTGCGCGTGTGCAGCCGGTGCGACGAGCGCGCAGCACGCGCCCGCGGCCAGCAGGCCGTTCCTTGTCTTCGTTTTCATTTCGTTGCGTCTCCAGACCTTGTTGAATCGCGCGCTCTGACGGCGCGCATTGAAAAAACGAAACCTCAGTCGCCGGCTTGCGGCCGGCGAATCAGCACGAAGGCAGCGAAGGCCGCGACGAGCGTGACGGGAATGCTCGCGCCGATCACGACCGGCGCGCTGCGGCCGGCGGCGAGCAGCGTCGCGGCCGCGAGCGGCCCGACGACGGAGCCGAGCCGGCCGACGGCCACCGCCGCGCCGACGCCGGTGCCGCGCATCGCGGTCGGGTAGTAGATCGCCGCGAGCGCATACAGCACCGACTGCCCGCCGACCACGAACATCCCCGCCGCGAACGCGGCCGCCGCGAGCGACGCGAAACCGGGCGCGGCCGCGAGCGCGGCGAGCGACAGCACGATCCCGACATACATGCCGCCGACCACGCGCGACGCGCGCATCCGGTCGAGCGCCGCGCCGATGCCGAGCGCGCCGAGCCCCGCGCCGACGTTGAACGCGATCTGCACGAGGCCGACGTGCGCGCGATCGAGCCCGCGCGAGGCCATCAACGACGGCAGCCAGTTCAGCAGGAAGTACAGGACGATCAGCGTGCAGAAGTAGCTGACCCACAGCGCGACCGTCGACGTCGTGCGGCCGTCGCCGAACAGCGTGCGTGCGACGCTGGCGCGCGCGGCCGGCGTGCCCGCGACGTCGAGATACGCGCGCGATTCCGGCAGGAACCACACGAGCAGCGGCACGAGCAGCAGCGGCCCCACGCCGCCGACGTAGAAGATGTGCCGCCATTCGGTGTCGCCGGCGAGCAGCACGCCGATCACCGACGCGATCACGCCGCCGAACGGAATCCCGCAGTACATCGTCGCGACCGCGCTGCTGCGCGAGCGCGGCTCGACCGCTTCGGACGACAGCGCGATCAGGTTCGGCATCGCGCCGCCGAGGCCGATGCCGGTCAGCACGCGCACGACGACGAGCATCGCGAACGTCGAAACCTGCGCGGTCGCGATCGACAGCAGCCCGAACAGCACGGTCGACGCGATCAGCACGCGCTTGCGGCCGATCCGGTCGGCGAGCCGCCCGCCGAGCATCGCGCCCGGCAACAGCCCGAAGGTGCCCGCGCTGAACGCGATGCCCATCTGCGACACGGACAGCCCGAATTCGCGCGCCATGCGCGGCGCGGCGACGCCGACCGACTGCAGGTCGAGCCCTTCGAGGAGTGCGATCGCGAAACACAGCGCGAGCGTGGTCGCGACCGTGGGTTTTTCGGCAACGTAAGTGTTCATGCTGTCTCCAAATCCGATGTCTTGTAGTCGGTCGGCCTTGCAACGACCTTCGCGCGCCGCCGCCAGCCAATGGCGGTTCGGCGCGCGAGGTGTCGCGTGAACGGCCGCCCTTATCAGGCAACCTGATTCACTGGCCGCAAAATTGCCTGCCGGTGTCGTGGCCGGCCGGTCGTTGTGCCTGCTTGTCGATGCTCGTTACTGCTTGCTGCTCGTTACCGCGCGTGCGTGCTGCCTACGCGTAAATCACGTCGGGATCGCGCCGCGCCGGATCGTACAGCGCATCGATCGTCGCCGCGCGATGCTTCTGCACGGCCGCCTGGTTCAGCGAACCCTTGTCGGTCACTTCGCCGAGATCGAGCGACGGCGGCGTGTCGATCAGCCGGATCCGCGCGACGAACGTCGAGCCGCCGCTCGCGTGCCGGTTCAGCTCGGCGAGCCACGCCGCGAACGCCGCCCGCACGGGCGGCGCGCGCAGCACGTCGGCCACCGACGCATCGGCGGCGAGCCCCGCGAGCGCACGGCACGCATCGACGCGCGGAAACACCAGCAAGCCGATGTCGTCGCGATCGATCCCGGTCACGACCACGTCCTGCACGTACGGCGCGCCCGTCGACACGGCATTCGCGCGCAACGGCCCGACGCTGACGAACGTACCGCTGCTCAGCTTGAAGTCCTCGGTGAGCCGCCCGTCGAACAGCAGCCCGAGCTCCGGTCGCGCCGGATCGGCAAACACGCCCGCGTCGCCGCTGCGGTAATAGCCTTCTTCGTCGAACACGTCGCGCGGATCGACGTCCGCATGCCAATAGCCGCGCATCACGTTCGGCCCCTTGAAACGCAGTTCGTGCTTGCCGCCGCACGGCACGAGCTTCGCGTCGCAGCCGGGCGCGGGCAGCCCGATATAGCCGGCGCGCATCAGCGGCCCCGTCGTGAACAGGCACGACGGCGACGCCTCCGTCATCCCGAGGCCGGCCATGATCCGGATGCGCTCGCCGCAATGCGCTTCGGTCACGCGGTCGAGCCGATCCCACGCGGCTTGCGACAACCCCGCGCCGCCGAAGAAATACAGCTTCACGCGCGAGAAGAACGTGTCGCGCAACGCGGCATCGCGTTCGAGCGCGGCGGTCAGCTCCTCCCAGCCCTTCGGCACGTTGAAGTAGATCGTCGGCGCGATCTCGCGCAGGTTGCGCACGGTTTCGTCGAAACGGCCGGGCATCGGGCGGCCGTCGTCGATATACAGCGTGCCGCCGTTGTACAGCGCGATGCCGAGGTTGTGACTGCCGCCGAACGTGTGGTTCCACGGCAACCAGTCCACCAGCACCGGCGGTTCGCGCGTGAGTTCGGGCATCGTCTGGCGCAGCATCTGCTGGTTGCTGCACAGCATCCGGTGCGTGGTCGGCACGGCCTTCGGCAGCTTCGTCGAACCGGACGTGAACAGGATCTTCGCGAGATGGTCGGGGCCGACCGCATCGTGAATCGCGTCGATCGTGCGCGGAGCGGTGGCGAGCAGGCGCGATAGCGGCACCGCGCGGCCCGCGCCGCGGGTGTCGGCATGCTCCCGTGCATCGGCATCGCGGGCGACGATCAGCGCCGCATCGGCCGGCAGCGTCGCGTCGAGCGCGCGCGCGAACGGTGCGCGCTCCGCGACGAACACCGCACCCGGCCGCAGCACGCCGAGCGTGTGACGCAGCTTGCCGTAGTCGGTCGACACCAGCGAATACGCGGGCGAGATCGGCGAGTACGGCACGCCGGCCAGCATCGCCGCGAACATCAGCTGCAGATGCTCGAGATCGTTGCCGGACAGCACCGCGAGCGGACGGTCGGCCGACAGCCCGAGATCGACGAGGCCCTGGCCGAGCGCGCGCGCGCGTTCGAGCATCCGCGCGTACGTGATCTCGATCCAGCGGCCATCGGCGCCGCGCCGCGCGGCCAGCACGCGGTCGGGGTGCGCTTGCGCGCCGCGCACGAGGCAGTCGGTGATGCGCGTCGGATAGTCGCCGAGCGGCTCGCGCGAGCGCAGGTACCAGGTGCCGTCATCGTCACGGCGAATCTCGGCCGCGCCGACCGCGACGGCGGCCGCGCGATAGCGCACGCCGCCCGTGTCGGCCGCCGGCCCGCCGGCGGGGTGCGAGACGTTCATCGTGACCTCGCTCATATCGGGTAGTGCCGCGGCGCGGTCTGCACGGTGATCCAGCGCAGTTCGGTGAATTCGGCGATCGACGCACGGCTGCCGAAGCGGCCGTAGCCGCTCGCCTTCGTGCCGCCGAACGGCATCTGCGCTTCGTCGTGCACGGTCGGCCCGTTGATGTGGCAAATCCCCGATTCGATCCGCCGTGCGACCGCCATCGCACGTGCGACGTCGCGGCTGAACACGCTCGCCGACAGCCCGAACTCGCTGTCGTTCGCGAGCGCGACCGCGTCGTCGTCGCTATCCGCACGCAGGATGGCGACGACCGGCGCGAACGACTCCTCGCGATAAAGCCGCATGTCGCGCGTGACGCCGTCGACGATCGCGGGCTGCATCGTCGCGCCTTCCACACGGCAGCCGAGCGGCAGTTGCGCGCCGTGCGCACGCGCATCCTCGACCAGCGACGCCGCGCGCGCGGCGGCCCGCGCATCGACCATCGTGCCGAGCGGATGGCCGGCCAGCGGATCGCCCGCGACCAGCGTGCGCGCCTTCGCGGCGAGCCGTTCGACGAGCGCATCGGCGATCGGCCGCGCGGCGATCACGCGCTCGGTCGACATGCAGATCTGCCCCTGGTTGAAGAATGCGCCGAATGCGATCGCGTCGACGGCCGCGTCGAGATCCGCGTCGTCGAGCACCAGCACCGGCGCCTTGCCGCCGAGTTCGAGCAGCACGGGCTTCAGGTGCGCGGCCGCATGGCGCGCGACGATGCGGCCGACGTGCGTCGACCCGGTGAAGTTGATCCGCTTCACGTGCGGATGCGCGATCATCCGCTCGACGAGTTCCGGTGCGTCGGCCGCTGCGTGCGTGATCACGTTCACCACGCCCGCACCGAGCCCCGCTTCGTCAAGCACCGCGCCGATCAGCGCGTGCACGCCCGGGCACGCCTCGGACGCCTTCAGCACGACCGTGTTGCCGCACGCGAGCGGCATCGCCAGCGCGCGCGTGCCGAGGATCACCGGCGCGTTCCACGGCGCGATGCCGAGCACCACGCCGCACGGCACGCGCATCGCGAGCGCGAGATTGCCCGGTACGTCGGACGGGATCACGTCGCCGGCGATCTGCGTCGTCATCGACGCGGCCTCGCGCAGCATGTTCGCCGCGAGCGTCACGTTGAAGCCGAGCCAGCCGGGCGTCGCGCCGGTTTCGGCGACGCCGGTTTCGATGAACGCGTCGATGCGCGCATCCATCAGGTCGGCCGCCTTCAGCAGCCGGCGGCGCCGCTCGGTCGGCGCGAGCGCCGCCCACGCGGGGAACGCGCGGTGCGCGGCGTCGATCGCCGCGTCGGCGTCGGCGATGCCGGCCGCCGGCGCGCGCGACGCGAGCGCGCCCGTCGCGGGGTTGAGGCGGTCGAAGGTCCGCCCGTCGCGGGCGGCGCACCACTCGCCGCCGATCAGCATCCGTCTGTCGGTCATGTCGTCTCCTGCCTTGCCTGTCTCTTGGGATTACACCGGCGGTGACGCCGGCGGCTGCGTCGGCGCTTGTCTCAGCGCTTGTATGCCTGCAGGCCCGGCTTGATCGTCTTGTCGTCGAGGAACTGCTTCAGCCCCTGCTCGCGGCCGCGCTCCGGGTCGCGCAGTTGCGCCTGGTCGAGCTTCGCATACAGGTAATCCTCGCACTGCTCCCACGTGAGCTCGCGCGAACGCTTGAAGCCGTGCTTCGCCGCGCGCAGCACGACCGGGTTCTTGTCCATCAGCCGCGCGGCGAGCGCGATCGTCGCGTCACGCAGCCCGGCGAGCGGCACGCTGCTGTTCACGAGGCCCATTTCAGCCGCTTCCTTGCCGGTGAACGTGTCGCCGGTCATGATGTAGTGCAGCGCGCGGCGATGCCCGACCGTGTCCGCCATCGCCTTGCTGACGAGGTTGCCCGGCGGGATGCCCCAGTTGATCTCCGACAGCCCGAACACCGCTTCGTCCGCCGCGATCGCGAGATCGCACGCGACGAGCGGCGAGAACCCGCCGCCGAAGCACCAGCCGTTCACCATCGCGATCGTCGGCTTGTTGTACATCCGCAGGCGGCGCCACTGCCATTCCGATGCGTCGCGGCGCACCTTTTCCTGCAGCGCGTCGGGGCCGCCGTCGATCTCGCGGAAATATTCCTTCAGATCCATGCCGGCCGTCCACGCGGCGCCCGCGCCGGTCAGCACCAGTACCTTCGCCTCGTCGTCGAACTCGATCGCGTCGAGGACGTCCAGCATCTCCCGGTTCAGCGTCGGGCTCATTGCGTTGCGCTTCTCGGGACGATTCAGCGTCACCCACGCGATGCCGGCCTCCACTTTCACTTCAACGGTCTGCCAGCGATTGTCGTACTTGCTCATGTTTGTTCCTGTCGTTCGTTCCTGTGCGATTCGGTGCGCAGCATCCCTGCTGCGGACGACTTCATTTAATATCAGGCTACCTGATATTGCAAGCGGCACGAGCGCCGGTGTAAACCCGGAGCGGAAAGCGGGGAAAGCGTCGGGGAAATCGGGGAGCGGTCGGGCGAGCGCCGCGGGCGCCGCGGGCGCGTACGAAGCGAGCGGGGCCGGCGGGCCCGCGTCGCGGCAATCGGGGAAGCGGTCAGCCGCGCAGGTTGCGCGAGAACAGTTCGAGCGCGCGCTGCACGTGCGCGGCGTCATCGGCCGAGATGTCGCCGAGCATGCGCGCCTCGAGCGGGCGCAGCACGGCTTCGCATTCGCGCAGCATCGCCGCGCCTGCGTCGGTCAGCGTCAGCAGGATGATGCGGCCGTGCGACGGGTCGGCTTCGCGCGTGACGAAACCGCGCGCGGCCATCACGCTCATCACCTCGTTCGCCGATTGCGGCGTGATCCACGAGCGCTCGGCCAACTGCGCGTTCGACGATGCGCCGCGCGCCTCGAGCACCGACAGCGCCGTGTATTGCGCGAGCGTGATGCCGAGCGGCGCGAGCGCATCGGTCATGTGACGGCGCAGCAGCCGGTCGAGGCCGCCGATCACGTAGGTCAGGCGTTGTTGCACGCGCGCTTTCGGCTTGTCGCCCGTCGCGCGGGCGTTCTTCGCGGCGTTCTTCACGGCGTCTGCCGTGGCGCGCGTGGCAGCGTTTTTCGGATTCGCGGGCTTGGTCGGTGCGGAACTCATGGCGCTGGCGGGATGGAATTGCGGGCCATCTTACCAGCAGGCGGGGAGAGGGACGGATGTTCGGAGATGACGGTCGGCCGCCGTGCGCTCGCGCATGTGCGGCGGATCGCGGGCCTGACCGCGAAGTCCGCCGCGTCGGCAGGATCCCACGGACGGGAACCCGTATGCGACGACGCGATCAACCGTGCGGCGTGCCCGCGAACCGCGCGGTCGGTAGCCCCGCATGCCGCGTCTGCGCGACGAACACGCCGCCCGCGTGCGCGTCGCCGGCCAGCGCGTCGTCGCTCAGCCCGACACGCGCACTCGTCACGTACAACCGGCCTTCACCATCGATCGCGACGCAACTCGGCTGCGCGGTCGGCACCTCGACGCGGTCCGTCTCGGTCCCGTCCAGCTCATAACGCACCACCCTTCGGCCGCCCCACTGCGCGTTCCACAGCCCACCGTCGCGATCGACGATCGAGCCGTCCGGATCGCCGTCCGCATCCGTCAGCCGCGCGAACGGCCGCACGTTCGCGACGTCGCCACCGGCACGGTAATCGCACACGAGAATCTCGCGCACCAGCGAATCGCAGAAATACAGCTTCGTGCCGTCCGGCGAGAACCCGATGCTGTTCGCGATCGCGGCCGGCGGCAACGCGAGCCGTTCGAGCGTGAGATCGGGATTGAGCCGGTAGAACCCGCCGATCGCGCGCGGCGGCTCGGCGCCCTCGTCCTTCATCCCGAACACGAATGCGCCGAACGGATCGCAGCGCCCGTCGTTCAGCCGCGTGGGCAGATCGGGCTCGACGTCGACGATCCGCGTGAATGCGCCACGGCGCAGGTCGAAGAACGCGAGATGGGTCGCGAGCCCGACGAGCAGCACGTCCGGGTCATCGGTCAGCGCGAAGCACGCGAGCCGTTCGGGCATCGGCCATTGCGTGAGGTCCGAACCATCCGCGCGGCAGCGCCACAGCTGCGCGCCCTCGATGTCCACCCAGTACAGCGCGTGCGTCCTGTCGCACCACGTCGCGCCTTCGCCGAGCGTGTTGCGGCTGTCGACCAAGAGCGCCGCCGCCGTGCCCGGTTGAGTCTGTTGCATGCCGTCTCCCGATATTCGTCGTATGTGCAGGCGGCCGCGCGTGAGTCGAAGTCAGATCTTCATCGCGCGCCGCTGGTTGCGACGATACTGGTCGAACAGCACCGCGAGCAACAGAATTCCGCCGCGTATCAGATATTGGTAAAAGGTCGGCACGTTCAGCAGGCTCATCGCGTCCTGCACGGAGCCCATGATCAGCACGCCCACCAGCACGCCCGAGATCGTCGCGACGCCGCCCGTCAGCGACACGCCGCCGAGCACGCACGCGGAGATCACGCCGAGCTCGAGGCCGACCGACGTCTTCGGATCGCCGAGGCTCATCCGCGACGCGAGCATCACGCCGGCAAAGCCCGTCACGAGCCCCTGCAGCACGAACACGGCGATCTTGATGCGCATCACCGGCAGCCCCGCGAGCAGCGCGGCCTCGCCGTTGCCACCGACGGCCAGCACGTTCTTGCCGAACACCGTCTTGCGCAGCAGGAAACCGAACACGACGAAGCCGACGATGTTGCTCCAGATCGGGTACGAGATGCCGAGGAACGACCCGCCGCCGAGATCGAAGAAGCGCTCCTCGGAGATCATCACCGCGTCGCCGTTCGACGTGATGAACGCGAGCCCGCGCACGACTTCCATCATCGCGAGCGTGACGATCAGCGAGTTGATCCGGTAGCGCGCGATCAGCACGCCGTTCACGAGCCCGACCGCGCCGCCCGCGAGCACGCCGGCCGCGATGCCGAGCACGACGCTGTGCGTAGCGGTGATCAGCGTCGACGCGACGACGCCCGCGAACGCGACGATCGACGCGACCGACAGGTCGACCTCGCCGAGCGCGAGCACGAACATCATCGTCACCGCGATCGAGCCGATCAGCGTGACCGACAGCAGCAGGCCCTGGATGTTGCGCGGCGTGAGGAAGTCCGGCACCGTCAGCGACAGCGTCGCGAACAGCACGAGAAACACCATCACGATGCCGGAGCGGTTGATCCGCTGCCACACGCCGCCGCGCGGGCGTGCGGGCGTGGCGGCGGCGGCGGCCGCATCCGGGGACGGGGAGGTACGTTGAGGTTGCATTGCCTGGCTCATATCAGTTGCTTTCCGGTTGACTGCTCGCCGCTAGCGCGGCAGCGCGAGCTTGATCAGCGCGTCGGGCGTCGCGTGCGCCTTCGCGACCTCGCCCGCGATCCGCCCTTCCTTCATCACGACGATGCGGTCCGACACGCCGATCACCTCGGCCAGATCGCTCGACACGAGGATCACCGTGCGGCCCGCTTCCGCGAGTTCGTAGAACAGGTTGTAGATTTCCGCGCGCGCACCGACGTCGATGCCGCGCGTCGGCTCGTCCATCAGGAACACGTCGATGCGCTCGGCCAGCCAGCGCGCGAGCACGACCTTCTGCTGATTGCCGCCCGACAGCGCGCCGATCGGCGTTTCGCCGTCGCGGGTCTTGATCGCGAGCCGCTCGATGTATTGTTGCGCGAGCTCGCGTTCGCGCCGCCCGTCGAGCAGCACGCGCGCCGGGCTGAAATGACGCCGCGCGCTGATGTTCAGGTTGTCGGCCACCGACGCGATCGCGACGATGCCTTCCTGCTTGCGGTCTTCCGGGCACAGCGCGATGCCGGCGCGCACCGCGTCGCGCGGGCTGCCGAACGCCACCCGCTTGCCGTTCAGCTCGACGTACCCGGCGCTCGGCCGCACCGCGCCGTACAGCAGCTTCATCAGCTCCGAACGGCCCGCGCCGACGAGCCCGAAGAAGCCGACGATCTCGCCGCGCCGCGCGGCGAACGACACGGGCTCGGCCAACCCCGGCCCCGTCAGTCCCTTCGCTTCGATCAGCACGTCGCCGGCCGGGCGCGGCCGATAGCCGTACACGTCCTCGATCGAACGGCCGACCATGCAGCCGATCAGCCGGTCGCGGTCGAGATCGGCGACGGATTCGAACGTGTCGATGCGGCGGCCGTCGCGAAACACCGTCACGCGGTCGCACAGTTCGTAGACTTCCTCCATCCGGTGCGTGACGTAGATGATCGCGCGGCCTTCCGCGCGCAGCGCGCGGATGATCCGGAACAGTTGCGTGGTTTCGCGCGCGGACAGCGAACTCGTCGGTTCGTCGAACGCGATCACGCGCGCGTCGCGCATCAGCGCCTTGCCGATCTCGATCATCTGGCGCTGGCCGATCGACAGATACTTCACCGGGATGCCCGGATCGATGTGCTCGCCGAGCCGCTCCAACGCATCGAGCGCGCGCGCGGCGAGCGCACGCTCGTCGACCACGCCGAGCCGGCTCGGCAATTGCCCGAGCATCAGGTTTTCCGCGACCGTCAGCTCGGGCACCAGATGCAGCTCCTGGTAGATGATCGCGATGCCGGCCTCGAGCGCCGCGCGCGTCGACGCGAAGCGCTGCACGGTGCCGTTCAGCGTCAGCGTGCCGGCCTGCGGCTGGTTCACGCCGGACAGCACCTTCAGCAGCGTCGATTTCCCGGCGCCGTTTTCGCCCATCAGCCCGTGCACTTCGCCCGCACGCACCGACAGCGACACCGCGTCGAGCGCACGCACGCCCGGAAACGTCACGGTGATGCCGTCGAGCGCGAGCAGCGGGCCGTCCGGCGGCGTGGCCGCTTCGGCGTCGTGGCCGGACGCGGCCGTCATCGTCTGCATCGTCATCGCGTTCTCGCCTCGCCCCGCTCAGATACCGAGTTCGGCGCGCACGGCCTGCCAGTTCGCGCGCGTCATCAGCTTGCCGCTCGTCTGCGTGTCGGCCGGCGGCGTCTTGCCGGTGCGGATCCAGTCGACGAGGTTCTGCGTGCTGTCCTTGCCGTGGTTCGTCGAGCTGACTGCGATCGTCCCGTAGAAGCCGGTCGGCTCCTTCTTCTGGAATTCCGCGAACGCCTCGCCCGCGCCGTTGATGCCGACGCCGATCACGTCGGCCGCCGGGATGTGCAGCTGTTCGGTCGCGCGCACCGCGCCGAGCACGGTTTCCTCGTTGAGCGCGTAGATCACCCACTTCTTCACGTTCGGATGGCGGGCGAGCACCGGCGCCGCCGCGCTGAAGCCGCCTTCGTCGTCGGTCGTCTTCTGCGGCGCATCGAAGATGTTCTCCTTGCGGAAGCCGTTCGCGAGCAGCGCCTGCGTCGCGCCGTCGGTGCGCAGCTTCGCGGTCGGCAGCTCGTAGTTGGTGACGCGCAGCGCGCCGACTTCCTCGGGTTTCCAGCCGCGCCGCTTCATCTCGTCGGCGATCGCCTGGCCGACCTGGTTGCCGATCTTGGTCGCCGACATCCCGAGGTGCGGCACGTTCGGCAGCGGCTTGCCGGTCGAGTCGACGAGCTGGTCGTCGACCGTCACGAACTTCATGTTGTAG
The DNA here is from genome assembly GCF_001532755.1 of Burkholderia sp. MSMB2157WGS. Classification (NCBI taxonomy): domain Bacteria; kingdom Pseudomonadati; phylum Pseudomonadota; class Betaproteobacteria; order Burkholderiales; family Burkholderiaceae; genus Burkholderia; species Burkholderia sp. MSMB2157WGS. The sequence goes on along the minus strand of NZ_LPJG01000017.1, from coordinate 71,468 downwards.
CGCTTCGCGCGCGACGCGATCGCCGGCCCGAGGCGCACGTCCGGCGCGCAGATCACGAAGCCCTGCGCGCCCTGCGAGCCGAGGTTGTCGATCGCGGCCAGCACCTTCTCGCCGTCCGGCGTGCCGATCTTCACGACCGAGAAGTTCTCCTTCTGGCCGAGCGCGGCAGCGGCGTTCTGTTCGTTGATGAACCATGCCTGCTCGGGCATCTTCACGAGGAAGCCGATCTTCAGCGGCGCATCGGCGCGCGCGGCGCCCTGCATGCCGAGCGGTGCGATGCAGAGCGCGGCGAGCAGCGCGCGCAGGGTATGTCGGCGAATCGTTTGGTTCGTGCGGTTCATGCGTGTCTCCTTGTAATGGCTTGGGTCTTCAACATCCGTCGTGCTCATCGCTCGCGTTGGCGCGCGCCGGCACAGTGTCAGCGGCCGAACGCGTCGGTCCCGACGCGCCGCCCGAACAGGAACGCGTCGGCGACGAGCCGCAACGGCCGTACGTCGACGTCGCTTTCGCCGCGCGCGATCAGCGTGCGGAAATGCGCATACAGCGCCGGATACTCGCGCTCCGGCCCGATCTCGACCGGCGCGCCGTCGATCGACAACTGCGCGCCGCCGCGGCTGATCGCGAGCACGCCGTCCGACGTGTCGACCGCGATCTCCCACTGTTCGACGGGGCCGTGGCGCCAGTCGAATTCCGCGTGCACCGGCACGCCGTTCGTATCCGCGCAATCGAGCTCGGCCGCGATCGGCATCTGCGCGTCGCTCGGCACGTAGAGCGTCGCTTCGCGCAGCACGAGTTCGCGCGGCAGGATCCGCGTGACGATCGACAGCGCGTTGATGCCCGGATCGAACACACCGAGGCCGCCCGGCTCCCAGATCCACTGCTGCCCCGGATGCCAGCGGCGCACGTCTTCCTTCCAGCGCACCTGCACCGCGCGGATCGTGCGCGTCGCGAGCCATGCGCGCGCCGGTTCGACCGCGCTCGCGCAGCGCGAATGCCAGGTCGCGAACAGCGTGAGGCCGCGTTCGCGCGCGAGCGCGTCCAGCGCGGCCACTTCGCCGAGCGTCGCGCCCGGCGGCTTCTCGAGCATCACGTGCTTGCCGGCTTCGAGCGCGGCGCGCGCCTGCGCGTAGCGCACTTGCGGCGGCGCGCACAGCGAGACCGCGTCGAGCTCGCGCTCGGCGGCCAGCAGCGCGGTCAGATCCGGATAATTGCGCACGCCGTTGACTTCCGCGTGACGGCTCGCACAGGCAGTCAACGCGAAGCCCGGTTCGGCGGCGATCGCCGGCAAATGCTGGTCGCGCGCGATCTTGCCGATCCCGACGACGCCCAACGAAATCACATCGCTCATCGTGCTTTCCTCCTTCGCCACTCGCTCAGTGCGCCCAGCGCAGCACGAGCGGATCGAGCCGGCGCGCGATCGCGAGCAATTCCGCGCGCGTGTCCGGGTGCAGTTCCGGCATCGGATGCCGCGGCCGCTCGCACGCGATCACGCCGCCTTCGCGCATCAGCGCCTTCGCGGTCAGGATCCCGGACTGGCGGTTCTCGTGGTTGATCAGCGGCAGCCACGTCTGATAATGCGCGAACGCATCGTCGTGCCGCCCTTCGCGGAACGCTTCGAGGATCGGCCGGATGCCGTCCGGAAAGCCGCCGCCCGTCATCGCGCCGGTCGCGCCCGCATGAAGATCGGCGAGCAGCGTGATCGCCTCCTCGCCGTCCCACGGCCCCTCGATCGCGTCGCCGCCGAGCCGGATCAGCTCGCGCAGCTTGTTCGCGGCGCCCGGCGTCTCGATCTTGAAGTACGCGACCTGCTCGATCTCGCGCGCCATCCGCGCGAGGAACGGCGCGGACAGCGCGGTGCCGCTCGCGGGCGCGTCCTGGATCATGATCGGGATGTCGATCGCATCCGACACGCGCGCGAAGAAATCGAAGATCTGCGCTTCCGGCACGCGGAACGTCGCGCCGTGATACGGCGGCATCGCCATCACCATCGCCGCGCCGAGCTGCTGCGCGCGCAGGCTGCGCGCCGCACACACCTGCGTGCTGTAGTGCGACGTCGTGACGATCACCGGCACGCGGCCTGCGACGTGCTCGAGGATCGTGCGCGTGAGCACGTCGCGCTCGTCGTCGGTAACCGCGAACTGCTCGGAGAAGTTCGCGAGAATGCACAGCCCGTCCGAGCCGGCGTCGATCATGAAATCGACCGCGCGCTTCTGGCTCGCGAGGTCGAGCTCGCCGGTCTCGGAAAAGGTCGTCGGGACGACGGGGAAAATGCCGCGATAGCGCGGCGTGCTGCTCGATGTCATGGTTGGTCCTGCATCAGTCGAATGGCGTTCAGCCGGAAAACAAGGCGTTCACGATTCGCGGGCGAACGCGCCCGCGGCCGGTTCGGGCGTGCGCAGCGCGGCGCGGACCACGAACGTCATCAGCACCGCGAACAGCAGCGTCGCCGCGAGGAAGTACAGGCCGGCCGCGAGGCTGCCGGTCGATGCCTTGATCAGTCCGATCCCGTACGGCCCCAGGTAACCGCCGAGATTCGCGAGCGAATTGATCGCGGCGATGCCGACCGCGGCGCTCGTGCCGGTCAGAAATTCGCCGGGCAGCGCCCATACAACGGCCTGGATCGAATAGAGCGAAAACGCGGTCAGGCAGATGAACAGGAATTGCAGCGCGGGCTGCCGTACCCACGCGCTCGCGGCCATCGTCACGGCAGCGGCGGCCGACACGACGACGATATGCCAGTAGCGCTCGCGCTTGCGGTCCGAATGGCGCGGCACGACGAGCAGGCCGACCACCGCGAACAGGTACGGCACGGCGGACAGCAGGCCGGTCGTCGCATCGCCGGTGCCGAACGCGTGAATGATCGTCGGCAGCCACAGCGACAATCCATAGATGCACAGCGGGAACGGCAGGAACAGCGCGGCGAGCAGCAGCACGCGGCGGTCGCGCAACGCGGCGAGCGGATTGCCGTGCGAATCGGGGCGATAGATGTCGCGGTCGGCGGCGAGTTGCCGCGCGATCCAGCGGCGTTGGCCGTCGTTCAGCCAGCGCGCATGCGCGGGCGACTCGGGCAACAGCCGCAGCGTCGGCCACGCGAGCAGCACGGCCGGCAAGCCACTGACGACGAACAGCGTCTGCCAGTCCGACAGGCCGAGCCACCCGTGCGTCGACAGCAGCCAGCCGGCGAGCGGCCCGGTCACGATGCCGGCGAGCGGTTGCGCGAGCACGAGCAGGCCGATCACCCGCGCGCGATCGCGCATCGGGAACCATTGCGTGAGGAAGTACAGGATGCCGGGATAGAGGCCGGCTTCGGCCGCGCCGAGCAGGAAGCGCAGCACGTAGAAACTGGTCGGCCCCTGCACGAGCGCCATCGCCATCGTGATCACGCCCCACGTCGCGAGGATGCGCGCGAACCACACGCGTGCGCCGAAGCGGCCGAGTGCGAGGTTGCTCGGCACCTCGCACAGGAAGTAGCCGATGAAGAACAGTCCCGCGCCGAGCCCGTACGCGGCGTCGCCGAGGCCGATCGCCGCGTTCATGTGGAGCTTCGCGAAGCCGACGACGGTACGGTCGACGTAGGCGACCACGTAGATCAGCGCGAGGAACGGCACCAGCTTGCGCGTGAGCAGGCGGGTCAGGTGCCGTTCGTCGACGGCTGCCGTCGAATCGGACTGTTCCGCCGCGTCCTGCGCGCTCGTGTACTGCGTCGTCATCTTGTCTCCTGTCGGCCCACGTTAGCGCTTCAGCGCTTACGTGGGCCCCATGCTTCGCGGTCGACGTACGTTAGCGCTTCAGCGCTTACGTACGTCCCATGCATCGCTGTCGATCCACGTTGGCACTTCAGCGCTTACGTGGATCCCATGCTTCGCGGTCGACGCACGTTAGTGCTTTCGCGCTTACGTGCGTCCCATTCTTCGCGGCCGGTATGCATTTGCGCTCGGGTGCTTGCGCATACCGCATGCTTCGCGGCTGATCCCCGTTGGCGCTTCTGCACTCATACCCCATGCTTCACGGTCGGCCGTCGTTGGTGCGTGAACGCTTACGCAGCGCTTCCTTCGCGCTCGGCCGCATCCGGCGCGTCACCGTGTTTCCCTCGTGCCCCGCCTCGGTCCGTTCCCGGAATGCGTGTTCCCGCCGCTCAATGCGAATGGCTCGGCACGTCCGCGCCGCGCGTGCCGACCAGGAAGTCGAGGTCGCACCCCTCGTCGGCCTGCAGCACGTGATCGATGTACAGCCGTGCATAACCGCCCTTGCCGAGCTGGCCTGCCACACCCGGCGCCGCGGTCGGATCGACGTCCGACAGGCGGCGCTGCAGCTCTTCGTCCGTAATGTCGAGATGCAGCGTGCCGGCCTCGCAGTCGAGCTCGATCCAGTCGCCGTTGCGCACGGCCGCGAGCGGCCCGCCGGCCGCGGCTTCCGGCGCGACGTGCAGCACGACCGTGCCGTACGCGGTGCCGCTCATCCGCGCGTCGGAAATCCGCACCATGTCCTTCACGCCCTGGCGCAGCAACTTCGGCGGCAGCCCCATGTTGCCGACCTCGGCCATGCCCGGATAACCGCGCGGCCCGCAGTTCTTCAGCACCATCACCGAGCTGGCGTCGACGTCGAGCGCTTCGTCGTTGATCGTCGCCTTGTAGTGGTCGAGGTTCTCGAACACCACCGCGCGGCCGCGATGCTTGAGCAGTTCGGGGCTCGCCGCCGACGGTTTCAGCACCGCGCCGCGCGGCGCGAGATTGCCGCGCAGGATGCAGATCCCGCCGTCCGCGATCAGCGGCCGGTCGAGCGGGCGGATCACCTCTTCGTCGTAGTTCGGCGCCTCGCGCACGTTGTCCCACAGCGACTTGCCGTTGACCGTCAGCGCATCCGGATGCGGCAGCAGCCCGCCTTCGCCGAGCCGGCGCAGCACGGCCGGCAGCCCGCCCGCGTAATAGAACTCCTCCATCAGGAAGCGCCCCGACGGCATCAGGTCGACGATCGTCGGTGTGTCGCGGCCGATGCGCATCCAGTCTTCCAGTTCGAGCGGCACGCCGATGCGGCCGGCGATCGCCTTCAGGTGAATCACCGCATTCGTCGAGCCGCCGATCGCCGCGTTCGCGCGGATCGCGTTCTCGAACGCCGCGCGCGTCAGGATCTTCGACAGCACGAGCCCTTCGAGCGCCATCTCGACGATCCGGATGCCCGACATGTGCGCGAGCACGTAGCGGCGCGAATCGACGGCCGGAATCGCCGCGTTGTGCGGCAGCGCGACGCCGAGCGCCTCGGCCATGCACGCCATCGTCGACGCGGTGCCCATCGTGTTGCAGGTGCCGGCCGAGCGCGACATGCCGGCTTCGGCCGACAGGAAGTGATGCACGTCGATCTCGCCGGCCTTCAGCGCTTCGTGCAACTGCCACACGGCCGTGCCCGAACCGATGTTCTTGCCTTCGAGCTTGCCGTTCAGCATCGGGCCGCCCGACACGACGATCGCCGGCACGTCGCAACTGGCCGCACCCATCAGCAGCGCGGGCGTCGTCTTGTCGCAGCCGGCGAGCAGCACGACCGCGTCGATCGGGTTGCCGCGGATCGCTTCCTCGACGTCCATCGACGCGAGGTTGCGCGTGAGCATCGCCGACGGCCGCAGGTTCGATTCGCCGTTCGAGAACACCGGGAACTCGACCGGGAAGCCGCCCGCCTCGGAGATCCCGCGCTTCACGTGCTCGGCGAGCTTACGAAAATGCGCGTTGCACGGCGTCAGTTCCGACCATGTGTTGCAGATGCCGATGATCGGCCGGCCGTCGAATTCGTGATCGGGAATGCCCTGGTTCTTCATCCAGCTCCGGTACATGAAGCCGTTCTTGTCGTTCGTGCCGAACCATTGAGCGGAGCGCAGCCTGGGTTTTGTTGCCGACATCGTCAGTCCTGTGGTGACGGGATACCGGCGCAGTCTAGGCAGAATTTTGATAACTGGCTAATGACGATTTAGGCGATTACGATATCCATTTCGATATCGATATAAACCCGTACGATGCCCGAAGCCAGCCCGTGGGGAAACCGCGCCCGCCTGAAGACGCGCCAGTTGCTGCTGCTCGTCGCGCTCGCCGACGAAGGCAGCATTCACCGCGCGGCGGCGGCGCTGAACATGACGCAGCCGGCTGCGTCGAAGCTGCTGCGCGAACTCGAGGAATCGATCGGCGCGGTACTGTTCGAGCGCCTGCCGCGCGGGATGCGGCCGACGCTGTACGGCGACGCGCTGATCCGCCACGCGCGCGCGGCGCTCGGCAGCCTCGACCAGGCGCACGAGGAGCTGGCCGCGCTGAAGGCCGGCCATCTCGGCCACGTGGCGGTCGGTGCGATCACGTCGCCGGGCCTGCGCCTCGTGCCGCCGGCCGTCGCCGCCGTGAAAGGCACGCATGCCGGCCTGCACGTGTCGGTCGAGATCGACACCAGCAACGTGCTGCTCGAACACCTCGCGCAGGAAAAGATCGACATCGTGCTCGGCCGGCTGTCGGCCGAACACGACAAGCTGCGCCTGCGCTACGTGCCGCTGACGGGCGAGTCGGTGGCGGCCGTGGTGCGTCCCGGCCATCCGCTGCTCGCGCACGCGCCGCTGTCGCTCGCGGACGTGCAGCGCGCCGCCTGGGTCGTGCCGCCGGCCGGCAGCGTGCTGCGCCACCGCTTCGATCTCGTGTTCCAGCGCGCGAGCCTCGCGCCGCCGGCGAACGTCGTCGAAACGGCCGCGCTGCTGTTCATCACGCAATTGATCGAGCAGAGCGACATGATCGCGGTGCTCGCCGAGGACGTCGCGCGCTACTACGCGCGGCACGGCATCGTCACGGTGCTGCCGCTCGAGATGGACTGCCGGATGGACGATTTCGGGATCATCACGCGCACCGACCGGCTGCATTCGCCGGCGGTGACGGTGATGGTCGATGCGATCCGGGCGGCGGCGCGGGAGGTGTACGACGTCGCGCTGTGACGCGGGCGCCGCGGTTTCTTATTCCGCTGCACACGCGATCACCGGTTCGCAGCGAATCGGAAAGTTCACCGAATTCGCGATATAGCACTTCGCATGCGCGTCGTGATGCAGATGCGTCGCCCGTTCGCGATCGTCGCCCGCCCGGATCGTCACCTGCGGACGCAGCACGATTTCGGTGAAGCGCCCCGCTTCGGCGCCGTCGAGCATCGTGCCTTCCGCGTGGTCGACATAGGCCAGCACGCGGATGCCGGCCTCGGAACACAGGTGCAGATACCAGAGCTTGTGGCATGCCGACGCCGACGCGAGCAACAGGTCTTCGGGGTTCCAGCGCGCCGCGTCGCCACGGAACGCCGGATCCGACGAACCGGGGATATCCGGCTTGGAACCGGCCCGGATCACGTGATCGCGGCCGTACTCGCGATACCCCGACGTGCCGGTGCCCCGATTGCCCGTCCACTCCACCGCGACGCGATACGTGTGTTCGCTCGATGCCATCTCGCTCTCCATTGAAGTCGGTGTCTCGACCGGCCCGGACGCCGTTGCGCGAGGCCCGCCGGTGGTCGCTATTGTGGCACCGGATCGTCGTTTGGTATACCATTATTCCAAATCAACGAAACACGCAGGCATGGAAACCAAACTCGACTCCACGGCGGACGCGGTTGCCGCGTCGCTGCGCGACATGATCGTCAACGGCGAGCTGGCGGCCGGCGAGCGGCTCGTCGAGCGCGATCTGGCCGAACGGTTCGGCATCAGTCGGATTCCGATGCGCGAGGCGATCCAGCGGCTGGAACGCGAAGGCCTGCTCGACATCTTCAGGAATCGCGGCGCCGTCGTGCGGATGCTGAGCGCGTCGGACGTGCAGGAAATCTACGACTTGCGCGTGCTGCTCGAAGGCGATGCGATCTACCGCAGCGTGAAGCGGCTCGACGACGAAACGCTCGCCCGTGCCGAACTCGTGCATCGCCTGCTCGGCGACGCAACCGTGCCGCGCCGGCAAGGCGAGCTGAACCGCGAATTCCACGCGTTGCTGTATTCGTGCTGCGGCAACGTGCGGCAGTTGAAGTCGATCGCCGAGCTGCGCAGCCAGGTCGAGCGATACGAACGCCTGCAGGCCACGCTGCTGGCGGATACGCCATCGTTTCAGGTCGAGCACGACGAGATCCTGCAAGCATGCCGCGAACGCAATGCACGCAGCGCCCGCGCGATGACCGTCGCGCATCTCGAGTCGGCCCGACGCATCGTGTTGCGGCTCGTCGAAGGCGAGTAGGGCCGGCGCGCGAAGGGCGTGCTTCACGCGCACCGGCCGGCATGCCGGACGACGCTACTCCATGCGCATCCCGATACGAAGCTGATTGCGGAGCACCGTCACACCGGCAACCTGCTGCGCCGCATTGACCGCCAGCGGAATCTGCATGTTGTCCGGGACGGTGCCCGACAGCGTCACCGTGCCGTCGGACGCGCGAATCAGGATACGGCTCGAATCGAGCCCGCGCGTGCGCGCGAGCACCGCGGCCACGCGCTTGACGAGTTGCCGGTTCGCCTTGCGCCGCGCGCGCGCAGCATCGCGGCTCGAGCCGGCAGTACCGGAAACGCCGGCATCGCTCGTCACGGCGGCCGCCGGCACGGCGGGCGATGCTGGCGGCTGTGCAAATGCCGGCATCGCGGTCGCGACGAGCAACGCGACGAGCGCCGCAACTGATCTGGAGTTCGAATTGATCATCTGTGAATTCCGCAAAATGAGGGAGAGCGAACGACACACCGGCCGCTGGAGCCGTGGCATCAGAACTGCGTGATCATGCCGACCGACACGCCGGTCACCGTGCGTCCGTCCGGTCGCAGCGACAACCCGCCGATGTTGGTCGGATCCTTCTTGTAGGCGCCCGAGAAGCCGTTTCGATCGAACTCCGCATACAGGCTCGTCCGCTTCGACAGGAAGTACTGCAGCATCGCGTACGACGTGAGCTTGCGCCCGTCCGCACCGGCGACGTTCTTCAGGTTCTGCCCGAAGTCGTAATAGGTCGCCCCGGAAAATTGCAGGAACGGCGTGACCTGATAGACGATCCCGATCGCCGGCACCCGGTCGCGCCGTTGCGGCGCACCGGCGTTCGCGGCGCTGACCGCGAGATCGCTGTAGCTCAGGTATGCGCGGGCCGGGCCGATCTGCCAGCTCGCGCCGCCCATGACCGTGCGCGCCCACTGCGATGCCTGGGCATCCCACGTCGTCTGGTACGCGACGCCGAGCGACAGCGTCTGAAACCGGTAGCTCGCGCCGACCGCGACGTTCGAACCCGCGCGCTGGTTGCCGGCGGTTCCTCCAGGCGAGTAGCTGCCGCGCACGGTCGCGCCGCCAAACGTACCGACGTACTTGATCGTGTTGTTGAAGCGCGAATCGAGCGTGAAGAAGTTGCCGGCCCACACGGCGCCCGGATTCGTCGCGAACGTCACCCCTTGCGCGTAATTCGGGTCGAACGCGATACCGATGTCCTCGGCCGCGTTCAACTGTCGCCCGAGCGTGACGCGGCCGAACGTGCCGCTCAGACCGACATAGGACACCTGTGAAAACAGGAGTCCCGGCGATTTCGCCGACGCCCCGGTGCCCGTCAGGAATCCGCTCTGCAACAAGAAGATCGCCTGCAGGCCGCCGCCGAGATCCTCGGCACCCTTGAGACCGAAAATGTTGCCCGATATCGCGTTGTTGTCGAAACCGACCTGGCTTCCGCCTTTCACGCCGTCGGTCCAGCGCACGCCGCCGCCGACATAGCCGAACAATGTCACACTCGATTGCGCGACGGCGTCTGCTGCAACGCATGCCAACGCCGCAACCATGATGATTCGTTTCATTCGTCTCCATCCATATATTTCGTTTTACTTATTATCAAGACATCGCCGAGGTATGTTCCTGGTCGATGCAACAGCTTCGCCCGGCTCACGGGATCGCCTCGCGGCGGTCCGCGCGGGCCGAACGTCATGCGCGCCGGCGGCGTCCGCGCGGCCAACGGCTCCCGCAAGATGCTTCGTTGCAGCGCAACGGGCCGTGCCGCGTCACGCCACCGCGTTCTGCGCGATGCAGCGCGCGTAGTACGCGAGGCTGCGTTTGGGCGTACGAACCTGCGTGTCGAGATCGACATGCACGAGGCCGAACTTCTTCGTGAACCCCTTCCCCCATTCCCAGTTGTCGGTGGCGGCCCAGTAGAACAGGCCCTTCAGCCGCACGCCCTGGCGATACGCGTCGTGCGCCGCGCGCAGATAGCGCGCCAGGTAATCGCTGCGCGGGCCGTCGTCGACCGCGCCGTCGCGCGGCGGCGGATCGTTCAGTGCGAACCCGGTTTCGGTGATGTAGATGTCCGGCGCGCCGTAGTCGCGATGTACCCGAACGAGCATCTCGGTCATGCCGTCCGGTTCGACCCAGAAAGCCGCCGTGCGCGGCAGGTCGGCCGGCGGCTCGCTCTGTTCGACGCCGAACGGTGCAGCCGGGTTGGCGCGAACGTAAATGCGCGAGTAGTAGTTCATGCCGAGGAAATCGGGCTTCGCCGCGACGACGTTCATGTCGTCGGGCCTGACGAATGCGGACAACGACCGCTCGAGCGCGTCGGGATAACCTTTCCCGTACAACGGATCGAGAAACGCACGATTCCAGAGCATGTCGACGAGCTGCGCCGCCTTGCGATCTTCATCGCGGCTCCCTGCGGCACGCACCGGCTGTAGGTTGATCGTCGTGCCGATCCGCGCGTCGCGCAGGTTCGCGCGCAGCGCCTGGAAGGCGAGGCCCTGGGCCAGATTCTGGTGATGAACCGCGGCGAACGCGGCTTCCGGCGAACGCAAACCCGGCGCATGCACACCCAGGCCGTAGCCGCTAAACGCCACGCTGTTGGGCTCGTTCAGCACGATCCAGCGGCGCACGCGGTCGCCGAGCCGGCGCGTCACGCGATCCGCGTAGTCGGCAAGCCGGAACGCTATGTCGCGGCTGCGGAAATCGCCGGCCCAGACCGGCGTATCCCAGTGAAACAGCGTGGGCACGGGCTCGATGCCCCGCGCCAGCATCGCGTCGATCATCCGTTCGTAAGTCGAGAGGCCCGCATCGCTCGCCGCGCCGGGCCCTTGCGGCTGCACGCGCGGCCATGCGATCGAGAACCGCAACGCGCGAATCCCGACGGCGGCCATCCATTCGAGGTCGGCCGGGTAGCGCCGCTCGAATTCCGTGCAGCGCGCGTTCGTCGAGCCGTCGGCGACATTCCCGGCACGATCCGCGAACACGTCCCAATTGCTTCGTCCGCGCCCGTCGCGGCTTTCGGTTTGCGCGGCGGATGCCGCAACGCCCCAGACGAAATCGTCGGCGAAGCGCGCGTCGTTGTCGCGGGCAAACGCCGGCATGCAGGCCAAGCCGGCCGCCGCCGCACCGGCCTGCAGGATGGCACGGCGCCCCGGGGATTGCGGGAGGGAAGTGTCGATCGTCATTCATGTCTCCGAATGGGGCGCCCGAATCGCGTCGGGTGAACCCCGGTTTAAAAAAGCAGTTCATCCTGCTTGTAAATGACGTGCGTTCCGCGATGGAAATCGGGCGGTGCCGGCGGCATCGCCGCTGCGAACCTAGCGTATCGACAGCATGCCGCCCGGCTCACGCCGAGGCGGTGTGCCATCGGCACGGCCGCCGCCTTCGGTACGAATGCTTCGCAACATACAAGTAGCGCATATTGCTTGTCAACGAAGCGAACCGAACGATGTCTCGAAATACGAATGCCGGCCCCTGCGCCGCTTCCGCAATCCGGGCAGCCGCCGGCCAGCGTCGGGCGAATGCGTCACGCGATGCGGTCGGAGTTCGCGCGAGCCCGCCCGATACGCGCGTCAGCGCGACACGCGGCGCTTGGCGGCCTTCGCCGCGGCCGGCACCGCCTGCGCCATGTCGTCCGCCAGTTGCCGAAGTACCATTTCGCACCAGAACCGGAACGCGGCTCGGGCGGTGGCGAGTTCGGCACCGCCGACGACATCGACGGTCAGGCCGCGAATCGTTGCCCCGGCGAGCAATTGAAACTGATTGATCTTGTGCGCGATCGCCGCGTCGAGGCCGGCGGTGACTTCATCCATCATCGTACGAAACCGCGCTTCGAACGGTGCGAGGATGCGTGCCGCCACTTCGTCGAGTTCCTCGTCGGCGCGACGTGCGAGCTGGATCTCCATGCTCGCGGCGAACAAAGGCGAGCCGATCAGCGCACCGGCGGCGTCGAGCAAGCCATCGATGCGCTCGAGGGGGGTCTCGGCGCCGCGCAACGCGTGCTCGAGTTTCGTCAGGCGCTCGCCGGTGAGTCGCTCAAGCACCGCCGCCATCAGCTCCGCCTTGGTCGGGAACTGATGCTGCATCGCGCCCATGCTGACGTCGGCTTCGCGCCGGATCGCAAGCGTCGTCGCGCCCGAATAGCCTTCCTTGTGAAGCAGCGATATCGCGGCGGCAATTACGCATTCACGAGTCGCCTGGCTGCGCTCCGCCTGCGTCGGCCGGCGTGTGCGCGCGGGGCCGGAAGTCGTTGCCGCGCCTGTCTTGACGGTTTTCTTCATTCACGTGTTGGGTCGGGTGCCGGAACGGGCGTGAGTCGGCCGCCGGGCGCGGCCGGCGTTCGACGATGGCGATCGATGACCGTCGCCGCGCTCGATGCGTCGCTGCGCAACACGCGCGGGGCGCACCGCGAACGACGGCGCATCGGAGCGCGGCGCATCCGTCGACGGAATCGATCGCGATCGGCGGCGGTCTACGGAGACAAATTCTATCAACGAACCTCGCACCGGCACATGACTGGCGCATGGCCAATATTCGGCCGGCTCGCGCTTCAGGTCCGCGGCGACCGCGCGGCACGGTGCGGTGCGCGGCCGCCGGCCGGCCCGGTCGTGCCGCGCACTACCAGCGTCGGCAGCGACGCGACCCGCACGCGCGACGCGTCGTCGCCCTGCCCGCCCGCCTCGCGCAACGTATTGAGCAATTCGACCGCGATGCCGGCCGCTTCGGCGGTCGGAATCGCGACGGTCGTCAGCGTGGGCCGCGTGTCGCGGGCGAGATGGATGTCGGTGATGCCGACGATCGACAGATCCTCCGGCACGCGCAGGCCGCGATCGGCCGCCGCGTGCAGCGCGCCGATCGCCGGCAGGTCGTTGGTCGCGACCAGCGCGGTCAACCGCGGGTGCGCATCGAGCAGCAGGCCCGCCGCGCGCAGGCCGCCTTCGATCGAATCGTGCTCGGCCGCGACGATCGACGCGTCGAGCCCCGCGTCGCGCATCACGTCGACGAAGCCGTCATAGCGCGCCGCCTGCACGCCGCTCGCCGCGCCGCCGACGATCACGCCGATTTTCTCGTGACCGAGTTCGAGCAGATGCCGCGTCGCGATCCGTCCCGCCTCGCGGAAATCGATCGCCACGCACGGCAGCCCTTCGGGCGGCGCTTCGGGCCGCTCCCACAGACACAGCACGACCGGCACGCCGCGCCGCGCGACGTCGAGCAGATCCGGCAGATGCAGGTTCGCGTTGGTCACGAGAATGCCTTCGGAGATCGTGCCGGCGATCTGGTCGAGATACGCACGCCCCTGCAACGGATCTTCGTTCGTATTGCAGACGATCAGGAACTGCCCGTTGCGGCGCACCGCACGCTCGACCGCCAGCGCGAATTCCGGATAGAACGGGTTCGCGATGCTCGACACCATCAGCGCGACCGTCGGCGCACGCCCTTCCGCCAGCGCCCGCGCGGCAAGGTGCGGCCGATACCCGAGCGCGTCGACCGCTTCGAGCACCCGCGCCCGCGTCGCGTCGCCGACCCGGCCGCGGTCGCGCAGCACGTTCGACACCGTCGCGGCCGTCACGCCGGCGCGGCGCGCCACTTCATCCAGAGTTGCCATCGTTTGCCCACTATATGAGACGTCGATCCAATATTTGCTTCGCTCACCGAAGCGGCGCACTATCGCCGCACACCTTGCCGCCCGACCGACGGGCGCGACTCGGCCGCGATCACGTCGCCTCTTTTTTTGATCGCGATGATTAAGCGCTTAATCATGCAGTAAGGCGCATTAAAACATGGAGCGGAGACAATGGCGAGCATCTCGATGCGACGCGTGCAGAAAGCCTATGGCGAGCATGCGCCGGTCATTCGCGACGTCGATCTGGAGATCGGCGCGCACGAGTTCTGCGTGTTTCTCGGGCCGTCCGGATGCGGGAAATCGACGCTGCTGCGCATGATCGCCGGGCTGGAGGATTTGAGCGCGGGCGAGCTGTCGATCGACGGCCGCCGCGTCGACGACGTGCCGGCCGCCGAGCGCGGCGTCGCGATGGTGTTCCAGAGCTACGCGCTGTTTCCGCACATGACGGTGTACGAGAACATGGCCTTCGGGCTGAAGCTCGCGCGCGTGCCGAAGGCCGAGATCGACCGGAAGGTGCGCGACGCTGCGCGGATCCTGCAGCTCGACGCGCTGCTCGAACGCAAGCCGAAGGCGCTGTCGGGCGGCCAGCGGCAGCGCGTCGCGATCGGCCGCGCGATCGTGCGCGAGCCCGGCGTGTTCCTGTTCGACGAGCCGCTGTCGAATCTCGACGCGGCGCTGCGCGGCCAGACCCGCATCGAGATCGCGCGGCTGCACCGGCAGTTCGAACGCGCGAGCGTCGTCTACGTGACGCACGACCAGACCGAGGCGATGACGCTCGCCGACAAGATCGTGCTGCTGCACGCCGGCGCGGATACCGCGCGGCACGGCAGCATCGCGCAGGTCGGCGCGCCGCTCGACCTCTACCACCACCCGGCCAGCCGCTTCGTCGCGGGTTTCATCGGCTCGCCGCGCATGAACTTCCTGCCGGCCGTCGTGACCGCGTGCGACGCGCATCGCACGACCGTCTCGCTCGTGCCGTCCGGCGAAATCTTCGTGCTGCCGCGCGACGGCTCGGCGCTCGGCGCCGGCGCCGCCGTGACGCTCGGCATCCGCCCCGAACACCTGACGCTCGGCGCCGCGCCCGATGCGACGACGCTCGCGCGCGACGTCGCGCTCGTCGAACGCCTGGGCGAGCAGACCTACGTGCACCTCGATCCGTGCGGCCAGCCCGGTGCGACGCCGCTGATCGCGAAGGTGCCGGGCGACGCGCAGGTGCGCACCGGCGAACGCGTGCCCGTGCACGCGTCGGCCGCGGCCTGCCATCTGTTCACCGAAGACGGCCGCGCGGTGCCCGCGTGCGCCGACGTCCACGTTCACCACTACGCATAAGGATCGGCATGCGCCTCGGAGTCTGCTACTACCCGGAACACTGGCCGGAATCGATGTGGGCCGACGACGCCCGTCGGATGAAAGCGCTCGGCATCGCGCAGGTACGGATCGCCGAATTCGCGTGGAGCCGCATCGAGCCGTCGCCGGGCGAATACGACTGGGGCTGGCTCGACCGTGCGGTCGACGTGCTCGGCGCGGCCGGCCTCGAGATCGTGATGTGCACGCCGACCGCCACGCCGCCGAAATGGCTGGTCGACCGCCATCCCGACATCCTCGCGATCGGCGCCGACGGCCGGCCGCGCGCATTCGGTTCGCGCCGCCACTACGATTTCTCGTCGCCGACCTATCTCGAAGCGTCGCGCCAGATCTGCACGGCGGTCGCCGAACGCTACGGCCGTCATCCGGCCGTGCGCTACTGGCAGACCGACAACGAGCTGGGTTGCCACCAGACCGTCGTCAGCTACTCGCCGGCCGCGCTCGTGCGCTTCCGTGCGTGGCTGCAGGCGCGCTACGGCACGATCGATGCGCTGAACCGTGCGTGGGGCACCGTGTTCTGGAGCATGGAGTATCGCCATTTCGACGAAGTGGACGCGCCCGTGGGCACCGTGACCGAAGCCCATCCGTCGCACCGCCTCGACTACCGGCGCTTCGCGTCCGACGAACTCGCGCGCTATCACCGGATGCAGGTCGACGTGATCCGTGCACACTCGCCGGGCCGGCCGGTCGCGCACAACTTCATGCAACTGTTCACCGAGTTCGATCACTACGAAGTCGCGCGCGACCTCGACCTCGCGACGTGGGACAGCTACCCGCTCGGCGCGCTCGAGGAGCTGTGGTTCGCGCCCGACGTGAAGGCGCGCTGGCTGCGCACCGGCCATCCCGATTTCGCGTCGTTCAATCACGACCTGTACCGCGGCATGTCGAAGCTGCCGTTCTGGGTGATGGAACAGCAGCCGGGCCCCGTGAACTGGGCGCACTGGAACCCCGCGCCGCTGCCGGGCATGGTGCGGCTCTGGAGCTGGGAAGCGTTCGCGCACGGCGCCGGCTGCGTGTCGTACTTCCGCTGGCGGCAGGCGCCGTTCGCGCAGGAGCAGATGCACGCGGGCCTGAACACCCCCGACAACCGGCTCGACGAAGGCGGCCGCGAAGCGCAGCGCGTCGCGCAGGAGATCGCCGCCGTGCTCGACGCCGGCGCGGATGCCGACGCGGACGGCCCGGTGCGCGCACCGGTCGCACTGGTCTTCGACTACGAGGCGAAGTGGCTGTTCGAAGTGCAGCCGCAGGGCGCCGATTTCCACTACCCACGTTTCGCATTCGAGTACTACTCGGCGCTGCGCTCGCTCGGCCTCGACGTCGACATCGTGTCGGCGCACGCGCCGCTCGACGGCTACCGCCTCGTCGTCGTGCCGCCGCTGCCTATCGTACCGGACGATTTCGCGTCGCGGCTCGCCGCGTCGGGGGCACATGCGGTGTTCGGGCCGCGCACCGGCTCGAAGACCGCCGACCTGCAGGTTCCGCCGGCGCTGCCGCCCGGCCCGCTCGCGTCGATCCTGCCGGTACGCGTGTGGCGCGTCGAATCGCTGCGTCCGAACGTGATCGAACGGATCGACGGCACGCTGCGCGACGGTTCGCCGTTTGCGGGCGAAGCGCGTCACTGGCGCGACCTCGTCGAATTGAACGACGGCGGCGCACACAGCGTCGTGCACGCGCGCTTCGCCGACGGCCATCCGGCGTGCATCTCGCACGGTACGCTGCACTACTGGGCCGCGCCGTTCGACGATGCGACCACCGTGCGACTGTTCGCCGATGTCGCGGCCGAAGCAGGCCTCGCGCCGACGCCGCTCGGCGACGCCATCCGCGTGAGCCGGCGCGGCGGCCTGACTTACGTGTTCAACTACGCGAACACACCGCACACGATCGACGCGGTGCCGCCGTCCGCGTTCGTGGTCGGTGCCGCGCAGGTCGAGCCGCAAGGCGTCGCCGTGTATCGAAGCCGTTCGTAGCAACCGCCCCGGCGCCGCCGCGCGCCGGTCACGCACAAACAACGACACACAGGACTGGAGACACTCATGACCCATCGCCCTCTTCGCGTCGCTGCCCGCCTGGCGAGCGCCGCCGCCATCGCGTTCGCCTCGTTCGGCGCGACGACGCCCGCCGACGCCGGCACGCTGACGATCAACATCGCGTTCAAGGGCGCGAGCCAGCGCGCCGTGTGGCAGTCGACGATCGAAGCGTTCCACAAGGCGCATCCCGACATCGACGTGAAGCCGACCTTCGTCGACGAGGAAGCGTACAAGGTGCAGCTCCCCGCGTGGCTCACGACCGTCGCGCCGGACGTCGTGAACTGGCACGCGGGCGAGCGGATGACGTACTACGCGAAGCGCGGGCTGTTCGAGGACCTGAGCGGCGACTGGACGAAGAACGGCTGGGATGCGATGTACGCGTCGACGCGCAGCGCATCGTCATACAACGGCAAGCAGTACGCGGCGCCGACCGTCTACTACTCGTGGGGGCTGTTCTACCGCAAGGACCTGTTCCGCAAGGTCGGCATCGCCGACGAACCGAAGACGTGGGACCAGTTTCTCGATGCGTGCAAGAAGCTGAAGGCCGCGGGCATCACGCCCATCGCGATCGGCGGCCGCGATGCGTGGACGCTCGCCGGCTGGTTCGACTATCTCGACCTGCGGCTGAACGGCAACGCGTTCCACCAGCAACTGATGGCCGGCGACGTGCCGTACACCGACCCGCGCGTGAAAAAGGTCTACACGACGTGGAAATCGCTGATCGACGCCGGTTACTTCATCGACAACGCGCTGTCCTACGATCTCGACGGCGCGCAGCCGTTCCTGTTCCAGGGCAAGGCCGCGATGATGCTGATGGGCACCTTCATCGCGGCGGGTTTCCCGCCGAACGTCAAGCAGGAAATGGGCTACTACCGCTTCCCGATCATCGATCCGAAGGTGCCGACCGCCGAAGACGGCCCGGTCGAATCGCTGCACATCCCGACCAAGGCGAAGAACAAGGCCGACGCGCACACGTTCCTCGCGTTCGTCGAAACGCCGGAGATCGGCGCGAAACTGGCCGAAGGGCTCGGTTCGCTGTCGGCCAACAGCAAGTCGCCGGAGCCGGCCGATCCGATCTCGCGCATCGGCTTCCGGATCCTCGCCGACACGAAGGGCGGCGTCGCGCAGTTCTACGATCGCGACATGACCAAGGAAATGGCCGACGAAGGGATGAAGGGCATGCAGCAGTTCCTCGCGAATCCCGCGCAGCTCGATACGGTGCTCGCGCAGCTCGAACAGACCCGCAAGCGGATCTACAAGAAGTGACCGCGTGACCCAACCGGCGGCCGCGCGCCGCCGTGTCCGTTCAGGAGGCTTGCCGTGTCCAGTCCGATCGCGTCCCCCCCGCCCGCCGGCACCGCGCCGCCGCCGCGCGGCCCATCCGCCGCCACGCTGCCCGCGCGCCGCCCGTCGCCCGCCGTGCGGCGGCAACGGCGCGCCGCGTGGCTCTTTCTCGCGCCGGCCTGCGCGATGGTGGCCGTCTATGTGATCTGGCCGATCCTGTCGACGCTGTGGCTGAGCCTGTACAACTGGGACGGGATGACCGAGCGCACCTTCGTCGGTCTCGCGAACTATGCGGAGCTGCTGCACGCGCCGACGTTCTACACGGCGCTGCGCAACAACGTGATCTGGCTCGTGCTGTTCATGCTCGCGCCGCCGCTCGGCCTCGCGCTCGCGCTGTACCTGAACCAGGCGGTCGGCGGCATCCGGCTCGTGAAGTCGCTGTTCTTCGCACCGTTCGTGCTGTCGGGCGTGGTCGTCGGGCTGATCTTCTCGTGGTTCTACGATCCGACCTTCGGGCTGCTCGCGCTGCTCGCCGGCCATGGCATCCCGGTGCTCGGCGACGCGCGCTATGCGACGTTCGGCATCGTGTTCGCCGCGCTGTGGCCGCAAACGGCGTACTGCATGATCCTGTACCTGACCGGCCTCACGTCGGTCAACCCGGAACAGATCGAGGCCGCGCGAATGGAAGGCGCGCGCGGCTTCGCGCTGCTGTGGCACGTCGTGCTGCCGCAACTGCGGCCGACCACCTTCATGGCGATCGTCGTCACGGTGATCGGCGCGCTGCGCAGCTTCGACCTGATCTCGGTGATGACGGGCGGCGGCCCGTTCGAAAGCTCGACCGTGCTCGCGTATTACATGTACGACCAGGCGATCAAGTACTACCGGCTCGGCTATTCCGCGTCGATCGCGGTCGTGCTGTTCGCGATCATGCTCGTCTACATCGTGTTCCAGTTGCGCCGCATGCTGCGCAACGAGCAGTGACCTTTCGGGAGTGCGCTCATCATGTTTCCGACACCCGTCGCCCACTGGAAGCCGGTATCGCGCCGGCTGTACAAGCTGTCGCTGCCCGTCGCGCTGCTCATCTGGCTGCTGCCGATGATCGCGGTGTTCGTCACGTCGGTGCGCTCGACCGAGGAGCTCGTCGAAGGTCACTACTGGGGCTGGCCGCGCCGCTTCGCGATGATCGAGAACTATCGCGACGCGCTGACCACGTCGCCGATGCTGCATTACTTCTGGAACAGCGTGCAGATCACCGTGCCGTCGGTCGTCGGCTCGATCGCGCTCGCGGCGATGGCCGGCTTCGCGCTCGCCACCTACCGGTTTCGCGGCAATACCGCGCTGTTCGGCACGTTCGTCGCCGGCAATTTCGTGCCGGTGCAGGTGCTGATGATTCCGGTGCGCGACCTGTCGCTGCGGCTCGGCGTGTTCAACACCGTCGAAGCGCTGATCCTGTTTCACGTCGCGTTCCAGACGGGCTTCTGCACGCTGTTCCTGCGCAACTTCATCAAGCAGTTGCCGTTCGAGCTGATCGAGGCGGCGCGCATCGAAGGCGCGGGCGAATGGACGGTGTTCTGGCGAATCGTGCTGCCGCTGATCCGGCCGGCGCTCGCCGCGCTCGCGATTCTCGTGTTCACGTTCGTGTGGAACGATTACTTCTGGGCGCTGTGCCTCACGCAAGGCGACGAGGCGGCGCCGATCACGGCGGGCGTCGCGGCGCTGAAGGGGCAATGGACGACGTCGTGGAATCTCGTATCGGCCGGATCGATTCTCGCCGCGCTGCCGTCGGTCGCGATGTTCTTCGCGATGCAGAAGCATTTCGTCGCCGGGCTCACGTTCGGTGCGACGAAGGGCTGAACGCGCCGCGTCTTCTCATCTCCCCCTCCGCATCGTGAGGTTGCCCGCTTCGGCGGGCTTTTTTCGTTGCGGATTTTGTTGCGGATCCGGGTAGGGTCGCCTGGCGAACCCGGCCCGCCGTCCAGGCTTCGACGTCATCGAC
Source organism: Burkholderia sp. MSMB2157WGS (assembly GCF_001532755.1). NCBI lineage: Bacteria > Pseudomonadati > Pseudomonadota > Betaproteobacteria > Burkholderiales > Burkholderiaceae > Burkholderia > Burkholderia sp. MSMB2157WGS. The sequence continues at coordinate 50,951 of NZ_LPJG01000017.1, read as the reverse complement.
CGATCGAACTCGTCGCTCGGCGGAGCTTCGACGCGCGTGGGCGTCAGGGCACGACTTTGCCCGACATCGATTCAACTAGGCATACTTGTCGCCGACCGTACTGCGAATCGGATGGGTGTCGTACACGATGACCATCCGTTCGATGAGCCCCGCCGTGTCGAACTCGAACACGTCGACGCATTCGAAGCGCGCCACCGAACCGTCTTTCAGGGTCCAGTCGTAGATGAAGTAACCTGTCGCACGTCGAGCCCCGCTCGTGCTGACGCAGATATCGATCGGCGTGATCCTGCTTGCTCCCGATGCGGCAGCGACCTTCGAAAAGAAGGGCCCGGGATGCATCCAGCCGAGAAATGGCGAGAAAATCTGCGCGTCCGGCGTAAACAGCGCGCAAATGGCGCTTACGTCGCCTCGCTCCAGTTCCCGAAGGTAAGCGCGAACCTGTTCCGTGTAGAGTGATTCCGACGTTGAGCCCAAAATTATCCTCCGATCATTCGTCGACGACCCCGTTCATTCGCGAGAACAGGGCATCCGGTAGACGCACGATAGCGACGCGCCGATGACCGAACAATCGAAAAATTTGCAACCCGGGTATGCGGCGCATGCATATCCGCTGGCCGATCTGACGCGGCCGCTCCCGCCGCTGGCGGCGATTCAGTCGTTCGTCGCCGCGGCGCAGCTGGGCAGCGTCAGCAAGGCCGCGGATCATCTCTGCCGCACGCAGGGCGCAGTGAGCCGCCAGATACAGCAGCTGGAAACGCATTACCGATGCGCACTGTTCGTGCGCCATGTATCGGGGCTGACGTTGACGCCGGAAGGCAATGCACTGCTGACGGTCGCGGTCGACGTGCTCGCGCAATTGGTCGGGCATGCGGATGCCCATGCACGGGCGACCTCGGTGCTCACGTTGAAGTTGCCGTCCACGTTCGCCGTTCGCTGGTTGCTCCCACGGCTGCCGGACATTCATCGCGCGATGAGCGGGACGGAGCTGCGTATTTCGACATCCGCGGACGACACGCCGGATTTCGCCACGTCCGACGTCGACGCCATCATCGTGCGGGGCACGGGACAATGGACCGGCACGGAAGCGATACCGCTGTTTCCCGAGCGGCTCACGCCAATGTGCGCGCCCGCATTGGCGACATCGCTGCGATCCGTTGCCGACCTCGCGCATGTCGATTTGCTCCATCCCGGGCCCAGCCGCGCAGAGTGGCGATGCTGGCTCGATCACGTGGGGGCACGCCAGATCGATGCGGGACGCGGGCTCGTATTCGATACCCTCGAATTGACGCTCGCGGCATCGACGGAAGGACACGGAATTGCAATCGGCGACCCGCGCATGGCGCGAGACCGACTCCGTGCCGGATCGCTCGTGACACCGTTCGAGGATGTGGCTGAAGACGGCCTTTCCTACTTCCTCGTCTATCCGCCGCAACGGGCGGCACAACCGAAAATTCGCGCCCTCGCCGATATCCTGCTACGACTGGCGCGAGAAGATTGATCGACAGGCAAGCGTCCGATACGCGGTGCGGCGCCGACCTTCGAATGGCGCCCCCAAACCTGTCGACGAATGACGGTCCCGGTCAGAGATCTCCGCGCACTTCACCGGTTCCCAGCGCGCTGCGCTGCCGGTTGACTTCCGCCCAAAGCGCATCGCTGTCGTCTTCGCGCAATACGGCAATGCAGTCCAGTTGATCGTCGGTCACGCCGAAGTACGCCAGAATTTCCCGCCGAACGCCGTCGATGAACTCCGCGTATTCCGGCGTGGCCTGCGCCTGCGCGTGCAGAGCGTCGTATTCCGCATCGTCCACGCCGCCGCCATGCTCGTCGATATAGCGCGAGATCCACTGGTCTCGTTCGCGGTCGTAATCGGCCTCGGCGCGCATCGCTTGCGCGGCCGTGTAGAAATCCAGTTGGGCAAAGGCGGCGATCGCCGCCGTCGTCGTCTTGTCGAATGTCGTCGTCATTCCATCTCTCACTTCAGTCATCGCCCATCATGGGTCACGCGGGGAAGCCGCGATCGCGCGCGGTTTCAGGTCGCGAACGAGAAAGCCGGCAGCGCGGTTCCGAACCGCGGTCACTGCATCGGACGGTTCGATCGTATCGGGCACGTTGAAAGGGAAGGGTTCAGTCTACCTGGACGGTTTGCCAGGTTTGCCACGCCCGCCGGCCGATTTGCCGGCAGCCTTCCCCGCCGGCGGCTTGGCCGCAGGTTTGCTGCGCGGCTTCTGCACGCTGAACGGGCTACCGATGGTGTAGTCCCGATCCTGACCCGCGGCCGTCGCATGCTGCGCGCCGGACTTGCGCTTGGCTTCGCCACCTTGCGTACGCGGCTGCTTGCCCGGCGCCTGCCTGGCGACCGGCGCAGCGTGCGGCACCTTGGGCTTCTTCGGCTTTTTCGGTTTCTTGATGATCTGGCCCGTCGCGCTGGTTTCCGGCACGCGGTGTTCGGCTTCGAAGCCCGGCTCTTCTTCCCGCCGCAGCGTCTGCCGGATCAGTGCTTCGATCGCGGCCAGTTGCGGCGCTTCATCGGCGCACACGAGAGACACCGCCACGCCGCTGGCGCCCGCGCGGCCGGTGCGGCCGATACGGTGCACGTAGTCTTGCGCGACGATCGGCAGATCGACGTTGATCACCAGCGGCAGATCGTCGATATCCAGCCCGCGCGCCGCCACGTCGGTGGCGACCAGCATCTGCACCTCACCCGTCTTGAATCGCTCCAGCGCGCGCAAACGCGCGGGTTGCGGCTTGTCGCCGTGGATCGTATCGACCGCGTAGCCCGCTTTCTCCAGCATGAGCGCCAGATAATCGACGCCATTGCGGGTCTTGACGAATACCAGCGCGTGCTCCCACTTGTTTTGCGCCACCAGGTGCATGAAGAGATCGGGCTTGTTCCGCTTGTCGACCGGCACCACCCATTGCTTGATCTTGCTCGCCGTGGCGTTGGGCAGGCTGACGCTGATATCGACCGGGTTGCGCAGAATGCCCGCCGCCATCTTCCGGATTTCGTCGGAGAACGTGGCCGAGAACAGCAACGTCTGGCGCTCGGCGGGCAATGCGGCAAAGACCGCGTCGAGTTCGCGCGCGAAGCCGAGATCCAGCATGCGGTCGGCTTCGTCCAGCACCAGCGCCTGCACCTGATCGAACTGCACGGCGTTCTGGCGATGGAGGTCGAGCAAGCGGCCCGGCGTGGCAACGAGCACATCCACGCCCTTGCGCAGCTTCATCATCTGGGGATTGATGCTCACGCCGCCGTACGCGGCCAGAAATCGCAGATCGAGCCCTTTGCCGTATTCGACGAAGCTTTGCAGCACCTGTTCGGCCAGTTCCCGCGTGGGCACCAGCACCAGCACGCGCGCGCGGTTGCTGGACACCGCCGGGCCGTGTTGCACCAGCCGTTGCAGCAGCGGCAGCGCAAAGCCGGCCGTCTTGCCGGTGCCGGTCTGCGCCGCGGCCATGACGTCCTTGCCGCCGAGCACGGCGGGAATCGCCTTGGCCTGCACCGGCGTGGGTGTCTGGTAATTGAGGCTCTGCACATTACGCAGCAACGGCTCGATCAGGCCAAGCGAGGCAAAAGACATGGACATATTCCGGGCGAAAACCGCAATTCTAGCGGTTGCCGCCGAGGTTGCGCCCCGTCCGCGCCGCCGCGCAACCGCATAGCCACCGCCCCGATATGCTTCTCGTGCGCAACCGGCATCGGCGACAACGCGCGCGGCGGCGCGCGGCCGTCGCGAGACGAAGGCGTATGAGGATATGATCGACGGTGGGCGCACCGCGTTCCTGAGCGCGCCGTCGGCGGGATGGCTCGACGGCGGCGTGCCGGTCGCGGTCGGCGGCCGGATAACGGGCGCGATCGGCGTGTCTGGCGTAAAGTCCGAACAGGACGCGCAGATCGCCCGCGCCGGCACACGAAGCGTCGCGGAATAACCAGCCAAGCCGCACGCGTTTTTCATTCCCCGGGAGGATTCACGATGATCGACCAAGCAGGACTGCAAGTCGCGCCAGCGCTGAGCCAGTTCATTGAAAACGAAGCGCTGCCGGGCACCGGCATCGACAAGGCCGCGTTCTGGAGCGGTTTCTCGGCCCTGGTGCACGATCTCGCGCCGCGCAACCGCGAACTGCTCGCCGAACGCGACCGCCTGCAGCAGGAACTCGACGCGTGGCATCGCGCGCACCCCGGCCCGGTACGCGACCATGCCGCGTATCGCGCATTCCTCGAACAAATCGGCTATCTCGTGCCGGTCCCGTCGAACGTCGCGGCAGCCACCGCGAACGTCGACAGCGAGATCGCCACGCAGGCCGGCCCGCAGCTCGTCGTGCCGCTGTCGAACGCGCGCTATGCGCTGAACGCCGCGAACGCGCGCTGGGGCAGCCTGTACGACGCGCTGTACGGCACCGACGCGTTGCCGGAAGACGGCGGCGCCGAACGCACGTCGGCCTACAACCCGACGCGCGGCCAGCGCGTGATCGACTACGCGCGCGGCGTGCTCGACAACGCCGCGCCGCTCGCGAGCGGCTCGCACCGCGACGCGCTGCGCTACCGCGTGCAGGACGGTCAGCTTGCGGTCGAAACCGGCAAGGGCGTCGTGCATCTCGCGCAGCCCGCGCAATTCGTCGGCTACCAGGGCGCGGCCGATGCGCCGTCCGCGATCCTGCTGAAGCACAACGGCCTGCACCTCGAGATCCAGATCGATGCGTCGACGCCGATCGGCCGCGCCGATCTCGCGAACGTGAAGGACGTCGTGCTCGAAGCCGCGGTCAGCACGATCATCGACTGCGAGGATTCGGTCGCGGCGGTCGACGCCGACGACAAGGTCCAGCTCTACCGCAACTGGCTCGGCCTGATGCAGGGCACGCTCGCCGAGGAAGTCGCGAAGGGCGGCAAGGTCTTCACGCGCCGCCTGAACGCCGATCGCGAGTACACGACGCCGGCCGGCGGCACGCTGTCGCTGCACGGCCGCTCGCTGCTGTTCGTGCGCAACGTCGGCCACCTGATGACCAACGGCGCGGTGCTCGACCGCGACGGCAACGAGATTCCGGAAGGGATTCTCGACGGCGTCGTCACGACGCTGTGTGCGCTGCACGACCTGAAGGCCAAGCGCAATTCGCGCACGGGCTCGATCTACATCGTGAAGCCGAAGATGCACGGCCCGGCCGAAGTCGCGTTCGCCGACACGCTGTTCGCGCGCATCGAGGATCTGTACGGCCTGCCGCGCAACACGCTGAAGATGGGCATCATGGACGAGGAGCGCCGCACCAGCGTGAACCTCGCCGCGTGTATCGCCGCCGCCGCCGCGCGCGTCGCGTTCATCAACACCGGCTTCCTCGATCGCACCGGCGACGAGATGCACACCGCGATGGAAGCGGGCCCGATGATCCGCAAGGGCGACATGAAGTCGTCGGCGTGGATCCAGTCGTACGAGCGCAACAACGTGCTCGCGGGCCTGTCGGCCGGCCTGCGCGGCCGCGCGCAGATCGGCAAGGGCATGTGGGCGATGCCGGACCTGATGCACGCGATGCTCGAGCAGAAGATCGCGCATCCGCGCGCCGGCGCGAACACCGCGTGGGTGCCGTCGCCGACCGCCGCGACGCTGCACGCGCTGCACTACCACCTCGTCGACGTGCAGGCCGTCCAGCAGGAACTCGAGAAGACGCCGTACGCGAGCGAGCGCGACGCGCTGCTCGAAGGGCTGCTGACGGTGCCGGTCGTCGAGCGCGCCGCGTGGAGCGAGGCCGAGATCCTCAGCGAAGTCGAGAACAACGCGCAGGGCATTCTCGGCTACGTCGTGCGCTGGGTCGAACAGGGCGTCGGCTGCTCGAAGGTGCCGGACATCCACGACGTCGGCCTGATGGAAGATCGCGCGACGCTGCGCATTTCGAGCCAGCACATCGCGAACTGGCTGCGCCACGGCGTGATCACCGAGGCATTCGTGCTCGACGTGTTCAAGCGGATGGCCCGCGTCGTCGACCAGCAGAACGCCGGCGACCCGAACTATCGCCCGATGGCGCCCGGCTACGACCAGTCGACCGCGTTCCAGGCCGCGTGCGCGCTCGCGCTGCAAGGCACGTCGCAGCCGAGCGGCTATACCGAGCCGCTGCTGCATCGGTTCCGGCTCGCGTTCAAGGCGCAACGGCACGGCGCATGATCCTGCGCATGCGGGCGCGCCCGCATGCCGGGTGCCGGCCGTACGCCGGCCTCGCGAAACGGGCAGCCTCGCGGCTGCCCGTTTTCCTATTCGCGCTCACCCGAGCGTTGAAACCGATAATGGGCGCCTGTCGTGCGCTTTCGCGGACGACGCCCGCCGGCCGTTGATTCGCCGGGGTCCGCAACCGTTTGCCGCACGACCTGTGCCGCCGCCCCGCAAAGCCTTGCGCCACAACGCTCCGCCCGATATCGGCAAGCGCCGGATCATGCCGTAATTTGACCCTGATCAATGGCTTGCGACATTTTCCGCGCACGCAAACACGCGCGTTATACTCCGTGGCATTCGCGCCGCGCAATTCGTCGGATCGTCGAATTGCGGCAGATGTTAACAGTGAATACAGGATTTATCGGTTTATCCGGCCGCGATTGCCGATAATCGGCGCCGGTTTTCTCCGCTGAACGGCAGGCATGCACGGAAAGGGCCGCGCACCGGGTCGCCACCCGCAGTCATACGAATAATCGCATCGGCCCGCCGCCCGGCGACGATGCCTCTCCGATCCACGGACCATGGCAGAAACCGACTACGCAGTGCCCAGCGAATCCGGCCTGACGAGCCGTGTCGCCGCTCATCTGCGCCGGTTCCTGCTGCCGCATCTGATCTTCTACACGGGGCTGCTGATCGCGCTGATCCTGCTGCTCCTGTGCGGGATCGTGCTGTACGAAGGCCGGATCGATGCGCGCGACCGTTCGCGCAGCATGCAGCAAAATCTCGCGCTGATCGCGTCGTGGGACATCGAACGCAACATCGAGATCTATTCGCTGTCGCTGCAGGCCGTCGTCGAAGGCATGAACGACCCCGCGGTCGTCGCCTTGCCGATGCCGCTGCGCCGCCAGGTGCTGTTCGACCGCGCGACGACGGCCAAGTACCTCGGCGGCATTTACGTGCTCGACGCGAAAGGCGACATCGCGGTCGACGGCAAGAGCGACGTGCCGCGCCAGGCCAACTTCGGCAACGAGCCGTATTTCACCGTGCACCGCGACCGGCCCGACGTCGGCCTGTACGTCAGCGATCCGTATCGTTCGCGGCTGCGCGGCGGCTCGCCGAGCATCGCGCTCAGCCGACGCATCACGCGGCCCGACGGCTCGTTCGGCGGCGTCGCGGTGATGTCGATCCGACTCGAATATTTCCAGAACCTGTTCTCGCGCCTGTCGCTCGGCGATCGCGGCTCGGTCGCGCTGATCAACACGGACGGCAGGATGGTCGCGCGCGAGCCGTACGACCCCAAAATCGTCGGCCGCGACATCAGCCGCGCGAGCACGTTCCGGCACTTCATGACCGCCAGCGAAGGCAGCTTCGCCGATACCGCGTCGATCGACGGCGTGCGGCGCCTGTACGTATTCCGCCACCTCGAACACCTGCCGCTCATCGTCATGGTCGCGCGCTCCGAAGCGGACACCTACGCCGCGTGGTACGACCGTGCGATCCCGATCGGCTCCGCGATGGTCGTGCTCGCGATCGGCTTCGTCGGCCTGTCGCTGCTGCTCGACGTGCAATTGCGCAAGCGCCATCGCGCGGAAACCGAGCTGCAGGCACTCGCGCGCACCGACGGCCTGACGGGGCTCGACAACCGCCGAATGCTCGACGTCACGCTCGCGCGCGAATGGCGGCGCGCCGCGCGCTCGCAACATGCGCTGTCGCTGCTGTTCATCGATGTCGATTACTTCAAGCGCTACAACGACACGCAGGGCCACCAAGCCGGCGACGACGCCCTCGCCGCGGTCGGCCACTGCATCGCCGGCTGCCTGCGCCGCCCGGCCGACTATGCGGCGCGCTACGGCGGCGAGGAATTCGTCGTGGTGCTGCCGGACATCGACACGGACGGCGCGGTGACGATCGCCGAAACGATCCGCACGGGCATCCTCGATCTCGGCATCCGGCACGACGCCGGCACGGCCGGCCGGCTGACGGTGAGCATCGGCGTGACGACCAGCTATCCCGAACGCGACGACAACATCCAGGCCGCGCTGAAGCTGGCCGACGATGCGCTGTACCGCGCGAAGGAAGGCGGGCGCAACCGCATCGTCGTGCAGGCGGCCACGCCGCCGGATGAACTCGCATCGCGGCGCGCCTGAGCAGTCGGGCAGCAGGGGGGCGAGCGCCGTCCGCAGGCAAAATCGCCGACAATATCGGCTCGATACGCCACCGCGCCACCGCGGGCCCAGCCCGCGGTCGGCCCGCGCCAAGCCGGCCGCCCCTCGCCGGCCGCGCGGGCTCGCGGCCGCTTCGCACCACCATGAGACTCAAGGCAAAGATCTTCCTTCTGGCCATCGTGCCGTTCCTGCTCGCGATCGCCGGCATCGGCTTCGGCGTGCGCCAACAGGCGACGTCGCTCGCGCGCACGCAGCACGCGACGATCCAGGCCGCGTACCTGTCGAGCAAGGAAGTCGAGCTGAAACACTACGTCGAGCTCGCGACCAGCGCGATCATGCCGCTCTACGACGCGAGCGGCCGCAACGCGCGCGACGACGCGCTGCTGCGCACGCAGGCGCTGGCGATGCTGCAGAAGATGGATTTCGGCCCCGACGGCTATTTCTTCGTCTACGACCTGCACGGCAATTCGCTGATGCATCCGCGCGAGCCCGAGCGCGTCGGCCACAACTTCTGGTCGATGCGCGATCCGCAAGGCGCGCTGACCATCCAGAAGCTGATCGGCGCGGCTTCGCAGGGCGGCGGCTACGTGCGCTACGCATGGCAGCGGCCGTCGACGGGCCGCGTCGCGCCGAAGCTCGGCTACGTCGTCGCGCTCGAGCGCTGGGGCTGGATGGTCGGCACCGGCATCTATCTCGACGACGTCGACACCGCACTGCAGCGCATCGACGCGCGCGCGTCCGCGAACATCGAGCGCACGATGAGCTGGCTCACCGCGATCGCGCTCACCGGCGCGGCGGCGATCGCCGTGTGCGCGCTGGTGCTGAACGTCAGCGAGTCGCGCAGCGCCGATGCGAAACTCAAGCTCCTCGCTCAGCGCGTCGTCGAATCGCAGGAGCAGGAGCGCGCGCGGCTGTCGCGCGAACTGCACGACGGGATCAGCCAGATGATGGTGTCCGCGAAGCTGATGCTCGAATCCGCGCTCGCGCGCTTCGAGCGCGGCACGTCGCGCGTGCCCGAAGCCGAGCAGGCGCTCGCATCGGGCGTCGGGCGGCTCGGCGACACGCTGCGCGAAGTCCGGCGCATCTCGCATGCGCTGCGGCCGTCGATGCTCGACGATCTCGGCCTCGCGGCCGCGCTCGAGCAACTCGTGCGCGAGCTGGGCGCCGAAAGCGGCATCGACATCGGCTATACGCAGGTCGCGCACAGCGGCACGCGGCCGCTGCCCGAAGCCGTCAACACCGCGCTGTTCCGGATCGCGCAGGAAGCGCTGAGCAACATCGTGCATCATGCACGGGCGTCGCGCGCGGCCGTCACGCTCGACGTCGGCGCGCAAACCGTCACGCTGACGATCGCCGACAACGGCTGCGGCTTCGACGCCGAACGCTCGCAGGCCGACGCGCGCCGCGGCATCGGCCTGCGCAACATGCGCGAGCGCCTCGACGCGCTCGGCGGCACGCTGTCGGTCACGTCGCAGGTCGGCCATACCGTCGTGGCCGCACGCGTGCCGCTGCAGCGCGCCGCCGCCTGAACACGCGCCCCCTGACCGGAGACCTTTGCCCATGAGCGCCCCCGATACCGTCCGTCCCGCCGCCCGGCTGCTGCTCGTCGACGATCACCCGCTCGTGCGCGACGGCTTGCGGATGCGGCTCGAAGCGGCCGATCTGTCGGTGGTCGGCGAGGCCGGCAACGCGGACGAGGCGCTCGCGCTGGCCGCGTCGCTCGAACCCGATCTCGCGCTGATGGACGTCGGCATGAACGGCATGAACGGCATCACGCTCGCCGGCGTGTTCCACGAGCGTTTTCCGGGCATTCGCGTGCTGATGCTGTCGATGCACGACAACATCGAGTACGTGACGCAGGCGGTGCGCGCCGGCGCGAGCGGCTATTTGCTGAAGGATTCGCCCGCGAGCGAGATCGTCCGCGCGATCGGCGCGGTGCTGGCCGGGCAGACGTTCTTCAGCGAAGGGCTGGCCGCGCGGATGATCCAGGCCAGCGCGACCGCGTCGCCGCTGGATCGATTGACGCCGCGCGAACGCGACATCCTCGACGCGCTGGCCGAAGGACTGTCGAGCAAGCAGATCGCGCAACAGACGGGGCTGTCGGTGCGCACGGTCGAGACGCACCGGCTCAACCTGAAGCGCAAGCTGGAGATCGAGGGGCAGGCCGAACTGATCAAGTTCGCGGTCGAGCATCGGCGGCGGTAGGCCAAGCGCGCCCGGATTGCTCGCGCGACGCGCAATTCACCTTCCAATTTCATACTTGTCCAATCGATCTCACCCTGGGGCGATGGAATCCTTTCGCTTGCCGCAGCGGGCGACATCTTCATGAGCCGCGCATTCGAGTGCGTGACGTCGTCATGCGGCACACGGTATCGCCGACACGGGTTGGCGACCAGAACCGAGGAGCGAAATCATGATGCGCCGTATCGCGGTGGTCGGAGACGCGTTGGAAACCGGGGGAAGCATTCTTGCCTACGCGGGGCCGACATTCACTTTCGGCAGCCCCGGCCGTCAGGTTGCGTTGATCGGCGGTCTCGCGTTCTGCGATGCATGTCAAGGTACCGGACCGATCGCCAAGGCCGGCGGGCCACGACGCCTCAAATTCATGGGCGAAACAGCCGCGGACGGTGATGTCGTCTTATGCGGCTGCCCAACCCCACCACGCATCGTTGCGGTTCTCGCCGGCGAATCATGGTGCGACGACATGGCGGAAACGTCAGGTGTTGTGACATCCGGAAGAAATCGGGATGGCAGCGTCGTGTCGATCATCGCAGGCACTTACGACGAATCCGTCCACGTCATCGGAAGTGGTGCGTCAATCGGTTATCCGTACGTTATCGAAACGTCGGACGGACGCATCCACTCGGGCCACCTCGACGACCGCGGTTATCTGCCGCGCATTCACACTGCGAGTGAGGATGAATACATCGTCTACTGGGGCGACGAAGCCCTCGCCAGATTGAGCGGGGACGCATAATGCCGAACCCGAGAACAGCCGTGAAGACGACCGCCGTGCCGAAATCGCACAAGGTAGTCGAGTTGAAGTCCGTGACGTTTTCCGAGCTCTGGAACAACTACCCGCACGGAAACCCGTACGATGATCCGAACGGACAGTACAAGAACCAGTGTGCGATCCGGATAAGTGTGACGCTGCACAAGGTCGGCATCGCAATGAAGTCGTTTTCGCAGAAACAGGTTCGGCCGATGCCTGGCAAACCGACGCTGGGCCGACTTCTGATCGACGGCAAGCCGACCGCGACTCGCGCATACGAGCTCGCGGAGTGGTTGAAGCTGCGGCCGGTCGCGGGCGTACTGGCTCCCGAGAACATCACGGGACCGAATTGGGCGCGTAAGGTATCCGGGCGGACCGGAATCATATTCTTCGACGGCTATTGGCTGCAGGATGGCGACTCACCAGACAACTTGAGTGGCGGTCACATCGACCTCTGGAACGGGAGCAAACTCACCGGCTTCGGATCGGGCGTGCGGATTTCATGGAATATAGTCTTACCGGGCATCTGGTCGGATTTCCGAAATTCGAAAACTATCTTGTTTTTTCCCGTCCAATGAAACTCGTGACTGTGGTAGTAGGCGCACTTGTCGGTGGGGCACTCGCGACAATGATCTGTTGGGGAGCGCTCTACGTGTACGGGGCATTCGTCCTGCGCGGCAAGGGAAGCCTCTTCGACACGAACCCCGAGATCGCGAATCTGTTTTTCGCCGCATGGGGCGGATTGATTTTAATTTTCGCAATGGCCGCCGCAGTTGTCGTGACTCGCAGGAAATACCATTAACCATCCGGCCCACGGGCAATGCAAAATGAGACGCGTCGGATACTCGCCCCTGTACTGGATCGCCGGCCTGATCGCGACTTGGCTCGCATGCTGGATCGGAAGCCGGATCAACTGGCGAATTCATATCGGCTTGCGACTGCCTTCGGGCCGGTTGCCATGAGATCGACCTGTGCTCACCGCCGTGACCGCTTGTCGCTCTGCTAGTCGGGTTTCAGATTGGGCCATCGCTCGAGTTTGCCTTCGCGGGCTGGAGAGTAGGGCGGCGACGAGCAACACCGCAAAAGGTACCGTGCTCCTTGGCCACATTGATTACCGCTACGATGCTGTTTTTCTCGCTTCGTATGTAATTCGCTGAGTCAGCATCGCGCAGTAACCCATCCCCTCTCTACCGCTCGACCGACCTACGAACAGAAAAGGCGCCCGAAGGCGCCTTCCTTGCATCCGAACGACGCGCAACAGCCGTCAGTTCGTCCGCGAATTGTGCTTCTGCAAATACGCGATCAGCCCGTCGATCCCGCCCGTCGCGATCTGGCTCTTGAACTGGCCCTGATAGACCTGGATCAGCCACGCACCCGACATGTCGATGTCGTAGATCTTCCAGTCGTTGCCGACCTTGCCGAGACGATAGCCGACCGACTGGCTGTCGCCCGGCGTCGTCACCGTCGACTGCACGAGCGCGTCGGCGCCCGACGCGCCGCCGGCCTTGAACGAGAACTTCGCGTCCTGGTTGCCGAGCTGCGCGAGCGACGCGGCGTAGGTGCGCGTCATCAGCAACCGGAATTGCTTGTACAGCTCCTGCTGTTGTTGCGGCGTGGCCTGCTTCCATGCGTCGCCGACCGCAATGCGCGTCGTGCGCTCGAAGTTCGTCACGGGCAGGAAACGCTGCTCGACGACTTGCGTGATTTTCGCCATGTCGCCGCCGCGCGCGGCCGGATCGGCCTTCATCGCATTGACGGTGCCCTCGACCGCGGTGCGGACGACGTCGACCGGCGCGCTCTGCGCGAAAGCGGAAACCGACACGGCGGCCGCCGCGACGAAAGCAAACAAATGACGTTTCATACGAATTTCGCACTCGATGGAAAAAAACGGCCGGCGCTTTGCATCGGCCGGTGGAGCAAAGTATACCGGGCCTGACGCCGCGTTGCCGCCCGGTGACCGACTGTTACCTTTCAGCGCCGTTTGTCACAGGCCCGCGAACGGGGCGTCGACGCCCCGCCGCGCCGATCATGTCAATATCCTCATACGAATGAACCGGCTGCGCGATCCGTTTGCCGCGCCGGGAGCAAATATCCTTCCCGCCCCGAATCTCCCAACGTCACGACCGTCGTCTCGTCGCGCCGGTATACTTGGCTACTTTGCCCTTGCCAGCCGCTCCCCACCGCCACATGGTGACATCTCTCATCGTCCGACTCGTTGCGTGGTCGGTGCGCCGCCCCGTCTGGGTCGTCGTCCTGTCGCTCGTCATCGCCGCCTTCAGCGGCGTCTACGTCGCGCAGCATTTCAAGATCAACACCGACATCAGCAAGCTCGTCGATGCGGAACCGCAATGGGCCGCGCTCGGCAAGGCCGTCGATAAGGCGTTCCCGCAACGCAACGGCACGATCCTCGCGGTCGTCGAGGCGCCCGCGCCCGAATTCGCGACGGCCGCCGCGCATGCGCTGACCGAAGCGCTGCGCAAGGATGCCGACGCCGGCCGCATCGGCCCGGTCGCCGAACCGGGCGGCGGGCCGTTCTTCGAGCACAACGGGCTGCTGTTCCTGTCGCCGCAGGATGTTTCCGATACGACCGAGCAACTCGCGAGCGCGCGTCCGCTCGTCAATGAACTCGCGAAGAACCCGAGCCTCACCGGGCTCGCCACCACGCTGTCCACCACGCTCGGCCAGCCGCTCCTGACCGGCCAGGTGAAGCTGCCCGCGATGGCGAAGCTGCTCGCGCGCAGCGCGGCGACGGTCGACGACGTGCTGGCCGGCAAGCCGGCCGCGTTCTCGTGGCGCGCGCTGGTCGACAACGATGCCGCGCGGCAGCCCGCGCGCGCGTTCGTCACCGTGCAGCCGGTGGTCAACTACGGCGCGCTGAAGGCCGGCGCGGCAACGAGCCAGGTGATCCGCGACGCGGCCCGTTCGCTCGACCTCGAAAAACGCTACGGCGCGGCCGTGCGCCTGACCGGCGAACAACCGCTCGCCGACGACGAATTCGCGTCGGTCGAAGACGGCGCCGCGCTCAACGGCGCGCTCACACTGCTCGCCGTGCTCGTCATCCTGTGGCTGGCGCTGCGCTCGAAGCGGATGATCGGTTCGGTGCTCGTCACGCTGTTCGTCGGCCTCGTCGTGACGGCCGCGCTCGGCCTCGCGATGGTCGGCTCGCTGAACATGATCTCGGTCGCGTTCATGGTGCTGTTCGTCGGCCTCGGCGTCGACTTCTCGATCCAGTACGGCGTGAAGTACCGCGAGGAACGCTTCCGCGACGCGCGCATCGATCACGCGCTGATCGGCGCCGCGCACTCGATGGGCATGCCGCTCGCGCTGGCCACCGCGGCCGTCGCGGCGAGCTTCTTCTCGTTCATCCCCACCGCCTATCGCGGCGTATCCGAGCTCGGCATGATCGCGGGCGTCGGGATGTTCGTCGCGCTGCTGACCACGCTCACGCTGCTGCCCGCGTTGCTGCGTCTGTTCGCGCCGCCGGGCGAATCGAAGACGCCGGGCTTTCCGTGGCTCGCGCCGGTCGACGATTACCTCGATCGCCATCGCAAGCCGATCCTGATCGGCACGCTCGCGGTCGTGATCGGCGCGCTGCCGCTGCTCGCGTTCCTGCATTTCGACTTCAACCCGCTGCACCTGAAGGATCCGAACAGCGAATCGATGGCGACGCTGCTCGCGCTGAAGGATTCGCCGCAAGCCGCCGTCAACGACGTCACGCTGCTCGCGCCGTCGCTCGCGCAAGCCGATGCGGCCGCGAAGCGCCTCGACGCGTTGCCCGAAGTCGGCCGCACGACCACGCTGTCGACCTTCATCCCCGCCGACCAGCCGGCCAAGCGCGCGGCGATCGCCGGAGCCGCGAGCGAGCTGCTGCCCGCGCTGACGCAGCCGGCCGCGCCGCCCGCGACCGACGCGCAACGCGTGGCCGCGCTCAAGCGCGTGTCCGACCTGCTGAGCTATGCGGCCGAAGATCACCCGGGCCCGGGCGCGGCGGCCGCGCAGCACCTGTCCGCGTCGCTCGCGAAGCTCGCCGCCGCCGACAGCGCGACGCGCGACCGCGCCGAACGTGCGTTCTCCGATACGCTGCGCATCGCGCTCGACCAGCTCGCGTCGCTGCTGCAGCCGCAGGACATCACGCTCGAATCGCTGCCGCCGGCGCTCGTGCGCGACTGGGTCGCGCCGGACGGCCACGCGCTCGTGCAGATCTCGCCGAAGGTGCCGAAGGGCGTCGACCCGAACGACGACACGATGCTGCGCCGTTTCGCGAAGGCCGTGAAGGCCGCGGAGCCGGGCGCGACCGGCGGGCCGATCTCGATCCTGCATTCGGCCGACACGATCATCAACGCGTTCCTGCACGCGGCGCTGTGGTCGATCATCTCGATCACGATCCTGCTGTGGGTCACGCTGCGCCGCTTCGGCGACGTGCTGCGCACGCTGGTGCCGCTGCTCGTGTCGGGCATCGTGACGCTCGAAATGTGCGTCGTGCTCGGCATGTCGCTGAACTTCGCGAACATCATCGCGCTGCCGCTGATGCTCGGCGTCGGCGTCGCGTTCAAGGTGTATTTCGTGATGGCGTGGCGCGCGGGACAGACGGGGCTGCTGCATTCGAGCCTCACGCACGCCGTGCTGTTCAGCGCCGCGACGACGGCGACCGCGTTCGGCAGCCTGTGGCTGTCGCACCATCCGGGCACGTCGAGCATGGGCAAGCTGCTCGCGCTGGCCCTGACCTGTACGCTGATCGGCGCCGTGGTGTTCCAGCCCGTCCTGATGGGCAAACCGCGCGTCAAACGCGCCAAGAACCAATCGCAAGGAATCAATGAATAAGGTGCGAATCATTGCGGCGACCGTCGCCGCCAGCGCGATGCTGACCGGCTGCGCGACGGGACCGAACCGCAATCCCAACGACCCGCTCGAGCCGATGAACCGGGCGATGTACAAGTTCAACGACACGGTCGATTCGAACATCGCGGTGCCGATCGCGAAGGGTTACCAGAAGATCACGCCGACGCCGGTGCGCACCGCGATCAGCAACTTCTTCTCGAACCTCGGCGATCTCGGCAACATGGCGAACAACCTGCTGCAGTTGCGCATCACCGATGCGACGCAGGATCTGATGCGCGTGGCGATGAACTCGGTGTTCGGCGTCGCCGGCCTGATCGACATCGCGACGCCGGCCGGGCTGCCGAAGCATCATCAGGATTTCGGGCTGACGATGGCGCGCTGGGGCATGCCGTCCGGCCCGTACCTCGTGCTGCCCGTATTCGGGCCGAGCACGATCCGCGACGGCGTCGGCCGCGCGGTGGACGTGCGCTTCAACCTGCTGAACTACATCGAACCGGCCGCGCGCAATCCGATGTACATCGCGCAGTTCATCAGCGCGCGCTCGGACCTGCTCGGCGCGACCGACCTGCTGAAGCAGGCCGCGCTCGACCCGTATTCGTTCGTGCGCGACGCGTACCTGCAGCAGCGCAAGTCGTTGACGTACCGGAGCCAGTCGGCGTCGGCCGCGCCGCCGAGCTACAACGAACCGGGCGAATCGGGTGCCGTGCCGGCGGCCGCGCCGGGCGTGCCGGGGCTCCCGAACTACGAGGATCCGGGCGACGCGGGCGGCGCATCGGGCGCCACGCCGAACAACGCACCGGCCGCGCCGGGATTGCCGCAGTACGACGATCCGGGTGCCGACAACGCGATGCCCGCAAGCGCACCGGCGGCCGCTTCGGCCGGTGCGACGACGGCGCCGGCCGCCAACGGCGCGCCGATCGCGCCGGCGATGCCGACGCTGCCCGCGAGCAGCCCGGCCGCGCGGTAACGCCGCAACCGCGGTCGCGCAAAAGCAAAGAGCGCTGCATGGCAGCGCTCTTTTTTTCGTCCGCGCGAAACGCGAACCGGAAAGCGGGAAGGAGGGCGGCGCCGCGCGCCGCTCAGACGATCCGCATCGCGCCCGCCCGCTCGAACGCGTGCCGCGCCTGGATCAGGGTCGTGCGCGCCGCGCGCGCGTCACTGGCGACCTGCAGCAGCGGGCCGAGCTGCGACGGCTGCTTCAGCAGTTCGCGCAGGATCGGCAGGATCGCCGTGCTGCCGTCGTCGCGCAGGCCGGCCGTTGCCGCACGCGGCAGCGTGCGCCACGCCGGATCGACGATCGCGCGACACACCGCGAACGGCACGCCGCGCGCGGCCGCGAAGGCGGCGGCGATGTGCGACTCCATGTCGACGGCCAGCGCGCCTTTCGCGCGATGCAGCGACGCCTTGTCCTGTTCGCCGACGACCGGCGCACCGACGGCCGCGACCGTGCCGCGCGCGACACGCGCCCACAACGGCGTGTCGTGCAGCGCGGCGACGAGCCGCGTGCTCCAGCCCGCATCGGTCTCCACGCGGCCGAACGGCCCGTCGATCGCGCTCGCGATCACGAGCGCGCCCGGCGCCAGATCCGGCGCGAGGCCGCCCGCCGTGCCGAAGCTGACGATGCCCGCGCAACCGCGCGCGGTCGCGTCGGTCAATGCGCGCTCGAGCCGGTCGGCCCGCGCGGCGAACACGGCCTCGACGCCGTCGCCGCGCGCGATGCGCGCCTCGAACGCCATCCCCGTCACCGCGATGACGGGCAATGCGCCGTTGTGCCGTGACACGCCCACGCGTTACATCCCGACCGTGACGCGCGTCGCGTTCGCGCGCTTCAGGTTGCGGTAGCGCGCGAGCGCCCACAGCGGGAAGAACTTGCGATAGCCGTGGTAGCGCAGGTAGAACACGCGCGGGAAGCCGGTCGCGGTGAAGCGCGTCTCGTCCCACAGGCCTTCTTCGTTCTGCCGCGCGACCAGGTAGTCGATCCCGCGCGCCACGGCCGGGTTGTTCACTTCGCCGGCGGCCATCAGGCCGAGCAGCGCCCACGCCGTCTGCGACGCCGTGCTCGGCGCCTGCTCGAAGCCGCGATAGTTCAGCTTGTAGCTGTCGCCGTCCTCGCCCCAGCCGCCGTCCTTGTTCTGGATCGACAGCAGCCACTGCGCCGCGCGCTTCATGCGCGGATCGTCCGGCGTCAGGCCGGCCGCGTTCAGCGAGCACAGCGCGGTCCACGTGCCGTACACGTAGTTCATCCCCCAGCGGCCGTACCAGCTGCCGTCCGGCTCCTGTTCCTTCAGCATGTAATCGAGCGCTCGGCGAGCCGGCTCGCTGTTCAGCGGCGTCTCGCCGAGCTGCGACAGCATCGACAGGCACCGGCCCGATACGTCGGCCGTCGGCGGATCGAGCAGCGCGCCGTGATCGGAGAACGGGATGTTGTTCAGGTAGTACTGCGTGTTTTCCGGTTCGAACGCGCCCCAGCCGCCGTCGCTGCTCTGCATGCCGACGACCCATTCGCGCGCACGCGCCATCGATTCACGATACGTGTCCGACTGCGTGAGCTTCTGCGCGCGATCCATCGCCATGACCACCACGGCCGTATCGTCGACGTCCGGGTAATACGCGTTCGCGTACTGGAACGCCCAGCCGCCGGGCCGAACGTGCGGGCGACGCGAGATCCAGTCGCCGCGCACGTCGAGGATCTGCAGCGGACGCAGCCATTCGAGGCCGCGCAGCACGGCTTCCTGCGCACGCGCATCGCCGGTTTCGAGCAGCGCATGCGCGGCGAGCGACGTGTCCCATACCGGCGACAGGCACGGCTGGCAATACGCTTCGTCGTCGTGCACGACGAGCAGCTTCTCGACCGACTTGCGCGCGAGCGCGCGGTTCGGATGGTCTTCCGCATAGCCGAGCACGTCGTACATCATCACCGCGTTGGCCATCGCCGGATAGATCGCGCCGAGGCCATCCTCGCCGTTCAGGCGCTCGTCGACGAACGACACGGCCTGACGGATCGCGCGTTCGCGCGTATAGCTCGGGAACAGGCCGTCGACCGCGCGCAGCGCATGGTCGACCACGCGGAAGAACGCGAACCAGCCGGCGCTCTGGTGCCCCTGGCGCGGCAGCAGCCCGGCGTTGACGGGCGGATCGATGAACAGCTCGTCGATGCGCACGCCGCGCGGGTTCTTCGCGAGCGGACGCTTCGCGTTCAGCACCAGCAGCGGCACGATCACGGTGCGCGCCCAGTACGACACTTTCGACAGGTGGAACGGGAACCACTGCGGCAGCAGCATGATCTCGACGGGCATCATCGGCACCGCGCGCCACGGAATCGCACCGTACAGCGCGAGCTGGATGCGCGTGAACACGTTCGACATCTCGGCGCCGCCCATCGCATGGATGGCCTTGCGCGCGCGCTGCATGTGCTCGGCGTTCTCGTCGTCGCCGATCACCTTCAGCGCGAAATACGCCTTCACGCTCGCGCTGATGTTCGGCGCGCCATCGGTGAACAGCGGCCAGCCGCCGTCGGCCTGCTGGATGCGGCGCAGATATTTGCCGATCTTCCGTTCGAGCTCGAGGTTCGGCGTCTCGCCAAGATAGTGGACGAGCAGCACGTATTCGGCGGGAATCGTCGAATCGGCTTCGAGTTCGTAGACCCAGTGCCCGTCCGGTTGCTGGGCGGCCAGCAGCGCGTCGGTCGCACGCGCGACAGCCGCGTCGACGCCGGCCGGCACGGCGCCGGCGGACAAGGTAGCCATTTCGGTGAGATCGTTCATCGGTCCCTCTGTTTATTGCGTCTGGAGCACGTCCGCGGCCAGCTGGCCGGAACGGATCGCGCCCTCGATCGTGGCGGGCAAGCCGGTGGCAATCCAGTCGCCCGCGAGTACAAGATTGGTCCAGCGCGTGCGCACGGCCGGCCGTTTCATTTCCTGCGACGGCACCGCCGCAAAGCCCGCGCGCGGCTCGACGACGAGCTGCCACGCGGGGATGGTTTCCGGGTTCGTGCCGCTCACGCGTGCGACGTCTTCCCAGATGCGTCGCGCGAGTGTGTCGCGCGGCAGGTCGAGCCAGCGGCCCGCATCGCGGATCGTCGCCGCGAGCAGACCGTCGCCGGTCCGCACCGCATCGACGACACCGTTGACGACGGTCGTCTGCAGCGGATCGCCGGCCGGCTTCTCGAGCGCGAAATACGCGGTCACGACCGCGCTGAACGTATCGGGCGCGGCGAGCTCGGGCACGAGCGGCTGCGCGACTTCGGGCGGCACGGCCAGCACGACGGCGTCGCCCGGCGCGAGATCGATGCGCTCGCCGCCGACCGACACCGCATCCACCGCATTGCCGTGCGCGCCGAATTCGAACGCGTCGAGCCGCGAATTCAGGCGGATCTGCGCACCGCCGTGCTGCAGCATCCGCAGCGCCGGTTCGACGAACGCGCTGCCGAGCCCGCGGCGCGCGACGAGCGGACGGCAGCCGGGCCCGCCCGCCGCAAACGTGCCGCACAGCGCGGCGCGCGCGAGTTCGGCGCTCGCGTGGCGCGGCTCGATATTCAGCACCCCGACGAAAAACGGCCGCAGCCAGCGATCCCACAGCACGCCGTCGCATCGCATCGTCTGCGCGAGCGAGCGGCCCGTGCGCGCGAACGCGAGCGGGGCGAGCGCGAGGTAGTCGAGCGGCGTCGTGCCCGGCGCGCGCGACGCGGCATCGAACAGCCACGACGGCCAGCGGCCGTTGCCGAAACGCAGCGTCCAGCGCTGCTGCGACGCGATGTCCACAACCGGGAATTCAGCCAGCGCGGGCCCCGCGAGCTGATCGGCCGCGCCGATCGCGCGCAGGTAGCGCTGCGTCGCGGGCTGTCCCGCGAAAACCGTGTGCAGCCCGCTGTCGAGCGTCGTGTTCAGCGTCCCGTCGAACCACGAGCGGCAGCGGCCGCCCGCGTGTGCGTGCGCGTCGTGCAGCACGATGCGCCGCCCGCGACGTTGCAGTTCGACCGCGGCCGACAGGCCCGCGAGTCCTGCGCCGATCACGTGGACGGTTCTGGGCATCGCGTCGGCCGACTCAGAACAGCGCGTAGCGCGCGGCGATCATCAGCATGCGCGCCTTCGGCTTGCGCAACGGCGCGCGCGGCGCGGCAAAGCCGCGTGCGATCGCGGCGTCGAGAATGCAGCGATACGCGCCCGACATGATGCGCGGCGCCTTCACCTGCGCACGCGGGCAGGTGTCCATCACCGCGTCGGCCTGACGGAAGTGCTCGAGCGCGCGCTCGACGAGCGTCGCGCACACGCGCGGCAGCGCCGGATCGCGCACGATCGTCGCCGGATCGGTGATCGCGATGCCTTCGCGCGCGAGCAGTTCGCGCGGCAGGTAGCACCGGTTGATCGCCGCGTCGTCGTCGATGTCGCGCAGGATGTTCGTCAGTTGCAGCGCGCGGCCGAGGTGGTGCGACAGCGCGATCCCTTCGGCTTCCGGCATCCCGAAAATGCGCACCGACAGCCGGCCGGCCGCGCTCGCCACGCGATCGCAGAAGAGGTCGAGCGTCGGTTCGTCGGGCGCGCAGATGTCTTGCTCCGCGTCCATCGCCATGCCGTCGATCATCGCGTGGAAATCGGCGCGCTGCAGGTTGAACGCGCGGATCTCGCGATCGAGCGCGGCCAGGTGGCGCGGGGGGCGCCCGGCGAAGCATGCGTCGATGTCCGCGCGCCAGCGATCGAGGCCCGCGTTGCGCTCGGCGCGCGGCAGGTCGCTGTCGGCGATGTCGTCGACCGCGCGGCAAAACGCGTAGACCTGGAACATCGCATCGCGCTGCGCGGCCGGCAGGATGCGCATCGCCAGATAGAAGGAGCTGCCCGATGTGACGGCAGCGGCGTCGGTTTCTTGTTCGTCCACGACGGAATGGGAAACGGCCAAGACGAGCTCCACGGAGACACCCACGCGGGGCGATTGAAGAAGCCATGCCCGGCTGGGATGGTCAGGGCGTCAAATGCGTGCGAGATATGCGAACGATCGACGCAGACAGGCACAAATTACCGGCCGGAAGCCGGAATTGGCCGAAAGTATAGCAATCTTTGAAGTTCGATGGCGGACACGCGCCAGGTGGGGCGGGGTGCCGAGCGCCGTCTGGCGCGCGTGCGGCCCGCTTTGGCGAACGGACGCCGCGCGGCGCGTCAGCCGTACACGATGTCGCGCTGCAGATCGAGTGCGATGAGCCCCATTTCGCGGGTGAGCTGCAGCATCGAGCGGCGCTCGAGGCGCGAGCCCATGAAGCTCGTCACGCGGCCGTCGGGCTCGGTGGTGAACTGGAAAACCGCGCCGCCCGTGCCGAACCACGCGCCCGGCACGTCGGGCGATTCCTGCCAGTCGATCTGTTCGAACACCCGCGCGATGCCCGCGCGCACCTGGTCGACCGGGCCGATCGGCGGCGCGACGTCGCCCAGATCGTCGAGCGAATAGGGGCCGGGTTTGTTCGGCTTCCGGTAGAAGAGATAGTCGACGTTCATGGGGCGCAATCGCAGGCAAAGCAACAAATTAGCGCGCTTCGGCACAAATTCAAATCGGATCCGGACGAAATGTCGCCTGCGCGACACAACGGGACGGTTCGTTGCCGGTCGGGAAACGTGGGCGCGCGATCGCGTCTCGATGCCGGCGGGTTCGTCTAAGATGACACCTTTCTCGAAAAAATACGGACACCATGGAGACGAACGCCCCCGCCACCCCGCAGTCCGATCATCCCGTTTTCGTGCTCGTGCACGGCGCGTGGCATGGCGCGTGGTGCTACGCCCACGTGGCGGCCGCGCTCGCCGCGCGCGGCTACCTGTCGATCGCGCGCGACCTGCCCGCGCACGGCATCCATGCCCGCTTTCCCGCGTCGTATCTCGCACGGCCGCTCGACAAGGACGCGTTCGGCGCCGAGCCGTCGCCGGTCGCGAACACGACGCTCGACGACTACGCGACGCAGGTGATGCAGGCCGTCGACGACGCGTACGCGCTCGGCCGCGGCAAGGTCGTGCTGGTCGGGCACAGCATGGGCGGCCTCGCGATCACCGCGGCGGCCGAACGCGCGCCGGAGAAGATCGCGAAGCTCGTCTATCTCGCGGCGTTCATGCCCGCGTCCGGCGTGCCGGGCCTCGACTACGTGCGCGCGCCGGAAAACCGGGGCGAGCTGCTCGGCCCGCTGATGCTCGCGAGCCCGCGCGCGGCCGGTGCGCTGCGCATCGATCCGCACAGCGGCGACGCCGCGTATCGCGAATCGATGCAGCGCGCGCTGTACGAAGACGTGTCGCAGGCCGACTTCGACGCGGTCGCGAACCTGATGAGCTGCGACGTGCCGGCCACGCCGTTCGCGACCGCGATCCCGACGAGCGCCGCACGCTGGGGCGCGCTCGACCGCCACTACATCAAGTGCCTGCAGGATCGCGTGATCCTGCCCGCGCTGCAGCAGCGCTTCATCGACGAAGCCGACGCGTTCGCGCCCGGCAACCCGACCCACGTGCACCAGCTCGACAGCAGTCATTCGCCGTTCGTGTCGCAGCCGGCCGTGCTGGCCGGCGTGCTCGCCGACATCGCGAAAAGCTGAGCGGGACGGGCGCGCTCGGTCAGGCGTACGCGACCGACCGATCGCGCCCGAGCCGTTTCGCACGATAGAGCGCGGCGTCGGCTTCGTTGACGAGCACGTCGCAGGTCAACGCGCCGGCTTTCGCGCACGCGGCGCCGACGCTCGCCGTGACCGGCACGCCGACGCCCTCGGCATCGACCGGCATGCTGCCGATCGCCTCGCGGACCTTGTCGGCCACCCGCATCGCCTCGTCGAGATTCGTGCACGGCAGCAGCAGCGCGAATTCCTCGCCGCCGAAGCGGCCGAACGTATCCTGCGCGCGCACGATCGACGCGACCCGGCGCGCCGTCTCGCGCAGCACGGCGTCGCCGGCCGCATGCCCGAAGCGGTCGTTGATCGTCTTGAAGTGGTCGAGGTCGAACAGCAGCACCGACAGGTCGCCGCCGTAGCGCTGCCAGCGCAGGAATTCGTCGCCGAGCCGCGCCTCGAAGAAGCGCCGGTTCGCGATGCCGGTCAGCCCGTCGCGATTCGCGTGTTCGCGCAGCTTCGCGACCGCTTCCTCGCGCTCTCTTTGCATCACGCTCACGTGCGTGACGTCCGAGATCGTCACGCACACGGCCTCGACGTCGCGGCCGCGCGTGAGCGGCATGAACGTGCAGTCCTGCTGCATGTAGTCGACGCCGCCCGTGATCGGCCGGTCGTGCTCGAAGCGGAACAGGTAGGGCCGCTGCTCCCACGAGCTGAAGGCGAAGCTGCCGAGCTGAAACACGCTCTCGAGCTTGCGCGACAGCCATGCGCGCGGCAGGTCCGGAAAGCAGTCGAACAGGTTGCGGCCGATCACGTCGGCGGCCGGGACGCCGCTGTGGTCCTGCATGAAGCGATTCCACATCAGGACGGTCATCGAACGGTCGAGCACGAACAGGCCGAAGCCGACTCGCTCGATCACGAGGTCGCTCAGCGACGGGGCGGCGGCCGTCATAGCGCGGACAGCAACGCGTCGAGCGCGTCGCCCATCAGCCGGATCGAATCCTCGGCCATCAACATCACGAAATGCGCGCGGAACGTGTGATCCTCGAGCCCGAAGTTCACCTCGAGCAGCAACGCGACGCTCCACCCCAGTTCGTTCGGCTGGAAGACGTCGTCGAACGACACGTTCGCGCCGAGCAGCCCCGGCGGAAAGAACACCGGCTTGCGGCCGAGTTCGTCGAGGATCGACGCGACGCAGGCGCCCATCAGCACGTTCGCGACGTCGAACACGAGCTCGTCCGGCGTCGCCATCCCGCCGTACACGCCGTCGCCGAACGTGCGATCGACGACCGACATGAGCCGCGCGACGCCCGCCGTGCGGCACAGCACGATCGCCTCGCCCTTGATGTCGGAACGGAAGCCCTGGCGCACCGCGGTCACGTTGTCGTGGATGCCCGTCATCTCGCGCAGCGCGGCGCCCGCGTCGGCCGCTTTCACGACGCGCACGCGCGGCACCGACAGCTCGATGAAGTGCCCGAGCAGCAACGCAAGCCGCGCGGCGGCGCGGCCCATTGCAAGGTTGGCGATTTCCTGCAACGCGTCGCGTTGCTCCGCCGTGAACACCGATTCAGGCATACAACCCATACTCCTTGAGAATGGGCAGCAATGCCTCCGACGTCACGGGCTTGGCAACGAATGCGATCGCGCCCAATTCGCGCACGCGTGCTTGCGCCTGCGGCTGGATATCGGCGGAAACCACGATCACGAACGTGTTCAGATCTTCGTGGCGCAGTGTTTCCAGGACCTGATATCCGCTCATGTCGGGCATCGTCAGGTCCAGAAACATCACGGAAGCTTTGCCGTCACGATAGAGCGCCAAGGCCTCGCGACCATTCGCTGCATACGCGACGTCAACGTCCCAATCTCCCGGCAGCGCCTTTGTCAGAAGTTTGCGAGCGAGCAGCGAATCGTCGGCAATTACAATCGGCAAAGGCATGGGGCGATGCGGTATACGGAATGGTCTCTCTCGCGTTAACGACCGCGCGGCGCATTTCTTGAATGCCATGCGTTTCGGGCGCGGGGCAACCGCCTTGCGGCCGCGCACGGGCGCCGCGACGCAGGTGCGCGCGACGCACCGCGCGGCAATCGCCGGCGGGCGCATGTATCTGTCATAGGGGAAAGCAAGGCGCGATTCTCGGAGTAAACCGGAGGCGATGCAACTCGCCATTTTCACCATTTCGAACAGAATCGGTCCGATCGCGCGCCATTCCGAAAACAGCCGCGACCATTTTCGAGATAAGCACGCAAAATTTTTCCTTGTGTACGTTTGCGCTGCCGGATTCGTCGCGTTTTCAATCTGACGGAATCTGACGGTTTCCGGCGGGCGGATTCGACGGATCGCGTGCGTACGGCGCCGCACGGCGGGCCACCGCAACTCGTTTATGATGGCAGGCACCTCTGCTTCACCCCCTTTCCTCGATGACGTCCGAACGGCCTGCCGCTCCCCAAGCTTCCGCCCCCCCTCCCGCCGACGACTGGCAGGACGACGGCAGCTACGCGTCCGGCGCCCCCGAGCACGATTTCGCGGTGCGCCGCGTGACGCTGATCGTGCTGCTCGTCGCGGCCATCGTGCTGCCGTGCATCTACGTGGTGGTGATGGCGTACAACGACCTGAAGGCGCGCGAGGCCGCCGCGAGCGACGTGACGATGCGCACGGTGCGCGTCGCCGAGGAGCATGCGCTCAAGGTGTTCGACCTGAGCGAAACGCTCGATGCGCGCATCGTCGACCTCGTGCAGGACATGGACGACGCGACCGTGCGCAGCAAGGAATCCGACATCCACGAAGCGCTGAACACGATCGGCGGCGGTTATCCGCAGGTGGCGGCCGTGTCGATCTTCGGCGCGAGCGGCATGCTGCTCGCCAACAGCCTCTACTATCCGGCGCCGTACGCGTCGATCGCGAACCGCGACGACTTCGCCGGCATCCGCGACGGCAAGGTCATCGAACACATCTCGCGGCTGATGATGGGGCCGCTCAAGCTCGAGAACATTCCCGTGTTCAACACGGGCGTCGCGCGACGCCATAGCGACGGTTCGTTCGCCGGCATGGTGTCGATTGCGCTGAAGTCGTCGTATTTCAACGCGTTCTACCGCGACCTGCTCGGCGGCGCGAACACGCCGATGACGATGGCGCTCGCGCGCTCCGACGGCGCGGTGATCGCGTCGTATCCGCCGCCGCCGTCGCTTGCGCACACCGACCGCTCGGTCACGTTCGGCAATACGCACAACGATCCGCGCGCGGGTGTCGTGCGCGTGCGCCACGACGGCGCGAGCAGCGAGATCGTCGCGTATCGCCAGGTCGGCAGCTATCCGGTCTACGTGAGCTGCGCGTACCGCACGTCGGCGATCTGGCATGAATGGTACGAACACCTGAGCGTGCTGTTCCTCTCGATGTTCGCGCCGTCGGTCGCGCTGTGGTCCGTGATCTGGCTATCGCTCAAGCGGCTGAAGGCGGAAGAGCAAGCGTGGGACCGCTGGCAGGCCGAAGCGTCGATGCGGCGCTCGATCGAATCGGCCTACCGGCAGTCGCGCAAGATGCAGGCGCTCGGCAATCTCGTCGGCAGCGTCGCGCACGACTTCAACAATCTGCTGATGATCATCTCGAGCAACGTGCAGATCGCGCGGCGGCGCGGCGTGCAGCATCTCGACAAGGAGCTCGACGCGATCGAACGCGCACTGAAGAACGGGCAATCGCTCACGCGCCAGTTGCTCGGCGTCGCGCGCAAGCAGCCGCTGCACAACGAGACGATCGACGTCGGGCAATGGGTCGGCACGTGCCGCGAACTGCTGAAGACGTCGCTCGGATCGAAGTCGTCGCTGGTCGTCTCGATCGAGCCGGGCGTCTGGCCGATCCGCGTCGACGTCGCGGAGCTCGAGCTCGCGGTGATCAATCTCGCGGTCAACGCGCGCGATGCGATGACGACCGGCGGACGCTTTACGGTCGGCGCGCGCAACGTCACGCTGCGCCGCGAGGACGGCTTTCCGCTGACCGGCGATTTCGTGCAGATCTCGCTCGACGACACGGGTTCGGGCATGGCGCCCGACGTCCTCGCCCGCGCATTCGAACCGCTGTTCACGACGAAGCCGCAGGGGATGGGGACGGGGCTGGGCCTGCCGCAGGTATTCGCGTTCTGCGAACGCTCGGGCGGCCTCGCGACGATCGACAGCGCGGTCGGCGCGGGTACGTCGGTGCGTCTGTACCTGCCGCGCGCGCGCGCCGAGGATGTCGTCGCGCGGCCGGCGGCCGGCGCGCACGACGCGGGGGGCGGCGCACACGCGGGCTTGCACGTGCTGCTCGTCGAGGACAACGGCGAAGTCGCTGCCGGCACGGAAGCGCTGCTGTCGCTGCTCGGGCATCGCGTGACCTATGCGCCCACCGCCGACGACGCGTTGCGCCTGATCGAAAGCGCCGCGGCGAACGACGCGTTCGATCTCGTGATTTCGGACATCCACATGCCGGGACGCCTGAACGGCATCGACCTGGCCGAAGCGATCGAAAAGCGGCCGGGGAAGCTGCCCGTGATTCTCGTCACGGGTTACGCGGAGGAACTCGACCGTACGCGCACCGTCAACGTCCGCGTGCTGTCGAAGCCGTTCGACATCGCGCTGCTCGACGAGATCCTGCTGGGCATCCGCGAAGCGCGCGACGCACGACACACCGGCGCGTGACCGACTGCGTGCGGCCGGCGCGACGGCGTGAACGGGCGCGTCGATCGGCCCGCCGACGTCAGGCCGATTTCAGCAGGCGCACCCAGCCCGCATAGCGATCGACGAAGGCCTGCAGGAACTTGCGGGTGTCCTCGCTGACGATCTGCCCCTGGTCGTCGATGCGCGCCGGATCGTGCTTGATGAACATCTCGGGCTGACCGAGCGTCTTCACGTCGAGGTACGCGAGCACGTTGCGCAGGTGCTGCTGCGCGAGCGCGGTACCGACTGCGCCCGGCGACGTGCCGAGCACCGCGCCCGGCTTGCCCGACCACGAGTTGGAACCCCACGGGCGCGAGCCCCAGTCGAGCGCATTCTTCAGCACGCCCGGAATCGACCGGTTGTACTCGGGCGTGACGAACAGCAGCGCGTCGGCGGCTTCGATCGATTGCTTGAAGCGTTTCGCGACTTCGGGGAAATCCGCGTCGTAGTCCTGGCTGTACAGCGGCAGCTCGCCGATCTCGACGAACTCGAACGAAAAATCGGCGGGGGCGAGCGAGATCACGGCGTGCGCGAGCGCGCGGTTCGTCGAAGCGCTGCGCAGGCTGCCGACGACGACCGCAATACGATAGGACATGGCATTCTCCTTCCGGTGAGTGAGGAATCGGATCGATTGCTTCCGAACGGGCGACAAAGGTCTGTTTATAGGCAAGCCAGCCCGCGAGCCGTCCCACGGGGCCGTCCGGCCGACTTTCCACAAGGTTTTCCACAGAAATTGTGGATAACTCGACCGTTATGTTCCGACGTTACAGATTGCCGCCGCGCGGCGATGTCGACGCGCGCGACAACGCGCGACACGGTTCGGCAAGCATAGCGCAGCGCGGCGGCCGGTTTCGTGAATTCGTGACGGAACATTGCGTTGCAGGCCGGCACCGCGCCCAGTAAGCTGCTCGCACCGCGACGCGCCCGCTGCGCGACACTCGCGCGATTCGCTTCGAGACACTGCCAACCAGACATGCCGTCCGCATACGACGACCCCACCTATCTCGCGCAACTGCGGCGCGACCTGCTGCGCTTCGCGCGACTCCAGCTCCGCGATGCCGACGCAGCCGAAGACGCCGTGCAGGAAGCGCTGGCCGCCGCGTGGTCGCATGCCGGCGATTTCGCCGGGCTGTCGGCGCACAAGACCTGGGTATTCGGCATCCTGCGCAACAAGCTGATCGACGTGCTGCGCGCACGGCAGCGGATGGTGAGCCTGAGCGCGCTCGATGCGGAGCTCGACGGCGAATCCGTACTCGATCGCGAACTGTTCAAGGAGAACGGACACTGGGCCGCGCATGCGAAACCGCGACCGTGGCCGAAACCCGAAACGCTATTGCAGCAACAGCAGTTCTGGACGCTGTTCCAGGTCTGCCTCGACCATCTGCCCGAGCAGATCGGACGCGTGTTCATGATGCGCGAATTCCTCGACGTCGAGATCGCGGACATCTGCAGCGAGTTGACGTTGACGACGAATC
This sequence comes from Burkholderia sp. MSMB2157WGS, assembly GCF_001532755.1. Taxonomy (NCBI): domain Bacteria; kingdom Pseudomonadati; phylum Pseudomonadota; class Betaproteobacteria; order Burkholderiales; family Burkholderiaceae; genus Burkholderia; species Burkholderia sp. MSMB2157WGS. The sequence goes on along the minus strand of NZ_LPJG01000017.1, from coordinate 21,099 downwards.
ACTGCAGCGTGCTGCTGTACCGGGCGCGTACGCGCCTGCGAACCTGCCTGAGCGAAAAAGGAATGACGACCGAAGATGCTGCCGGGGAAATGTACTGACGTGACACGACTGCTGTCGGATGCGCTCGACCGGCATCTGACGCTGCACGAGCGCCTGCAGGTGCGCGTGCATTTGCCGACCTGCAGCGGATGCCGCGCCTATCGCGGACAGATCGCGCTGTTGCGGACGGCCGCGAAAGCGGCGGCGGGGCAAGGCCCGGACGATGACGATGGGTCGCCCGGTGGAGCGTAGGCGCCGCGGTGTCGACGTAGCGTTCCGGCGGCGGCGAGCAGATTGCCCGGCGATCGCGTCGGCCTGGACTGCCGTTGCGTGTGCCGGGTTGGACCCGGCCACGTTGGCGCAATAAGAAAAATACGCCGGGCAAGAATTATTCGAACAGCGCTTTCACCGACTCGGGCGGGCGACCGATGGCCGCCTTGCCTCGGTACACGACGATCGGGCGTTGCAGCAAAATCGGATGAGCGACGATCGCCGCGTAGGCTTCGGCGTCGGTCAAATCTGCGCGGGCCAGATTCAATGTCTGGTACGGCTCCTCGCCGTCGCGCAGCATGTCGCGAACCGGACGGCCGAGCTGCCGATGCAGCGTTTCCAGTTCCTCGACCGTCGGCGGCGTCTTCAAGTACTCGACGACGTTCAGCGGCGCGCCGGCGGTATTCAGCGACTCGACCAACGTCAGCGTCTCGCGGGACTTCGAGCATCGGGGGTTGTGGTAGATCGTGATCATCATTCAAGCCTGGATGGTGGAGCCCTGTATTGTAGCCAGTCTGCATCGGGCGCTCGGTGGGGTGGTTCGACCGAGATCGGGGTGGCTTTCCTTTCGACAGGTCGCTGAGACGGTTCGGTTTGGCGATGCGCGATGATCGGGAGAGGGACGTGCGTCAGGTCCGGGAAGACGCCTCAAAGAGTGGTTCTGTTTATGCGCATAAAGTCGGGGCGGCGTGCTTCGCGGACGAGGAATCGCGGTTAGCCCAGCCAATGCTTCGTGGGCGCTGCCTGTTCGGAAGGCATGCATGATGGTGAGCAAGGCGGTTGGTTTATGCGCATAAAGCCCGTGATCGTCGAGCGAGATACTGGCGTGACGCTAGGTCGGGTCGGGACACATGTCGAAGCGATACAGCACCCGGCAATCGCTGTATCGATAGGCCGGCCTGCCACGGCATCGTCGCGCGACTGATCCGAGCGAGGTTTCCGTGTGCGGGCACTTCGTCGCGCGCACCCGTTGCGTCTGGTTTATGCGCATAAACACTGCGGCCCGACCGGACGTTGCCTCGATGCGTGTCATTCCTCTCAACCACACCCCTTGTGGACACGCATCGCACTCGGGCTCGCAGGTCACTCCTCTCCCTTGCGAATGTCGGGTGCTCCCGCGACGGCGTTACTCGCCTCGGCCCTCCGGCGACTTTATGCGCACAAACTCCCGGCTTGCAGGTAACGCCGCTCGTCCAGCGAAAGGGCAGCGCACCGAGGCATCTTCGCGACGAGCGGCGCTCCGACACAATAGTCGCGAGGGTCAACATCGAGCGGTCTGCCTTCGGCATCCGCCTCGTCGTCGCCAGCACAACACTCAACCGCGCCACCCATCGCCATCATCTCGTTTATGCGCATAAACCGATAGCCCGAATGGCCAACGCGTAGTTGTTGAACGACAATTTCATTGAAATTCAAATATCGTCCTGTAGAATTCCAACGACCCAAACAGGAGTGAAAATTGGCCGCGGAAATCATTGCAGTCACTCAACAAAAAGGCGGCGTCGGCAAAAGCACGATTGCCATGCATCTCGGCGCCGCGTTCCATGAAAAGGGGAAGCGCGTCCTCGTCATCGACGCAGACCGCCAAAACACGCTGGTTCACTGGTCGAGCGCATCCGGCGACAGCGACAACGGCATCCCGTTTCCGGTCGTCAATCTTGCCGAAGCCGACGGCCAGATCCATCGCGAGATCAAGAAGTTCATCAACGACTACGACATCATCGTCGTGGACTGCCCGCCGTCGATCACCGAGAAAGTCTCCGGCGTCGTCCTGCTGGCCGCATCGATTGCCGTGATCCCAACATCGTCGTCGCCGGCCGATTACTGGTCGAGCGTCGGGCTGGTCAAGCTGATTCAGCAGGCGCAGGTGATGAACGAAGACCTCCGCGCGGTCTTCCTGCTGAACAAGACCGAAGAGAAGCGCATGCTGACCCGCGAGCTCAAGCGTGCACTCGAGGAACTCGGCTTCCCGCTGCTGAAGACGCAGATTCCGACTCGGGAAGCGTACAAGCAGGCGATGGCGCTCGGTCAGACCGTCCTGCAGATGAACGATCGCGGCGGCAAGCTGGCCGCCGCCGAAATTCGCGCATGTGCCGACGAAATCGTCGCCATGCTGCCCTGACTTTATGCGCATAAAGGAGTCACATGAAACCTTCCCAATTTGCCAAAGGATTCCAAGCGCGCCCGGATATCACGACGAGCGAAAAGCGCACGGCGCTTGATCGGCTCAATGCGATCGATGGCATCGTCAAGTCCGAGACGCCCGCCGCCGCGCCAACCAAATCCACGAAGAAAGACATCGCACCGCCGCCTGCTCCGGAATTCACGATCGATCCGTCGATCGACGAATCGCAGCAATATCGCGCGTGGCGCCTCGAGAATCGCTATGCGCCGGGGCAGGTGATCGAGCTCCCGCTGAAGGCGATCAAGCACAGCCCGTTCAACCCGCGTCACTTCTACCTGAAGTCGTCGATTGCCGAACTCGCGGTCAACCTCGCGAAGCAGGGGCAGCAGCAGGCGATCCACGTGATCCCCGATTACGACAATCCGGGCACGTATTTCGTGAGCGACGGCGGCCGTCGCGTGCGGGCGCTGAAGGAGGCGAACAAGGAGTCGGTCAAGGCGATCGTGATCGACGTGCCGATCGGCATCCAGAGCTACAAGCTCGGCTACGATCTCAACGTTCAGCGCGATTCGCAGACGGTGTTCGACAACGCCGTCGTGTGGCGACGCTTCCTCGACGAAAAGCATTTCCAGAGCCAGAAAGAACTCTCCGAGCATCTGGGTCTCGACGAGTCGACGGTGGCCGTCGCGCTGTCGATCGGCAAGTTGCCGGAAGCGATCATGCAGGAAATGGTCGCGCGCCCCGATCGCTTCGGGTCGAACATGGCCTATCAGGTCGGCCGCTATCACAATGCGCGCGGCACAGAGGCGACGCTGCGGCTGATCAACAAGATCGTGTCGGACGATCTCAGCACGCGCCAGGTGTCGGACATCGTCAAGGGCCGCGTCGCGGCGCAGGAGACGCCGAAGGCCGCGGGCCGTCAGCGCTATGCGCAGCGTCTCGAGATCAAGCTCGGCGGCAAGTCGGTCGGCGACCTGAAGTCGTATGGCGAAGACCGCATCGAACTGCGCCTGCGCGGCCTCCCGAAAGACAAGCGTGACGCGATCCTCGAGCAGCTCGAGCGGATGCTGTTGTCGGAGTGATGGAAGCGGCCGGCAGGGCCCGATGAGGACGCCGGCCCCACCCAGGCACGGTTAGGACCGGCGGCGGCCCGTCAACGGGCCTGAGCGGGCCTCAAGCGGCCCGCGACTGGTTCAGCGTGAACGACAGCAGATCGCCATCCGTCGGCTCGCCCCAGGTCTTCTGCGCCAGCCAGTCGAAAAAGGCCGTCTCGGCCAGCTTGGAATCGAGGCCGCGCTTGCGCCAGTCGTCGCGCAGATGCGAGCCCATCGTCGGCAATGCCTCCGACTCGAACGACTCGCGCGCCACTTCACGCTCCGCGTCACCCTGCTCTTCGTACAGCACCTTCGCTTCCTTGCGACGGAACGCCGCGAACTCGCTCAGCAGGCGGGCCTTCAGATCGTCCGGTTGCGCCGCCGCGACCTTCGCGGACGGCATGCCGGCCGGCAGCGCGTCGACCGACTCGACCGGCGGCGCATACCCCTTCTTCAGCGCATCCTTGAACAGCGCCGGCGCGCTGCGCACCGGCGGCAGCGTCGTGCTGCGCATCCGCTGCTCGGTCATCTGCAGTGCGGCGCGAATCCGGTTTTCCTCGCTGTCCGCATAGAGCGTCTGCGCTTCCTTCAGCGGAATCCCGAGCTTCACCATCCGGTCGACCAGCGTGCTGTCGAACACGTTCGGGTGTTCGTCGAGCGCGAGCATCGGCTGCTTGCGCTCGGTCACGCGGAACTGGATCTCGGCAACCCGGCGCCCTTCGCGATGCTCGATCAGCTCGACGAAGATGTTGGTGACCGCGTTGACTTCCGCGATCGCGGGCCGCAGGTAGTCGCGCTTGAAGTACTTGTACTCGCGCTTCGCTTCGTCGCCGGCTTCCGTGTCGGGCGTGCCCGACAGGATCGGCCGCCACCATTCCCACGGCTCGCGCATCGTCAGGTGGCTCGGGTTCGTCAGGTAGCGCACGCAGATCTCGTACAGCGCGAGACCGGCGCTGCTGCGCAGCTGGCTCTGGAACTGCAGGCTCAGGCGCGCATACTGGACCGGGTCGAGCAGTTTCTTCTTGATCTTCGGTGCGAACGAAAATTCGACCCACACGCGGCGGGTCGTCGGATCCTCGAGAATTTCCGCATCGGCGATCAGCGTGGAGATCCCCCACTTGCGGCCCGGCTTCTGGCTCGAGGTGCCCGTGCTCCATTCGACCTGCACCGACACCATGCGGCGCAGGTGTTCCTTCACCAACGCGGTGTCGTTCGAATCGAAAGCGGAGTTGGCGACGATGTCCGACAGCAGCGCGCGATACGTGTCGCCCGAGTCGTCGGCCTGCTGCGCGACGGCCAGCAGGACATTGAACAGCTTGCGAGTGAGGAGCGTGATCTTGCCGCTCTTCGGCTGAATGGCGATCGCCTCGACGGCCTTTCGCAATTCGGCTGAACTGGCACTCACCACATCCACATCGGTTTTCTTGGCGCGCTTCGTCGTGGCCATACGTCGGGTCGGAGGAGAAGTTTCCCGGAAGGATAGCGCCTGCGGTGATGTGCGTCCAGAACGACATGCTCACCATAGCCGGTGAAGCGCGCCGGCAAAACGGCGCTCACCCGAACCGCTCCCGAAAAGGCTCACCGGTCCGCCAGTGCGGCGTTCCGGACTCTTCCAGACGTGCCGCGGCATGCGCCGATTCACAGAATTTCACCTGTGCGCGACACGTGCGAAATTGGCTCCCGTATCGGCTCACCTTTCGATTTGTCGTAATTTTGCGACTTCACAGCCGTGAGTCCGACACGGGGTCGCAATTGCACAGCCGTTCCTCGCCTCGCGTCGCACATCGGCCTGTATGCATGTACAGGCACGGCTCCCCGGAAGACCGGTTCGGCTTCGACACGCGCAAAACCGCCGGCGAAACCGGCACGTGCGGCCCGATCGGCGGGCGCTCGGCCAGTCCGGGCGCGCATTGTACAGTGCCGAATCGTGTCCGGTCCCGAAAATGCTCACCTCAGGCACAGTCTGTTGATTCGACCGGATGCCGACGAAGGCCCGACACACGCGGGACTGGCTGCCAACCGCTCCCGAAAACGCTCACCTTTCGGAGAAAATGCGGCACAGCAGCGGGCACGGAAATGGCTCCCGAAAAACCTCACCGTAACCGGCGCGGTATCAAAAATCCCAATCGGTTCCGATACTTATGCATGGAAGGCATTTGGCTGTGCAGCGCAGGGTTCCCCCGAAAAGCCTCACCTTTCGACCAAGATCCTTCATACGACAACCGTATGTCGGCCCCCGAAAAATCTCACCTGTGCCAAAAGGTGGCACAGCAAAAACGGGATTTCTTCCAGTCCTGGCGGGCTTTTCGGCGAATTCGGCCGGTCACGGCTCCCGAAAAGCCTCACCTTTGACCATTTTTTCAGCAAATCCGGCTCCTGAAAAATCTCACCTGTGAGTCGAGTCGCAGCCTGTGGTCCATGCCCCGAAAAAGCTCACCTTAAGGAGATCGGAGCAGGAAAACCCGCATTTCCCTCCCGAAAAACCTCACCTTTGGGGCATCACAGGCTCTGGAGCGCACTTTTGCTGTGCAAAATGGCGTTCGCGTCCCGGAAATCCTCACGGCAAATTCCCGTGGAGTCCCGTGAAACCTCACCTTTCGCCAAATCTGCCCAAAAGATGGGCAGAATCGGGGCGCGAAGCAGGTCCTGCAAATTCTCACCTATGTCTGCACAGGCAGAAAACTGTGCCGACATACGCCGCGCGGGTTTCGTGGCTGTGTGGCCCCGAAAACCCTCACCTATGGGAAAACTCGTGTTTTACTGTGATCCCGAATCCGCTCACGACCTTTCCTGCAACGGCTCACGCAGCCCCCTGAACCCCATCACGTCAGCTCCCGCAGAAGATCACCTTGGCTCCCGTAAAACTTCACCTTGTCGGCCGGAAAGCCTTGCCCCATAAGGCTGTGCCGTGGCGTTAACGTTTTTAACTAAGGGTTCAAGGGTGTTTACTTCTAATACTCTCAAGACATCGGACGACGAGTTTTCCACAGACACCCCAACCCCTGAACACCCACGGGCAACCGGATTCGCCGTCATGTGAAACAAATGCCCAAATTGGGGGCCCGCCGGAAATTGCTTGTAGAACAAGGGTTTGGCCGACTTTCTTCGCTTTGTTTCACGGAATCCCGGGCCTCCTTCGGCAAGATGGGCTCGCAAACCCGATTTCTGTGCAAAGCGACGTAAATTCACAACGGACCCTCGAAACAAGTATCAATAAATACGTATTTCGTTATGATTGCCACATTTCATTGTCTGTGAGTGTGACCATGACCCTGGACGAAATGCGTCAAGTCATTCGGCAAGAACTGGAATCGCTGCGCGCCAGCGGTGCACGGCGCCAGGAATTGTCGCTGCACGCGTGCAAGCGCTTGTTCTTCGATCTTGGTATCCGGCCGTCGGCCGCGAACGTCCGCGATCTCACCCAGACCGGCAGCGCCAGCGATATCCCGAAAGACATCGATCACTTCTGGGAACGCATCCGTTCCGCGTCCAAAATCAGGCTCGACGGCGCGGCGATTCCTAAAGCCGTCGAGGAAAAAGCCGGCGCGTTGCTCGGCGCACTCTACGAAGAGGCATTGAAAGCCGCGCGCGACAGCCTGGATGGAGATCGGGAACAGGTTCGCGCCGACATGGCGGACGCCGAGCAGCGATTGCGGGACGCAACCGTCCGCCAGGAAACGCTCGAGGGAGCGCTCGCGCGCGGTGAAGCGAGAAACGAGCAATTGCAGGCGCGGGTGACCGAACTCGAGGTGCAGCTCGCGTCGCAAACCACCCACGGTTCGGCAAGCGAAGCCACGTTGCTCACCACAGTCGCCCGACTGGAAAAGGAACTGGCCGCGGCTGCCAGCCGGATCGATGCTGAACAGGCACAGAACGCCGCGCTGCGCGACCGCATCGATGCGCTGCAAGCCGAATTGCAGCAGCGCACCGAGCACTACGCGCAACAAATCAAGGATGCGGTGGCCGAAGCCGAACGCCGTGTCAAGCCGATGCTGGTCGAACTGGACTCGTTGCGCAGCATGGCGTCGACCTACCAGAGTGGGTTGCGCGACGTTCAGCGCAAGGAGTTCGATTTCCTGCAGCAATTGAGTTCGGCGAAGGCGCGTGCCGACCGGCTCGAAGAACAGTTGCGCGCCCAGAGCGACGAACTGGACCGCGCAACGCGCGACATGAGCTCGTTGCGTGCGAACCGCGGAATGAATCCGGAAATCGCCGGGTTGCTGCGGCGCCTGGCCGACGCCGGACAACTGGATGCGGATGCGTATGCCGTTATCGGCACCTCGCTGGATCACGAGATTCCGGCGCCGACCCGGTGCCCGCATTGCGATGGCGAGCCGGAACTGTCACATGGCGACGAGGGTTTCGAAGTCACGTGCCCCGAGTGCGAGCACGCGTCGGGCGCATGGCCGTCCCGCTTCGAAGCCGCCGCGCGTTTCGCGCATACCTGGCCCGAAGGCCGGCAACGCTGCACAGGTGAGAGGATCCGGGAAGCCAGCGGTGAGGATTTTCGGGAGCTGTGAAAGGGTGAGGCTGCGCCACGAAAGGCTGCTCACGGATCGATCCGCGTGAGCAGCCGTTTCCGATCAGTGAGTTTCGTCGCGGTCGGACGCATCACCGCTGCTATCGGCCAGCCCGTCGCGCCAGTTTTTCCAGGCGCGATGCAGGCGATTCGACGAGATCGGCCGCATGAAGCCCAGCCATTTGCCGACGCGCTCGGGCGGCACGTCGTGCTCGAACAGTTCGGCCGCGTAGGTGTTGCGCAAGGTTTGCGGACTTGCACGCGCGGTGCGTGACGACGTGAGCCCGGCCGATTCGACGATCGCGTCGATCGCGCGCAGCATCGTCGCCTTGTGCATCGGCCGCCCGGCATGCGATGCGGGGAACACGAGCTCTCCCGGAATCTGCTGGCGTTTGCGTTCGGTGAGCCAGGCTTCGAGCAACGCGATCGCGAACGAGGCCAGATGGGTGTCGCGCGCGTAATCCGGATGCGTCGACTCGATCCGCAGCGACGTCGTGCTCGTATTGATGCAACTAATCGTAAGTGCGCGCGCTTCTCCGGTTTTGATGCCGGCACCGAGAAATGCGGCGACGAGCGCCCGGTCGCGACGTTCCTTCCAGTACGCGGAACCCGATACGCCAATCGGCGAAAACAGATACGCGAGCAACGTCGCGCGCTCCGCCGGCGTGAGGAAACCGGTCGGTTCGTTGTCGCGGGCCTTGCGCCAGTTCGCTTCGCCATCCTGAGCAATGAAGCGGGCCGGGTTGGTCGATGCGTACTCGGTGCGGCGGACATGATCGAGCACACGCTCGATCAGCCGAAGATAGCGCATCCGCTGCGTTTTCTTGATCGGCAACTCGCCGACGAAGTTCGCGATGGTCGGCGTATCGACCGTCGCCAGGTTCTTTTGATGTGCACGCATCCACGCGAGAAACGCGCCCCATTGCGCACGATAGACATCGGCCGACGAGCGGCGATAGTCCTGCATGGCCAGCCACGCGTCGAACGCGGCTTCGGGCGAGACGACCCAGTCGGACGCATCGCGGTCGAACAGATCCTTTTCTTCCGGCGGGGCAGTGGTGTCGGGAGAGGCGGGAAGGGACATGGTATCAATTCCGTTAGTTGCGTATATGGTAACCCTTTCCGCAACGTATCGGGCAGCAAGCGGGTGAGCCGGCCGCGGTGCGCCGCGGCCGGGGCTGGGCCATCAGTCGCCCCACGCCTTGGTTTGGCGGTGAGCGCGCGCGGGACGCGCGGTATCGTGCGTCGTTGCCGCGGCTTCGTACGCGAGAACGGCGAACGAAAAGACCGCGGGCAACGCATTCGAGCGCCCGAAGTCGATCGGATCGTCCGTTTCGGGAAACGTCATGTCCGACGGCCGTTCGAACAGTTGACGCATGCCGGCGTCGTGCCGGCTGGCGAAGCCGAGATCGGCGAGCGCTTCGGCTTCGATCGCGTGCAGCAGGCGCCACGTCAGCGGCACGCGCTGGCGGATGTAGCGCCCGGCGATATGGCGAACGATCAATTCGAGGTCGTGCGCGGCAGCCTTGAAGCTGAGCGCGGCCAAGTCTTGTTCTTCTGTCATTGCAGGCTCCTGTCGACCGGAGCGGGCGCCTCGGTGCGCCCGCTCCGGCCCTTGCATGGCGGAATGTCCGTTTACTGTACAAACATACAGTACTTTCCGCAACTGGCCTGCGATTGGCCTTTTGGCTATCTATACGCGCCGTCAGCGATGTATCACGATCAACAAGGCCCGCGCCTCGGTTTTGCCGGGATTGCGGATCGCATGCGGCTCGTCGGCCGGGTAGCGCGCGGTGTCGCCCGCCTTCAGGCGCCGGCTGGCCGCGGCGGCTTCGATTTCCATCGCGCCCTGCAGCACGGTGAGGTGCTCGCGCGTGCCGGGTTCGTGCGCGTTCGATACCAGTGCGCCGCCGCCCGGCAGCGTCAGTTCGTACCACTCGAACTTGCCGGCGAGGTCGATCGGGCCCCATACGCGCAACTGGTACCGGCCGTCGTGGCCCGCGAGCGTCGGAATGTCGTGCGGGCCGTCCACGCGGATCGTCTCGGGCGCCTTCGGCTGCGAGAACAGTTCGTCGAGCGTGATGCCGAGCGCGTTCGTCAGCCGCCACGCGACGGCGATCGTCGGGTTGGCCTTGTCGCGTTCGATCTCGGAGAGCATCGATTTCGATACGCCGGCTGCGCGCGACAGGTCGTCGAGCGTCAGCTTGCGCTCGTTGCGCAGCCGCTGGATCTGCTCGCCCACGCGCGGCGGGGTCGCGGCCGGCGGCTGCGGGGCGGCGTCGGCGCGCGTGCGCCGCGATCCGGAGGAACTTGCCATTTGGATTCCGTTCGCTTAGAGTTGTTCGATATTTCGAATTCTAGTTCGGAATATCGGATAAATGCGGTCAACCGAACGACCGACTATAACAGTAGCAGGCCGCAGCGCCGCCACGAGCCGTGCGCTGCGGAATGCGAATCCCTGTCAGGAGCTTTGCGATGCGTGATGCCTTTCTCGCCCAGGTGCGCGGGACGCTCGACCAGATCCGCGCGGACGGTTTTTACAAGACCGAGCGCGAGATCGCGAGTCCCCAGGCGGCAGCCGTGCGGCTCGCCGGCGGCGCCGGCGTGCTCAATTTCTGCGCGAACAACTATCTGGGTCTGGCGAACGATCCGCGCCTGATCGATGCGGCGAAAGCCGGCCTCGACCAGGACGGCTTCGGCATGGCATCGGTGCGCTTCATCTGCGGCACGCAAACCGTCCACAAGCAACTGGAAAGCGCGCTGGCCGCGTTTCTCGGCACCGAGGACAGCATCCTCTATTCGAGCTGCTTCGACGCGAACGGCGGGCTGTTCGAGACGCTGCTCGACGAGAACGACGCCGTGATCAGCGACGAGCTGAATCACGCGAGCATCATCGACGGCATTCGCCTGTGCAAGGCGAAGCGTCTGCGCTACAAGAACAACGATCTTTCCGACCTCGAGGCGAAGCTCAAGGAAGCCGACGCCGCGGGCGCGCGCCACAAGCTGATCGCGACCGACGGCGTGTTCTCGATGGACGGCATCATCGCCGATCTCAAAGGCATCTGCGATCTCGCCGATCGCTACGGCGCGCTCGTGATGGTCGACGATTCGCACGCGGTCGGCTTCATCGGCACGCACGGCCGCGGCACGCCCGAGCACTGCGGCGTCGAAGGCCGCGTCGACATCGTCACGGGCACGCTCGGCAAGGCGCTCGGCGGTGCCTCGGGCGGCTATGTCGCCGCGCGTCGCGAGGTGATCGAGCTGCTGCGCCAGCGCTCGCGTCCCTATCTGTTCTCGAACACGCTCACGCCGAGCATCGCCGCGGCGTCGCTGAAGGTGCTGGAGCTGCTCGGCAGCGACGAGGGCGCGACGCTGCGCGAGCGCGTGCGCGAGAACGGCGCGCGGTTCCGCAAGCAGATGACCGAAGCCGGCTTCACGCTCGTGCCCGGCGCGCATCCGATCATCCCGGTGATGCTCGGCGACGCCCAGCTCGCGACGAACATGGCCGACAAGCTGCTCGGCGAGGGCGTCTACGTGATCGGCTTCTCGTTCCCCGTCGTGCCGCGCGGCCGCGCGCGCATCCGCACGCAGATGAGCGCCGCGCATACGCCCGCACAGATCGACCAGGCGGTTGCCGCGTTCGTGCGCGTCGGCCAGTCGCTCGGCATCGTCTGACGGAGGCGCGACCATGAAAGCACTGGCAAAGCTCGAACGTGGCCCCGGCCTCACGCTCACGCGCGTGAAGCGCCCCGAAGTCGGCCACAACGACGTGTTGATCAAGATTCGCCGCACGGCGATCTGCGGCACCGATATCCATATCTGGAAGTGGGACGACTGGGCGCAGAAGACGATTCCGGTGCCGATGCACGTCGGCCACGAATACGTCGGCGAGATCGTCGAGATGGGGCAGGAAGTGCGCGGTTTCGCGATCGGCGATCGCGTGTCCGGCGAAGGCCACATCACGTGCGGTTTTTGCCGCAACTGTCGCGCCGGGCGCCGGCATCTGTGCCGCAACACGGTGGGCGTCGGCGTGAACCGCGAAGGCGCGTTCGCCGAATACCTGGCGATTCCGGCGTTCAACGCGTTCAAGATTCCGCCGGAGATCTCCGACGATCTCGCGTCGATCTTCGATCCGTTCGGCAACGCGACGCATACGGCGCTGTCGTTCAATCTGGTCGGCGAAGACGTGCTGATCACCGGCGCGGGCCCGATCGGCATCATGGCCGTCGCGATCGCGAAGCACGTCGGCGCGCGCAACGTCGTCATCACCGACATCAACGACTATCGGCTTTCGCTCGCGCGCAAGATGGGCGCGACGCGCGCGGTCAACGTCGCGCGCGAGTCGCTGCGCGACGTCATGGCCGACCTGCACATGACCGAAGGCTTCGACGTCGGTCTCGAGATGTCCGGCGTGCCGAGCGCGTTCACGAGCCTGCTCGAGGCGATGAATCACGGCGGCAAGGTGGCGCTGCTCGGCATCCCGCCCGCACAGACGGCGATCGACTGGAATCAGGTGATCTTCAAGGGGCTCGAGATCAAGGGCATCTACGGCCGCGAAATGTTCGAGACCTGGTACAAGATGGTCGCGATGCTGCAGAGCGGCCTCGACCTGTCGCCGATCATCACGCATCGCTTCGCGGCCGAAGACTACGAGCAAGGCTTCGCCGCGATGCTGTCCGGCGAAAGCGGCAAGGTGATTCTCGACTGGACGGTCTGAGCCGCGTGTCGAGACGGGGCAGCGCGGCGCATTCGCCGCCTGCCCCGTGTTCGTTCGTACGCGCACCGTCGAACCTCGGAAGCGCGATTCGACGCTTGAGGTGAGAATATTCGGGAGCCGTGTCTGCGCGCCGAATCGCCAGACGATCCCACGTCGGTGACGGGTAATGGCACGTTCGCTTCACCTGTCGACACGCGCGCCGCTTCTTTCCGTCACGCCATTCGGCGCCCGTTTCTCCTCTTCCGCACCCTCCCCCGCTTCGCTTGGCGTGCGAGCGCTCGCATGCCACCGTGTGCGATATCGTGCCGATCCGGCATATCAACCGTGAGTCGCACGCAGCGTCGCGACTCACTGATGCACGATGCGATCGACATCGGTCGATCTCGATCGGTGCGTAGACCGCTACCTGGTCCGTTCACCCTTCGCTCCGCAGTGTCGGGTCGAAGACTCGACTTGACGCGCCGGCGCGTCGGCCACGATTCGCCCCTCCCACCGGCAGGGCCATTTCATCGGGGTATTGACGACGGAGAACGATCGTTCTACCGTAAACCCATGAACACATCTCCCGACACCTCCGGCGAACCCAGCGTTCGCGACCGGCTGCTCGACGCGGCCGAAGCGCTGATCTATTCGGGCGGCATCCATGCGACCGGCGTCGATGCGATCGTCAAGCGATCCGGTGCGGCACGAAAGAGCTTTTATTCGCATTTCGAATCGAAAGAGGCGCTGGTGGTCGCCGCGCTCGAACGTCGCGACGAGCGCTGGATGCGCTGGTTCGTCGACGCCACGCTGGCGCGCGGCAAGGCGCCGCGCGCGCAGCTGCTCGGCATGTTCGACGTGCTGCGCGACTGGTTCGGGCAGCCCGACTTTCACGGCTGCGCGTTCCTGAATGCGTCAGGCGAGATACCCGACGCCGACGATCCCGTGCGCGTCGTCGCCCGCATGCACAAGGCGCGCCTGCTGGCGTTCGTGCGCGAGCGCTTCGACGCCCTTGCCGACGAAACCGGCATCGAGCGCCGCGGGCTCGCACGCATCGCGCGTCAGTGGCTCGTGTTGATCGACGGCGCGATCGGCGTGGCGCTCGTCAGTGGCGATGCAAACGCCGCGCGCGATGCGCGCGCGACGGCTGAACTGCTGCTCGATACCGTATCGCGGTAGCCGACGCAGCGAATCCACCCGGCTGCGTGCATGCGCAGCCCGAACCCTGAACAGGAGCAACCCATGTCCGCTTCCCCCGAAGTTCGTCCGCCCGTTCCGCCGTTCACGCTCGAAACGGCGCGCCAGAAGGTGCGCGCCGCCGAGGACGCATGGAACACGCGCGACCCGCAACGCGTGTCGCTCGCCTATACGCCGCAAAGCCGCTGGCGCAATCGCGCGGAGTTCGTGACGGGCCGCGACGAGATCGTCGGGCTGCTGCAGCGGAAGTGGACGCGCGAACTCGACTACCGCCTGATCAAGGAGCTGTGGGCGTTCGGCGGCAACCGCATCGCGGTGCGCTTTGCGTACGAGTGGCATGACGATGCGGGCAACTGGTTCCGTTCGTACGGCAACGAGAACTGGGAGTTCGATGAAAACGGCCTGATGGCGCATCGTCACGCGAGCATCAACGATCTGCCGATTCGCGAGGCGGACCGTCTTTATCGCTGGCCGCTCGGCCGTCGTCCGGACGATCATCCGGGACTGTCCGACCTCGGGCTGTGATGCGCGTCTGCGTTCGACGGATCGACGAACGCATCGGCCGGATTCAATGGTGAGGAAATTCGGGAGCCGGCCGCCGAAGGTGAGATTTTTCGGGACGAGGTGAAATGTCGCGTCGAGCTGTGTGCGTTGAACAGATCGACGCGACATCGCACGAGTCAAGCGATGCATGCGTCGGAGTGTTGCGGTGTGCTTCCCTGCACGATGCATCTCACCGATCGCGCCGAAGTGATCGTGCATCGACGATCGGTGTGGGCGAGCGCGCCGTGCAACTCACCGATCGGATCGTCTTTCGACTTTCAAGGAACAACCTCACGAGCCGTGCGCGTTGCGATGTGCCGTTGCTCACCGTTCGATTGTCGCGCCGACGCATCGGTGGCGTCCGCACAAGTGCGTAACCGCATCGCGTGTCGCTCACCGCAGACGGATGCATGAGCGCAGCCCCGCGCGAACGCCGGGCGCGACCCTCACTCACCCCACAATCCGCGCGGCGATCGCCTCGCCCACTTCCTGCGTGCCCGCGTGGCCGCCGAGATCGCGCGTCCGCGGCCCCGTGCGCAGCACGTCCTCGATCGCGGCGACGATCGCATCGTGCGCGTCGCGCTCGCGGCCCGTACCGTTACCGAGGAAGTCGAGCATCATCGCGGCCGACCAGATCATCGCGATCGGGTTCGCGATGTACTGCCCCGCGATGTCGGGCGCCGAACCGTGCACGGGTTCGAACAGCGACGGGAACGTACGGTCGGGGTTCAGGTTCGCCGACGGCGCGATGCCGATCGTGCCCGTACAGGCCGGCCCGAGATCCGACAGGATGTCGCCGAACAGATTCGATGCGACGACGACGTCGAAGCGGTCCGGCTGCAGGACGAACCGCGCACACAGGATGTCGATGTGCTGCTTGTCGACCGCGATCTCCGGATAGCGTTCGGCCATCTCGGCCGCGCGCGCATCCCACCACGGCATGCTGATCGCGATGCCGTTGCTTTTCGTCGCGACGGTGACGCGCTTCGCGCGCCGCTGCGCGAGCTCGAACGCGAATTTCAGCACGCGCTCGGTGCCGTGCCGCGTGAAGATCGACTGCTGCATCACGACTTCGCGCTCGGTGCCTTCGAACATCGTGCCGCCGACCGACGAATATTCGCCCTCGGTGTTCTCCCGCACGATCATGAAATCGATGTCGCCCGCGCGGCGGCCGGCGAGCGGCGACGGTACGCCGTCGAACAGGCGCGCGGGCCGCAGGTTGATGTACTGGTCGAATTCGCGGCGGAATTTCAGCAGCGAGCCCCACAGCGAAATGTGATCGGGCACCGTCGCCGGCCAGCCGACCGCGCCGAACAGGATCGCATCCATGCCCGACAGTTGCGCTTTCCAGTCGTCCGGCATCATCGTGCCGTGCTGCGCGTAGTAGTCGCAGCTCGCCCAGTCGATCTCGACGAAGTCGAAACGCACGCCGAAGCGTGCGGTCACGGCGTCGAGCACGCGCAGGCCCTCGGGCATCACTTCGCGGCCGATGCCGTCGCCGGGGATCACGGCAATCCTGTAAGTCCTGTCGGTCATGCAAATCTCCTTGGCTGTTCGGCCGGCTACCGGGAAGGCAGCGGCCCGTCACGCCATTCTATTTATTTCCATATGGATTAAAATCGCGCAAAAGTTAATCGACTTTCCACGAATCGTGAACAAATCGCCGAACCTCGACGATCTGCGCGTGTTCAGCGTGGTCGTCCGCCTCGCGAGCTTCAGCGCGGCCGCCGAGCAGCTCGCGGTGTCGCCCGCGTACGTCAGCAAGCGCGTCGCGATGCTCGAGGCGCAGCTCGGCACGCGCCTGCTGCATCGCTCGACACGCCGCATGACGGTCACCGAAGCCGGCGAACGCGTGCTCGCGCGCGCCGAAAAGATTCTCGATGACGTCGATCATCTCGTCGAGGACGTGTCGACCACGCGCACGGTGCCGCGCGGCACGCTGCGCATGTCGAGCAGCTTCGGCTTCGGCCGGCACGTCGTCGCGCCGGCGCTGCTCGACTTCAGCGCGCGCTATCCGCAACTGAACGTGCGGCTCGATCTGTTCGACCGGCTCGTCGATGTTGCCGGCGAAGGCTACGACCTCGACGTGCGCATCGGCGACGAGATCGCCGATCATCTGATCGCGCGCCGCCTTGCGGCGAACCATCGCGTGCTGTGTGCGTCGCCCGACTATCTCGCTCGCCGCGGGACGCCGCGCTCGCTCGCGGATCTGGCCTCGCACGACTGTCTCGCGATCAAGGAGCGCGATCATCCGTTCGGCGTATGGCGACTGAACGTGCGCGGCGAAACGGCGACGGTGAAGGTCGGCGGCGCGCTGTCGACGAACCATGGCGAGGTGGCCGTGCAATGGGCGCTGGCCGGGCGCGGCATCGTGCTGCGCTCGATCTGGGAGGCCCGGCCGCTGATCGAGGGCGGCGCATTGTGCCGCGTGCTGCCGGATGCGATCCAGCCCGCGAACATCTGGGCCGTGTATCCGGAACGCGTCGCGGCGTCGGCGAAGGTGCGTGTGTGCGTGGATTTTCTGGTGGAGGCGCTGGCCGGCCTGGATGCCGCCGCGGGTGACGATACGGCCTGAAATCGGCTAAAGGTGAGCTTTTACGGGGGCGTGCGCAGGCACCGTCGACGGTGCCTGCGGGCGCATCACGCCGCGTGTCGCGCGCCGAGCATCAAGTCGAGATTCTGCACGGCGGCGCCGGATGCCCCTTTGCCGAGATTGTCGAACACGGCGGACAGCAGCACCTGGGTGCCGTCTGCGTTGACGAACACGCCGAGCCGCAGATCATTGGTGCCGTTCAACGCTTGCGGATCGAGATGCGTTGCCGCGCGTGCGTCCGCGAGCGGCATCACGTCGACGTGACGCGCATCCGCGTAGTGATGCGCGAGACAGGCATGCAACCGCTCGCCCGTCACCCCGGCCGGCAGCAGGCGCAGCTCGATCGGAATGGTGAGCACGATGCCTTGCCGATAGGCACCGTAGGCCGGCACGAAGAACGGGCGGTGTGCGAGCCCCGCGTGTTGCCGGATCTCGGGCACGTGCTTGTGCTCGAGTGCGAGGCCGTAGACCTGCAGCGGCAACGCGCGTGCGGCGGCGTCGCCCGCTTCGAATGCATCGACGGCGGCCCGCCCGCCGCCCGAATAACCGGACACCGCATGGATGCTCACCGGGTAGTCGCGCGGCAGCAGCCCTGCCTGCAGGAGCGGGCGAAGCAGGCCGATCGCGCCCGTCGGATAGCAGCCCGGATTGGTCACGCGCTTCGCCTGCGCAATGTGTCGCGCCTGTCCGTCGGCCATCTCGGGGAAGCCGTAGACCCATTCGGGTTGCGTGCGGTGAGCTGAACTGGCGTCGATCACGCGTACTGCCGGATTCCGGATGAAGCCGACCGCTTCGCGCGCGGCCGCGTCGGGCAGGCACAGGATCGCGATATCGCACGCGTTGAGTGCGTCGGCGCGCCGCGCGGGGTCCTTGCGTTCGGCGGCGGGAAGCGTGAGCAGCCGCACGTCGGTGCGCTCGCGCAGACGCGCGTGAATCTGCAACCCGGTCGTGCCCTGGTCGCCGTCGATGAAGATGGTGGGGAAGCGCATGATGGTCGTGTTCGTCGCGTTCGGTCGTCGGGGGAAACCGTATCGTCCACCGAACGCCTAGAATAGGAAAAGTTGAATTTGCTGATCGTCCGATTCAGCTTTTCTGAACGAGAGGTGTGTGATGCGCGAGATCAGTCTGGACCGCCTGCGTACGCTGGTCGCGATCGCGGACCAGGGCTCCTTCGTGGCGGCGGCGCAATGGCTTCATCTCGCCCCGCCGACCGTCAGCCTGCATGTCGCCGAGCTGGAAAGCCGCGTCGGCGCGCCGCTGCTGTCGCGTACCCGCGGCAACGTGCGCCCGTCCGTGATCGGCGAAGTGCTGGTGGAGCGGGCGCGGCGTCTGCTGGCCGAAGTCGAATCCACGCTGGACGACGTGCAGCGACAGGTGCAGGGATTGACCGGGCGCGTACGCCTCGGCGCATCGACCGGGGCGATCGCGCATCTGTTGCCGCAGGCGGTGGCCGGATTGCGCGCACAGCATCCGGATATCGACGTACAGATCGCGGTGCTCACGTCGCACGACACGCTGTCGCGGATTGCACAAGGCACGCTCGATGTCGGGTTGGTCGCGCTGCCGCAAGCGCCGGTCGCGGGGCTGACGATCCGCCCGTGGCGCCGCGATCCGGTGATGGCTTTCCTGCCCGCGGACTGGCCGCTTCCGGCCCGGGTGACGCCCGCGTATCTGGCCGCGCGGCCGCTGATTCTCAACGATGCGACGACGCGCCTGTCGCGGCTCACGACCGAATGGTTCGCGCTCGGCGGCCACCGGCCCGAGCCGCGGATCGCGCTCAACTACAACGATGCGATCAAGAGCCTGGTCGCCGCAGGTTACGGCGCGACGCTGCTGCCGCACGAGGCGGGCGCCCCGTTGCCGGATGCGCGCATCGTCATGCGGCCGCTACGCCCGGCGTTGTGGCGCGAGTTGGGGATTGCCCATCGAGCCGGCCCGGTCGAACGGGCGACGCAGCACGTGCTCGATGCGCTGCGGGCGCTCGGCGCGCGATAGCGTGTCGTCGCGCGGCTGGGCCGTGCGGCGCCGCACGCGCGTTCAGAGCCGGTTGTCCTTCGCGAGCACCAGCACGCGCGCCCAGCGCTGCGCATCGCGCTTGTCCATCATCGGCAGCTTCCATTCGCCGCGCACGGCGTCGCGCACGCGCACGACGAGATGCCAGCGGCCGTCGATCGGCGCGGCCTCGCAACCGTCGAGCTGCGACAGCGTATAGCGGCCGTCCGCGCCGTCATGCGACAGCCACAGCAGCCCTTGCGTCGCGGACACGCGCAACTCGCCCCATGCGCGATGCACGATATGCGTCCAGCCTTGTTCCTTCGTGTTCGGTGCGATGTCGCGGCGGCGCTTGAGCCACCATGCGATCAGTGCGATCAGGAGCGCGGCGGCCAGCACGGCGGCCGCGATCGCGACCGGCTGGCCGAACTGCGCGGCGATGACGTGAAACAGGTGAACGGCGCCCCATCCCAGGGCGATGAGCGCGAATAGCGCAATGAAAATCGGCATGTCGAATCGGAAAGGAGGACGGGCCGGCGCATGCGGCGCGCCGGCCCATTGCACGCGGCATTACCGGCGGCGGTGAATGTCGTGCGTGACGAAGCCCGCGTCGTTGACGGGCAGCGCGAGGCCGTCCTTCACCGCGAGCGTCTTGCGGATGTCGTCGAGACCCGCGGACCAGTGGTCGCGCATCGTCGACAGACCGAACTGATAGTCCTTGTAGTGATGCTCGTACGCTTTCTGCTGATAGATCAGATGCTGGATGTTGTACTTCTTCCCGCTCGACATCTCTTCGGCCTCGACGCACCACGGGTCGTTCTTGCGCTGCTCTTCCGGCACCTGGTCGAGCACGTGGCGCAGCACGTTGCGGTAGCGCTGTTCGCGCTGCAGCGTATCGGTGACGAAACGCGTGCGGCTCGAATACTGCACGTCCTTCGTGCGCTCGGCGACGTCGGCCATCGTGCGCGGCAGCGGCCCGCGCGCGCTCCACAGATCGACCTGGAACGCGAGCGTGTCGCGGCGCGGCCGGGCGCGGAGTACTTCCATCAGCGGCGTGTTCGACACGACGCCGCCGTCCCAGTAGTACTCGCCGTCGATCTCGACGGGCGGGAACGCGGGCGGCAACGCACCGGACGCCATGAAATGCTCGGGCGCGAGACGGATGCGCGAGTTGTCGAAGTACACGAAGTTGCCGGTGCCGACGTTGACCGCGCCGACCGACACGCGCGTCTCGCCCGAATTGATCCGGTCGAAGTCGCACAGTTTCAGCAGCGTCGTGCGCAGCGCCGACGTGTCGTACCAGCTGATTTTTTCCGGATGGTCGGACACGCCGGGCAGCGGCGGCGGAAAGCGCGGCACGAAGAAGCCCTGCTGGCCCTGCATCATCGCGCTGGCGGCCTGCGACGCGGTGAAGAACGTGCGGATTTGATCGATGCTGTTGAACAGCGCGAATTCGAACGCGGCCGGAATCGCCGGAAAGAACGCCGGCTGGCAGATCGTTTCCCAGAATTCGCGCAGGCGCTCGACGCGATGCTCGGGCGCGTTGCCGGCGATCAGCGCGGTATTGAGCGCGCCGATCGAGATGCCCGCGATCCAGTCGAGCGGAATGCCTGCTTCATGCAGCCCTTCGAATACGCCGGCCTGATACGCGCCGAGCGCGCCGCCGCCTTGCAGGACGAGCGCGATCGTTTCGTACGGCAGCGACCGCGCAGCGGCCGGCGCACCGGCTTCGTGGTGCAGGTCCGCCGCATCGACGGCCTGCTTTTCTGTACGCGCGTGCGGTTTCATCAGTTGCTCCGAGAAATCCCGCCGTGGACGGCGGTGATGGAGGGCGTGGCGTCGATCGACGACGGCACGTCATCGCAGGAATGACGGCGGCGCGGAAAAGCGCCTGCCGTCGGGGAAGCGCCGGCGTTACTGCATGAACCAGCCGTGGCTGACGATGAACGACTGGCCCGTGAGCGCGGCGCTCGGGAATGCCGACAGGAACAGCACCGTCTGCGCGACGTCCTGCACCGTCGTGAACACGCC
>NZ_LPJG01000016.1:0-70931 GCF_001532755.1 Burkholderia sp. MSMB2157WGS | reverse complement strand
CGGAAGTAGCGCAGGCCGAGATCGTAGGCGGCCTTCGGCTGGGTTTTCGCGGTTTGCTTGAGCGCGGCGATGCGCGGATCCTCGCGGTCTTCCGCATCGTCCTTTTTTTGATAGGAGACCTGATCTTTAGGGCGATCGGAACAACCTGTGTCGTCGCAGATCCGCACCGTGCCGGCGGTAACCGACGGATCCTGCGCGCACGCGGCCAACAGCAACAGCAGCCCCGGTGCGAGTAGACGGCGATACATGGGTACTTTCCTCAAGTTTTATTGGCGCCGCAATTCTTCGAGCTATCCCATCCCCGCGAGCGTTTACCCGGTCGCGCGCGGCGCAGCGGATACAATCCGCGCACGCCGACACGCTGCCAAGGCTCTCTCAGGTTCTCTCTTCGAATCGTTCCGTCACTGCTTCATTGCTGCCGCTTCGCGCTGATCCGACTGTGCCGGTATCGATCCCCAAACATGACGCAGCAAACAATAGTGACGTGGTGAGCAATAATAATGGAGAAAAATGGCATGTCAAGACCATTCGCGTGTTTAAAGTTTGCGTAGCGCGTCAGCTTTGATATGCTCTTCCTCGCCAAAACCCTTGGAGACCCCATCGAGATGTCCACCACCGAGCAGGCCAACGTCGATCTCATCACCGCCAACAAGGTGCGCGATCTCCTGAACCGGAACGGCATTCCGCCGCGAAGTCACAACACGACGATCGCGAACGTGCTCGGTCTGAGCTTCTCGGTCGTCACGCGCAAGATGAAAGGCCTGATCCCGTGGAACCTGTCGCAGTTGCAGGACATCGCGACGCACTTCGGCGTGCCGCCCGCGATCCTGCTCGACGACAAGGGCACGCAGCCGGCCGCGGCGGAGATGATCGACGCGACGTTCGTGATCGAGTCCAAGCGCTTGCGCTGCCGCGCCGCGATCTCGACGAAGGCCACCAGCCAGATCGAAACGGACTTCGTCGCGCTGCAATGGCAGGGCGAATGGATCGTCACCGAACGCCAGCACGCGCGCGAGGGCCGCACCTATCCGGTCGACGTGATCGAGCTGCGCTCGGCGCAGCCGAACGTGTATGCGGCGCGGATCGCCGTGGTCGACGATTCGCACGACGTCGCCGAAACGGTCTGCGAATATTTCATCGAGAAAGGTGTGAACGCGATTCCGTACTTCGACGGCGCGAGCTTCCGCAAGGCGCTGGAAGTCGAGGATTTCGACGGCTACATCCTCGACTGGATGCTCGGCGACCAGACGGCCGCCGAACTCGTGCGCGGCATCCGCTCGAGCGAGAACAGCGGCGCGCCGATCTTCCTGCTGACCGGCAAGATCTCGACCGGCGAAGCGAGCGAGGACGAGATCGCGCACATCGTGTCGCACTACAACGCGCGCTGCGAAGAAAAGCCGGTGCGCCTGCCGATCCTGTTCGCGGAAGTCGCCCGCGAACTGAAACTCACGCTGCCGGCCGCGGCGGCCACGAACTGAGAACCTGAAACCGACGCCGGGACGACAACCGGCTACACCCACCATCAGACCGAGGGAAAAGACATGCGCATTTCGACCATCTGGACCAAAAGCCTGCTGACGGCCTGCCTGCTCGGGATGGCCGCCGCGGCATGGGCCGCTTCGTCGTTCACGTTCACCGTCGACGGCAAGATCGGCAAGAGCAACCAGCAGGGGAAAATGACCTACGTCTTTTCCGAGCAGGCGCTGATGGCGCTGCCGCAGCACACGATCGTCACGTCGACGAGCTGGACGCCGAAGGCGACCTTCACCGGCCCGCGCCTGTCCGACGTGCTGAAGACGGTCGGCGCGCACGGCACGCAGATCGAATTCCGCTGCATCGACGAATACACGTTCACGATTCCCGTCTCCGACGCCGACAAGTACGGCGTGATCCTCGCGCGGACGATGAACGGCAAGGTGCTCGGCAACGACAACTACGGCCCGCTGTGGATCATGTATCCGCGCGACCAGTACCCCGACGAGCTGAAAACGCCGCTCGGCGAAGCCAAGTTCGCATGGCAGATCATCGGTCTGACCGTGAAGTGAAATGACGCGGCGGCGATGGAAAAATAGAAAAATCATCCTGGTCCTCGGCTCGCTGTGGATCATGGGGTTCGCCGCGTGGGCGTTCCTGCTGTGGGATCTCCTCGCCACCTCGGTCAACGAGGGCGTGCTCGAGGGGCCGCGCGAAGGCGTGTTCTGGACCGCCGCGCAGTACCGCAACGTCTACACGCGCTTCGACCGGCAATTGATTCTGTACGCGACGCACGAGGACGACGACTTCGATCACGTCCAGATGCAGCTCGACAGCCTCTCGGTGTCGTTCGGCTTCCTGCAGCGGCCGTCCGAAGTGTCCGAATACTGGCTGCGCATCCCGCGCGCGCGCAACGAGATCGACGCGCTCGGCGAATTCATGACGCGCCTGAAGCGCGAGGTGCCGCTGCTGCGCGATTCGCCGCAGCAGGCGCGGCAGGTGATCGACGAAGTCAGTGCGTACTGGCCGAAGGTCAACGGCCTCGCGAACTACTTCCGCGCGATCGAAATGTCGCAGCGCGATTTCACGTTCCACCAATTGAAGGACAAGCAGCGCGCGATCCTGATCCTCGGCATCGTGCTCGGCGTGATCCTGTGCGCGTTGTTCCTGCTGCTGCTCTATACGATGCGCACGCGCGACGACCTGCTCGAACGGCAACACGCGGCGCTCGATGCGGAACGCAAGGCGTCCGACCGCGCGTTCGAGATGATCGAGGCGAAGAACGCGTTCCTCGGGATGGTCAGCCACGAACTGCGCACGCCGCTGCAGGCGATCTGCGGATCGATCGAGATCCTGCTCGCGCGAGCGCAGTCCGACGCGAACCTGAAAACGATCCGGCGGCTGCAGAATTCGGCGCTGTCGCTCGAAGCGCTCGTCAAGGACCTCACCGATTACATCAAGCTGCGCTCGACGAAGCGCACCGCCGAACTGGATACCGTCGGCATCGCGCCGCTGCTGGCCGAAGTGCTCGAACCGCTGCGCGAGAAGATCGCGGCGAAACGGATCGCGGTCACTCAGCTCGTCGAGCCGCCCGGCCTCGCGATCCGCTCCGATCGCAAGCTGCTGCGGCAGGTGCTGTCGAACCTGATCGAGAACTCGGTCAAGTACACGGCCGGCGGCTCGATCACGGTGGCGATCACGCTCGCCGACGCGGCGGCCGGCCGGCGGGTGAGGATCGCCGTGCGCGACACCGGCGCCGGCATCGCGAAGCAGCATTTGCCGAAAATCTTCGAGCCGTTCTATCGCGCGAACGACGCGGTCGGACTGCACGTCGACGGGATCGGCATGGGGCTCGCGGTCGTGCGCGAAATCGTGACGACGCTGCGCGGTCATGTGGACGTGCGCAGCGTGGTCGGCGAAGGCAGCGAGTTCGTCGTGACGCTGCCCGTCGAAGTACCCGACATCGATACGGGCACGGGCGGCAGCGCGGCCGACATCCCCGCGCTGCCGCCCGTGCCGGCGCACCTCGGGCGACGCGCGCTGGTGGTCGACGACAACGACAACGCGCGCGAAACGCTCGGCGCGATGCTGTCGGCGCTCGGCATCGAGGCCGATCTGTGCGGCACCGGGCAGGAAGGCGTCGCGCGCTTCGGTACGGGCCGCTACGACCTCGTCGTGCTCGATCTCGAACTGCCGGACCTGAGCGGATTCGACGTGGCGCGGCGCATTCGCGCGGTGGCGGAACCCGACGACGACGGCCGGCATCCGGCAATCCTCGGCGTCAGCGCGTATGAATCGGCCGCGCTGCGCGAGGACCAGCGGGTATTCGACGCATTCCTGCCGAAGCCGGTTCACCTGCGCGAACTCGGCGCGCTCGTCGAGAAGCTGCTCGCCTGAGCCGCGCCCACGCGGCATCGCGCGTTCCCCGCTCGTCCTGCTACTCGCCTGCTCGTCTACTCGCCGATCAGATGCAGCACGACGTCGCGCCGGTGCGCCGCGCGCCGATGCTCGAACAGATAGATCCCCTGCCACGTGCCGAGCACCATGCGCCCGTGCTCGACCGGAATCGACAGCTGCACCTGCGTGAGCGCCGTGCGCAGATGCGCGGGCATGTCGTCGGCGCCTTCGGTGTCGTGCTCGTAGCGCGTGTCGTCCTCGGGCGCGAGCGTCGCGAAATAGCGTTCGAGATCGCGCTGCACCGACGGATCCGCATTCTCCTGGATCAGCAGCGACGCCGACGTATGGCGGCAGAACACGGTGAGCAAGCCGGTGCGGATCGCCTGCTGGTCGACGAACGCGCGTACCTGCGGCGTGATTTCGACGAGGCCGCTGCCGCGCGTATCGACGCCGACGTGCGTGATGGCCTGTTGCATTGCCATGACCTCAGCCCAGCGCGGCGAAGCCTTCGGCTTCGATCTGCTTCGCGTCGGCGGGGCGCACGACCCGCGCGACTTCGACCCCGTCGCGCAGGAACACCAGCGTCGGCCACAGCTTCACGCCGAACGAGCGACCGAGCGGACGGCCGGGGCCGTCCTCGATCTTCAGGTGCCGCACGGCAGGATGCTCGGAGAACGACGCCGCGATCGCGGGCTGCGCGCCTGCGCAGATCCCGCACCAGTTCGCGCCGAATTCGATGACGGTTGCGCCGCTCAATGCGTCGACTTCCGCGCGGGTCGGCGCGTTGGCGGTGTAGCGTTGCTCGGTGTCCATCAGTTCCTCGTGTACGTTGGCGGAGCGTGACTGCGCGCGCCAGCCCGATGCAGACGCGTGCAGCCTTCGATTTCCTACTGTAGCGGAAAAAATCGCGCGCTGCCGGCCGGTCCGGCGCAGTACCGGCGCGCCCTTGCGCACCTGTCGGAGCGACGCGACAAGACTCGGAGCGTCGCGCCGTTGCGACAGGATCGGCATGCGAACCGATCCCGCCAGCGAAGGACTCGACCATGCATGCACCGCACTGCATCGCCGAACCGAATCGGCTTCGGCAACGCAAAGCCGTGTCGGCATCAAAGGCATCCGACCTGTAAAAGCGCACGGAAATCACAGGCCCCTGCATCGCGACATACAGACCGGCCGGTGCGGATATTGTCCGTATCGGGACGCATCGCTTTGCGACCTGGAGCAGGTCCACCTTGCACGCCGCCCATTCCCGCGCCGCATCCCGCATCACCCGTCGTTGTGCTCGCACGACCCGTCACTTCTGGCGCCCGCTTGCGGCGCCGCGAATATGCCGCTCAAAAATGACGATGCGGACCAATCGCCGATCATTCGTACGTGTACCAAACCATCCAACTCCCATTTAGTAGACGTTCTATTTAAATCGGTACCCCACTTACCGAAAATTGACCCCGTCGATTCGATCGCAACGTTTTGCAAGCATTCGTGCCACGCAAACGCGATCCGAAAGCACCGGCGCAATGCGTCCGACCGACAGCAAGTCAAGCAGCGCTCCCGTCCATCGATTGCCAATTCCGCGCAATGAATCCGTCGCATCCGATATTCACCGGATGGGCCGGCTTGCGTGCCGAATCGGGATGGAAGCTGGCGCAGGGCCAAACAGAACGATAGCAACAGGGGTATATGGATACGTCTTTCGAAGGGCGACGCTGGCAGGCGTCGCAGAACGCGGGCGGCTCGATCGCGAGGGCATCCGACGTCGTGCTGATTTCGGCCGGCGCACTGGTCGCGGCGCTGGCCTTGCCCGAGCCCGACACCGGCGGAGCGGCCGAACTCGCGAACGTCGCCTGCGCCGCAACGTTCGCGCTGGTGCTGTTTCCTGCATTCCGTCTCAATCACCTGTCGCCCGGCCACTCGACATACCGCACCGCCGCCGTCACCGCTTTCGCGTGGCTGCTCGCTCAGGCGAGCGCCGCGCTCGTGATGCGGGCTCTCCTCCCCGCGCTGAACGTTTCGCCCTACTGGCATCTGCTGTGGACCGCGACGAGCGGCGTCGCGCTCGTCGCGTCGCGGCTCGTCGCCCGCACGACGCTCGAGCGGATCGCGCGCGCTCGGGACGGCGACCGCCTCGTCGCCATCGTCGGCGCGGGCACGCATCGCGACGCACTGCTCGAGCGCATCGGCGAGTCGCCGTCGGCCGGCTTTCGCGCGGCCGCGACGCTCGACTTCGGCGGCGTGCCCCGCGAGCACGGCGTCGACGTGCCGTCCTTTCGGTCGCTCGACGCATTCGCGCAGCATGTCCGCGCGCAAGCGATTTCCGAAATTTGGCTCGCGTTGCCGATCGACGAAGCCCGCACGGCGATGGCCGTGCTCGACACGTTCCGCGACGATCTCGTCAATATCCGGCTCGTGCCGGACATCGGCCGGCTCGCGATGTTCGACGGCCAACTGATCGATCTGGTCGGCACGCCGGCGATCAATCTGGTCGCTTCGCCGCTGTCGTCCCGCGCGCTGCTGCAGAAGGCCGTGTTCGACCGGCTGTTCGCGGCCGCGGTCCTGATCGCCACCGCGCCGCTGTTGCTTGCGATCGCGCTGGCGGTCCGGCTGTCGTCGAAAGGCCCCGTCCTGTTCCGGCAGCAGCGCCAGGGCGCCAACGGCAATACCTTCACGATCATCAAGTTCCGCACGATGCGGCTCCACGACGACCACGACGCGGTGCGGCAGGCGACGCGCGACGATCCGCGCATCACGCGCGTGGGGGCATTCCTGCGCCGTACCAGCCTCGACGAGATGCCGCAGTTCATCAACGTGCTGCGCGGCGAGATGTCCGTCGTCGGGCCGCGCCCGCATGCGCTCGAACACGACGACCTGTACCGGAAGATCGTCGACGGGTACATCCATCGCTATCGCGTCAAGCCGGGCATTACCGGCTGGGCGCAGATCCACGGCCTGCGCGGTGAAACCGAACGCGTCGAGAAGATGCGGCGCCGCGTCGAGGCCGACCTCTACTACCTGCGCAACTGGTCGTTCGCACTCGACATGCGCATCGTCATCGCCACCGTCCTGCGCGGCTGGACCCACAGCAACGCGTACTGATACGCACGCGGCGCCCGCTTCCCCGGCTGCCGGCACACGATAAGGAAATCTCATGAAAACCGCACTGAACGCGCGGCGCGGCTTCGCGCTTCCTGCCGTCGCGCGCCGGCTGCTCACCGCCACGCTCTGCATCGCGCTGTCGGCCTGCGCGTTCGCGCCCGGCATGCGCATGAGCACGGCGCCCGACTCGGCCGACGGCACGGCTGCCGACGGCGCGCCGCCGTTCCGGATGACCCGGATCGACGCCGGCCTGATCCGGCAACTCGCCGCACAAGCGCGCGAGCAGCACATCCAGCCGGACCAGCTCGCCGCGCCGGCCGGCCCGTACCGGATCGGCATCGGCGACGTACTGCAGGTCACCGTCTGGGATCACCCCGAGCTGGCCGTCGCGCAAGGCGCGGCGCCGCAGGGCACCCCACGCGCGGCCGATCCGGTCGCCGGCTTCGTCGTCGATCCGCGCGGCAACCTGTCGTTTCCGTTCGCGGGCGACGTACCGGTTGCGGGGCTGACGACCGAAGCCGCGCAGGCGCGGATAGCCGGCGCGCTGTCGCGCGTCTATCGCGATCCGCAGGTGACGCTGCGCGTCGCGTCGTTCCGCTCGCAGCAGGTCTATATCGACGGCGAGGTTCGTACGCCCGGCAATCAGCCCGTCAACGACGTGCCGATGACGCTCTACGAAGCGCTCGGTCGCGCAGGCGGCCTGAACCCGGCCGCCGACCAGAGCCGGATGACGCTCGTGCGCGACGGCCGCCGCTATCCGCTCGACCTGAGCCGGATGCTGCGCGACGGCCGCAACCCGGCCGACATCGTGCTCGCTGCAGGCGATCTGCTTCACGTGCCGTCCCGTAGCGACTACGGCGTATACGTGATGGGCGAAGTCAACAAGCCGGCGCTCGCGACACCGCTACGCGACGGCCGGCTGACGCTGTCCGATGCGTTGTCGCAGGCCGGCAGCGTGAACGCCGCCACGGCCGACGCGGCCCAGATGTTCGTGATCCGCGGCGCCGGCACGGACACCCCGCAGGTGTTCCACCTCGACGCGCGCTCGCCGGTGTCGATGGTGCTCGCCAACGAGTTCGAGCTGCAGCCGAAGGACATCGTCTATGTCGACGGCAACGGCCTCGTGCGCTTCAGCCGCGTGCTCAGCCTGCTGCTGCCGGGCGTCAACACCAGCGCGACCGCCGCGCTCGCCGTCAAATGAAGCCCGTCGCCACCCTGCTCGTCGTGTGCATCGGCAACCTCTGCCGCAGCCCGATGGCCGAGGCCCTGTTTCGTGCGCGGTTACCGGGTGTCGACGTGCAGTCGGCCGGCATCGGCGCGCACGACGGCCAGCCCGCCGAGCCGCATGCGGTTCAGCTGATGCGCGCGCGCGGCCTCGACATCGCCGCGCATCGCGCACGCCGCCTGCCGACGGGGATCGCGGCACGTGCCGATCTGATCCTGACGATGGACCTCGCGCAGAAACGCTGGCTCGAGCAGTGTCGGCCGGCGCTGCGCGGCCGCGTGTTCCGGCTCGGCCTGCCCGATCCTTCGACCGGCCTTCCGTCCGGTTTCGACGTGCCGGATCCGTATCTCGGCACACGCGCGGCGTTCGAGCTCAGCTTGCGGCTCATCGAGCGCGGCGTCGACGCATGGTGCACGCGCATCGTGCCGCCGTCTCCTCCTACTTCTCCGCTTTCGGAATCGAATCGATGACATCCACACCTCTTCACGAGCGGTCGCACGATCGCGACACGGAGCTCGATCTCGCCGGCGCGATCGACGTGCTCGTCGCCCAGCGCTGGCTGATCGCCGCCGTCACCGCGGCGTGCGTCGGCGCGGGGTCGCTGTACGCGTTCCTCGCGCCCCGGCAATACCAGGCCGACATCATGGTGCAGGTCGAGGACAGCGGCGACACCTCCGCCGCCAAGAGCGTCCTCGGCGACGTATCGTCGTTGTTCGACGTCAAGTCGAGCGCGTCGGCCGAAGCGCAAATTCTCGCGTCGCGGCTCGTCGTCACGCGTGCCGTCGACGAATTGCGCAGCTACATCGTCGTGCAGCCGAAGCGCTTCCCCATCGTCGGCGAGTTCGCGTCGCGCTTCAATGCCGGCGTCGCGCGCCCCGGCGTGTTCGGTCTGGGCGGCTACGCATGGGGAAAAGAGTCGGCCGAACTCGCGCGCTTCGACGTGCCGAAATCGTTCGAAGGCGAACGCTTCGAACTGTCGATGCTCGACGCCGGCCGCTACCGGCTCGCGGGCGCCGCGTTACCGGCGCCCGTCGTCGGCACGATCGGCGAGCCGCAAACCTTCGGCACGGCCGACGGCCCGGTCGCGATCGACGTCGCGCGCATCGACGCGCTTCCCGGCACGCGCTTCACGCTCGTGCGCGAATCGCGCGCCGAAACGATCGACACGCTGCGCCGCGGGCTCGACGTCCAGGAAAAGATCAAGCAGTCGGGGGTGATCGTCGCCACACTGCGCGGGACCGACCCGCAGCGCGTGCAGGCGCAGCTTCAGGCGGTCGCCCATCACTACATCCGCCAACATATCGAGCGCAAGTCCGCCGACGCGGCGCAGTCGCTCGCGTTCCTCAACGCGCAGTTGCCGGTCCTGAAGAAGCAGCTTCAGGACGCCGAGCAGCGCTATACGAACCTGCGCAACGCGAACGGCACGATCGATCTCGACGCGGAAGCCAAACAGCTGCTGCAGCAATCGGCCGACACGGCCACCCGGCGGCTCGAATTGCAGCAAAAGCGCGACGAGATGGCGTCGCGCTTCGCGCCAGGCCATCCCGACATGGTCGCGCTCGATGCGCAGCTCGCCACGCTCGCGCGCGAGCAACGGGCGTTCGAACACCGCGTGCGCGGCTTGCCGGACCTGCAGCAGGAGGCCGTGCGGCTGATGCTCGACGTGAAAGTCGACACCGATCTCTATACGGCCCTGCTCGCCAACGCGCAGCAACTCGAACTGGTCAGGGCCGGCAAGACCGGCAGCGTGCGCATCGTCGACATGCCGATCGTGCTGGAAGACGCCGTCCGGCCGAACCGGCCGGTCGTGATCGCGGCGGCGGCATTGGCCGGGCTCGTGCTCGGCGTCGCGCTGGCGTTCGTGCGCGACCACCTGTACGGCGGTGTACGCGATGCCGACGAGATCGAGCGGCATCTCGGCATCGACGTCTACGCGACCGTCCCGGCCTCGGCGGGTCAGCGCCGCGTCGCCCGGCGCAGCGCCCAGCGCCTGCCGGCGCCCCACCTGCTGAGCGCGCTCGATCCGCACGATCCGGCGATCGAAAGCCTGCGCAGCCTGCATACCGCGCTGCGCTTCGCGATGCACGACGCGCGCAACAACGTGCTGCTGGTGACGGGCCCCGTGCCCGACGCGGGCAAGTCGTTCGTCGCGGCGAATTTCGCGGCGCTGCTGGCCGCCGGCGGCGAACGCGTGCTGCTCGTCGACGGCGATCTCCGCAAGGGTTATCTGCACGAATCGCTGGGTATGCCGCGCGAATCCGGGTTGGCCGAACTGCTGTCCGGCGACGTGACGCCGGAGGACGCGATTCGCCGCGACGTGCTGCCGAATCTCGATTTCATCGCGACCGGCGCGATGCCCGAGCACCCGGCTCAATGGCTCGCCGACGCGCGCGTCGAGGCGCTGCTCGATGGATTGTCCGCACATTACGACCGCGTCGTGATCGACGCGGCGCCGATTCTCGCCGTCAGCGACGCAGTCGCGCTCGGCCGCCACGCGGGCACCGTGCTGCTCGTCGCCCGCGCGGCCTCGACGCGTATCGCCGAGCTCGGCGAGGCCGCGCGTCGCCTCGCGCACAACGGCGTCGCGGCAAGCGGCGTGGTGCTCAACGGCGTGGACCCGCGCACGACGCGCTACGGCTCGCGCTACGGCGCGTACCGCTATGCGCAGTACCGCTATGCGCCGTCGCGCAGTCGCGCCGCATGGCCTGCCCGACGCGCGCTGCAGGCGCTCGCCGCGCGGTTCCGGCGCGGGGGTGAGCGATGAGCGACATCCACCGCGTCGACCACGCGGCAGCCCGCGACGCCCGTCATGCGCCTGCGC
This sequence comes from Burkholderia sp. MSMB2157WGS, assembly GCF_001532755.1. Lineage (NCBI taxonomy): Bacteria > Pseudomonadati > Pseudomonadota > Betaproteobacteria > Burkholderiales > Burkholderiaceae > Burkholderia > Burkholderia sp. MSMB2157WGS. Next base: position 59,922 of record NZ_LPJG01000016.1, on the reverse strand, counting down.
CGCGCGCCGCCGAAACCCGCACGACCGGCGCGCCGCGCCTGCGCATCGCGCTCGTCGCGGAAGCGGCAGGCGGCGGCGTGGCCACCCACCTTTCCGATCTGATCGACGGGCTGAGCGCGGTTCACGGCATCGACGTGCACCTGATCGTGCCCGACGGCCCGCGCTTCGACGACAAGACCCTCGACGCGCGCGTGCTGTCCCGTTGCGCGAGCGTGCATCGCGTGCCGATGCAACGGCACGTCGGCTGGCGCGACGCGCTCGCGGTTGTCCGGCTGTACCGCTGCCTGCTGCGGATCCGGCCGGACATCGTGCACAGCCACAGCTCGAAGGCGGGGGCGATCGCGCGCTTATGCATCGGCCCGTGGCGTCAGGTCTACACGCCGCATGCCGTCTATACGCTCAATCCGTCGCTGAACGGTCTGCAGCGCCGTTTCTACGGCACGATCGAGCAGATGCTCGGCCGGCTGTGCACGCACCGGATCATCGCCGTATCGGAAGACGAGGCGCGGCATCTTCGCGACGCGCTCGGCATTCCCGCACATCGCGTCAAGACGATCGTCAACGGGGTCAGGCCGCTCGACACGATGCCGCAACACGACGCGCGGCAAGCGCTCGGCCTGCCGGACGACGCCATCGTCGTCGGTTTCGTCGGGCGCTTCGACCACCAGAAGGGCGTCGACCGGCTCGTGCGGATCGCGCGTGCCGTCCATCGCCAGTGCAACCGCGACGTGCAATTCGTCGCAATCGGCCCCGGCGACTTCAACGCGGCAGCCGGCCCCGAGGCCGAGTATTGGCCGCCGAACCTTCACGTCGCGGGCGTCGTCGAGCATGCGAGCCGCTACTTCTCCGCATTCGACCTGTTCGCGCTGCCGAGCCGCTACGAAGGCTTCCCGTACGTCTGCCTCGAAGCGATGGCGGCCGGCGTGCCGATCGTCGCGTCGCAGGTCGCGGGCGCGGCCGAACTGATCCGCTCCAGCGAGATCGGGGTAGTCGTGCCGAACGACGACGACACGACCGATTTCAAGCACGCCGTCGTCGCGCTCGCACGCGACGCCGCGTTGCGCAGCGCGATGCGCGCGCGCTGCGTGCCGGCCGCCCGGTGCCATTCCGCGGACGCGATGGTGCGCCGCACCCTCGATCTCTACCGCAGCCTCGTTCCCAAGGAGACCTCATGACCTCGTCCACCCACGTGGCGCTGCTGCACGCGTACAGCGCTCGCAATTCCGGGGACGGCCTGCTGGTCGACCTGTCCATCGGTCTGCTGAAGGAAGCCTTCGGCGACGCGACCCGCGTATCGATCGTCGCCGCCGATCCGGGATCGTTTCCCGCCCATGCCGACGTGCGCGCGGCGCCCGTGCTCGCGGAACACGGCACGCGCCGCCTGAGCGGCGCGGCGCGCGCCGCGCTGCCGGTTGGCGCGAACGCGCGACTCGCCGACTTGCGCCGCCTGCTCGCGGGCGTCGACCTGATTGCCGGCGTCGGCGGCGGCTATCTGCGCGCGCGCGGTCCCGTCGAAGCGCTCAAGCTCGAGGCCGGCCACCTGCTGCAGATGCGCGCGGCGCACGCGTCGGGCAAACCGACCGTGTACCTGCCGCAAAGCATCGGGCCCGCGCGGCACGCGGCGCCGGTCGGCGCGCACCTGCAGCGCCTGCTCGCGTCGTTCGACCGTGTGTTCGTGCGCGACGACCGGTCGGCCGCCTTCCTCGCCGCCAATCCGAACACGCGGCGCGCGCCCGATCTCGCGGTGCTCGACTTCGAGCATCGCCGCGACGCGATCCTGAGCCGCGCCGCCGCGCGAAGCCACGACGAGGTTCGCCATGTCGCCTTCGTGCTGCGTCGCGCACCGGGATGGAGCCGCGCGCAGCGGATGCGTTACGCGCAGTCGATCGCGCGGCTCATCGCGCAGATCGGTGCGGCCTGCCGGATCAGCTTCGCGGTGCAGAGCACGGGGCGCGGCAACGACGACGTCGCGTACTACCGCAGCATCGGCATCCGCGACACGCTCGTTCCGCTCAGGACGCTGCTCGTTACGGACACGCCGGACCGCGTGATTTCGGTGCGCCTGCACGGCGCGCTCGAATCGGTGCTGCACGGCGTGCCCGCGTTCCATCTCAGCTACGAACGCAAGGGCTTCGGCGCCTACGCGGATCTGCGGCTCGACGACTGGGTCGTCAACGGCGCCGACTTCGATCCGGACGCCGTCGCGCGCACCGTGCTCGCGCCCGATGCGTCGGCCGCGTTCTGGCAGACCGCGCAAACCGGATTCGCACACATTCGCACCGGTCGCGCACGCGTGATCGATGCGCTGCGCGCGGCCCGCGTCGCCTGACCTCCGCGGATTTCACATGCTCATTCGACTTCTGCTCCGTTTCTCCTCGCTCGGCCTGAAATTCGGACTCGCGATCGTCGTCGCGCGCACGCTCGGCTTCGACGCGGTGGCCGCCTACGGGCTCGCGGTCGCCGCGTCCGTGATCGCGTCGAAGGTGCTCGGGCTCGGTTTCAGCGCCGAACTCAACCGGCAGTTGAGCGCACGCGATCCGCTTCCCGCGATCGGTACGGCGCGCAGGCTGTGCGGCGTGTTCGCCGGCCTTTATCTATTGGCGATGCTGGCGCTCGGCGTGGCGGGCGGCAGCGCCGCGCGCGCGCTCGGCGTCCCGACGTCTCTGCTGTGGGGCATGCTGCTCGTCGCGCTGTCCGAACACGCCGCATTCGAAGCCAACGCGTGGCTGTTCTCGCTGCACCGCTTCCGTGCGGGCTCGCTGCTGCTGTTCGGCCGCACCGGCGCATGGGCCGCCCTCGCCTGCGGCGGGCTGCTCGCCGGCATCCTGCATTCGATCGACGCGGTCTTCGCCCTGTGGTTCGCCAGCAACGTGCTGGTCGTCGCCGTGTGCTGGTGTGGTGTCGCTGCGCTCGCGCGACGTGCGCCGCATGCGGCGCGGGCCCATCGCGCGCCGGCGCGACGCGAGCTGTTCGCGGTGTGGCGGCACGGCCTGCCGTTCTATCTGGCCGGCGTGCTCATGGCATCGCTGCAATACGCGGAACGCTTCGTCGCCGGCGGCCTTGCAAGCGCCGACGCGCTCGGCCGCTACGTGTTCGCATGGTCGATCGCGAGCGCCGTGCAGACGATCGCATTCGCGACGGTCGCCGTCACGGCCGGACCCGGTTTCGTGAAAACGCTCGCCGTCGACCCTTCTGCGTTCGGCCCGCAATTGCGTCGCGCGATAGCGGCGGCCGTCGGCGTCACGGCGATGACTGCCATCGCGATTCTCGTCGTGCACGGCCAGTTGTTCCAGTTCGCGCACGAGCGGGCCGGCGCGCGCGAGGTCGCCGTATTGGCCGTGCTGCTGGCATCGTTCGCGCTGCGCTCGGCCGGCGACGTGTTGTGGACGGCCGCCATCGCGCTACGCGTGGGGTCGGTCGTCACGCTGTCGATGGCCGCCGTCGCCGCCGCGTGGGCGCCGCTCGCATGGCTCCTGATCCGGTATTCGGGCACGACAGGCGCGGCGCTTGCCCATCTGGCAGCCAGTGCCGGCATCGTTGCGGCACTCGCGCTGATCGTCGTGCGCGGCGCGAGAACGTTCGCCGCCGTACCGCCCGCGGAGGGGTTGTCCGATGCTGCGTAGTCTTCTCCTCGCAGGTCCGCCGCTCAGCCGCGGGCTGATACGCGCAATCGCCGCCGCGACCGTGCTCGTCTACTGGGGCATTTATGCAAAGGCGGGCGCCTTCCTGCCGGAATTCGTCTTTCGCGACGCGGAAAAGATCCAGAGCCAGATCGGTGGCTCGGGCACTTACGACGGCACGTCGTTCGACGCGGTCGCGCGGTGGTACGCGATGCTCGGCGAAACCGGCACGCACCTGTTCGTCGCGACGATCGGCGCGTTGTGCATCTGGCGCGTGATCGGCCACGGCACGCGCGTCGGGTCGATGCTCGCCTGTCTCGTGCTGCTCGCGCCCTGCGTATTCTTCAACCTGTTCGTCGCGAGCAAGGACACGATCGTCGTCCTGATGGCGATCGCACTGGCCGGCATCGCGCAGCGGCGGCAGTTCGCCGTGACGCTCGCCGCCGCCGTGATGCTCTACGCCGGCTATGCGGCGCTCGTGCGCAGCTATTTCGCGCTGATCGTCGCGATCGCGCTCGTCGCGCTGGTGTTCAGGCATGTGTCATGGCGCGGCAAGGTCTGGCTGGCGCTCGCGGTCCCTGCCGCACTGTTCGTGCTGCCGAACGATGCGTACTACCTGCTGCAGCACCCGCGCGACATGGCGGCCGACTACCTCGCGTACGGTTCGCCGTTCGGCGCGCGCACCAGCTTCCGCAATCCGATGGAGCCGGTCTCGTTCGCGGCCTTCTGCGCGAACTATCTGTACGGGATGTTCCGGCTGAACCTGCCGGCGCTGTTCATGCCGGGGCCGAAGGAGATCGCGATGCAGGTGTTCGTCTGGATCGCGCTCGCGTCGGTATGGTGCCGCACGCGCGGCGTGAGCCGCTCGTATGAACTGCTCGCTTGCCTCGCGATCGGGCACGTCGCCGTGTCGATGCTGTTCGAGCCCGATCTCGGCAGCTACACGCGCCATCTGTCGAGCGTGGCGCTGTTCTGTGCGATGCAGTTCGCGGGGCGCGCGGGGCGGGGCCGGGAAGCACGTCGCACGGTGAACCGCAAGCGCACGTCGCACATCCCCTATACCCGTGCAGCGGGACCCGCCTATCGGCCGAGTCCCGCCCGCCCCGCCGTCGTCGAGCGCCGGCGCCCGCTTTGGACACGCAAATGAACACGCTCGCTCAGCCCAATTCCTTCTTTCCGAACATCCAGTGCGCGCGAGCGTTCGCGGCGCTCGCGGTCGTCGGCTATCACATGGGCATCCTGCCGGCCGGACAGGCCGGTGTGGATCTCTTCTTCGTGATCAGCGGCTTCATCATGTCCTGCGTCGCGCCGCGCGAAGGCCGCGCATTCTTTCGCAAGCGGCTGATCCGCATCGTGCCGCTTTATTGGTTGACGACGCTCGGCGTGTTCGCGATCGCGGCCTGGCGGCCGCAGTGGCTGAACTCGACGACGGCCGGGGCCGCCTATCTCGTCAAGTCGCTGCTGTTCATTCCGTACGTGAAGGACGACGGCCACTGGGGTCCGCTGAACCTGAACGGCTGGACGCTCGAATATGAAATGCTGTTCTATGTTGTCGTGGCGGGCGCGCTCGTACTGGTGTGCGCGCGCTACGCGACCGCACTCGCCGCGGCGCTGCTTGCGCTGTTTTGCGCGTATGTCGCCGTAAAGGGTACGTCGAGCGCCGTTGTCGATCATCTCGGGCAGCCGTTCGCGCTCGAGTTCGGCCTTGGCGTGCTCGCCTACTGGTTGCTGGATGCCGGAATCGGCAGCCGTGTCGGGCCGCGCGTCTGGACAGCGCTCGCCGTCGTCGGCGTCGCGACGATGGCGCTGCTCCCCGCCTGGTACGGCACGCCGTCAGGTTTCGCGCGCACCGCATGGTGGGGCGGTTCCGCCTGCGTGGTGCTCGTCGCGCTGATCGCGCTCGATCTGCACGGCTGGACGATCAAAAGCCGCGCTCTGGCGGCGCTCGGGGCCGCCAGCTATTCGATCTACCTGATCCATCCGTATGTGATCGGCTTCGCCGCGAAGCTCGTCGGGTTGCGCACGGCGATCGATACGCCGGGCGGTATCGCAGCGAGCACCGCGATCCTGATCGCGGTCAGCATATCGGGTTACGCATGTCATCTGTGGATCGAAAAACCGATGCTGGTGGCGCTGAATCGACGGTGGCGGTAACCGGAGCGTTTGTCTAATCCGGCTCGATGCATGCGATACCGGGCGCGGGACGATCGGACGACGATCTCGCGATTCAAGTTGCTCCCGATAGTCTCCCCAACGCATCGCCGATCGCCGCCTCGAGCGCGGGCCAAGCGGCCTTCATCGCATCGATGCCGCCCTCGGCCACGACCCGTTCAGCCTGCGCGCACGCATCGCTCGCGTCGACATCGCCTGCGAGCGCAAAACCGCCACGCATCGAATGCAGCTCGACTTTCACCCGATCGATATCGCCGCTCGACAGCGCGTCGCCAATCACCGCCAGCGAATGCAGCGTTGCGTTGCGCAATGTCTCGCGAATCTCGTCCGATATCACAGGCCGCGCGTCGCGTGGCGCGTCCGCGTCCCCTGGCGCACCGCCCGCCGTGCCAGCGTCGGCGTCAGCACCTCCACTTACCCCTGCATCTGCACGATCGAGCGCCGTGTGCCGGCGCAGCACCGCGTCGAGCGCCGAGATCGACAACGGCTTGAGCACGACCTCCGCGACGCCAACCTGCGCGCACCGCCGCCGGTCCTCTTCGGTCGCGTGTGCGGTCATCGCGATCACCGGCACCTTCGCGCCCTGCTCGCGCAGGAAGTTGGCAAGCGCGAAACCGTCGAGTTCCGGCATGCCGAGATCGGTCAGCACGACGTCGAACGGCTGCGTGAAGAACGCGCGCATCGCCTCGATACCGTTCGTGACGAGCGTCGCGTTCCAGTGCAGCGCGTCGAGCTGATCCCGCAACAGTGCGCGACTCGCCGGATGATCTTCCGCCACCAGCACGCGCAGCGGCGCTGCCGCATCGTCGCGAGGCCGCTCGACGCCGGCCGCTGCCGTGTTGCCCTGCTCATCGAACGCCGCACGCCAGCCCGGCAATGCGTCCGCCAACGGCAGCGTCGCCGTGAATGTCGTGCCTTCGCCGGGACGGCTTTCGACTGCCAGCTCGCCCCGCATCAAGCGCGCGATGCGCCGGCACAGCGGCAATCCCAACCCCGTGCCGCCGAAGCGGCGATAGATCGACGGGTCGGTCTGGATATACACGTCGAACAACGTCGGCAGGCTTTCCGCCGGAATGCCGATTCCCGTATCGCGCACGGCGATCTCGATGCAGCGCGTATCGCCCGCGCGAGCGCCGGGGCCGGCTTCGATCGTCACGCCGCCATGCTCGGTGAACTTGATTGCGTTGCTGACGAGATTCGACACGAGCTGGCGCACGCGCGTCGGGTCGCCTACATAGCCGTCGGCCAGTTCGGGCGCGATCCGGCATTCGAGCGTCAGGCGCTTCGCGTCCGCGAGCGGGCGGAAGATCGCCGCGACATCGCGCAGCACGACGCGCAGGTCGAACGCTATGGCTTCGAGCGCCATCTGGTTGGACTCGGCCTTCGACAGGTCGAGCACGTCGTTGATCATGCGCAGCAATGCATCCGACGACGACATGACCGTCTGCAGGCGTCGCCGTTGATCGGCCGGCAGTTGCGCGCGTTCCATCAGCTCGAGATTGCCGACGATCGCGTTCAGCGGCGTGCGGATCTCGTGGCTCATCGTCGCGAGAAAAGTCGACTTCGCCTTGTTCGCATCGTCCGCCGCCTCGCGCGCCTCGCGCAGCTTGTGCTCGACCTGCTTGCCCGCGGTGATGTCGGTGAGCGTGCAGAGCAGCACGTCGACGCCGCGATAGCGGGTACGGACGATATGTGCGGCGAGGTAGGTCGTGCCGCCGGCAAGCTCGACCGACAGCTCGTGCGTCAGAACGCGCGGCGCCCGGCCGGCCGCGATACCGTCTCGATAAGCCTGCCAGATACGCTTGCCGAGCGACGGCGCGACGCGGGTGTCGCCGTATGCCTGGGCGGCGTCGTTGCGCGCCATCGTGTCGCCGTTGGCGAGCGACAGCAGCACGATGCCGGCCGGCGCCGTGCGAATCAGCGTGCGGTTCAGCGCCTCGCTCTCGATCAGCCGGATGGCACGACGGTTCGCGGGACGCAACGCACGATGGTCGAACAGCACGATCGCGCACCACATCAGCACGATGGCAACCAGCGCGGCGCCGACCGTGGTGGCCGCCGGCACGGCGATCGCCGCGACGATGCTGCGCCACGAGAATGTGCCCATCAGCACCAGATCGGATTCCGGCATGCGATCGCTGACCACGAAGCGGGCACCGACGCGATGCGCCGTCACATGATCGCCGAACGGCTCGCTCGCGTGGTCGAGCGCCTGCCGGATCAGCGCGGGATCGGGCTGCGTACCGGCCAGCACGTTGCCGCCGCCCCCGACCAGCGCATATCCCTCGTCGACGGCCCGCGTCGCCAGCATGTCGTCGATCCGCGCCCGGCCGTTGATGATGACCCATGCAACCGGCTTCCCGTCGGCGTCGTACAGCAGCCGGACGAAGCGCAGCACCCGGCGCCCCAACAGCGGATCGACCCGGCTCTCGAGCACGATGCCGTCCTGGGCCGTCATGCCCGGCGTCGCCGGCACGATACGCGCGCGCGAAGGCAGCAGTTCGCCGATCAGAAGTTCCAGCGAATGGCCTGCCGGCAATGCGAGCGCCCGTTCGACGAGAATCGGGTCGAACACGCCGAGCAGGTCGCCGTACAGGCTGACCAGGTAACCGGACAGGCCGACATCGACGGGAACCTGCGACGCAATCGCATCGAATTGCTGCACGATCAGGGCAAGGTACGGCGAATACAGGCGCGCCGGGTTTTCCGGCGACAGATTGGCCAGCCCGACGGCCGCCGGCTGACCGAACCGGTAGCGGACGATCTTGCCTCCCCCGGCGACGAATTCCCGCATCACGTCCGGCGATGCCTGCGTGTCGGCGCGCCACAGGGCCTGGGATTGATTCACGTATTGACCGAGCAGCAGTTTCGTCGAACGCAACTCGGCATGCAGTTCGGCCTCGCGTTTCAGAAACGTCCCGCGCATCTGCGTGAAATAGTCCAGCACTTCGAGCCGCACGACGAGCGCCGCGCACACCAGGATGAACACGGTGATCGCCGCGCCGCTGCCGTACAGCAACGACTGCTGCTGGCGCCGAACCCGTTCAGGGTCGAACGGCTTGCGACTCGGCGCGGTGGCATGAGCGACGAGTCTTTTCAGTTTTTCAGGCATGTTGTCGGAATCTCGTCTGCCCCGCACGGGGCGATGCGCGATCGATGGCCGCTCGCCGCGACACGTGCGCTACCCGGCCTGCGGCGGCCCGTCGCCGTTCTACGCATCCACGATCTTGCCCTCACTGGCATAGCGGATCAGGTCCGCATCGCGGACGATACCGAGCTTCTTCATCGCGCTGGACTTCTGCGAACTGATCGTCTGCTTGCTCCGGTGAAGCTGAACGGCGATCTCGCCGACCGTCAGGCCGGCGCCGTACAGCCGCACGACCTCGATTTCCCGGGCCGTCAACGCGCGCGTGCCCACCGACGTCTCGGTGCCCTCGAGCAATTGCTTGAAGAACGGCGACAGATAATTCGCACCGACATAAGCGGCGTGAACCGCCCCGACCAGATGCGAAATCGCGTCGGATTTGCTGAGGATGCATCCGACACCCTGCCGCTGAATCGCATGCAGCACGCTCGGATTGTCGATCATCGTGATCGTCACCAGATGAAGCGCCGGATAGCGGCGCTGCAGAAACGACAACAACGCGAGACCGTCGCCGTACTTGCCGCCCGGCATCACGTAGTCGACGACGAGCACGTCGGCCTGCTGTTCGTCGAGCATCGCCACCAGGTCGGTCGAATTCGAGACCGTGCCAAGCAGCTTGATCGTGCTGCTGCCCGCGAGCGCCTGCGACATCCCGAGTGCGGACGAAGGATGATCGTCCGCCACCATCACTCGCACAAAAAATTCATCCATCTTTATTCTTCTCCCGATACACGCGGTCCGACGTGCCATGTTGTGCGACGCGCCGGAATTCGAATCGATGTCGCAACACGGTCGCATCGCGAGGTTCGGCGAACCGGGCGGTGCGCAGCGTAATTTTAAGATAATAGCCGGAGTCCGCATCGCCTCGATGCAATCGGGTGTGACCACCTGCCCCACCCCATCCGCGCCCAGGGTCGATACAACCGCGGGCGCGCCGGCTCTCCATCCCGATCTGGCATGGCATTGCGACGACGGGCACTACCTCGATCCGACGCGCATGCCCACCCGATCGGCGGCGTCCCCAAACGCCACCGATCCATCCCGTCCTGCAACGCGGCCCGGGTCGCTGCCTAACGTTTGACCACGGATTTGTCCGGTTCGCCCGACCCGTCGTCCGCGACGTGCTGCCATTCGGTGATGGCCCGCCGTCTCTGCGACGGCGACATCATCATGAATTCGTTCAGCCTCGTGAGGAAATCCCGTCGGGATTTCTCCGGCAGCGTCGCGAATCCAAGCAGCAGTCCGAACACCTTTCCCATATAGCGCACGGCCTTACCCTTCCTTCTTCAGTCGAAATCACGCGGCACCGGTGCGATGCGGCGTGTCTGCCTTCCCCGTTCGACGCCGGCGGTCTGCGCCGCCGTGACGTCCCGTTCTCTTATCTTCCCGGCCAATGCGCCGCTGCTGCGGCCATCGCACCCGATGCCTGCCGCTCGTCCGCCGCGCCGGCAGGAAAGTCGATCCCGCGCCGTCGTGCGATGCGTGCGAGACCGCGACGCAGATCGGCCAGCGTCACCGGCTTGGTCAACACGCATTCGACGTTCGATGCCGCGTAACGCCGCGCATCGTCGGGCGCGAGGTGCGATGCCACGACGATCATGTCGCACGCGAGCCCGCGCGCACGGACGGCTTCCGCCAGTTCGCGGGCCGGCATGTCGGGCAGGTCGGCGCCGAGCAGCAGCACGTCCCACGAACCGTCCGCGAGCGCATCGATCGCGGTGCCACCGGACACCACGCACCGGACCACGCAGCCGAGCACGTCCAGTTGCTCGCGGAAAAGCGACCCGTTGACGGATGCATCGTCGGCGATCAGCACCCGCGGCGCTCGTATGCCGGTGCCGGGCGCCGCCGGCGCGCGCGCATCGGTGGCGCGGTGCGGCTCGCGCGTCGACTCGGCGATGGCGGTACGCGCCTGTGCGATCGCCGTACGCAGCCCGTTCAGCGAATAGCTCGACACGCGGATCGTACGGCCCGCGACGGCCGGCTGCAGCGGGCCGTCCGGGGTCGCCAGCACGACCGGCGTGCCGCCGCCCAGGCTGTCGAGCTCCTCCCGCCGCCATCGGTCGGAATCGCCGAAGAGCACGATCGCGTGAGCACGCGCGAGGCACCCGGCGGCAATTCCGATCGGACTCGGATGCATCGCGACGTCGAAACCCCACGCACGCAGATGCGGAAAGGCGAATGCGCGCCACGCATCCTCCGGTGACACGACGATCAGCGTCCGGCCCGCGCCGAAGCCGGCCCCGCAGGGGGGCGCGATGCCCATGCGCAGCGGCAAGCGCACGGTAAACAGGCTGCCGACACCCGGCGCGCTGTCGACGGAAATCGTCCCGCCCATCGCCGCGACCAGCCGATCGCAAAGCGCAAGGCCGAGGCCGGTGCCGCCGTAGCGCCGCGTGATCGATGCGTCGACCTGCGAGAACGGCTTGAACAGCCTGGCTTGCTGCGCGCGCTCGATGCCGATGCCCGTATCCTCGATACCGATCGAGAGTTCGGGCACGCCGCGCCCGTTCCGCCCGGCTGCGACGCGCGCGACGATGCGGCCCTCGCTCGTGAACTTGATCGCGTTGCTCAACAGGTTGTCGACCACCTGTGCGAGCCGCGTCGGGTCGCCGCGCATCCGCTGATTCCCGCTCGCGTCGATATCGGCGAACAACGGCAATCCTTTCGCCTTTGCAACCGACGCGAATGCCGCCAGCTCGCGCTCGATCACCGCGATCACGTCGAACTCGATCGATTCGACCGACATCGCGCCGGCTTCGATCTTCGAGAAATCGAGAATGTCGCTGACGATCGCAAGCAAGCCCCGAGCCGACGCGCGCAGCGTCTGCACACGGCTCTGCTGCGATGCATCGAGCGCCGTGCGCTCGAGCAACTCGAGGTTGCCGAGAATCACGTTCAGCGGCGTGCGAATTTCATGGCTCGTCGCGGCGAGAAACGACGACTTGGCCGCATTCGCCGAATCGGCCGCGCGCACGGCCTCCTCGAGCTGATGCACGAGCCGGCGCTGCGCGGTCGTATCGGCGAAGGCCGCGATCAGCACGTCCTCGCCCTGGTAACGCGCGCCGTGCGCGATGATCTCCAGATGCAGCGGCGCGTCGCCGTGCTCGTCGAGCACGAGCTCGTTCATCATCGTCCCGCCGGCGCCGCCGTTCGCGACGAACGTGTCGTACCGGTCGAGCAGTTGCGCGCACAGCTCATGGTGATCGCCGCCGTGCGGGCGCAGCATGTGCGTCAGCGTGTCGCTCGCGAGCATCACGCGCCGGTCGGACAGCGACACCAGCGCGATGCCGACGGGCGCCATCGCGATCACGCTGCGGCACAGCGCCTCGCTGTCGAACACGCGCGCCGAACGCGCGTAGACCGGCACCAGCACACGCCGGTGAAATCGCACGAGCAGCACCCACATCACCGCAATCGCGACGAGCGTCGCCGCCATCAGCGCGCCGGCCTGCACACCGATGCCGGCCGCGACGTCCGCCCACGAGAGCACGTAGGCAATGGTCCAGCCGGTTGTCGCGAGCCGGCTGCGGAACACGATCGCGCCGTCGCGGAAGAGCGGCTCGCCGGACGCCTGGCTACCCTGCGCGACGTCGAGCTTCAGCAGGCGCTCGGTCAGCGCGCCGGTGCGCTGGACGCCGGGATCGACCGCGATCAGCCGGTTGTCCTGCGACGCGATGAAGAACGCACCGGCCAACGCGCGGCCGGGCAGCCACGACAGCAGGTAGTCCGGTGCGTATTCGGTGACCAGCACCGCGAACGGCTGGCCGCCGGCGCGCGCTTCGGCGGCGATCCGCACGCGCACCTGCCCGGTGACGGGATTCTCGTAGGGCGGCAGCCAGCGGACGTTCGGCCGACCGTCGTTCGCCGCCGCCGGCTGCCCGTCGAAATCGACGCGCAGCGCCGCGAGCACGTGCGCTCGCGCATCGGCCGACGCGAGCGCGGGATTGTCGCGCGACAGATGCGGCACCAGGCCGAACATGCCCGTGCGCGTGCTGTAGTGGTAGCCCTCGAGCGTGCGCCCGCGATTGATCGAGCTCGCCGCGCAGATGCGCGACAGCATGAACGACAGCGCGAGGTAGCGCGCGACCTCGTCGCGCTGCGCGGTTTGCCCCGGCACGCCGACCACGAGCGACGGATACGGCTTGATCGCGAACTGCTGGTCGTTCGCGAAAAACGTATTCACGACGTCGGCAGGCGCCGCGCCGATCTCGCGCCAGATGAGTTGCGTGTTCGTGACGCCGTTGCGGAACGACGTCTCGGCCACCTGCACCTCGTCGACGGCCTCCTCCACGCCGTTCAGGAAATTGCGCCGCTCGCCGTCCAGATAGCCGTAGACGATCGACGTGATCCCGAGCCCGCAGGCGATCAGGATCAGGATCGTGACGACGATGCCGCCCCCGAACACCGAAATGCTCTGGTAGCGGCGAATGGACTGAAGCGTGGTGTCTGGCATGGGTCGGCGTGACGTCTCCGGCAAGGCGGCCCGGCGGCGAATTCGCCGCCGGACCGGGCGTCACGATGGAAACATTCGGGATAGTGATATCCCGATCATGCCAAACGACTCTGCGAAAATCAGTCTTGTATTATCCTTTTAGTACACGTCTGATTTGTTTTAAAACTTGTTTTGAACTCGAACGAATCATCGTGTTGCGATCTTCGTTGCAAGCGTCGGCCGGCCGGGCCGCCGACGGCAGCCGATGGTCGTATGCCCGACTGGCTCCGACATCCCGCTGCAGGTCAGGTGGACCCTCGCTGATCGGATAACATACCGGTCGGTCAACCCGACCCATGATCCAACCCCAACCGAGTGCTTCAAGTGATTCGACCGACCCCAGTATTCAAGGACAACCTCGCGCAACTGCCGGCCATCGACGGCATCGCGCACATCGATCTCGTCGGCGCGAACGGCGACGTGGTCGCGACCATCGAGAACCAGCCGGGCAAGCAGGGCTCGCTCGCGGTGTACCACTATCTGAAGCAGGCGTTCGGATCCCTCGACGCGAAAGCGGCCGAACACGGCCTCGCGGTGTTCGCCGAACATACGGCCGACGCGCGCAATCGTCCGGGCGCGCACCCGAACGTCGATCGTCTGCTGGCGATCGCCGCCGGCGGCGAAGCGCTGCGCATCGACGTCGTCGCGAAAGGCTGAGCGACGCGGCGGCCGGCACGCCGCCGCTTCCTGCCGCGAGAGCGCGAGATCCGGGCGACGCTGTCGGCCCGTCTCGCCGATGCGACGTCGGCAGAACGGTCGGCAGGGTTGCAGGCGCAACTGAAGTACGGCACGCAGTGCGGGTCGTGCGTGCCCGAACTGCGGCGGACGATCGCCGAGACCGCATCGTCGTAGCGGGCGGCTCCGGTGAGGCGCCGGCCGTCTCTCGCATCGCGATTGACTGCCCGCGACGGCGTTCCTAAACTGATCTCCCTTTCACGCCTCGTCGGCGAAAGGGGTTCCCGTGATCGATCTCTCCACGCTCGTGCTGTTCTCCGGCGCGTGTCTCGCGCTGACCGCCACGCCCGGCCCCGACATGCTGCTGATCGCGTCCCGCAGCGTGAGCCAGGGCCGCCGCGCCGGCTTCGCGACGCTCGCGGGCATTCAGGCCGGCACCTACTGCCATGCACTCGCGGCGGCGCTCGGGCTGTCGCAGCTCTTCGTCGCGGTGCCGCTCGCGTATGACGTCGTGCGTTTCGCGGGCGCCGCATATCTGCTGTATCTCGCGTGGAAAACCTTCCGTTCGGATGCGACCGCGCTGTCGCCCGTCGCGTCGCAACGTCGCCGTTCGACCGCGGCGATCTTCCGCCAAGGGCTGACGACCAACCTGCTGAACCCGAAGATGGCGCTGTTCGTCCTCGCGCTGTTTCCGCAGTTCGTGCGGCCCGAACACGGCTCGATCGCCGTGCAGATTCTCGTGCTGGCGACCGTGCTCAACCTGATCGGGATCGTCGTGAACGGCGCGGTGATTCTCTCCGCGAGCCGGCTGAACCGGCGGATCGGCGCGCGCCGCCGGCCATCGAAGGTGCCGCAATATCTGCTCGGCACGGTGTTCGTCGGTCTCGCCGCGCGGCTCGCGGTGGCGGGGCGCAACTGATCGTCTCCCCTTCCGACGTGCACGGACACGCCTGATACCCATTCGGACGACTGGTCGAATCAGGGTCGACGGAAAAACAATCAGGCTCGTACACGATCAACGAAGCACCGGCGCAACGTCCCGCATTCCGGTGCATCCCGTCCATCTACCACGCTGCCCTCGCCACCTGCGCGACGACACCGCTTCTTGCATGGGGATAACATATTTGTTACTATTCAAACCAGCGCTATGAAATCCGGTTCTTCAACGAGCGTGTCGAGGCAGGCATTTTTGCGTTGCCGAAGACACTGATCGCCAGGTTCTTCGCACTCGCCGACCGTATGGAGCAGTACGGCCCGAATCTGGGTGAGCCTCACACCAAGGCGATGGGCGACGGTTTGTTTGAAATGCGCCTGAAGGGCGCGGAAGGTATCGCCCGCGTGTTTTACTGCGCGGTCGTCAACCGGCAGATCGTCATGCTTCACTGCTTCGTGAAGAAGGCCCGGCAAACGCCGCAGAAAGAGCTGGATACCGCGCACCGCCGATTAAGGGAGGTTCGAGATGGCAACCTATAAGGCACTGCGCGAACGCGCATTGGCCGATCCGGAGGTACGCGCCGAGTACGAACGGTTGAACCGGGAAGAATTCGCGCTGCTCGATGCGATGCTTGCCGCCCGGCGAGCCGCCGGTCTTTCGCAAGCCGATATTGCAGCGCGCATGGGAACGAAAGCACCTGCCATCACGCGGCTCGAACGTTCTCTCGCCACCGGCCAGCACTCCCCGTCGATCGAAACGCTGCGCAAGTACGCCGCCGCTTGCGGCAAAAAACTCGTGATCTCTTTCGCCTGAATCGCCCCGACACCCGGACACGCATCGGCCGGCCTCCAGCAGCACTTCAGCGCGTCGCCCCCAGCGCGACGCGCAGCCGCTCCATCAACTGCGTGTAATGCCGCAGCACGTCGTCCCTGGGCACGACATTCGCGGTCGAGAAACGCTCGGACCACGCCGGCTTCCATTCATACGAACCGTGCACGCTGCGGTCGCCGTCGGGCGCGTGGATCAGCGAGCGGATCCGCGCGTCGCGGCCGGGCCCCGTATGCATCTCGAACAGCGCGTGGATGAACGTGTGATACGCGTCGTACACGTCGTCGTCGAACAGGTAGCGGTAGATGTGGAACGTGCGGTCGAGGTCGCGCTTCGCGCGGATCACGTCGTCCGGCGAGATGTCCTTCCAGTAGCCGATCCACGTGTAGAAGCACAGCAGCGCATTGAGCTGCGGTGCGACCGTGTCGTACAGCGCGAGCCGCTTCTCGATCAGCCGCTGGTTGGTCCACTGCACGAGTTCGAGCCGCTTCAGCCGGCGCGCGACGAGCCAGCCGAGACACGCGACCGACAACGGCGTCAGCACGCCGAGCACGAGCTTGACGATTTCCAGCGAATTCCACGGCGTATTGAATGGCTGCATGTAAGGCCCGACAGGAAGAAACGCATTCGCTCCGACGCATGACCGGCGCGCCGCGCCGTCTGGCCGATCGCGTCGGCATTGACCGTTAGTTGCTTGCACATCGAACGATGAGCGGCACACGGGCCATCCGTGCGACGCGACGCACGCCATCAGTTTATCCGGCGATCGTCACCGCGCGATGACGGCTCGTCGACGCGCCGCCGCGCGGCCGCCCCGCTTCAGGTCGGTAGCGCCGACGTGAGTTTGACCTTTTGCATCGGAATGTCGGTCTTCACGCTGAGCACGCCGGGAATGCGCGTCAGGTATTCCATCTGGAAGCGTCGGTAATCGTCGATGTCGGCCGCGACGACGCGCAGCAGGAAATCGCAGTCGCCGGCCATCAGGTGGCATTCGACGACCTCCGGCATCTGCTGGACCGCCTCGGCAAAACGGTTCACCGATTCCGCGTCCTGCCCCTTCAGCCACACGCGTGTGAAGATCGTCAGCCCCTTGCCGACCTTCGCCGGGTTCAGCACGGCCACGTATTTCTCGATCACGCCGGCTTCCTCGAGAAGCCGCACGCGCCGCAGGCACGGCGACGGCGACAACCCGACCTCGTGCGCCAGCTCCACGTTCTGCATGCGGCCGTCGCGCTGCAGCGCGCTCAGGATCCGGCGGTCGATGGCATCCAGTTTCATTTGGCATCCGATTCCAAAAAATTCACACATCCAGCGTTCGATGCCAAATTCTGCGAAATATCTGGCGACAACGCAATCCGATTCGAGTCAAAAAAGCAGACAATCCCTCCCCCGAAGGAGGAGTGATGAGCAGTAGCGTTTCAACGTCGTCCGGGCTTCGCGACAAGCCCGCGTATCTTGCCGAGATGGGTCGCGGATTGCGCGCGGCGCTGCCCGTCATGCTGGGTTTCGTACCGTTCGCGCTCGTGCTGGGCGCACAGGCGGCGCAAAAAGGGCTGAGCCTGTTCGAGGTGCCGATGATGACGGGCCTGAACTTCGGCGGCGGCTCCGAGTTCGCGGCGATCCATCTGTGGACGTCGCCGCCGCACATCGCGCTGATCGTCGCGATGTCGTTCCTCGTGAATTCGCGCCACATCCTGATGGGCGCCGCGTTCGCGCCGTATATCAGGCGCCTGCCGCGCCGCCGCGCCTTCCTCGCGCTGTTCTTCATGTGCGACGAGAGCTGGGCGATGTCGCTCGCCGACGCGCGCTCGCGCTCGGCCGCGCACATCAGCGTCCCCTACTACGCGGGCGTGTGCTCGGGGCTCTACCTGACGTGGATCTCGATGACCACGCTCGGCGCGGCGGTCGGCCCGACGATCGGCAACGTCGAACAATACGGCTTCGACATGGCGTTCACGGCCGTGTTTCTGGTGCTGCTGCGCGGCATGTGGAAAGGCGTGCGCGCGAGCCGCCCGTGGTTCGTGAGCCTCGTCGTCGCCGCGGCCACCCATCTCGCGCTGCCCGGCGCGTGGTACGTCGCGGCCGGCGCATGCGCGGGGCTGATCGCCGCGCTGCTGTGGGAGCCGCGCGATGCCTGAGCTTCCGGATTTCGGCACGGTCGCGACGATCGTGCTGATGGCGTCGACCACCTACCTGTCGCGCATCCTCGGCTACGTGCTGCTGCGCAACCGCACGCTGAGCCCGCGGATGGCGTCGGTCATGGAGAACGTGCCGGGCTGCGTGCTGATCTCGGTGATCGCGCCGGCGTTCGTGTCGACGCGCCCGGCCGACCTGCTCGCGCTCGCGATCACGCTCGTCGCGGCGACGCGCCTGTCGATCCTGCCGACCGTCATCGTCGGCGTCGTGTCGGCCGGCCTGCTGCGCCATCTGCTCGGTTGAGCGCTTCCCGCCGGCCACGCCGGCAATCCATTCCACGACACGACGAACGGGCGCGCGATGCGCCCGTTTCACGTCCGCGCCGACCGCCACCCGGTGGTGACACGACGATCCTCGCGCCGGAGTGCTAGCCTTGTGGCTTGCGCCACGCCGCACTCCCCTCTCATCGTCCTTCGCGAGGATCGTCCCGATGCCAGAAACCCGCCCGCTGTTCGACCGTGTCCTGCTCACCAACGACGACGGATTCGACGCCCCCGGCCTTGAAATACTCGAACAAGTCGCCACGCAACTCGCGCGCGAAGTGTGGATCGTCGCGCCGGCCGAAGACCAGAGCGGCACGTCGCACTCGCTGAGCCTGCACGAACCGCTGCGCGTGCATCGCAAGGGCGAGCGCCGCTTCGCGGTGCGCGGCACGCCCGGCGATTGCGTCGCGATCGCGGTCAGCCACCTGATGAAGGGGGCGCGGCCCGACGTCGTGCTGTCCGGCGTGAATCGCGGCGCGAACCTCGGCACCGAAACGGTGTTTTCCGGCACGGTCGGCGCGGCGATGACGAGCATGCTGGTCGGCGTGCCGGCCATCGCGCTGAGCCAGGCGTTCGCCGATCGCCACGCCGTGCCGTGGAACACGGCGCTCGCGCATGCGCCGGACGTCATCCGCCGGCTCGCCGCCGCCGGCTGGGACAGCGACGCGTGCGTCAACGTGAATTTCCCGGCGCGACCGGCCGAGGACGTGCGCGGCCTGAAGGTGACGAGCCAGGGCGCCGGCACGCTGCAGGGCGTCGAGATCGTGTCGGGACGCGATCCGCGCGACATCGAATATCACTGGCTGAAGCTCGCGCGCGCACCGCGCGACGACGACGCGAATTCGGAAACGGTCGCACTCGGCGAAGGATATATCGCGGTCACGCCGCTGAAGTTCGAGCGCACGCATGAGCAAGCGCTCGCGCGGCTGCGCTCGAACCTCGGCTGAGCGCACGCGCCTTCGAATGGTGGGCGGTCGCGCGACATGCGTTGCCTGCGCGCCGCCGTATCGCCGTATCACGTCAGATTCAACCCGCCGTCGAGCATCACGATCTCGCCCGTCACGTAATCGGATGCGACGAGCATCGCGACCGTCTGGGCGATATCGTCCGGCGTCGCCGCGCGGCGCATCGGCGCGCGCTCGCGCCAGAGCTGCTGCGCGTCCGTCCAGTCGGCGGTCAGCGGCGTATCGACGAGCCCCGGCGCGACCGCATTGACGCGAATCGCCGGCGCGAGCGTACGCGCGAGCAGCCGCGTCGTGTGATTGAGCGCGGCCTTCGCGGCCGCATACGGAATCGACGCGCCCTTCGGCCGCCCCCCCGCATGCGAACTGACGTTCACGACGCACCCGGCCCGCCCGTGCGACGCCGCCTCGCGCAATGCAGCCTCCGCTTCGGCCACCAGCCGAAACGGCGCGATCACGTTGATTTCGTGCATCTCGCGCCACACGTCGGGCGTGGCGGCCGCGAGGTCGTCATGCGGAATCACGCGGCTGATGCCCGCATTGTTGACGAGCACGTCGAGCCGCCCGTGCACGGCGAGCGCGTCGCGGATCAGCCGCACGCGCTCCGCATCGTCCGCGAGATCGGCCTGCACGTAGACCGCGCCGAGTTCGCGCGCCATCGCATGCCCGGCGTCGGCCGAGCGGCGCGAATGCAGGATCACGGCGTAGCCGTCGGCTGCCAGGCGGCGGGCGATGGCCGCGCCGATTCCCGACGTCGAGCCGGTGACGAGCGCGACCGGCCGGTGCACGCGCGACGCGCGCGGCTCGGCGGCGGCTTCGGTTTCGGCGGCCGTTTCGGCAATCGGGGAAGACATCGGCGGGAGCGGCGCGTCCATGGCGTGAACCCTGTCAGTGGCGATCCCGCATCATAAGCGCGACGCGGCCGCGAGAAGCAAATTCGTCCTTTGGATCACTGCCACCGGTACATGAGCCAGAACACGAAGCCCGCCACGGCCCCCAGCCCCACGAACGCAAGAAACCCGAAAACGACCGCCAGGCCGCCTTTGAAAACATCGTCATCCCGGAGGGCGGTGTAAATGAAATAGACGGCAATCCACGTCAACAACCCCGTGACGCTGCCGCACAGGCACGATGAAAACACGGACACGCGCCAGTATTTCATGACCAGCAGATATTGCGGGATCCCGAACGCTGCGGTACCGAGGTACGCGATTGGAACGGAATATTCGAGCGACCCGCGATCGTGGGTCAAACGCGACCACACCAGGCCGGGCACGAGCGCCGCGAGCGCAAACGCAACAAAAGGGACCTGACTCATCGAGGTAAGCGGCCCGCTGCTGCAACCATGCTCTGGAGATGACGTGCCATCGGCCGTCACCGCTGTTTCGGCAGCTCGACATACCCCTCGAGCTCGCCCGCGATATACAGCCGCTTGCCGATGCGCGGGTATTCGCACACGTCGTGCTCGAGCCGCTGCCCGCCGACGAGCAATTCAAGCGGCGCATCGCCGGTGTTCTGCACCGTATGCGCTTCGCCGCCGCGCGGAAATCCCAGAAAATCGCCGGGACCGATTTCACTGGCGCGCTCGCCGATCGTCACCGTGCCGGTGCCGGACAGCACGTACACGAATTCCTCTTCGTACAGGTGGCGATGATATTCGGCCGATTCGTGACCGGGCATCAGCGTGAGCAGATGAACGCCGAATTGCGTCAGGCCGGTCAAGTCGCTGAGTCGTCGCTTCAGACGAACGGCATTGGGATTGAGCGAATGCACCTCGCGCGTCGGTTCCATCTTCGCGATATCGGCGGCCTTCAGCAGTTCCCGGGGAAAGGGAGTCGACATGGGGATCTCTCGCAAGCGTGAATGCTTCGGTTGAACGCACGGTGCCGGCTGCGGCCCGGTGCAGCGGCTATTGTCCGACATTTTCGCGCTTGCAGACGTATCGCAAGCCCCGCAGGCCGCGTCGCACTTCATCGCATGCGATGAAGTTGCGTACGCAACCATTTCGACAGCGGACGACGCGCGACGCTCAACCCACGTGTACGCCGCGCAGCTTCGTCAGCAACGCGACGAGACGATCGACGTGCGCATCCTCGGTGCGCCACGACGACACGCTGATCCGAAACGCCGGCCGCCCCTGCCACACGGTCGTGCCGAACCACGCGTCGCCCGACGCCTGCGCGGCTTCGACGATCGCCGCCGTTTCCTCGTCGGTGCCGGCGCGCGCGAGCACCTGGTTCAGCACGACACGATTCAGCACGTCGTAGCCGGCCGCACGCAGGCCGTCCGCGACGCGTGCCGCCTGTGCGCAATGCCGTTCGACCATCGTCGCCACGCCGGCGCGGCCGAGCGACCGCAGCGCGGCCCACACGGGAATGCCGCGCGCGCGCCGCGAGAATTCGAGGTTCAGGTTCTTCTGCGCATCCTGCGCGCCGCTCAGGTAGACGGCGTCGCTGTTCATCGCGGTGGCGAGCGCGGCCGCATCGCGGCAGATCACCATCGCGCCGTCGTACGGCGTGTTGAGCCATTTGTGGCCGTCGGTCGTCCAGCTGTCGGCGCCGTCGATGCCGTCCGTCAGCGCGCGCTTGGACGACGCCCGCGCCCACAGGCCGAACGCGCCGTCCACGTGCACCCACGCGCCGGCCGCCTTCGCGGGCGGAATCAATGCCGCGAACGGATCGAATTCGCCGGTGTTCACTTCGCCGGCCTGCACGCAGAGAATGGTCATGTCATCGAGCGGCGGCAACTGCGCCGGGTCGATCCGGCCATGCGCATCGACCGGCGCGACGACGATGCGCTTCATCCCGAAGCCAAGTACGCGCAGCGCCTTCTTCACCGTGATGTGCGCGAGCGCGGAGATCACGACTTTCACTTCCGGCGCGCCGATCAGCCCGTCCTCGTCGATATCCCAGCCCTTGCGCGCGAGCAGCGCGCGCCGCGCGGCCACCAGCGCGACGAGCGTACACGCCGTCGCGCTCGTGCCGAAGCCGACCGCGCTGCCCTCGGGCAAGCCGAGTGCATCGACGACCCAACGCGCGGCCTGGCGCTCGAGCGTCGCCGCCACCGGCGAATTCGCATACGACGACGCGCATTGGTCCCACGCGAGCATCAGCCGCTCGGCCGCCGCCGCGGCCGGCAGCGTCGCGCCGATCACGAAGCCGAAGTAGTTCGGGCCGTTCGATGCGACGGTCGCGGGCGTGCCGCACTCGTCCAGCAGGCGCAGCACGTCGTCGGCCGGGCGGCCCGCGTCGGGCAGCGGTTCGTCGAACGCGGCGAGACCGGCCAGCGCGGCCGCGTCGGGAAACGCGCGCCGCTCGTTCGTGGCGGCCAGATACGCGTGCGCGCGCCGATCGGCGTCGGCCAGCAATGCAAGTTCGTCCATGTCGGTTGCCTCGGGCAGGGTCAGAGTTTCGAGAGATCGCGGCCGAGCCGCTGCAGCGCGCCGTCGATCCGCTTGTAGTACGTGAACTTGCCGACGCGGGTCGCCTGCACGAGCCCGGCATCCGCGAGGATGCGCATGTGGCGCGTGGTCGTGGCCGGCGCGATGCCGAGCTTCTCGGTGATGTACGTGCAGCACACGCCGAGTTCGTCGACGTCGCCATGCGGTTGCGGCGGGAAATGCTTGCGCGGCTGCTTGAGCCAGCGCAGCACGGCGAGACGGCTTTCGTTGGCCAAGGCGCTGATGCGGGTGACGTCGTCCATGAGGTGCGGTTTCGTTTTACGTTTTGAATATTAGCTAAATGACGAAATATGGGCAACGGGTCTGAACGGTGGTTTCGGCCCGCGATGCCGCGCGCCGTTGCGCCCCCTCGCGCATTCGATGCGATCGCAGCGAGACCGGCGCCGCAACGGCTCGCAGGCCGCGCGGGCCACGTGCCTTTACGCCAGCGCCTGCGCGAGTCGATCGATCAACGCCCGCACGCGCCGCGGCTGCGCGACGCTCCCCGGATAGACGATCTGCAGATCCACGTCGCCCGGCGAGAACGCATCGAGCACCTCGACGAGCGCACCCGACGCCAGATCCCGCTCGACGTCGACCAGCGACTTCAGCGCGACGCCGTGCCCCGCGATGCACCACGCGCGCACGAGCGCCCCGTCGTTGGCGACACGCCGCCCGCGCACCGCCACGCGCTTCAACGCGCCATCGATATTGAACGGCCATTCGGCATACAGCTCCTGGCCGAAGCGCATCACGATGCAGTCGTGCTGGCCGAGCTCGTCCGGATGCATCGGCCTGCCATGCGCGGCGAGATACGCAGGCGACGCACACACCACGCGCCGCGCCCGGCCGAGCGAACGGCTGCGCAGCGAACTGTCCGCCAGCGTGCCGCGGCGGATCGCGAAATCGAGCCCCTGCCCGACGAGGTCGACATACCCGTCGCCGAGATGCAGGTCGACCGTCACGCCCGGATGTTCGGCCAGGAACGCGTCGACGACGGGCACGACGCGCTCGCGCCCGAGATCGGCCGGCGCGCTCAGCCGCACCGGCCCCGACAGCGTCTGCACGCCCAGCCGCACACGGCTTTCGAGCTCGTCGGCCTCGGCCAGCAGGCGCCGCGCGCCCTCCACCAGCGTGCGCCCCTCGTCGGTCAGGCTGATCGCGCGCGTCGTGCGCGTGAGCAGCGCCGCGCCGTAGTGGCGCTCGAGCGCCGTCAGCCGCTCGGACACCGTGGCCGGCGACAGGCCGACCTCGCGGCCGGCCGCGGCCAGCCCGCCCTTTTCCACGATGCGCAGGAACAGCGCGAGGTTGTCGAGCAGCATTGTTCGCTCCTTCCGAAGGATATTTTCGTCATCTTCGGGATTATCGGGAAAAGGCGCAAACGATACATTGGTCGCCTGACGATCGACGCGCGGCCGCCCCGCGCTCACACGACGAGAGAAAACGCCCATGGAATACCGTACGCTCGGCCGCTCCGGCCTCAAGGTCCCCGTCCTGAGCTTCGGCGCCGGCACGTTCGGCGGCACCGGCCCGCTGTTCGGTGCATGGGGCAATACCGGCGTCGACGAAGCGCGCCGCCTGATAGACATCTGCCTCGAAGCCGGCGTCAACCTGTTCGACACGGCCGACGTGTACTCCGACGGTGCGTCCGAGCGCGTGCTCGGCGCCGCGCTCAAGGGGCGCCGCGACCAGGTGCTGATCTCGACCAAGACCGGCCTGCCGACCGGCGACGGCCCGAACGACGCGGGCACGTCGCGCGCGCGGCTGGTGCGCGCCGTCGACGACGCGCTGCGCCGTCTCGACACCGACTACATCGACCTGCTGCAACTGCACGCGTTCGACGCCGGCACGCCGGTCGAGGAAGTGATGGCGACGCTCGACGATCTGGTGCGTGCAGGCAAGCTCCGCTATATCGGCGTGTCGAACTTCGCCGGCTGGCAGATCATGAAGTCGCTCGCGGCGGCCGACCGGCACGGCTGGTCGCGCTACGTGGCGAACCAGGTCTACTACTCGCTCGTCGGTCGCGACTACGAGTGGGATCTGATGCCGCTCGGCGCCGATCAGGGCCTCGGGGCACTCGTGTGGAGCCCGCTCGGCTGGGGCCGGCTCACCGGCAAGATCCGGCGCAATGCGCCGCTGCCCGAAGGCAGCCGCTTGCATGAAACGGCCGGCTACGGGCCGCCAGTCGACGACGAACGGCTGTACGACGTGGTCGATGCGCTCGACGCGATCGCGGAGGAAACCGGCAAGACGGTGCCGCAGATCGCGCTGAACTGGCTGCTGCAGCGCCCGACCGTGTCGTCGGTGATCGTCGGTGCGCGCAACGAGGAACAGTTGCGCCAGAATCTCGGCGCGGTCGGCTGGGCGCTGACCGATGCGCAGGTCGCGACGCTCGACGCGGCGAGCGCGGTGGAAGCGCCTTATCCGTACTTTCCGTATCGCCGGCAGGAAGCGTTCGCGCGGCTCAATCCGCCGATGCGGGGGTAAGTGGTGACGGCGCGATCGAGATAGCCGCGTCGCGCGACGCCGGCACCTCCGCCCCGCCGAGCCGCACGACCGTGTCGGTCGCGCCGATGACCGAGTGCCGGTGCGTGATCGCGATCACGGTCACGTCACGAGCCAGCAGCCGCACGTGCTCCATGATGTCGCGCTCCGTCGCTTCGTCGAGCGCGGAACTCGCTTCGTCGAGAAACAGCACGGTCGGCTCGCCGTACAGCGCACGCGCGATCGCGATGCGCTGGCGCTCGCCGCCCGACAGCTTCAGCCCGCGTTCGCCCACCGTGGTCCGAAAACCGTCCGGCAACCCTTCGATGAACGGCAGGATCGTCGCTTTCGCGGCCGCCTCGCGCAAGCGCCGCTCGTCGCGCGGCCGGCCGAGCAGGATGTTGTCCTCCAGGCTTTCGTTCAGCAGCACGACATCCTGCGGCACGACGGCGACCGCGCCGTACCAGTCGGCGCGGTCGATCGCCGCGAGATCGACGCCGTCGACCAGAATGCGCCCGGCGGTCGGCTCGATCGACTTCAGCGCCAGCTTGAACACCGTGGATTTCCCCGCGCCCGTTTCGCCGACGACGAACGTGATCGCGCCGCGCTCGGCGACGAAGTCGACATCGGTCACGCCGCGGCCGTTGCCGTACGCATAGCCGACGCGGTCGAACACCACGCGCCCTTCGCGCGGCACGAACGCCGACGCATGCGACACCTGCCGCTCCTCGGGTGCCGCCCACATCGCCGCGAACGGCACGAGCGTCGCCCGGGCGCGCGCGATTTCGTCGATGGCCCGCGCGATCATGTCGAACGGCTGGTTGAGCTGCAACAGCAGCGTGTTGAACAGCACGATGTCGCCGATCGACAGCATGCCGGCCGCGTGACGCGGCAGAAGCAGCCAGAACGTCACGGCGAACTGGATGGCGAGGCCGAGGCCCAGCAGCGCGAGATAGCCGACGTGCCGCGCCACGTAGGCACGCCAGTTGTCCCGCACGATCCGCGCCTTGTCCGCGAAACGCTCGTTCATCCAGCGGTGGCTGCCAAAATGCCGGAGCGTTTCCATCGCGTTGATCGCGCCGCCGACGAACCGCGCGTTCTCCTGTCCGGCCTCGACCGCACGATCGAGGAACGCACGCGAGCGGCGCGCGGACACGATTGCGATCGCCACCGCGACCACGCCGTACGCGGCGGCGATCGCCACCACCTCGAGATCGATCAGCGCGCCGAGCGTCACGAGCGTCAGCACGATCTGCAGCACGCCGGGAATCAGGCCCATGAGCCCGAGTTGCACGAGCACCGCCAGCGACGAACGCCCGCGCGCGTTCGCGTTCTGTATTTCCGCCGGATTGTGTTCGACGAAGAAGGCCGTGGTCTTCTTCAGGATGCGCGCGAAGAAGCGCGTGCTCAGGACGAAACCCAGATTTTCCGCGCTCATGAACGCCAGGTACTGCACCACGCGTTGCAACGCGCTCGAGACGCCCAGCAGGACGGCATAGAGCAGGAAGCCGGGGAGCAGCGCGCCGAGCGCGCCGGGATGCGACAGCGCATCGATCAGGCGCGAGAACAGATAGGGCGCGGCAACGGCGCTCGTACTCGACAGCACGACGACCACCGCCACCGCCAGCAACATCCAGCGATCGGCTTTCCAGTAGGCCTGCAGGACCTCGGTGATCGGATTCGGCGCGTGGTGTGCGTTCATGGCGCGAAGAACCGGGCGCGGTGCGGCCCGGATGGCGACAGGTGGGCAAAAAGTCTAACAGAATCGTGCTGGCCTCCGCGGTAGCCCCAGAGATACACATTTTTCGTTTTGGCTAATTTCTGTGTCTCTGGGGCTACAATTTCAACGTATCACCCCACCGGCCGCGCCTTGATCCACAGAAACAGCGGCACGCGCGCCCACTGCTTCAGTTGATCCGTATCCGCGCGATCGGGCGGCGGCTCGCGCAGCGACACGATCGCGAACCCGGCCGCTTCCAGCGCCTCCATGTACGCCTGCAGCGGCAGCGACCAGCCCGCGAAGTGCATCGACAGCCCGTCGCGCGTTTCCACGCCGTCGAAATGCTCGCGCCCGAAATAGCTGCCCGTCAGCACGAACGGCGCACCGGGCTGCGGCCCGGCGAAGCCGCCGCGATCGCGGAACGGATGCACGAGCGAGATGAACAGCGTGCCGCCGGGCTTCAGCACGCGGCGCGCCTCGTTCAGCGCGCGCTGCATGTCGTCGAGATCCATCAGCACGTTGTACGCCATCACGAGATCGAAGCGCGCCGGATCGAACGGCAGCGACGCCGCGTCGGCGAGCGTGTACCGATGCGCCGAATCGGCGCGACGCGCGGCGTCGAGCATCGCGGGCACCGCGTCGCTCGCGGTCACGTCGTAGCCGAGCGCTTTCAGTTCGCGGCTCACGCGGCCTTCGCCGCAACCGATCTCCAGCGCTCGGCCGGTGCCGCGGCCGATGTACGCGGCCAGCCCCTCGCGGTACTTCCAGAACGCATCGTGGCCCGGCTTGCCGGCCCAGTCGATCCATTGGGCGGCGACGCGCGTCCAGTGCGCGGTGATGGGTTTCGTGTCGGTCATGCGTGCTCCCGCCCGGTATCCGTCGTTGGCTCAGGATGCGCATGGTAAGCCGAAGCGGCGCACAACGTGCACCGATTACCCCGTTTGGCCAGTTTCCGTTTCCGGTCGCGACGTTCTACAGTGGCGAGAACACCACCCGCGCCGCCGCGCCTCGCCCACGCTCGACGATGCGCACCCGATTCCGAGGAAAACCCATGCCGAGTATCTTCGCCGCGCCTGCCGATGCCCCGCCAAGCCCCGTTGCGGCAGAAACGCGCATGGTGCACGACGTCGCGACGCTGAAGCTGTCCGATTACCGCTCGGCGGACGGCGCGTCGTGGGTCATCTCGACCATCACGCCGGCCTCGGACAGCGGCGCGAGCGTCACGGGCACGACGTATTTCGACACCGCGAAAGGCCGGACCGTGGCGGTACCCGACGCGCGCCGCCGCTATGCGAATCGCGGCACGTGGCAGGTCGTCGCGAGTTCGAGCCCATCGGTGCCCGCCACCGGCCGCTACGACTGGCTCACGCTCGCGTGGTTGCCGATCAACCGGCGGCCGCTGCCGCAAACGCCCGAGCATTTGTATTCGCCGTTCATTCGCGGCGGCACGATCGTCTATCGGTGGAACCCGGCCGCGGAAGGCGGCGAGCAGTTCGGCAACGTGCGGATGATCTTTCCCGAGTGGACGCAGCAGGTGGCCGACGCGTTGCGGTCCGCGCCTGCCGCGGTGCAGGACGGTGCGTCGCCGCCCCCGCCACCGGCGCTCGATCGCGTGAAAGCGGAAACGAACCCGATGACCGCCGTGCTCGATTTCGGCGACGCGCTGCGCGAGGAGCCGGTCGAACGGATCGTCGCACGGTTGCCTGCACTGCTACGGGTGCAGGACCGGCATGAACTCTCGGCGCTCGTGTTCCTGTGCCTGTCCGCGGCGCGCGATGAAGACCGGCCGCGCTTCGTCGAAACGATCAACGCGACGATCGCGGCAACCGACGACCGCGCACGCCTGCTGGCGATCGCGTATGGCGCGTTCGCCGCTGGGCGGACGCAACCGGTTCCATTCCGCGACAGGACGCTCGATATGCTCATCGACGACGTATTCGGTGCGCTGAAACAGCGGACGGCGGCACTCGGTGTGCCGGTCGCGCAGGGGACGCCGTGGTACGAATTCTTTACCGCGTATCGGCTTGGTGGGGCGCGTTCGAGCAACGTCCGGTAACGACGGACCTCGCGCGCGAACGAAACGAACGGCGAACGAGCTGCGAGCGTGCGGCGTGCGGCGTGCGGCGTGCGGCGTACTGCGTACTGCGTACTGCGTACTGCGTACTGCGTACTGCGGCCATCTTCCGCATCGTTCGCGTCGCGCGCGAGTGAATGCCCTGTGCTCGCATCTGGCAGCGTTCCTATTCCGTTGAATCAGCCGATATGCACCGGAGCGCGGCCGCGCCCACCGACCGCCACAAGGCATTCACGCGCGCGCGCATGACGATGAAAAAGCGGCCGCTCGCGAGCGGAGCGGCCGTCAAGGAGAGATCCCTAAACGGGATACCGGCGGACACCACACCAGACCGGCCTGCGTATTGTCGATCAACGGTATGCCGCTGACCATCGGACCGGTCCGATTCGCTGCATGGTGGCGCGAACGTCACGCAGTCCCGAGCGACCCGCGCGCGTATCACGAGCGGCAACACGCCGTTACGTTCTCGAAGGGAACCCCTGGCCCCGGCAACCGGTCGAAACGCCGCACGACCGTCGACGGCTTCGTCGCCGCGACGGACGATCCCGTCTCCTGCCCCGCTCGATCACGTCCATTTTTCCTCTCTCATGCTGAGCATCGGTCCGTTCTCGATCCGCGTCGTCGCGGTAGCCGTCGCCGCGCTGCTGGCGTGGCTCGTCGCGCGCTTCATCCAGCACCGTCCTCCCGACGGGCATCACAAGAGCGCACCGAGTCTGATCCTCGATGTGTTGCTGTTCGGGTTGATTGCCGCGCGAGTCGGCTATGTCGCGCAATGGTGGCCGGACTATGCGACGTCGCCGCGTGCGATCGTCGCGCTCGGCGATGGCGGCTTCGACGCGCGCATCGGTATCGCAGCCGCGTTGGCGTTCGCTGGCTGGCGCCTGCGCCGCTTGCCCGCGCTGCGTCGGCCCGTGCTGGCCGGCATCGTCGCGGGCCTCGGCGCGTGGGGCATCGCGCAAGGCACGCTGGCGACGTTGCAGCGCAGCGCGCCGCCGCTTGCCTCGATGCCGCTCCAGGCACTCGATTCGACGCCCGTGTTGCCGGCGGGCTTCGTCGGCAAGCCGGTCGTCGTGAACTTGTGGGCGACGTGGTGCGCGCCTTGCCGCCGCGAGATGCCGATCCTCGAACAGGCACAGCGCGACCACCAGGGCATCACGGTGTTGATGCTCAACCAGGGCGAAAACGCGCAAGCCGTGCGCACGTTCCTCGAGCAGCAGGGCCTGCGCTTCGATCACGTGCTGCTCGATCCTTCGCTGCACGCGATGCACGCGTATGGCTCGCGCGGGTTGCCGACCACGTTGTTCTTCGACGCGAAAGGCGAACTCGTCGAATCGCACATGGGCGAGCTGACCGCTGCGCGGCTGAAGGACGTCGTCGCGCAACGTTTCGGCCCTTGACGAGCGCCCGCAGACGAGCGCATTGCACCGTGCGAACCGGGTGGCCCCAGATGCGATCACGGACAATATCTGGCGGCCTTCCCGCACCGAAGCCGCGAGCAATGCACGCCTGAACAGCCGCTGAAAACCGGCTGCGACGCCCTCGTCAAGTGCTCGACGTACGCCTATTGCGTGTCGGAATGCGCGATGAACCGCGATCGGATCACCAGGCCATGCATCCTACTGGCATGCTGCCCCGGTATGCCATCCACATGCTGGCGCCGACTTATGCCAACGCAGTCTGCAATGTGTAATACGTCCCGAACATGAGTGCCATACTGCCCACAAAGCGACCGATGTTTCCGAATCGGCGGAAGGTCGCGCCGGTTTCGTTACGGCTAGACAGCAATACGATCAGCGAGGCCGCGAACATGCAATGGCCAATTGCATCGACCATGCCGAACGGAATGACGGCAATCCCGAAAAAGAACAGCAGCACCGCGCAACTGCCTTTTGCCGACAGACGCCCCGCGATGAGCAGATAGGCACAGACGAACTCGACAAAGCCAGCGCTCCAAAGGAAGAAGGTCTGATCGAGCCCGAAGCTCAAATACGGGTATTCGTCGAACAGTTGGTGAAAACCGCTCGGATACGCGAATTTCTCGATGGCGCCCCAGAGCAGCGAAAATGCCGTCGCGAGTCGCAGTACCGCCAACGCCCGATTGACGCGCTCACCGCGAGACAACGACACAAGAATCAGGAAAGCGGCGATTCCGATGAAGATCACGTAGTCGAGCATATGGAACATGCCGTACTGACTCACGCCCATTGCATACAGCACGATGATTCCCACGCCCCCGAGCCAGGCCGACGCTTCGAACAGCACCAACGCGGCGATGGCGTAGTGCAGTACGGGAACGAGCGGGGAAGCGGATGCGAGCTCAGGCGTCAGGAGCACATCGAGACCCGCCAGTTGCAACGAGACGAAGAACACCGCCGCCGCCGCGCGCATGAAACGGCTCGCGTAGCGTTCGCCGGCATGCTCGAGCCGCGCGATGCTCGACGGCATCGTGAGCCTGCGATCGATTGCGATCACGATCAGTACGGCGGCCAAGCTTGCCGCAAACAACGTCAAGAACAACGTGGAGGTTGCAAGCTCGCTCAAAGCGAGCGGCGAGGCTGTTACGTCGTACTCGCTGAACCACTTGACGTGGCCGTGCGCCGAAAGAGGAATAGCGGCAATCAGCGGTACCAGCAGGAAGCCCAATGTTGCAGGCCGGATTTTTTCAAGAGTCATGTCGGTTCTCGTTCTGTCGTGGTGAGGCGTTCCTTCCGGCATCCTGCGGACAACGCACAAAACAATGGTGGGATACGTACCGGGCGACCGGCGCCTGCGGAGCGAGCTCGTCTCGTGCCGGTCGCGAAACATCAATATTGAAGATTGGGTGCTCGTACGGACATCGGACTGCATGACGACAATTCGCCGCGGATGTAGGCCTGATCCGATTCCAGGCGCGACGCCCCTGTTTGCCGCCGCATTCGCGATCACGACCGCCGCTTCCCGGATGCGGTGGCAGCCACTCCGCTCACCGCTGCCGGCCGTCCCTCGACACATGTGTCGCTCGTGTCGATCGGGCCATCGCGCCCTGTCGAGCCGCGGTCCGGCACCGCGCATACGTTCGTTTCGCCGAGTACGCCATTCGGACCTTCAACCGCGCTGCCACGAAGCCGATCGCCGCGAGCCTGCGGCAGCTTTGGCCGGCTTGGCATGCTCGGAGTCCCGGCGGCCGGCATCGCACACGCCCCGAATCAGCCGTTGATGGCAGTCGTCACATACGTGCGTCGCCAAGCGAAGCGATTTGAACCTGCGAATCGAAATCGCGAATTCGTCGCATCGCACATGGCCGAGCCGGACGCTTCGTAGCCGAAAACACCGGGACAACGCATCGCCCGTGGCGCAGGTCGGCTGACGGACAGCGGCACGGCGCCGCCGCCCGTCAGATGCGTGTCGCTTACCAGTAGAACCCGCCACCCACGACCGCGCCTACCGTCCCGCGGCTGCTCGTGTTCGCCGAGGCCTTGATCGTCCACTTGCCGTCGCGCGTCATGTACGACACACCGAGCGCCGAGCCGTATTCGCCGCCGTACGTGCTGCCGGCCACTGCAACGAAGGTCCGGCCGGGCTGCGTCGACTGCGGCAGGCCGGCGACGGCCATCGCCGCCGCTACGCCGCCCATCGCATCCTGGCGCGCGCTGTGCGCGGCGTTGTTCATCTGCTGCACGTTCACCGCATCGGTCGGTGCGGTACCGGCCGCGACGTTCGTGATCTGCCGCTCCGCCCCTGCGCTGCCGACCGATACCGCGTTGTCGCGATCCGCGGTCGAGCCCGCGCCAAGCGCGACCGAATTGTTCCCCGCCGCGTTCGCGTTCTGGCCGATGGCCGTGCTGCCGCTACCCGATGCGTTCGAGCCCTGCCCCAGCGACGTGCTGTTTTCGCCCGATGCCATCGAGCCTTGCCCGATCGCCGTGCTGCCACCAGCCGTCGCGCTCGCGCTGTTGCCGATCGCCGTGCTGTTGCTGCCCGCCGCGTCGGCGCCCGCGCCGAGCTGAACGCTGCCCGCACCGCTGCCGGACGGATCGAAATCGCCCGAACCGTTGCCCGGGCCGCCGGGCACCCCACCGGCTTCCAGGTCGGACACGCGGTCGCCGAGACCCGCGAACCGGTTCTCGAAATCCTGCCGCATGTCGTACAACTGGCCGCCGTTCACCGCGTCCATGCTGCCCGACGCGATCAGGCCCGGCGCGACGTTGCGCAGAACCGTGCCGTTCGTGCCGCCAAGCGTTGCGCTGGCAAGCGACAGATCGTCGTACACCACCGCGCCGAGTTCCTTGCCGTCCTTGTCGACCAGCCCGGATGCCTTCAACTGGGCGAGCGTCACGGCGTCGTCGTCGTTCACGCCGTTCGCGACGCCCGCCAGCGTGCGCGCACCGTTCGTGCCGGCGAAGTTCACCGATGCGCCGCCCGTGTTCGCGGCGACCGAGATCGCGCCGGTCGTCTGGTCCTGACGAACGAGGCCGAGCTGGCCCGTCGCGAGCTGGTTGTTGATATTGGTGATCTCCGTGCGGTTGTCCGCGATGTCCGACGCGTTCTGCGCGATGGCCTCGTTGGTCGCGTGGAGCTGATCGCCCGTAACGGCGTCGCGGCTGCCTGCCGCGACGTCGCCGTTCGCGAGACCCGTGAGCTTGCGCTCGCCGGCCGTGCCCGCGAAGTTCACTGCCGCGCCGTCCGTGTTCGCGCCGACCGTCAAGTCCGCGCCTGCCGCCGCCTGCTTGACCAGACCGATCGAGCCGTTGTTCATCTCGCTGCGAATCTGCGTGATCGACGTTTCGTTGTTCGTCACGCGCTGATCGAGATGGGTCACGTCGACGGCGACCGCATGCAGCTGATCGCCGGTGACGGCATCGGTGCTGCCTGCCGCGACGTCGCCGTTCGCGAGCCCCGTGAGCTTGCGCTCGCCGGCCGTGCCCGCGAAGTTCACCGCCGCGCCGTCCGTGCCCTCGCCGACCGTCAGGTCCGCGCCTGCCGCCGCCTGCTTGACCAGACCGATCGAACCGTTGTTCATCTCGCTGCGAATCTGCGTGATCGACGTTTCGTTGTTCGTCACGCGCTGATCGAGATGCGTCACGTCGACGGCGACCGCATGCAGTTGATCGCCGGTGACGGCATCGGTGCTGCCTGCCGCGACGTCGCCGTTCGCGAGGCCCGTCAGCTTGCGCTCGCCGGCCGTGCCCGCGAAGTTCACCGCCGCGCCGTCCGTGTTCGCGCCGACCGTCAGATCCGCGCCTGCCGCCGCTTGCTGCACCAGGCCGATCGTGCCGCCCGACAGCTCGGCGAGCTGATCGTTGATCAACGTGATGTCCGACGTGTTCTTCGCGATATGCGTTTCGTTCTGCGTGACACGACCGTCGATGTTCGTCACCTGCGTGCCGAGGTTCGACACGTCGCTGCCCAGATCGGCGATGTCGGATGTGTTCTTCGAGATGTGCGTCTCGTTCTGCGTGACACGACCATCGATGCTCGTCACCTGTGTGCCGAGGTTCGACACGTCGCTGCCCAGATCGGCGATGTCGGTCGTGTTCTTCGCGATATGCGTTTCGTTCTGTGTCACGCGACCGTCGATGTTCGTCACCTGCGTGCCGAGATTCGACACGTCGCTGCCCAGATCGGCGATGTCGGATGTGTTCTTCGCGATATGCGTCTCGTTCTGCGCCACGCGACCGTCGATGTTCGTCACCTGCGTGCCGAGGTTCGACACGTCGCTGCCCAGGTCGGCAATGTCGGACGCGTTCTTCGCGACGTCGCGATTCGTGGCGAACAACTGGCCGCCCGTGACGGCGTCGGTGCTGCCTGCCGTGATATCGCCGTTCGCGACACCCGTCAGCTTGCGTTCGCCCGTCGTGCCGGCGAAGTTCACCGCCGCGCCGTCCGTGTTCGCGCCGACCGTGATGTCCGCACCGGCTGCGGCCTGCTGGACGAGCCCCGTCGTCCCGCTGCCGATCTGGTCCGCGAGCTTCGCGATATCGCTTTCGTTGGTCGTCACGCGGCCGTCGAGATTCGTCACCACGTCGCCGACGTTGTCGAACGTCTGCCTGCCGCCATTGCCGTCGCCTACCGTGAAGCTCGGCGCCGAAATCGAGCCGTCTGCGTTGACGCCCGCGCCCGCGCCGATCGCATCGGCGACGCCCTTCAGCTGGCCGACGTTGACGGCATCGGTATCTTCCGTGCCCGCGGCCATGTTGACGATCTGGCGCTGCAGCGTCGCGGAACCGACGGACACCGTAGCGTCGCGATCCGCGACCGAGCGGATACCGAGGGCGACCGACTGGTTGCCCGACGCGGTCGCACCGACTCCGATAGCCGACGAGAAATGCGCCGCTGCCGTTGCGCCCTTGCCCAGTGCCAGGCTGGATTCGCCGGATGCTTCCGCGTCCACGCCCAGCGCGGTGGCGTTGTTGCCGGTCGCCGCCGCACGGTGGCCGACCACGACCGAGTACGTACCGTTTGCCGTCGCGGCACCGCCGATCGCAATGGAGTCCACCACGGCCTGCGCGGGCGCCGCCACCGTGTTGATCTTCACGTAGTCGTCGGTGACGGCTGCATTCAGCTTGCTGTTGATGTTCGTGATGTCGGCCGCGTGCGTCGCGATATCGCTCTTTGCGCTCGTCAGCTCGCCGTCGAGTGCGCCGAGCGCATCACCGACGGTGTACTGCGTGCCGCCGTTCGCGAGATCGTACGTCGGGCCGGTCACGGCGCCCGTTGCCGGATCGATTGCCGCGCCGCCGCCGAGTGCGGTCACGACTGGTGCAAGCTGGAACACGTTCACGGCGTCGGTGTCCTGCGTGCCGGCGGCCATGTTGGTGATCTGTCGCTGCTTCGTCGAGGAGCCGACCGAGATGGTGTCGTTGCGCGTCGCGTGCGAATTCGTACCGAGCGCCATTGCGTTCGTGACTTTCGCGTCGACGGTCGCTTGATTGCCGATCGCAACGGAATTGGTGGCGCCCGCCGAGACGCTGGCTTGCGTGCCAAGTGCAACGCCGCCCGCGGCCAGTACCGACGTCTGGTTGCCTAACGCGGTGCTGTTGTCGCTGGTTGCGGTGGCAAGGCGGCCGAGCGCCACGACACCGGTGCCCGTCGCGGTCGCGGAGGAGCCGATCGCCAGTACCGACGTGCCGCTCGCGGTCGAATCGTTACCGATGGCGGTCGCGGAAGTACCGCCGATCGCTTTTGCCAACCGGCCGAATGCCATCGAACCGGTGCCGGTTGCGCTCGCGGCAGATCCGAACGCCAGCACCGACGTGCCGTCCGCTACTGCTGCATTCCCGATCGCGACAGCGGCCGTTCCCGATGCGGTGGCGGCCGTTCCGCCCAACGTTGCCGGCAAGACCTTGATGTACGTGTCGTCCAGCGCGGCCGCGGTGCCGATCGAGCCCATGGTGCCGACCGAACCAATCGATCCGCTGTTCGGCACCGCACACACGCCCGCTTCGCCGAGCACGCCATGCTGGCCGTCAGCCGTCGTACACGCGTCCACGCCCGTCGGCGCGGCAAAGACGTGCGACGCGCCCAGACTCAGCGCGACGGCCGCCAGTGCGATCGCGCTGCGCACCAGCGTGCGCTGACCGCCGGACTTCTTCCGGCCCGTTGCAAGCTCGGAGACGGCGACGTAAGTGCCCGTGGCCGTATTGAAGAGAGTGCGATGTGCTTTGTTCATGGTGACTCCAAAGATGGTTTGATCCGTTGGAAATCACTGTATTTTTTCGGTGCTTTCGGTTCGATCAGACCAGTCCTAAAGCAATATGGCCCCATGGTCGGATACCGGCTCGGCGCCTGCGCAGCGCCGGTCGGATCGAATCAGACTGGTCCGATTGGATTGAGGTCATACGGCTCGTAGACTCCGACGCGTGAACCTTTCGACCGCCCCCCTTCGCCGGACGGTGCGCGCCGCGATCCGCGACGCCGCCCGTCATCCCCGCTTCGTTCGCGGACTCGACATCGCCGTGCTCGCGCTGATCGTCGCGAGCGTGTTCGTCGTGATGGCCGACAGCGTCCAGGAGCTGCATGCGTCTTACGGAAAAGCGCTGTACGCGGCCGAGTGGGCGTTCACGCTGCTGTTCACCGTCGAATACGCGGTGCGGCTCCTCACCGCGCCGAAGCCTGCCGCCTACGCGCGCAGCTTCTTCGGCATCGTCGATCTCGTGTCGATCCTGCCGACCTATCTCGCCTTCTTCTTTCCGGGCCTGCATGCGCTGATCGACGTGCGCCTGCTCAGGCTGCTGCGCGTGTTCCGCATTCTCGGGCTGGCAATCTACCTGGAAGAAGGCCAGATGCTGATCCGCGCGCTCGCGCGTGCGCGGCGCAAGATCTTCGTGTTCATCGGCGGCATGTTCGTGATCGTCGTGATCCTCGGCACGGTGATCTTCCTCGTCGAAGGTCCCGAGAACGGCATCACGAGCATTCCCGTCGGCGTGTACTGGGCCGCCGTGACGATGAGCACCACGGGCTACGGCGACCTGACGCCGCACACGCCGCTCGGCCGGCTGATCACGTCGTGCGCGATCCTGCTCGGTTACGGCATCATCGCGTTCCCGACCGGCATCATGGGCGCCGAACTCGTGGCGACGGCACTCGAGCGCGGTCGTGCCCAACGGGCCGCGTCCGGCGGCACCGACACGGCGACCTGCCCGCACTGCGGCGCATGCGTGTCGACACCCGGCGATACGATCGCCTCGGCGACGCATCGTACGTCGAACCGGTAATCGCGCCGCATCATGAGAATTTCCACTCGCGTCGTGGCGCTGTCGGGCTGGCTTGCGTTGAGCCTCTCCGGTACCGCGCTCGTGCTGTCGCGCTCGGTGTCCGACGCGCACGACCGTTTTTTCCAGGACACCAGCATCGCGATCCGCGCGCTCGGCCAGAAAGCGGCCCAGCAAGAGGCGATCCTGGCCACGCTCGGCGCCACGCCGTTGCGCGCCGTGCCGCCGCACATGCTCGATGACCTGCGCGAACGCATGCCGCAACTCACCGGGCTCGCGCGCTGGCGGCCCGGCAGCGGCTGGCACTCGGCCAACGGCGCGGCGCCCGGTGTGCCGCCGCCGCTGAACACGACGGCTAAGCCCTATGCGCTCGAATTCGAGGCCGACGGTCGCTACTGGCTCGTCGCCGCGACAGGGTGGGCCGTGCGCATCGACCCGCGCACGATGCTCCAGCCCGGCGACTGGCCCGCGTCGCTGACGTCCGTCACGCTGCAATTGCAGGGGCGCCGGTTCGAGGTGCTGAACCGGCCGCCAGCCGCCCCGCCGCTCGGCTGGCCGATGATGCTCGACAAGCGCCTGCCGACCCAGCCCCAGGCGCTGACACTGCACGCGACGCGCACACTGACCGTCGACGATCTGCCGTGGCTGCCGATCGCGCTGTGGAACACCGTCGCGATCCTGCTCGTTGCCGGCGTGCTCGGCGCGTGGCGGCTGCGCGATGCGCAGCGCCGCGAACATGCGCGCGCGCGGCTCGACCGCTTCGGCCGCCTCGATACGCTCGGCGAAATGGCGGCCGGCATCGCGCACGAACTGAACCAGCCGCTGATGGCCATCGTCACGCACACGCGCGCCGCCGAGCGGTTGCTCGATCTCCCGGCCGAACGCAACAACGTCCGGCGTGCGCTGCAGACGAGCGTCGCGCAAGCCAAGCGCGCTGCGTCGATTCTCGACCGGCTGCGCGTCGCCGCGACGTCGGCGCACGGCGGCGAGCGCCGTGCGCTCGATCCGGACGCGATCGTGTCCGCGCTGCAGCTCCTGTACCGCGACGAACTGGCGCGTGCGCAGATATCGCTCGGCTGGCACAACGCGACACCCGGCGCGCAGCCGCTTGCCGATCCCGTCGCCGTGGAACAGATCCTGCACAACCTGATCCAGAACGCGCGCGACGCGCTGTCGGGTGCGCCGCACGGCACGATCCGCGTGAGCGGCGAGCGAACCGGACGGCACTACCGTTTCAGCGTGATCGACAACGGCCCCGGCATATCGCCCGATACGCTGCCGCGCCTCTTCGAGCCGTTCTTCACCACACGCGGCCACGGGCTCGGCCTCGGGCTGCCGCTCTGCGACACGCTCGCCCAGCGCCAGAACGGCGCACTGGAAATTCGCAACCGGCCGTCGGGCGGCGTCGAGGCCACCTTGTCGCTGCCGCTCGCGGAGGTCCGGCCATGACGACGCCCGCCCCGACCGTCGTCGCGATCGTCGACGACGACGAAGCCGTGCGCGACGGCCTCGCGCTGCTGCTGCGCACCGTCGGCCTATCGAGCCGCTGCTACGCGGACGCACACACGTTCCTCGACGACGCGCTCGACGCTGCGCTCGGCTGCGTGCTGCTCGACATCCGCATGCCGGGCATGAGCGGGCTCGACGCGCTCGACCGTCTGCGCGAGCAGCGCGACTTGCCGGTCATCGTCCTTACCGGGCATGGCAACGTCGACGCATGCCGCCGCGCGTTCAAGCGCGGCGCCGTCGACTTCCTGCGCAAGCCGACCGACGACGACGAACTGATCGACGTCGTGCAACAGACGCTCCGCCGTCATGCGGAGCGCCGCGCGCGCGCCGACGCCGAACGGCATCGCGCGCAGCGCATCGCCGCATTGAGCGGCCGCGAACGTCAGGTGCTCGAAGGCATCGTGCGCGGGCTGAGCAACAAGGAGATCGCGCGCGAGCTCGCGCTGTCGCCGCGCACCGTCGAAACCTATCGCGCGATCGCGCTCGACAAGCTGGGCGCGGCCTCGCTCGTCGAGCTGGTGCGCGACTACGCGGCGCTGCTCGGCGCGGCGCCTCCGTAACGCTACGGAGGCGCCATCCGTACGCGAGCGGGTACAGCGCGGCCGGCGCAATTCCTACGATGACGGTTTTCATCGATCGTCTACAAGGAAACGCTTTCATGTCCCGACTCTTCGTCATTCCGTCGTCGCTCGCGATGCTGTTCTCCGGTGCCGCCCTGGCCGACGCCGCGGAGCCGACGCCCCGCACGTCGACCAACGGCGACGCCGGCTACTACGCGACGGCCCGCGTCGTCGGCGCGTTCGACAACGCCGCCAACATGGAACTCACCAGCCCGCGCGTGACGAGCCGCATCGGCGGCCCGGACGGCCAGTCGCGCGTGACCGGCGCGGTCGGCCTCGGCTACCAGTTCGGCAACGGCTGGCGCGCGGAAGGCGAATACACGTTCAAGCGCAGCGGCAACTTCGTCAGCTACTGGGCGCCGTTCGACGCCAACGCGAACCAGTTCCAGGTGTCGTCGCAGCGGCTGATGCTGAACGGCTATCGCGATTTCGACCTGGGCCGCGGCTTCTCGGTCTACGGCACGGCCGGCGTCGGCGTGGCGATCGTGTCGGCGGACGGCTGGCAGACCAACGATACGCGCCAGTTCGCGTCGCGCACGCAAACCAATTTCGCTTATTCGGCCGGCGCGGGTATCAGCTATGCGATCAACAAGCGCTTCACGCTCGACGTCGGCTATCGCTTCGTCGACATGGGCAACGTCGAATCCGGCTACAACACGTTCGTGAACCGCGTGTCGGCGCGCGACGAGCA
The DNA here is from genome assembly GCF_001532755.1 of Burkholderia sp. MSMB2157WGS. Classification (NCBI taxonomy): domain Bacteria; kingdom Pseudomonadati; phylum Pseudomonadota; class Betaproteobacteria; order Burkholderiales; family Burkholderiaceae; genus Burkholderia; species Burkholderia sp. MSMB2157WGS. The sequence continues at coordinate 19,405 of NZ_LPJG01000016.1, read as the reverse complement.
ACTGAAGGCGTCGCTCCGTTCCAACGAAGTGTTCATCGGCCTGCGCGGCCGCTTCTGACCGGCCCGCGAGCACCGCGCGATCCTGTCGCTCCGGATTCCGAATCGAATGGCGGCAGCCAGCCGCTGCCGCATCGTTTCAGCCCAGTCCGATTGGCCGGCAGCCTGCCGGCTTGTATGCTTTCGATGCGCGGTACCGGAACGGTTCGTCGATGGCAGTCTGGACGCTGCATGTCGGGAGGAGCGAACCGCTCCGCCTGCCGCGCCCCGCCTGCCGGCGACGGCTTGAACGCGGGTGCTCGATGGTGGCCGGTGGGCGCGGCCACATGTAGTCCGACGCTATGTTCCGTACCTCTAGAGAAACGCTGCCTCATGCGAGCATCGAGCGCCCGCATCCAAGCCGTCTCCTCCCCCTTTCATGATCAATATCCGCACGTGCATCGTGCCTCGGCACGATGCACGACCAGCGCTCGCCACTACGCGGCGCGCTTTCCGAGCATGTGCTTGAGCAGCAGGCACGCACCGCCGCCGATCGCGCTCATGCACGCGACGTAGCCGAAATACAGCTGGTAACCGTGCATGCCCGGATACTCGGTGGTCAGCCAGCCGTTCAGCAGCGGCAGGAATACGTCCGGCGAATAGCCGAGCAGCGAGATCACGCCGATCGCGAGCCCCTTGATCGGCGCCGGCACGTCGCAGCGCTCGAGTACGCTCCAGTACAGGCCGCGCACCGCATAAGTCAGCAAACCGATGAAGATCACGACGCCGGCGAGCAGCACGACCTGGTTGAACGACGGAAACACGATCAGCGCGACGAACGCGAGCGCGGCAAGCAACAGCGCGGCGCACAGCACGTTCAGCGTGCCGACGCGATCGCCGACGAAACCGCCGCCGATGCCGCCGATCGGGCGCATCCACAGCTTCAGCGACGCGATGAAGCCGGCCGCGACGATCGACATGCCGACACCCTTCTGCTGCAGGTACGGAGAAATGCTGTACGTGGCCCACGACAGGTGATAGCCGCAGAACACGATGACGGCGAACACCCACAGCAAGCGATTGCGCGCGAGCGTCGCCAGATCCCGCAGCAGGTTGCCCCGCGCACGCCGGTCCGCCGGCGCGGCGGACGAGGTGCCCGCGTCCTTGACGGTCAGCAGCACGATACCGAGCGCGACGCAGACGATCGCGTAGCAGAACACGACCTGCTGGAACGCGCCGCCATGCGACGTGCCGCGTGCATCGACGAGCCAGGCGAACAGCGCGAGCGACGCGGTGGCGAGCAACGCCTCGATCAACCCGCGCCCGCCGTCGAGGAAGCCGAAGAAGCGGCCCTGCTCTCGAGGCAAGGCGATCGTGTTCACGCGCTTGATGACCGAGGCCCAGAACGTCAACCCGGTCGTCACGCCCCAGCCGCAGAAGATGACCATCAGCACCGGATACGACGGTGCGCTCGCGTAAGCGACGCCGAGTGCACCGGTCGCCACCAGCGAGAAACTGATCAGATAGCGCGGCGGCAGGCGATCGGCGAGCCAGCCGCTCGGCAGATAACAGATGAGGAACGTCGTGCCGAGTGCCGAATACAGATAGCCGAGCTGCGCGCGCGAGATCTGGAACAGATCCAGCATCGTGTCCTGGTAGAACTGGCGCAGATACAGCATCGGATAGATCGCGCCCGCCGCGCACACGAGAAGCGCGAGCTGGAAATAGCGGCTCGCCGCGGCCGAGGTGGCCGATTCGTCGGGTATTCCGATGTTCGATGTCGCGTCTCGATCCGACATGTGCTCCTCCATTCGAGTATTCGAAGTTTTATGACGATGTGCATGCGATACGCTCGCCGCGTCGCCGCAGGACATTCGCGGTCGTCCGCCGATACGGACAAAAAAGGCCGCTCCGGGAAGAGCGGCCGTCAAGGAGAGGTCTCCGCGTCGAGGAGACACCGACAGGCCACCACGCCCACCGGCATGCCCATTGTCGACGACGGTGCATCGGCCGAGAATCGGTTTGGTCCGATTCTGACGATGGTCTTCTAATTCATCTGGAATACGAATTTTTTATTCGCACGCTTCCTCACCGCCATGCATCGTGTGTGCAAGTGCCGGTCATATCGCTCCGTGATTGTCGCGACGCGCGGCTCGGTGCGGGACCTCCGATCGCGACGCCGCGATGCGCCCCTCAGCGATCCGTCAAGCGAGTCTGATTCGTCAGGCCGACGCGCAACGCGTCGGGATTCGACGGCGCGGGCGCAGCCGCCGCGCGCGACGACTCGCGCGTCGCGTCGAGCCAGCGCGAAAACTCTGCAGCCGTCATGCCGACCGCTTCGGCCGCGCTCGGCACCGGTTCGACCGACGCCTGTTGCTGGCGCGGCGCAGCGGGCTTCGTTGCCGTCGCGCGCGCCGGGATGCCGCCGAACGCAGCCGCGCGATCGGGCACCGCGACCGTTGCCTTCTTGCGTCGTGCAACGGCCGGCTTCGATGCGGGCGCCGACGTCGGCAATGCATCCGCCGCACGACCGTCAGGCTGCGTCGCGCCCGCGGATTGCACCGCGACTGCCGCCGCATCGTCCGCGGCGGGCGGCGGAACGTCCGGCGCCACGATCGCCGCAGCGGGAGTCGTGACGAGCGCCTCCGCCGGCTGAACGGCAATTGCCGCCTCGTAGACGGTATGCGGCGACGGCGCTGACTTGCCGACGTCGAACAGCCGGGTGGCCGCAAAGCCCACGGAACCGAACGCGAGGCCGGCGATCAGCGCCAGCAGCGTCGGCCGCCAACGGCGCGGCGCCTTCGGCTTCACCCACGGTCGGTTGTCCGAACCGAAATCCGTCGCGCGAACCGACGGGGCGCGTACCGCCTCGGGCGCCTCGCGCACCGCACGCAGATCGAACACGCCCGGCATCGGCCGCTTGCTCTTCACGAACGGCCTGCGACGCCGTCCATACGGCGGCGGCACGTCCGTGTAAGGACGCGCGAGCGGTAACGCGAAATGTCCGGTGATGTCCTGCATGCTCATGATGTCGACGACGAATCGTCCCGCGTGTGCCGCGCCGATCCGCTCTCCCGTAATGTCAATGAATGGTCCCGAGTATCGCCGCGCACACGGTCCGAGTAAATCGGACTGGGCCTATTCGAGCGGCTGCGGCACGCGGACCGCCTATCGCGCGTCGTAACGCAGCAACGGCCGCCCGTTCAGCGGCTGCACCACCCGCGCGTTGTGCGAATAGCGCATCCGGAACGCGGTGATGTCTTCCGCGGACAGCTCGACCGGCTCGTCCAGCACGTACCATTCGACGTTTTCGGTCAACGGCGGCGTCGTCAGCGACCCGAGGTAGTGATAGTAGATATTCATGTTGCCCGGCATCAGTGCGGCCGCGCGGAACGACGAGAGGCTCGCCGTATCGCCTGCCTTGAGCGCGTCCATCGCGGCCGCGAACTGCGCATTCTCCGCGCCGGTGCGATAAAGCACGGCAACGACCGCCAGACGCCCGTCCTGCGCGCGAAACACGAAATGTCCCTCGATCGGATAGTTGCGACCGTCGATCGTGTGCTCCGACGGCGAATGGAAGTGAATCTGCTGAAGCGTGAAATGGCGCCCGCGGATCGTGGCGCTGCCGACGGCCGGCACGATCTGGATCGTATGGCCGTTGTCGATCACCTTCGCGCGCGTGTCGGCGATATGCATGCCGATCGCGTTGTTCTCGTCGGCATAGCGGGTCGCCTGCCTGGCCGTGCTCGCGTCGATCGCCACCGGCGACTGCGCGTCGCCGGATTCCAGATGCCAGTCGCGCTGGTGGTCGTAATCGAATGCATGATCGGTCGGCGCAGCGCTCGCCGGCGCAGAGGCATCGGCCGCATGGGCGGGCAGCATCGGCGCCGTCACCGCACATAGCGTCGCGGTGACGAGCCGGGTAATCGCGGTTCGTGTCACGTTCATGTCGAGTTCCGGGGGTTCTTCGATCAAAAGCACGCGATGCGGCCGAATGCCTGCTCGCGGTTCCGTGGCGCACCGTTCCGATGCGGCGCAGCACGCATTGTCCGCACGATGCCGCTTCCGGTGGTCCGATACTGTGCGCGGTATCCGTCAGCCCAGTCCGATACATGCGGTCGCGAACGCGGCGTACAACGGCGTTCGCACAGGCGACGACGAGGGGGCCGAACGCATGCCGCCAGGAAAAACCGGTACGCCGCATTCGATGCGCACTTCGCACGCATCCTGCCCGCCATTTTCGGACCGGGCCGATTCACGCCACGCGCCAACGCCATCACAATCATTCCGCCGGCATGCCCGTTCCCCCGAATCCGGGCGTGCCGCGCATTCCAGAGATAGATAGTCGATATTCATCCCGCCTTCGCGGCGGGATCTTTTTCGCGCGAGATTCGCCTTTCACGCGCGCATCGAGTCCGTCCATGAGCACTCTTCCCTTCGCGCGGCGCGGGCGCATCGAAGCCGCACTCCTCTCGCCGGACGAGCGCCGCGACAGCGCCGCCCCCGTTTTCGGACGAGCCGCCGCGAGCCGGCGACGCATGCAGGCCCGTCGGCCCGCCGCGCCCGACTCGCGCGTGCGCGGCAGGCCGGCTTCCTGTACGCGCCGGACATGACCGCCGACTCGACGCTCTTGATCGGCATCCTGACGATCGACCATCCATCCCGGCATGCATTCGACGATCGGCTGCGACGGGCCGGCCACGGCTACGACCGCCTGCGGATCGACGACATCCTCCGGCGGGCCGGCTATCGTCCCGTTCGCTTCGAATACCTGCCCGACCTGCTGGCGGCCTGCGACCTGCGGCCGTTCGACCTGCTCGTCGTGCAATGCGAAGCGCCGTGCTACCGGGCCAGCGACGCGATCCGCACGCTGCGTGCGCGCTTCTCGGATTCGATGCCGATCCTCGCGACCAGCCAGACCGACGGCGCAACGGCGCAAGTGCTCGCGTTCGAAGCCGGTGCGAACGAGTACCTGCCGTACACGTCTCCCGCCGAAACGCTCGTGTCGAGCGTCGCGATGTGGCTGCGCTGGGCCCACTACCGGACGACCAGCCACCGGCGCTGGCGCATGGGCGACTTCGAGTTCGACACCGGCAGTCGCACGATCCGCGTCGCCGGCCGCGAGCACGTGCTGACCGAGAAACACTTCCAGATCGCGACGGCGCTGTTCATGAACCTGGGCCGGCCGCTGTCGCGCGCCCACCTGAGCCAACTCGTCTGGGGGTCGCTCGTCGCGGTGACCAGCCGCCGCCTGGACACGCACATCGTGAACCTGCGCGACCGCCTCAAACTGGACGGACGGCACGGCCTGCGGCTGCTCACCGTCTACGGATTCGGCTATCGACTCGTCGAATCCGGGCCCGAAGAGGACCACGCCGAACGGCGTTAGCGGCCCCGCGCCCCCTTTTTCACGCCTTCGTCGCGCGATCGGCAACCGGCGCGCCCCCGCGCGGCACGCCCGCACCGCGATCGGTCTCGCTTATCATGGCGAAACCTCATCCGCCCGCCCCGTGCCACGATGGATCCTCGCGCCGCCGCAGACCGCCGCCGTCCCGCTTCCCGCACGCCCGTCGGACGCCGCCAGCGCATGCTGCTGTATATGGGCGGCATCGGCGTGACGCTCGCGGCGCTCGTCGCGAGCGGATCGCTGCTGTATGCGATGGGCCGCGACTACGTGCAGGAGCGCTATACGCAGTTCGCGGTGCGCCAGTTCTTCGTCCGGTTCGAGTTCAACCTGCGCACGACCGGCATGGACACGCTGGTCACGCACGAAGAAGCGGTCTGGAGCACGCGCGCGACGGATCCGGTGCTGACCGCGCAGCTCGCCGACGGGCATGGCCGCCTCGTGCTGCAGGGCAGCCCGCGGTTTCCGCCCGTGCTCGCCCTCGCCGACCTGTCTCCCGGGCAGCCCGCCGCGTCGTACGGCCCCGATCTCGAGATGGCCAGCGACATGAGTTATCGGGTCGGCGCGTACGTCGCGACGCAGGAGGCCGACCGGGCGATCGCCGGCTACGCGTACGCCCCGAATCGCCATTTCGCGCTCGTCATCCCGCAGCCCGAGCCTGCCGACCCGCTGGCCACGACCGGCGCCGCCGACGTCGCCGCCTTGCTCGACAAGCTCGCGCCCGATCTCGAACTCGCGCCGGCCGGCCGCTACGTCTGGCATGCGCCCGCCTACGATCCGATCCAGCGGCGCGACGTGTTCCGGCTCGTCGGCACCGCGTACGAGGCCGGCCAGCCGCGCATGGTGTTCGTGTCGACACTCCCGACCGGCCTGCTGCGCGAACGGCTCGCAGGGCGGGACGACGGCGATGCCGCGATCATCGTCGACTCGGCCGGGCGCCCCGTGCTGCGCGTCGGCGCCGCGGAATACGGCGATGCGGCCGAGGCTGTCGTCGAGCGGCTGATCGCCGCCGCGCGCGCAGTGCGCGCCGACGGCCCGCAGCCCGCACATCGGGCGGGCGACTTCACGTTGAGCCAGCGTATCGGCGGCACCGACTGGACGCTCGTCCAGTCGTTCTCGATGCGCTCGGTACTGAGCGCGCTCGCGCGACGCATCGGCTGGTATGCGGTGCTGATGACGATCGCGCTCGGCTTCGCATGGGCGATGCTCGTGCTGTTCGACCGCAAGGTTCTGAAACCCGACGACGCGCGCACGCGGCGCATCGTCGAAAGCGAGAACCTGAACCGGACCATCGTCGAAGCTGCGCCTTCGGGCATCGCGTTGCTGTCGCTCGACGACGGCGCCGTGCTGATGCAGAACGACACGATGCGCGCGTACGACGCGCGCGCGGCAGGCGATACCTCGCTCGCCGCGCGCCTGTTCGCGCGCGTCGACCGATCGCCCGACGCGAACGCGTGGCAGCCCGATCTGCACGTGCCGCTGCCGACCACGCAGGGCGACACGGTCGACCTGCTCGCGACGCTCGTGCGCACGCGCTTTCGCGACGCGGACGTGCTGCTCTGCAACGTGTCCGACATCACGTCGCAGAAAGCCATCGAGCGCCACCTCGACGACGCGCGGCGCGCGGCCGACGCGGCGAACGATGCGAAGTCCGCGTTCCTCGCGACGATGAGCCACGAGATCCGCACGCCGCTGAACGCAATCCTCGGCAACCTCGAGCTGATCGGCCGCGAGCCGCTGAGCGACACGCAAAGCGAGCGCCTGCATACGGTCGAAGGCGCATCGTCGACGCTGCTCGACCTGATCAACGACATCCTCGATCTGTCGAAGATCGAAGCCGGCCAGATGACGATCGAGGCGATTCCATTCGATCTCGCGGAGACGATCCGCCAGACCGGCGCGATGTTCGAGCCGCTCGCGGCGGCCAAGGGCCTGCAGTTCGACATCGTCGTCGACGACGCGCTCGCGCCGCGCTACGTCGGCGACCCGACCCGCATCCGGCAGATCGCCGCGAACCTCGTGGGCAATGCGATCAAGTTCACGAGCCACGGCGAGGTCACGCTCGAAGTCTATCTGCGCGACGACACCGATCCCGCGTCGCCCGTCGCGATCGGCGTCAGCGACACGGGCATCGGGATGACCGATGCGCAGCGCGCGTCGCTGTTCAAGCCGTTCACGCAGGCCGATACGTCGATCTCGCGCCGCTTCGGCGGCACGGGGCTCGGGCTTGCGCTGACGAAGCGGCTCGCGACGCTGATGAACGGCACGATCGACGTCAAGAGCGAAGCCGGCCTCGGCAGCACCTTCGTCGTCACGTTGCCGCTGCGCGGGTCGACCCATGCAGATGCCGCGCCCAAAGACGAGGCCGACGATGCGGCGGCGCTGCCCGCGCTCGCCGCGCGCGTGCTCGTGGTCGACGATCATCCGGTGAACCGCACGCTGCAGCAGAGCCAGCTCGTCGCGCTCGGCTACGCGGCCGACGCGGCCGACGGCGGCGCGGCCGCGCTGCGCCGCTGCGCGGACACGCGCTACGACCTCGTACTGACCGATCTCAACATGCCGGGCATGGACGGCTATACGCTCGCGCGCGTGCTGCGCGCGCAGTATCCCGACCTGCCCGTGGTCGCGAGCACCGCGCATGCGAGCGCCGACGAGCGTGCGCGCTGTGCGGAAGCCGGCATCGTCGCGGTGCTCGTGAAGCCCGTGCTGCTGGATACGATCGACCGTACGGTGCGGCGTTTCGCGAACGTCGCCATCACGGGCCCGCGTGCGTCGGCGCTCGTCGAACTCGCGGAAGGCCCGTTGCCGCCGGACGTGCAGGTGCTGCTGACCGACAGCGTCGAGCGCTCGCTCGCGGCGATCCGCACGGCGCTCGCGCACGACGACCATCGTGCGTTGCGCGACGAGCTGCATGCGCTGCGCGGCGCATTCGCGACGATTCACGAACATGCGGTGGCGGACGCCGTGCGCGACATGCAGGATGCCGTGCGCGCCGGCAATACCGCGTCGCTCGCCGCGTTGTTCGCCGACACCGAGCGCCTGGCGCGCGAAGCGCTGCGACGGCGTGCGGCGCCCGCGCCGACGGCCTGACCGGCGCGCATCTTTCACGCTCTCCGTCGCTCACTCTTGCGGCCGGAATCGGACTGGGCTGATCGTCACACGCACTTTCTGCCGCTAGGATGGCAATGCGCCGTCGGTATGGCACCGAACCGCGCACGGTTTCCATGACTCACGGTACGCATGGCCGAGAAGGCAGTGACCATTCGCGCGCCAGCGCCTTGCCGCGTCGGCCCTCGCCACACATGGATTCCGATCACTTTCAGCCTGGTCCGATTGGACGACACGGACGGTGAAGGTAAGCTGTCCTGACATGATGCCGGCGACGGTCGTTGCGTTCCGGCCGGGAGCCGGCTGAGGCGCGGGCGTTTGGTGGTGGCCGGTGGGCGCGGCCACGACAGAGATGGGTGATGGTGTTGAAACTTACACGCTGCCAGATGCGAACACTGAACGCTCGCCCCTCAGTCCGTCGTTCCCGTTGCCGCGGAGGCGGCATGCTCGGCGTCGCGACCGCGTCACGCAACTGCGCATGCAGTGCATCCTCGAGCCGCAGCGGCGCGAATTTCCATCGGATCGCGGCCTTGCGACCTCCGTCCCCACGATGGTCTCCGGTATCGCTGCATGCGAGCCGCGTACGTGTTTCTTTCTTCCAGCAGACCCGCGATGCGTGCGCTTCGACGCCGTGTTACCTGCCGGCAGGCGCAACGGTTTGCGGCAAGGCCGCGTACCGGCTCGATCCCAATGCCTGCCCGTGCTCACGCCCGCCCCTCGAGCGCCGTTCAGGCACATGCCATGTAAAGCGGCCGCCCGCGTGTAGGACTGGCCCCACGGCGATCACGCAGCGATTCAGCCCCGGACGACAGATTCGGACGCGCCCGATCCCTACCATGCTTTCAGTTACCCAACACACTGAAAGGAGTAGGGACATGAACAAGACGTACCGCAATATCTGGAACGCCGCGACGGGCACGTGGACGGCTGTCGCCGAAACGGCGAAATCGCATTCGAAGGGCTCGGCGCGCGTCGCGCGCAGCGCCGTGGTCGCGCTCGCGCTGAGCGGCGCGGGTATCGGTGGCGCGTTCGCCGCCGATGCGTGCACGACGGCGGACGGCGAGAATGGTGCACTCGATCAAGCTGGCGTGTGCAAGGTCGGCAGCACGATGAGCTCGCGCTCCATTGGTACCAACGCGGCCCTCGATGATGCATACATCAAGGTGAACGGTGGTACGGCCGCCACGGCCACCGCAGGCGGGGCCATTGCAATCGGCAGCAATGCAACCGCCGACGCCAGTGGGGCCACATATCAAGCAGTTGCAGTCGGTGCGAATGCATCCGCGACAGGCAATAGCCTCGCGGTAGGGGCCAGCGCAAAGGCAGTAAGCCGTGCGGTCGCGATTGGCGGTAACGCCCATGCGGAAGTCAACGGCGCGACCTCGGTTGGTTACCTGGCCAGCGCATCGGAAGACAGTGCGACCGCCGTCGGTTACGGAGCCAAAGCACTCAACGTACAATCGCTTGCGCTCGGTGCAGGCTCGCGCGCGGACCGCGACAATAGCGTATCGGTCGGCAGCGCGACATTGCAACGCCAAATCACCTACATGGCCGCCGGCACGAAGTCCACTGACGCCGTGAACGTGTCGCAGCTCTCGCCTGTCGTGACCGCCCTCGGCGGTGGCGCCTCGATCGACGCAACGACCGGCGCCGTGACGGGCCCGACGTACACCCTCGCGAACGGCGGCACGCAGACCACCATCGGCGGTGCACTCGGCGCGCTCGACGGCAACATCACGACCATCAACAACAAGCTCGCCACGGCCGTGACCGACGATTACTTCAAGGTCGACCCTTCGTCGGGTGCCGCCGCCGCACAGGCAGCCGGCAGCGCACTCGCCGTCGGCGCGAATGCGCAAGGCACCGGCGTGGCCGCGACGGCCGTCGGCAACAACACGGTCGCGAACAGCCGGAACAGCTCAGCGTTCGGTTTCGGCGCGGAGGCGATCGGCGGCACCGGCACCACCACGGGTGCGGCCACCGCAGTCGGCGCGTATGCGTCGGCCGCCGGCTATCACTCGACCGCCCTCGGCGTAGGCTCGATCGCATCGGGTTCGGAGTCGGTTGCGCTCGGCGTCAACTCGCGTGCCGATCGCGACAACAGCGTTGCGGTCGGTAATGCCACGCAGCAACGCCAGATCGTCAACATGGCCGCCGGCACGCAAGCCACCGACGCCGTGAACGTGTCGCAGCTCGAACCCGTCGTGACCGCACTCGGCGGCGGCGCGTCGATCGATCCGACGACGGGCGCCGTGACGGGCCCGACGTACACGCTCGCAAACGGCGGCACGCAGCACACCGTCGGCGACGCGCTCGGCGCACTCGACGGCGAACTGACGACGGCCAAGGGCGACATCACGAAGAACGCGACCGACATCACGAACATCAACAACCAGCTCGGCGATCTGACGAGCGGCACGATCGGCATCGTGCAGCAGGCGAGCGCGGGCGCGGACATCACGGTCGGCGCAAACAACGACGGCGCGGCCGTGAACTTCACGGGCACCGCGGGCGACCGCAAGCTGACCGGCGTGGCGGCAGGCGAAGTGTCGGCAACGAGCAACGAAGCCGTCAACGGCTCGCAGCTGCACGGCGTGGCGGACAGCGTCGCATCGGCGATCGGCGGCGGCTCGACGGTGAACCCGGATGGCTCGATCACGGCACCGAGCTTCACCGTCGGCGACGGCAACGGCGGCACGACCATCGTTCACAACGTCGGCGACGTCGTGACCAACCTCGACGGCCGCGTCACGACGAACGAAGGCGACATCGCGAAGCTCGCCGACCAGATCGGCAGCGGCACCGTCGGCCTCGTCCAGCAGGATGCGACCACGCGCAACATCACGGTCGCGAAGGACACCGACGGCACGGTCGTGGACTTCACCGGCACCACGGGCGAGCGCAAGCTGGCCGGCGTGGCGGCGGGCGAAGTCTCGGCGACGAGCAACGAAGCCGTCAACGGCTCGCAGCTGCACGGCGTGGCGGACAGCGTCGCGTCGGCGATCGGCGGCGGCTCGACGGTGAACCCGGACGGTTCGATCACCGCGCCGAGCTTCACCGTCGGCGACGGCAACGGCGGCACGACCGTCGTTCACAACATCGGCGACGTCGTGACGAACATCGACGGCCGCGTGACGAACAACGAAGGTGCGATCACGACGATCAACAACCAGCTCGCGGCAGGCGAAATCGGCCTCGTCCGGCAGGATGCGACGACGGGCGCGATCACGGTCGGCGCGAACACGGGCGGCACGTCGGTGAACTTCGCCGGCACGGCGGGCCCGCGCACGCTGAGCGGCGTCGGCAACGGCGTGAACGACGACGACGCGGTCACGATCGCGCAGCTGAAGGCGACCGGCCTGATCGACTACACGGGCAAGGAGCTCGGCGCCGTGGTGTACGACGGCATCGATCTCGCCAGCGTGACGTTCGGCGGCGTGGGCGGTACGGCGTTGCACAACGTGGCGCCCGGCTTGATCGCGTCGGGCAGCATGGACGCGGTGAACGGCGGCCAGCTGTATGCGATGCAGCAGGACTTCGCGCTGCAGTACGGCCAACTGAGCGGCCAGATCGGCGACCTGTCGAACCGCGTCGGCGACCTTGAAACGGGTGGCGGCTCGGGCGGTGGGTCGGGTGGCGGCATGGGCCCGGGCACGGGCACCGGCGGCGACGGCTCGCTCGTGGTCGGCGACGGCTCGAACGCGTCCGGCGAGAACAGTTCGGCCATCGGCCAGGGCTCGGTCGCCACGGGCGACAACGGTACGGCCGTCGGCCAGGGCTCGGTTGCGTCGGGCAACAACGGCACGGCCATCGGCCAGGGTTCGAGCGCGGGCGAAAACGGCACGGCCATCGGTCAGGGTTCGAGCGCGGGTGAAAACGGCACGGCCATCGGCCAAGGTTCGAGCGCGAACGGCAACGGTTCGGTCGCGATCGGCGCGGGCTCGAAGGCGGACGAAGCGATGACCGTTTCGTTCGGCGACGGCACCGACGAAGGCAACCGCCGGCTCGTCAACATCGCGGACGGCGTCAATCAGACGGACGCGGCGACGAAGGGCCAGCTCGACCGCGCGATGGAATCGGTGGACCAGCGCTTCGGCGAAACCAACCGCATGATCAACGACGTCGCGAAGAACGCGTACGCCGGTGTGGCCGCGGCCATGGCGATGCCGAACCTGACGCCGTCGCAGCCGGGCAAGACCGTCGTCGCAGTCGGCGCCGCGAACTACAAGAGCGGCTCGGCGGTCGCGGCGGGCGCGACCTACCGGACGCGCGACGGCAAGTGGCTGATGAACGGCGCGCTGTCCGTCACGTCGACGGGCGATGCAGGCGTGCGCGCCCAGGTCGGCTACGAGTTCTGACCGACCGGCTCCGCGGGTCGACCGATTCGATTCGCGGAGCAACGGAGCGGCAAGCGGGGGGAGCGATCCCTCCGCCTTTTCGCCCGACGGCCGATGGCGGTTCCTTGCGAGCCGCCATCGGCCGTCGGCGCGAGGGCGTCATTGCGCGGCCGCAGGGCCGGCTGCGATCGCGCCCTCGCGCCGGCGCTCGGCAGGCATTTGTGCAGAACGACGAAACGCGCCCCGCATGGTGCGGCGCGACCATCGAGACCAACATGATGAAGAGCTTCCCCATACGCGTGATCATTGCCGACGACCATCCGGCCGTCGTCATCGGCTCCCAGTACGAACTGTCGACGTCGAGCACCGTGTCGGTCGTCACGACCGCGCACGACTCGACGGCGCTGATGGAAGCGCTCGCCGCCCATCCGTGCGACGTGCTCGTATCGGACTACGCGATGCCCGGCAACGAATACGGCGACGGAATCACGCTGTTCAGCGCGATCCTGAAGCGCTACCCGAACCTGAAGATCGTCGTGATGACGATGCTGGAGAACGCGGTCGCGCTGCGCGCGCTCATCGATCTCGGGATCCATTGCCTCGTCAGCAAGTCGGACATGACCAATCATCTGACGATGGCGATTCACGCGGCTTATACGAACGGCCGGTATCTGTCGCCGTCGATGGATCGCGCGCTGCGCCAGCTCGGCGCAGGCGGCGGCAAGACGCCCACGCTGTCGGTGCGCGAGGCGGAAGTCGTGCGGCTGTTTGCATCGGGGCTGTCGGTGAACGAGATCGCGGACAAGCTGAACCGCAGCAAGAAAACGATCAGCACGCAGAAAAGCTCGGCGATGCAGAAGCTCGGCCTCGAGCGCGACGTCGACGTGGTCCGCTATGCGATCGCCTGCGGCCTGGTGGCCGATCCGGGCAGCGCGGCGACGCCGGTCGACACGACGTCCTGACGGCGCTGCATCCTTCACCGCCCTCCCGCTGCCGCTCCCCCGGCCACTGCGCCGACAGCGGCGGCGGCAGGTCGCGCGGCCGCATGCCGGCACCGGCGGGCGCTCACGCGCCCGCGCCCGGATTCCCGCCGGTGGCTTCTCCGTCCGCCTGTTCCCCGCCTTCCCCGCCTTTCCCTTCGCTACCCGACGCGGCCACGATGCCGTTCTCGATCGCGTAGCGCAGCAGGTCCATGTCCTTGTCGATCCCGAGCTTCTGCATCGCGCGCGACTTCTGCGTGCTGATCGTCTTCTTGCTGCGGCTGAGCTTGTCCGCGATCTCGTTGATCGTCATCCCCGACGCATACAGCCGCACGACCTCGATCTCGCGCGTGCTCAGCGCGGGCGCCTGATCGACGAAGCGCGCGCTCGAATGTGCGGACAGCGTGCGCACGACCTTTTCGACCGACGGCGAATAGTAGGTGCCGCCCGTCGCGGCTGCGTGAATCGCGGGAATCAGGTGATCGACCGTATCGGATTTGCTGACGATGCAGCCGATGCCGAGCCGCACCAGCGCGCCGACGACGGCCGCGTTGTCGAGCATCGTCAGCACGACCAGCTTGACGTCCGGATAGCGGCGCTGAAGGTAGGAAAAGAGCGTCGTGCCGTCGCCGTGCTCGTTCGCGGGCATCGCGTAATCGGACACGAGCACGTCGCACGCGCCATCGTCGAGCAGGCGGATCAGCTCGGTCGAATTGCCTGCCTTGCCCGCGAGACGGATCGTCGGCACCGACGACAGGCCGTGCTCGACGCCGACGAGCATTGCCGGGTGGTCGTCGGCCAGTACCACGCGTATCTGATAGCTTCCCATAGTCGTTCCGGGGATCACCGCTGTCGAGGCGGCGAACGGCCGCCCGGTTGCCGGCGCCGGCGCGACTGCGCGTGGCCGGATCCTGATTCGGCGCTATCTTCGCACGAAACCGGGGCGTGATCCACGGATCGCGGGCGGCCCACCGCCGCCCGCCGTGTCCCCCAAAAGAAACAGGCCGCCGGCTCTCGTGGAGCGGGCGGCCTGAAGCCTGCCGGAGGAAGCCTGCACGCGACGGTCCGGTCGCGTGCCGCTCGTGCGCCGGTTCGTGGCCGGCGCCGGCATGACGGGCGCCGGATAGCCGGCGCCCCGCGATGCGTTACTGCACGTCGAGGCGAATCTCGACGCGACGGTTCTGCGCGCGGCCTTCTTCGGTCGCGTTCGACGCGACCGGGTCCGACGCGCCGAGACCTTCGGCCACGAACGAGCGTGCCTGCAGCCCGTTCGCGCGCAGGTAGTTCACCACGGTGCGCGCACGCGCTTCCGACAGCGTGCGGTTGTGCGCCGCGCTACCCGTCGAATCGGTGAAACCGGTCACGGCGACGCGCGCGAACGTCACGCCGCGATTGACCGCGAGGAAGCGGTCGAGATCGCTGCGGGCCCGCGACGTCAGCACCGCGCTGTCGGTCGCGAAGTTCGCGTCGCCCTGCAGCAGCACCTGGCGCTGCTGCACCGGCTGCGGCGCGGGTTGCGGTTGCGGTTGCGGCTGAGCCTGCGGCGCGGGCTGCGCGACCGGTTGCGGCTTGCCGCACATGAACGTGATCTCGCGCGGATCCTTCATCGGCGCGCGGCTGTATACGCGGTCGATCATCTCGAGCGGCGTGAAGCCCTTGCCCTGGCAGAATTCTTCCGCCGCGCGGGCGCACGAATTGGCGCTGCCGAGCAGCCCGTCGCAGCTCACGCGGAACGCGCGGTCCGGCTGGCCCGGCACCGATACGGCGCGGATGTCGTAAGTCAGTCCCGATTGGGTCGTACAGGCGCCGAGCGCCATCGCGATCGCGCCGACCGACGCGGCGCGCAACAACAGAGTTTTCATGGTCATGATGAAACGTCCGCCCGAAGGCGGACGCCCGATTTGAATTGGAATGAACGGAATGCGTGACGCGGTAGCGCACGGGCGAAGCGGCGCGAGCCGCCCCGCCTCATGCGATTACCACTGGTACGACGCACCCACGCCGACGGTATTGCCGCCGCTCGACAGACCCACGCCGGCCTTCATCTTCAGGTTCTGCGTGATGCGGGCTTCGCCGCCGAACGCCACTGCCTGATAGCCCTTGTAGGTCGCGCCGCCGACGCCGAACGACAACGTCTTGCCCGGATCCACGCCCGGAATCATCGTCAGCGCCGTGGCTGCCGCGATACCCGAGTACGCGTTCCTCGACACGTCGTTGATCTGCCCTTGCAGACCGCCGACCGCGCGGTCGAGCTGGCCCTTCGTCGTCGCGTCGTTCGCGTTGATACCGTCCGCGATGTTGACGATCCGGCGGTTGCCGTCGTCGGTGCCGTTGCCGAACGAGACCGTGTTGGCTTCGTTCGCCACCGAGCCCTGGCCGATCGCGACCGACTGGTTGCCCGACGCGTTCGCGCCGGAGCCGATCGCGGTCGCGCCTTCGCCGGTGCTCGACGCACCCGAGCCGATCGCCGTGCCGTTGTCCTTCGACACGTTCGAACCCGAACCGATCACGGTGCCGTTGTTCGCGCCCGAACCGATCGTCGAACCCGAACCGGCCGCCGTGTTGCCCGTGCCGGTGCCGGCATTGGCCGCGGCCGAGCTTGCGTCGCCGGTGCCGGCGAAGTACGGGTTGTCGCCCGAACCGCCACCGCCGCCACCACCGCCGCCGTTGCCCGGATTCTGCTCGAGGGCGCCGACACGATCGTCGAGACCGCTGAACTGGTCGCGCAGGTCGCTCAACTGGCCGTAGTTCACCGCGTCGTACTTGTTCACGCCGTCGGCAACGTTGGTCAGCACCACCGGCGCCGCGCCCGTCCCGCCCAGCGTCACCGAACCGTAGTTCGGCGTGCCGTCCGCGTTCAGGTCGTAACGCACCGCGAGCGAATCGGTCGCGCCGTACGCGGCCGCTGCCTGCACTGCCTCGGCAACGGTCTTGTACTTATTGCCGTTCACCTCGATCGCGGTGTTCGCGAGCGTGCCGTCCGGATCGACCGTGGTACCGCCGCCGATCACGTCAGCGACGCTCTGCGCCGTGCCGTACAGCTGCGAACCGTTGATCGCGTCCTTGCTCGTCGCGTTCACCGCGCCCGCGGCCACGCCGGTCAGCACGCGGTCGCCCGCCGTGCCCGCGAAGTCCACGACCGTGCCGTCCGTGTCCTTCGCGACCGTGATGTCGCGCGACGTCTCGTCCTGCTGGACCAGGCCGATCGAGCCGTCCGCCAGACTGTTCGAGATGTTCGTGATCGCGTCGCCGACGTTGTTGAACGTCTGGTTGTTGACCACGTACGTCGGGCTCGTCACCTTGCCGTCCGGATCGACGGTCGAACCGCCGCCGAGCGAGTCGGCCACACTTTGCGCCACGCCGTGCAACTGCGCACCGTTCACCGCGTCCGTGCTGGTGGCGTTCACCGCGCCGGCCTTCACGTTCGTGATGGTCGTGCCGTTCGCGCCGGCGAGCGTGATGCGGTCGAAGTTGGCAGAACCGTCCGCGTGCTTGTCGTACGTCACGGCGAGCGACGCCAGACCCGTACCCGGGTTGGTCGGATCGACCGGCGCGACAAGACCTGCGTCCTGCAACTGGCCGAGGTTCACCGCGTCGTTACGCGCCACACCGTCCGCGACGTTCGACACGCGCACCGGACCGTTTCCGTTACCCAGCGTCACCGAACCGTAGTTCGGCGTACCGTCTGCGTTACGGTCGTACGTCACCGCGGCGATCGACTGCCCCGTCACCGGATCCACCAGCCCCGAGTCGGCCAGCTGGTTCTTGATGACCGTGATGTTCGTCGTGTTGTCCACGACTCGGCCATCGAGGTTCGCCAGCGCGTCGCCCACGTTGTGGTAGTCCTGCTTCTGCGAGGCGTCCGCCGGATCGGCCAGCGAGTACGTCGGGCTCGTCACGGTGCCGTCCGCGCCGACGGTCGAGCCGCCGCCCAGCGAATCGGCCACGCTCTGTGCCGTGCCGTGCAGTTGCGAACCGTTGATCGCGTCCGTGCTCGTCGCGCTCACCGCGCCCGCCGCCACGTTCGTGATCTTCGTGCCGTTCGCGCCACCCTTCAGCGCGATCTGGTCGAAGTTCGCCGAACCGTCGGCGTTCTTGTCGTACGTCACCGCCAGCGAAGCCAGGCCGGAACCCGGGTTCGTCGGATCGATCGGTGCGACCAGGCCCGCGTCCTTCAACTGCGCCACGTTCACTGCGTCCGTGTCGTCCGTACCGGCCGCCACGTTCTTCACCTGAACCGGCGTCGTTGCGCCCGCGCCGCCCAGCGTCACGGTGTCCTTCGCTGCGCTGTCATACGTCACCGCCAGCGATTGACCCGTGACCGGATCGATCAGGCCGCTGTTGTTCAGCGAGTCTTCCAGCGAACCGACACGCGTGTTCGTCGCGTACAGCTGCGAACCGTTCACCGCGTCCGTGCTCGTCGCCGACAGGTTGCCTTCAGCCACGTTGTGGATCGCCACCGGCGTACCGGCGTTGCCCAGCGTGATACCGGCCTTCGTCGCGTCGTCGTACGTCACCGCCAGCGACGTCAGGTTGCCCTGACCGTCTTCACCGACCAGACCCGTGTCCTTCAACTGCGCCACGTTCACCGCATCCGTGTCGTCCGTACCGGCCGCCACGTTCTTCAGTTGAACCGGCGTCGTTGCGCCCGCGCCGCCCAGCGTCACCGTGTCCTTCGCCGCGCTGTCGTACACGACCGCCAGCGATTGACCCGTCGTCGGGTCGATCACGCCGCCGTTCTTCAGCGAGTCGCTCAGGTCGCCGATGCTCTGGTTCGTCGCGAACAGCTGCGAACCGTTGACCGCATCCGTGCTCGTCGCCGACAGGTCGCCCGCCGCCACGTTGTGGATCGCCACCGGCGTACCGGCGTTGCCCAGCGTGATACCAGCCTTCGTCGCGTCGTCGTACGTCACCGCCAGCGACGTCAGGTTGCCCTGACCGTCTTCGCCGACCAGACCCGTGTCCTTCAGCTGGCCCACGTTCACTGCGTCCGTGTCGACCACACCGGCCGCCACGTTCGACAGCACCACCGGCGTGCCGGCGTTGCCCAGCGTCACACGATCCTTCGCCGCGCTGTCGTACACGACTGCCAGCGATTGACCCGTGACCGGATCGATCAGGCCGCTGTTGTTCAGCGAGTCTTCCAGCGAGCCGACACGCGTGTTCGTCGCGTACAGCTGCGAACCGTTGACCGCGTCCGTGCTCGTCGCCGACAGATCACCCGCCGCCACGTTCGTGATCTTCGTGCCGTTCGCGCCACCCTTCAGCGCGATCTGGTCGAAGTTCGCCGAACCGTCGGCGTTCTTGTCGTACGTCACCGCCAGCGAAGCCAGGCCGGAACCCGGGTTCGTCGGATCGATCGGCGCAACCAGGCCCGCGTCCTTCAACTGCGCCACGTTCACGGCGTCCGTGTCGTCCGTACCGGCCGCCACGTTCTTCACCTGAACCGGCGTCGTTGCGCCCGCGCCGCCCAGCGTCACCGTGTCCTTCGCCGCGCTGTCGTACACGACCGCCAGCGATTGACCCGTCGTCGGGTCGATCACGCCGCCGTTCTTCAGCGAGTCGCTCAGGTCGCCGATGCTCTGGTTCGTCGCGAACAG